>NZ_BAAASG010000015.1:0-277409 GCF_039532765.1 Streptomyces longisporus
CTAATAGGCCGAGGGCTTGTCCTCAGTTGCTCGCGTCCACTGTGTTAGTTCTGAGGCAACGACCGTTGCCGGTTTCTAGAGCAGAACACATAACAGAAGAGTGTGCTTGTTCGCTCGAAACCATTAGGGTTTCGGTGGTTATAGCGTGAGGGAAACGCCCGGTTACATTTCGAACCCGGAAGCTAAGCCTTACAGCGCCGATGGTACTGCAGGGGGGACCCTGTGGGAGAGTAGGACGCCGCCGAACAATCTTTGGAAGGACCCCTGGTCCCAGCGTTCAGCTGGGACCAGGGGTCCTTTCGTTTTTACAATGCTTGTGTACCGAAGACAGGAGTCACCGATGTCCACCAACTCTCCCGACGACCGACCGGAGCGCGACCAGCGGCGACGGGACAGTGGGGACCGCGGCGACCGTGGCGGTTACCGCGGTGGTTTCCGTCGGGATGACCGGCGCGATGACAACCGCGGTGGGGCCGACCGCGGTGGCTACGGCCGCCGCGACGACAACCGCGGTGGGCACGGCCGGCGCGACGACCGCCCGCGTGATGACCGCGGGGACCGCGGAGGCTTCCGTCGGGACGACAACCGCGGTGGCGGGTACGGCCGTCGGGACGACCGGCGCGAGGGCGACCGTGGCTCCCGTCCGGCATTCCAGCGCGACGACCGTGACCGCGGGCCGCGTCGGGACGACCGGGACCGTGACCGCGGCTTCCGCCGTGACGACCGCGGAGACCGTGGCGACCGTCCTTCCTTCCGCCGTGACGACCGCGGTGGCGAGCGGCGCGACAACGACCGCGGTGGCTTCCGTCGGGACGACAACCGGGGTGGCGGATACGGCCGTCGGGACGACCGCCGTACCGATGAGCGCGGCGACCGTGGCGGCTTCCGCAGGGACGACCGTCGGGACGACCGGCGTGACGACAACCGCGGTGGGTCCGACCGCGGTGGCTACGGCCGCCGCGACGACCGCAGGGACGACCGTGACCGTGGCTTCCGTGGCGACGACCGCGACCGAGGCTTCCGGCGCGACGACCGCGGGGAGCGGGGAGACCGTCCGTCCTTCCGGCGTGACGACCGTGGAGACCGTGGAGACCGTCCCTCCTTCCGCCGTGACGAGCGCGGAGACCGTGGAGAGCGCGGAGACCGCCCTTCGTTCCGCCGTGATGACCGTGGCGAGCGCGGAGAGCGTCCGCCCTTCCGGCGGGACGACCGTGGCGATCGTCGGGAAGGCGACCGCGGTGGCTTCCGGCGGGACGACAGCCGGGGCGAGCGCGGTGGGTTCCGCGGCCGTGACGACCGTGGTGGACGCGGGGGCCCCCGTCGGGACGACCGTGGTGGGCGTCCCGGAGGCTTCCGTGGGCGTGACGACCGACGCGGCGGTGGCGGCGGCCGGGTCCGTGACGAGCGGGACCGGGACCGCGAGCCGATCAAGCGGCTGCCCATCCCGGAGGACGTCACCGGCGACGAGATCGACAAGGACGTACGGCAGGAGCTGCTGAGTCTGCCGAAGACGCTCGCGGATGATGTCGCCAGGAACCTGGTGATGGTCGCCCGGCTCATCGACGAGGACCCCGAGCGCGCCTACGCCTACTCCAAGATCGCGCTGCGGCTGGCGTCGCGCGTCGCCGCCGTCCGCGAGGCGGGCGGGTTCGCCGCGTACGCGAACCAGAAGTACTCCGAGGCGCTTGCGGAGTTCCGCGCCGCGCGGCGGATGACCGGCAGCGCGGAGCTGTGGCCCGTCATGGCCGACTGCGAGCGCGGGCTCGGGCGGCCGGAGAAGGCGCTGGACATGGCCGGGGCGCCCGAGGTGCAGAGGCTGGACAAGGCCGGGCAGGTCGAGATGCGGCTCGTCGCGGCCGGCGCCCGGCGTGACATGGGGCAGCTCGACGCGGCCATCGTGACGCTGCAGAGCCCCGAGCTGGCCTCCAGCTCCGTGCAGCCGTGGACCGCGCGGCTGCGGTACGCCTACGCGGACGCGCTGCTCGCCGCCGGTCGCGAGGGCGAGGCGCGGGAGTGGTTCGCGAAGGCAGTCGAGGCCGACAAGGACGGCAGCACGGACGCCTCGGACCGGCTTGCCGAGCTGGACGGTGTGGAGTTCGTCGACGCCTTCGACGAGAGCGACGAAGGTGACGAGGGCGACGCCACGGAGACCGAGGTCGAGGCCAAAACCGAGGCCGAGGACGACAAGGACTGAGCTGTGAGGAAGGGCGGGACCGTGAGGTCCCGCCCTTTCGCATGTCAGAGGGCTCAGAGGGCCTCAGAGGTCCAGCGCGCGCAGCACCAGTCCCGACGCGGGCTTCGGGCCGAACGAGGTCGACTTGCGGGGCATCGTCACGCCCTGGCGGGCCAGGTCGCGGACGACCTCCTCGCGGACCGGGTGCATCAGGACGGCCGTACCGCCGTCGCGTTCCGCCTTCTCGACGGTGGCCGCCGTGTCGTGGATGTAGGCGATACGGGACGGGTCGTCCTCGGGGATGTGCCAGACATGGTCGAGGAGCGTGGCGTGCAGGACCGTGGCGTCCAGGGTGCGCCAGGCCGCGGGGCGGTCGGCGGGGATCGTACGGGCCAGGAGGTCCGGGTCCGGGCGGTCGATCAGGTGGAACGCGCCGTCGCCGGCGAGCAGGAAGGCGCTGCCGGCGCAGGCGGCGTCCGCGAGGGCTTCCAGGGCCTCCGGCAGGGGTACGGGCAGGTGCCGTATGCGGAACAGGCCGTCCAGGGCGGCGAGTGCGTCGGCGACCGGCAGGCCGTGCAGGAGGCGGTGGATGGCGCGGACGCGCAGCGGGTAGCGGGCCGTGTCGACGAGGAGGACGAGGCCGTAGTCCCAGGGGCTCGGCGAGGTGTGCTCGGTGCGGAGTCGGCGATAGGTCGCCCAGCGGTGGTGGCCGTCTGCGATGAGGGCCTGGTGCTGGGACAGGTCGGACTGGATGCGGTTGAGGTCGTCCGGGTCGGTGATCGACCACAGGCGGTGGCTGAAGCCGTCCTCCGTGGTGGTGGCCAGGAGGGGAGGGCGGTCGGCGACGCGTTCCACGACCTCGATCGCCGATGACGTCGAGCCGTTGCCGCGATAGGTCAGGAGGAGGGGCTCGAGGTTCGCCGAGGTGGCGCGCATCAGGGCCGCGCGGTCGGCGACCACGTGCGGCATGACGTCCTCGTGCGGCAGGACCACGCCCTCCGTCGGGTCCGAGACGCGCAGGGCGCCGATGATGCCGCGCTGCAGCATTCCGCCGCCGTCGCGCTGCTCGTAGACGTACAGACCGGGTTCGGGGTCGGTGGTCAGGATGCCTTCGGCGAGCCAGCGGCGCAGGGTGTCGGCGGCCTGTTCGTTGCGGGCCGTGGGAGTGGTGGCCTGCGGCAGGATCAGACGGACGATGTTGTGCGGGTCGGCGGACTGGAGATGGTGCAGGCCGTCGGGGCGTACGACGACGTCGTACGGCGGGGACGTCACGGCGGCGAGGCTGCCGACCCGGTCGGGGTCGTAGCGAAGGCCTCGGAACGGGGTGAGTTCCAGGCCTCGGCGCGCCGTTGCTTCCGAGTGACCTGCTGTGTTCATCCCGGCATCGTACGTGTGTCAGTGGCGTGAGGGATGATCGGGGGAAAGCCGTCGAACGAGGAGCGATGTGGAATGAGCCAGAGCGTCAGGACGAGGCCCGAGGGCAGTGGCCAGGCCCTGAGCGAGGCGTACGACACCGCGCTGCTCGACCTCGACGGTGTGGTGTACGCGGGGGGCAATGCCATCGCCTACGCGGTCGAGTCGCTGGCCACGGCTCGGGCGGGCGGGATGCATCTCGCGTACGTCACCAACAACGCGCTGCGGACGCCGGACACGGTGGCGGACCATCTGACCGAGCTGGGGATACCGACCGGGGCCGATGACGTCATCACCTCCGCGCAGGCGGTCGCACGGCTGATCAGCGAGCAGGTGCCGGCCGGGGCGCGGGTGCTGGTCATCGGTGGGGAGGGGCTGCGGGTCGCGCTGCGGGAGCGGGGACTCGTGCCCGTCGAGTCGGCGGAGGACGATCCGGCGGCGGTCGTGCAGGGGTACGGCGGGCCCGAGTTGCAGTGGGCGCGGTTCGCGGAAGCCTGTTACGCCATCGCTCGGGGGGTGCCCTGGTACGCCTCCAACACCGACCTGACGATTCCCAGTGCGCGCGGGATCGCACCGGGCAACGGCGCCGCGGTGGAGGTGGTACGGATAGCGACCGGTGCCGAACCGCAGGTCGCGGGCAAGCCGTTGCCTCCCATGCACCGGGAGACGATCCTGCGGACGGGCGCCCGGCGGCCGTTGGTGGTCGGGGACCGGCTGGACACGGACATCGAGGGCGCGTTCAACGGGGAGGTCGACTCGCTGCTCGTGCTGACCGGTGTCACCGACGGCGCGCGGCTGCTCGCCGCGCCGCCGCAGCACCGCCCGACGTACGTCGACGCGGATCTGCGCGGGCTGCTCACGGGACAGCCCGAGGTCGTCGAGGCGGGGGACGGCTTCCGGTGCGGCGGGTGGACGGCGACGGCCGGTGTGGACCGGCTCGAACTGGACGGTGACGGCGAGGACTTGGACGGGCTGCGGGCGTTGTGTGCCGCGGCCTGGACGGCGGCCGGCGAGGGCGTGTGTGCGCTGGATGCGGGGAAGGCGCTGGCGCGGCTGGAGTTGTGAGGCGACGCACCGGGCGGGGCAGCGGGCGGGGGCTCTGAATCGCCCGGCCGTCGTGACCGGGGATCGGAGGGTGATGCGAGGGTAGGCTAACCTAACTTGCGTGTTGGTCGACAGTCCTACAGAACAGCGCGCGGAGACCGCCCCCGCGCCTCCAACCCGCCGGGCGATACGTGCCTTTGGGCTCGTTGCCTCCGCTGCCGTCCTGGTGCTCGTCGCGTTGGCGAGCATCGCCGTCGGGGCGAAAGAGCTGCCCCTGGAGCAGGTCTGGCACGGGCTGTTCCAGGACACGGGGACGTACGGCGACGTCGTGGTCGACGAGCGGCTGTCGCGGACCCTGCTCGGGCTGCTCGCCGGCGCGGCTCTCGGACTGTCCGGGGCGGTGCTGCAGGCGCTCACCCGCAATCCGCTGGCCGACCCCGGACTGCTCGGCATCAACGCGGGCGCGTCGGCCGCGGTCGTCACCGCCATGACGTACTTCGGTGTCACGAGCCTGGGCGGCTATGTCTGGTTCGCCTTTTTCGGGGCCGCTGCCGTGGGGGCGCTGGTCTGGTTCCTCGGCGGCAGCCGGGGCGCCACGCCGGTGCGGCTCGCGCTCGCCGGCACCGCCATCAGCGCGGCGCTGTACGGCTATCTGCAGGCCGTGATGATCACGGACGACGCGGCGCTGAACAAAATGCGCTTCTGGACGGTCGGTTCACTCTCCTCGGCGACCGACTCGACCATCCTGCAGGTGCTGCCGTTCCTCGCTGTCGGCACGCTCCTCGCCCTCGCGCTCGCCCGGCCGCTCAACGCCGTGGCCATGGGCGACGACACCGCCAAGGCCCTGGGTGCCCATCTGAACCGCACCCGGGCGCTGTCCATGCTCGCCGCCGTCGTGCTGTGCGGTGCGGCGACCGCCGCCTGCGGGCCGATCGCCTTCGTGGGGCTGATGGTCCCGCACCTCGTACGGTCCTTCACCGGTCCCGATCTGCGCTGGATCCTGCCGTACGCCACCATCCTGTCGCCCGTGCTGCTGCTCGGTGCCGATGTCATCGGACGGGTCGTGGCCCGGCCCTCGGAGCTCCAGGTCGGCATCATCACCGCGATCATCGGCGGGCCGGTCTTCATCTTTCTGGTACGACGACGGAGGACGGCGCAGCTGTGAAGAGCAACCGTGTGCTGAGGACGCCGGGCGGGCTCTCCGTGCGTCTGGACGTCCGGGCCGCCACCGTCGTCGCCCTGCTGCTGCTCGCCGCGCTCACCGCGAGCGTCCTGCTGATCGGCACCGGCGACTTCCCGATCTCGGCAGGCGACGTACTGAAGACACTGGCCGGGGGCGGCAACGCCGGGCAGGAGTTCATCGTCAATGAGCTGCGGCTGCCGCGTGTCCTGGTCGGGCTGCTGGTCGGGGCCTCGCTGGGGCTCGGTGGCGCGCTGTTCCAGGCCGTCACCCGCAATCCGCTGGGCAGCCCGGACGTGCTCGGCCTCGGGCAGGGGGCGACGGCCGGGGCGCTCGTGATGATCGTGCTGTTCTCCGGGAGCGCGGCCCAGGTCACCCTCGGGGCGCTCGTGGGCGGGCTGGCGACCGGACTTGCCATCTATCTGCTCGCTTGGAAGCGTGGAGTGCACGGTTATCGACTGGTCCTGGTCGGTATCGGGGTGTCCGCGATCGTCACGGCGGTCAACGGCTATCTGCTCACGGTCTCCGACATCGTCGACGCCGCCCGGGCGGTCGTCTGGATGACCGGGTCGCTGAGCGGCCGTGACTGGGCCCAGGTCCGGCCGCTGCTCTGGTTGTGCGCCGTACTCGTACCGCTGGTCCTCGCCAACGCACGGGCGCTGCGAATGATGGAGATGGGCGACGACGTCTCGAACGCTCTCGGGGTGCGGGTGGAGCGGGTACGGGCGCTGCTGATGGTGGCCGCCGTGCTGCTCACCGCGACCGCCACCGCCGCCGCGGGCCCCGTCAGCTTCGTGGCGCTCACCGCGCCGCAGCTCGCCCGTCGGCTGACCCGCTCGCCTGGCCCCAATCTCCTGTCGTCCCTGTGCATGGGCGCCGCCCTGCTGGTCAGTGCCGACTGGATCTCGCAGCGGGCCTTCGGCGCCGACCAGCTGCCCGTGGGTGTGGTCACCGGTGTCCTCGGCGGTGTCTATCTCCTGTGGCTGCTGGTCACCGAACGCAAGGCCGGCCGGATATGAGCGAGCTCGCTGAGCCGGGCCTGAGCGGCTCGAAGAACACGTACATCCCAAGGAGCACTGTGAACCGGCTGTCCGCCGAGAACGTCACCCTCGCCTACGACCAGCGGGTCATCGCCGAGCAGCTCTCGGTGGAGATCCCCGACAGCTCGTTCACCGTGATCGTCGGCCCGAACGCGTGCGGCAAGTCCACCCTGCTGCGCGCGCTGTCGCGGATGCTGAAGCCGAGCCGGGGACGGGTGCTGCTGGACGGGCAGGTCATCCAGTCGATGCCGGCGAAGAAGGTCGCGCGGACGCTGGGCCTGCTGCCCCAGTCGTCGATCGCGCCCGACGGAATCACCGTCGGCGACCTGGTGGGCCGCGGCCGGTACCCGCACCAGGGCATACTGCGCCAGTGGTCGGCCGAGGACGAGCGGGTCGTGCAGGAGTCGATGGCGCAGACCGGGGTCGCCGGGCTCGCCGATCGCTATGTCGACGAATTGTCCGGCGGGCAGCGGCAGCGCGTGTGGATCGCCATGGCGCTCGCCCAGGAGACCCCGCTGCTGCTGCTCGACGAACCGACGACATATCTGGACATCCAGCATCAGATCGACGTCCTCGATCTGTGTGCCGAGCTGCACGAGGAGCAGGGCCGCACGCTCGTCGCCGTCCTCCACGACCTCAACCATGCCGCTCGGTACGCCACCCACCTCATCGCCCTGCGCGACGGCCAGGTCATCGCCGAGGGTGCGCCGGGCGACATCGTCACGGCCGAACTGGTCGAGGAGGTCTTCGGGCTGCGCTGCCAGGTCGTCGACGACCCGGAGACGGGAACCCCGCTGGTGGTGCCTGCTGCGCGCAAGGCACGCGCGCGCGTGGTGGCTACAGAAGCTTCCTGAGCTGGAACAGGTCGCGCAGGCCCGCCTCCAGCTTGACCCGGCCTGATCCCCAGGCCTTGGCGAAGTTCAGCTCGCCGTCGACCAGGGCCACCAGGTCGTCGCCCTTCATGGTGAGTCTGATCTCGGCCTTCTCCCGTGGTGGGCCCTGGATCGTGTCCTGCACCACGATCCGGCCGCCCGTCATCCTGCCGACGAACGTGATGTCGAGGTCGGTGATCCGGCAGCTCACCGAGCGGTCCAGGGACGCGGCCGTGCGGACGTCCCCTTCGGCGGTCTGCATGTTGTCCGAGAGCTTCTCGAGTGCGGCGCGGCACTCCTCGATCGTGGCCATCGCGATCGACGGTACCCCAGCGGTTCGGGGTAGCGTCTGGGCATGAGCGACTCTGTGCCCGACGCCACGGTGGGGGACGAAACGGTCGAGGTCGAACCCGTGCAGGAACCCGAGTACGACCCCGCCGCCCCCGCGCCGTTGAACGTGCCCCGCACCCCGACCGGCAACGCCGACGTGGACGCCCAGCTGGAGCGCCTCGGCGACGCCGACCACCTCGCCACCGACGGCCACCTCGAGGTGTACGAGGATGTACACCGGGGGCTGCGCGACGCGCTCACCGCGCTCGACGCCCGCCCGGGACCTCCGGCGCCCTCGCCGTCGTATGACCAGAGGGCGCCCTCACCCTCGTATGGCACTAGGAGCTGAACCGAACGTGGCAGGAGTCGCACGCCGCCGTCTGGACGCGGAGCTGGTCCGCCGGAAGCTCGCGCGCTCACGTGAGCATGCCAGCCAGCTGATCGCGGCCGGGCGGGTCACCGTCGGCAAGACCGTCGCGACCAAGCCTGCCACGCAGGTGGAGACCGCGGCGGCGATCGTCGTCACGGCCGACGACAGCGATCCCGAGTACGTCTCCCGGGGCGGGCACAAGCTCGCCGGCGCGCTGCAGGTGTTCGTGCCGCAGGGGCTGGTGGTGAAAGGGCGGCGGGCGCTGGACGCCGGCGCCTCCACCGGCGGGTTCACCGATGTGCTGCTGCGCTCGGGGGCCGCGCACGTCGTCGCCGTGGACGTCGGATACGGACAACTTGCCTGGACTCTTCAGAGCGATGAACGCGTCACCGTCAAGGACCGTACGAACGTACGCGAGTTGACGCTTGAAGAGATCGATGGTGAGCCTGTGGATCTTGTCGTGGGGGATCTGTCCTTCATCCCGCTCGGGCTGGTCCTGCCCGCCCTGGTGCGGTGTGTGAAACCGGACGCCGACCTGGTGATGATGGTCAAGCCGCAGTTCGAGGTGGGGAAGGAACGGCTGGGCAGTGGGGGAGTCGTACGGAGTTCGCAGCTGCGGGCGGAGGCCGTGCGGGGTGTGGCACTCAAGGCGTGGGAACTCGGGCTCGGGGTGAAGGGTGTCACCGCCAGTCCGTTGCCCGGACCTTCCGGGAATGTCGAGTACTTTCTGTGGCTGCGGACCGGGGCACCCGAACTGGACCCGGCCGACGTTGACCGTGCAGTGGCGGAGGGGCCGCGTTGACCCAGAACCGAGCTCGTACAGTTTTCCTGCTCGCCCACACCGGGCGGCCCGCGGCCATTCGCAGCGCCGAACTCGTGGTGAAGGGGCTGCTGCGGGAGGGCATCGGCGTGCGCGTCCTGGAGTACGAGGCGGCCGATCTGCCGCTGCCCGAGGAGGTGCAGCTGGTCAAGGAGGCCACTCCGCAGTGCCTCGACGGGTGCGAGCTGCTGATCGTGCTCGGAGGCGACGGGACGCTGCTGCGGGGCGCCGAGTTCGCCCGGGCGTCCGGGGTGCCGATGCTCGGCGTCAACCTCGGGCGGGTCGGGTTCCTCGCCGAGGCCGAGCGGGACGATCTGGACAAGGTCGTCGACCGGGTGGTGACGAAGGCGTACGAGGTCGAGGAGCGGATGACCGTCGACGTCGTCGTTCACCAGAACGGGAACATCGTCCACACGGACTGGGCGCTGAACGAGGCGGCGGTGCAGAAGGCCGGCGCCGAGAAGCTGCTCGAAGTCGTGCTGGAGATCGACGGGCGGCCGGTCACGGGGTTCGGCTGCGACGGCATCGTGCTGTCGACGCCCACCGGGTCCACGGCGTATGCGTTCTCCGCGGGCGGGCCTGTGGTGTGGCCCGAAGTGGAAGCGCTGCTGATGGTGCCGATCAGTGCCCATGCGCTGTTCGCCAAGCCGTTGGTCACCTCGCCGGATTCCGTGCTGGCGGTCGAGGTGCTGCCTCACATTCCGCCGGGCGTGTTGTGGTGTGACGGGCGGCGGACGGTGGAGTTGCCGCCGGGGGCGAGGGTGGAGGTGCGGCGGGGGGCTGTGCCGGTGCGGTTGGCTCGGTTGCACCATGCGTCATTTACCGATCGTCTTGTGGCCAAGTTCGCGTTGCCGGTTTCCGGGTGGCGTGGGGCGCCTCATTGAAAGCCGTGCACTCGCCCGGGTGACAATGTGCGGTCGATGCGGATTCGTCACCTGCACCTTCACAGAACCGGGACGGGGGGCGTCGCACTCGGCGCCCCCTACCTCGTAAGGTCGTGTCCGTGCTGGAAGAGATGCGGATACGGTCGCTCGGCGTCATCGACGATGCGGTCGTCGAGCTGTCGCCCGGGTTCACTGCCGTCACCGGTGAGACGGGTGCGGGCAAGACCATGGTGGTCACCAGCCTCGGGCTGTTGCTGGGTGGGCGGGCGGACCCGGCGCTGGTGCGGATCGGGGCCGAGAAGGCGGTCGTGGAGGGGCGGATCGCCGTGCCCGCGGGCGCCGCGGCCGTCGTACGCGCCGAGGAGGCCGGGGCCGAGCTCGACGACGGGGCGCTGCTGATCAGCCGTACCGTTTCCGCCGAGGGACGGTCGCGGGCGCATGTGGGCGGGCGCAGTGTGCCCGTGGGACTGCTCGCCGACCTCGCCGACGATCTCGTGGCCGTGCACGGGCAGACCGATCAGCAGGGGCTGCTGAAGCTGTCACGGCAGCGGCAGGCGCTGGACCGGTACGCCGGGGACGCCGTCGCGGGGCCGCTCGCCAAGTACGGCGAGGCGTACCGGCGGCTGCGGGCCGTCTCCGTGGAGCTGGACGAGATCACCACGCGCGCGCGTGAGCGGGCCCAGGAAGCCGACATGCTGCGGTTCGGGCTCGACGAGATCGCGGGCGTGGAGCCGCGGGCCGGCGAGGACGTGGAGCTGGCGGAGGAGGCCGAGCGGCTCGGGCACGCGGAGGCCCTGTCGTCCGCCGCCACGGCCGCTCATGCCGCCCTTGCCGGTAACCCGGAGGACCCCGAGGGCATCGACGCCGCCACGCTCGTCGCGGGGGCCCAGCGGGCACTGGACGCCGTACGGGCGCACGATCCGGCGCTGGCCGCGCTCGCCGACCGGATCGGGGAGATCGGGATCCTGCTGGGCGACGTCGCCGGGGAGCTGGCGGGGTACGCCGACGATCTGGACGCGGATCCCCTGCGACTGGCGGCCGTCGAGGAACGGCGGGCCGCGCTGACCGGTCTGACCCGGAAGTACGGGCAGGACATCAACTCCGTGCTCGCATGGGCCGAGCAGAGCGCCGCGCGGCTGACCGAGCTGGACGGCGACGACGAGCGGATCGACGAGCTGACCGCCGAGCGGGACGCGCTGCGGACCGAACTGGGCGGACTTGCCCAGGCGTTGACGGATGCGCGGACGGAGGCCGCGGAGCGGTTCGCGGCCGCTGTGACCGCGGAGCTCGCCTCGCTCGCGATGCCGCATGCGCGCGTGTCGTTCGACATCCGGCAGACCGAGGACCCGGAGGGCGTGGAGGTCGGCGGGCGTGCGGTCGCCTACGGGCCGTCGGGCGCCGACGAGGTCGAGCTGCTGCTGGCCCCGCACCCGGGGGCGCCGCCCCGGCCCATCGCCAAGGGTGCCTCCGGCGGCGAGCTCTCGCGTGTGATGCTCGCCGTGGAGGTCGTCTTCGCGGGGACGGATCCCGTGCCGACGTATCTCTTCGACGAGGTCGACGCCGGCGTCGGCGGCAAGGCGGCCGTCGAGATCGGGCGGCGGCTGGCGAAGCTCGCGAAGACCGCGCAGGTCGTGGTCGTGACCCACCTTCCGCAGGTGGCCGCCTTCGCCGACCGGCAGTTGCTGGTCGAGAAGACCAACGACGGGTCCGTGACCCGGTCCGGCGTGAAGGTGCTCGAGGGCGAGGAACGGGTGCGGGAGCTGTCCCGGATGCTCGCCGGCCAGGAGGACTCCGAGACCGCCCGGGCACACGCGGAGGAACTGCTGGCCACGGCCCGGGCGGACGTCTAGGTGTGGTGTCTTCGGGCGCCGTGTTCACCGGGAGCCCGGGATCTCTGGGCTCCCGCGTGAGGCGGCTGTCCGTGGCGTCAGCGTGCGAACTTTTCGATGGCCTGCGCGGTGACCGGGGTGAAGAAGTTGACGAGGTTGCCGTCGGGGTCGCGGAACAGCAGTGAACGGTTGCCCCAGGGCATGGTGGTGGGCTCGTTGACGAAGTCGGTGACGAAGCCGGTCAGGTTCTGGTGGACGCGGTCCACGTCGTCGACGAGGAACTCGGTGATCACACTGTGGTTGTCCGCCGGGCGGGCGGAGCCCGGGGCGAACAGCGGGACGGTGCGGGTGCCGGCGATCGCGAGGGTGGCGCCCGCGGTCCTGAGTTCGGCGAAGTCCTCGGTGGCCCACGTCGCCCGTGCCCCGGTGGCTCGCTCGTAGAACTCGACGAGGCGCGCTACGTCGCCGGTGATGATGCGGATCGAGACGAAGTCCATGGGAATCTCCTTGGCTGTGCTGGGCGAGGCGGTCGTGCACGTCGCAGGCTAGGAGAAATAGGGGACAGAATCGGTCCTGTATTCGGGTTAGGCTCCGAAGATGCCTCGACCCACCGGCCGCGTGCTGACGCTCCTGGAACTCCTGCAGTCGGGCGGCACCCGGACCGTGGCCGAACTCGCCGACCGTCTCGGTGTCGAAGGGCGCACCGTGCGGCGGTACGTGGAGCAGCTGATCGACCTCGACGTACCCGTGGAGTCGGTGCGCGGCCGCTACGGCGGCTACCGGCTGGCTCCCGGGTACCGCCTGCCTCCGCTCATGCTCAGCGACGACGAGGCGCTGGCCGTGCTCCTCGGCCTGGTCGCCGGCCGCCGGGCGGCTCTGACCACCACGGAGCGCACGGCGAACGAGACGGCATCGGCGAAGATCCGGCGCGTGCTGCCCCAGCACATCGCCCGCCGGCTCGACAGCCTCCTGGAAGCTCTCGACTTCACCGACCGGCCCGGCGAATTGGGCCACCCGGACGCCGCACTCCTGCTCACCGTCGCCGATGCGGTGCGCCACCGCCGCCCGGTCTCGATCCGCTACACCGACCGCGACGGACGCCGTAGCGAACGCACTCTGCACGCGTACGGGATCGTCGCCCACGCGGGCCGGTGGTACGTCACGGGCAAGGACGCCCAGGTCGACGAGGACCGGACCTTCCGGCTCGATCGCATCGCAGACGCGAGGACCCTGCCCGGCTCCTTCGAAGCGCCCGCGGGTCCCGGTCCGGCAGAGCGCGTGTTGACAGGTTTCGCCACGGCCGAGTACCGGCACGAGGTGACCTTGCGGATCCACGGGACGGTGGAGCAGATCCGCGCGCACCTCCCCGCCGGCGTCGCGAGCGTGGCGGAGCACGAGCCGGTGGCCGACCGGGACCCGGCGGCCGAGCGCTGGCTGCGCGTGGAGCTACGGGCCGAGCGGCTCGACTGGTTGCCTCGGACACTCGCCTCACTCGACCGGCCGTTCGTCATCGAGCGCCCCGCCGAACTGCGCGACCTCGTCATCGCGCTCGCCGATCGCCTCACGTCCAGGGCCCGCCAGGCCTGACCGCCGCCCGGGTGTGTGACCCGGGTGGGATCGCGGCGCCGAGCGCCAAACCGCCCGGTGGGCGCGAGCGTTGGGAGCGGAAGAACCACGCGGGGCGGATCGTCGAGTTGTAGGCCGGCGGCGTACGGGGACGAGGTGAGCGAGGCGGCGCGGTCATGGGGCGGGGGTCAGGTGCCCCTCTCTCACTCGTGCGAGTGACCAATCCCACCGCCCCACAGCCCCCGTGCGGCACTCGCGTCACCTTCTCGTTGCCGGAACACCCGTACGTCCTGGCATCCTTGGCGTAGTACGTGGAGGAAGCCGCGCGGTACACCCCCTCCGCTGGATCCTTCTGTACTTTCTTCGTGACCGCCCGACGCCGAACCAGGAGCCCCGGCCACGTGAGCCCCGTGAGCAGCCACGCACCGCACGGTCAGTCGCCGCTGCGCACCGTGCAGGTGCTGGGCGGCGGCAACGCCGGCAGCAGCGCGCATGTGCGTTCGCTGGCGGCGGGGCTCGTCGCACGGGGCGTGCGGGTCACCGTCTGCGCGCCTGTCGAGGCCGATCACGCCTACGACTTCACGGGGACCGGCGCCGACCATGTGCACGTACCGCGCAGCAGCGATCCGGGAGCCGTGACCGCGCTGCGGGACGCGTGCAAGGACGCCGACCTGGTGCATGCGCACGGGCTGCACGCCTCCTTCCGGGCCGCGCTGGCCCTCAGCGGCCGGCGCACCCCGCTCGTGGTCACCTGGCACAGCCGCGCGCACGCCGAAGGAGCCCGCGCCCATCTGCTGCGCCTCCTGGAGCGGCGGGTGGTGAAGGCCGCCACCGTGGTGCTCGGCACCTCCTCGGACCTCGTGGACCGGGCTCGCCGGACCGGGGCGCGGGACGCGCGGCTGGCCGCCGTGGCGCTGCCCGGGCCGCCGCCGGGCGCGGAGCCGGAGGATCCCGACCGCCCGAGCTCCAAGATCCGGGCCGAACTGGGCGCCACCGGCCGCTCGTTGCTCATGGCCGTCGGCTCCCTCGACCGGCACCGCGGTTACGAGACCCTGCTGGACGCCACGCGCGCGTGGCGGCGACTCGACCCCGTGCCGCTCGTCGTGATCGCGGGGGAGGGGCCGCTGCGGACCGTGCTGCAGCGCCGCATCGAGGACGAGGGGCTGCCCGTCCGGCTCATCGGGCGGCGCGACGACGTGCGGACGCTGCTCGCCGCCGCTGATCTCGCACTGCTGCCCAGCAGCTGGGAATCGCGCTCCGTGCTCGCCCAGGAGGCGCTCCACGCGCGCGTGCCGCTCGTCGCGACCCGTGTCGGCGGCATCCCCGAACTCGTCGGCGACGCCGCCGAACTCGTCCCGTACGGGGACGCGGAGGCCCTCGCCGACGCCGTCACCGGGCTCCTCGGCGATCCGGAGCGCCGTGAGCTGCTCCGGGAGAAGGGCGTCCGGCAGGCTGCCACCTGGCCGACGGAGGACGAGACCGTCGCCCAAGTGCTCAGCGTCTACGACGAGTTGACCCAGCACCGGCCGCTCGCCTGAGGGGCAGGCCCTAGGGGGTGTGCCGGCGTGCTCGCAGTGCCAGGCTCAACGCCAGTACCGTCTGCGGGTCGTCGAGGTCCGTGCCGAGCAACTCGCCGATCCGGGCCAGGCGGTTGTAGAGGGTCTGCCGGTTGAGGTGGAGTTCGCGGGCCGTCTCCGCCTTGCGGCCCGCGTGTGCTAGGTATGTCTCCAGGGTGGGCAGCAGGGGCGGCTTGGAGCGGTTGTCGTGGTCGCGGAGCGGGCCGATCGCACGGTCCACGAAGGCCGCCAGGTCCGGGTGGTCGCGCAGCCGCCACAGCAGCAGGTCGATGTCGAGGCGGCGGGCGTCGTACCAGGGGCGGTCCGAGAGGCCCTGCGCCGCCGTCGCCGTCTCCGCCGCGTGCCGAAGGCCCGCCGACGCCGCCGCCCAGCCGCCCGCCACCCCGACGACCACCACCGGCGGTGGCGCCCCCGGCCGCTGCATCCCGGCCCGCTCCACGCCCGCCCGCAGCGCCGCCGCGACCCGGTCCGCGACCGCCGACCGCTCCGCCTCCGCGCGCAGGCCCAGCAGCAACGGAACGCGGCCCTCGACGGGCCGTACGCCCAACAGGACCGGAACCCCCACCGAGGCCAGCTCCTCGGCGACCGCGCGTGCCAGCACCGCCCAGCCCCCGCCCGGTGACAGCGTGTCGCCCAGCCGCATCACCACCGGCAGCAGCGGGCTGTTGCCGGGCTTGAAGCCGAGCACGCGCGCCTGCGCGGGCGCGTCCTCCGCGGCGATACGGCCCTCGGCGAGATCCGTGAGGAAGTCCCCGCGGCCGCGTGCCGCCAGCTCCTCCTCCTGCCGGGCCTGCATCAGGACGACGGCCAGGATGCCGGCCGCCCGCTCGGCCGCGATGCGGTGCACGGGGGCCAGCGGGGCCCGTACGGGGAGGAGGACCAGGCGGGCCCGTACCGACCCTGTTCCCGGGCCGCCTCCGGGCACGTCCACCAGGACCGACCCCGACGGCGGCGGGACGTCCTTGTGGTGGCCGCGCAGCCCCTCCCACACCTGGAGCGGCTCCGCGCCCTCGGGGCCGGCCCCGGCGGCGTACAGCAGCTGTCCGTCCGTCGTCTCCAGGAAGACCGGGTTGCCGCTGAAGCCGGCCAGGATGCCCAGCACCTGGGGCACCCCGCCGCCGCCCAGCAGGGCCTCGGTACAGCGCCGGTGCACCTCCTCGGCCCGTTGCAGCAGCGCGTAGTGGCCGTTGACGATCTCGGTGTGGACCTCCTCCGTGACCGCCACGAAGGGCACCTCGCGGTGCAGCTGGACCAGCGGGAGCCCGGCCGCGCGCGCCGTGTCGACGAGCGCGGCGGGCAGGCGGGTGAAACGCGGGCCGAGCTCCACGACGAGGGCCGCGATACCGCGCTCGGCCAGGGTGCGCACGAACGCCCGCTGCTCGGCCGGCCGGGTGCCGAGACCATAGCCGGTGGTCAGCAGCAGCTCGCCGCCCTTCAGCAGCGAGGCGATGTGCGGCACCTCGCCCGCGTGCACCCAGCGCACCGTGCGCTGCAGCCGGTCGGCGCCCGCGAGGACCTCCGGCAGCCCGCTGCGCAGACCGGGCAGCTCCAGCGCCCGTTGCACGGTGATCCCGGCACCGTGCGTGTCGAATCCACTGCCCGTACCGCTGCCCGCACTGCTGTCCATGAGCCGGACGCTACCCGCGGGGGTGCCTGTGGGACATCTCCGGGCGGGCGGGGTGCCGACCGAGGTGCTGTGGAGCGTGGCTGGGGGTGACGGTGCCGGTTCACAGCGATGTGTTCACGGCGGCGGGCTTCGGGGGGCCGGAGCCGGCCGGCCGGTGTTCCCGCGCACGCTGGAGGTGCTCAGGTCGGCGTGATGTTGTGGTTGAAGCGGAAGACGTTGTCCGGGTCGTAGCGGCGCTTCAGCTCGCCCAGCCGCCGGGTGTTCTCCGCGCCCAGGCCGGCGATCACCCGTTCGGGGCCCTCGTCGCCTATGAAGTTGAGGTAGACCGCGCCGGTGCTCCATGGACGGACGTCGGCGCGCACGTCCCGTACCCATCGCAGGCACCGCTCGTCGTCCGCCGGGTCCTGCCAGATACCGAAGGGGTGCACCGCCCACGGTGCGTCCCGATAGGGCACGGGGTACTCGTGCGGACCGTCCGCGATCGCGCCGCCCTGCGGGAGCAGCACGTACTGGACGCCCGTCGGTACGGGTATCTTCTCGCCGCGGGCGCAGTAGACCTCCACCAGGTCGTCGGGCAGGCCCGTCAGGTACTCCGCCGACCAGTAGTTCCGCAGACCGGGCGGATCGTCGAGCAGGCACTGCACCTCGGCGTACGGCATCGCGCCCACGACCTCGGCCTCGTGCGGCAGCGCCAGCAGCGGCTCGGCGAGCTTGCGCAGGTCGTCCTCGCCGCCCGCGTACGTCAGCAGCGCAGCGCACATCAGACGGCCCACCAGCTGGGGAGGCACGAACTCGGCCGGCGGGCCGGTGACGTAGACGGCCATCCCGGACGCCTCGACCGGAGCGGCCGTGATGATCTCGCGGTAGGTGCGCACGACCTCGCGGCCGAAGACAGGGAGGTACATCACGAACGCCACGGAGAACAGGGGCAGTTCGTGCAGCTTCAGGGTCAGCGCGGTGACCACGCCGAAGTTGCCGCCCCCGCCGTGCAGGCCCCAGAACAGCTCCGGGTTCTCGTCGGCGTTCGCATGGACCCGCTCGCCGTCGGCGGTGACCAGTTCGACGCCGAGCAGATTGTCGACGGCCAGTCCGCACCAGCGGTCCAGCCAGCCGGTGCCGCCACCGAGCACGAAACCGCCGACGCCGGTGGTGGAGGCCCGGCCACCGGTGGTCGCAAGTCCGTACGGCTCGGTCGCCCGGTCCAGGTCGCTCATGGTGGCGCCACCCGCGATCCGCACGGCCTCGGCCGCCGGGTCCACGGTGACGGCACGCATGTGGCGCAGGTCCACGACCAGGCCGCCGTCGTTCACCGCCATGCCCGCCACACTGTGCCCGCCGCCACGCACGGCGATCTTCAGATCCAGCTCCCGGGCGAAGCGCACGGCCCGTACGACATCGGCCTCGTCCACGCACTGCGCGATCACCGCCGGCCGCCGGTCGATCAGGGCGTTGAAGACCGCCCGGGACTCGTCGTAGCCGACATCCCCCGGGGCGAACACATCGCCGACCAGATCCTCACGCAGCGCGGCGAGGGCCGCGCCCGCCTTCGACGGGGAAGCCATGGGGCGCCCCCTTCCGTACAGGGGCTGTTGGCTCCAGCCTAGGCGGGCCCGGCTCGGCGGTCCTGTTCAGCCGCCGTACGCTCCGGAGGCCGTCAGGCGCAGTGCCGTGTCGATGAGCGGGACGTGGCTGAAGGCCTGCGGGAAGTTGCCGACCTGGCGCTGCAGGCGCGGGTCCCACTCCTCGGCGAGCAGACCGAGGTCGTTGCGGAGGGCGAGCAGCTTCTCGAACAGCTTGCGGGCCTCGTCCACGCGGCCGATCATCGCCAGGTCGTCCGCCATCCAGAACGAGCAGGCCAGGAACGCCCCTTCGTCACCGGGCAGGCCGTCCACGCCCTCGCTGGAACCCTCCGTCGGGTAGCGCAGGATGAAGCCGTCCGGCGTGGACAGCTCACGCTGGATCGCCTCGATCGTGCCGATGACGCGCTTGTCGTCGGGGGGCAGGAAGCCCATCTGCGGGATCAGCAGCAGTGAGGCGTCCAGCTCCTTCGAGCCGTACGACTGCGTGAAGGTGTTGCGCTCCTTGTCGTAGCCCTTCTCGCACACGTCCCGGTGGATGTCGTCGCGCAGCTCGCGCCAGCGCTCCAGCGGGCCGTCCGCGTCACCGGACTCGATGAGCTTGATGGTGCGGTCGACGGCGACCCAGGCCATGACCTTGGAGTGCACGAAGTGGCGGCGCGGGCCGCGCACCTCCCAGATGCCCTCGTCCGGCTCGTCCCAGTGCTGCTCCAGGTAGCGGATCAGCTTGAGCTGGAGCAGGGAGGCGTAGTCGCTGCGGGCCAGGCCGGTCATGTGGCCGAGGTGCAGGGCCTCGGTGACCTCGCCGTACACGTCCAGCTGGAGCTGGTGTGCGGCGCCGTTGCCGACGCGAACCGGAGCCGAGTTCTCGTAGCCCGGCAGCCAGTCCAGCTCCGCCTCGCCCAGCTCGCGCTCGCCCGCGATGCCGTACATGATCTGCAGGTTCTCGGGGTCGCCGGCGACTGCCCGCAGCAGCCACTCGCGCCAGGCGCGGGCCTCCTCGCGGTAGCCGGTGCGCAGCAGCGAGGACAGGGTGATCGCCGCGTCGCGCAGCCAGGTGTAGCGGTAGTCCCAGTTGCGGACGCCGCCGATGTCCTCGGGCAGGGAGGTGGTGGGGGCGGCGACGATGCCGCCGGTCGGGGCGTACGTCAGCGCCTTCAGCGTGATCAGGGAGCGGATCACGGCCTCGCGGTACGGGCCGTGGTAGGTGCAGTGCTCCACCCACTCCCGCCAGAAGTCCTCCGTCGCCTCCAGCGAGGCCTCCGGCTCCGGCAGCGGCGGCGGCTCCTTGTGCGAGGGCTGCCAGGAGATGGTGAAGGCGATGCGGTCACCGGGAGCGACCGTGAAGTCCGAGTACGTGGTCAGCGACTTGCCGTAGGTCTCGCACTCGGTGTCGTACCAGACCGAGTCCGGGCCCGCCACCGCGACCGTGCGGCCGTCGTGCTTGTGCACCCACGGCACGACCCGGCCGTAGGAGAAACGCATCCTGAGGGCCGAGCGCATCGGGACGCGGCCGGAGACGCCCTCGACGATGCGGATCAGCTGGGGGGCGCCGTCACGCGGGGGCATGAAATCGGTCACTCGGACCGTGCCGCGCGGGGTGTCCCACTCGGATTCCAGGATCAGGGAGTCGCCGCGGTAGCTGCGCCGGGCGGCCGTCGGGGGCTGCGCCTCGGCCGCGTGGGCGGGGCCGAGCCGCCAGAATCCGTGTTCCTCGGTGCCCAGCAGGCCGGCGAAGATGGCATGCGAGTCGAAGCGGGGCAGGCACAGCCAGTCCACCGTGCCGTCCCGGCAGACCAAGGCGGCGGTCTGCATGTCTCCGATGAGTGCGTAGTCTTCGATGCGCCCGGCCACGTGCAACTCCAGTCGAACGGCCACGTCACCCCCGTGAAGGAAGGGGGCTGTCGCTTATTGCGGTCAAGGGGTCGTTGTAATGCGTCGTTGAGCGGTGAAGCAAAGCAGTCGTCCTGGCCGTGTGGCAAAACGACAATTGATGCTCAACGAACTGACGAGCTCTCGTTGTTCCGGTCATCACGTGCGGGGGTGGTGCCGTGTACCCGGCCGGGCTCGGCAGCGAGTGTCCGAGCAGGATACGACGCACGTAGATGATCTGCGTGCCGCTCCGGGCAACCCGACTAGGCCGAACGGGTGAGCATCGGGTGAGAAACACGAAGGACCGTGCGGGTCTGTGGTGACTCGTGTGCGGTGCGTGGCCGGAAGCCATCTCCTCCGGGCGCTGATACCCTGGTAGCCCGTGGACCGGTGGGCGAGAAATCCCCGGCACCGCACCTCGAACCGCGACCACGGGAGCCCCCTCTTGGCCATGCCGCCGCCCGCTTTCAGAAACAGCACAGCTACGACGACCAAGCACATCTTCGTCACCGGGGGTGTCGCCTCCTCCCTGGGCAAGGGCCTCACGGCCTCCAGTCTGGGCATGCTCCTCAAGGCGCGGGGCCTGCGGGTCGTGATGCAGAAGCTCGACCCGTACCTGAACGTCGACCCGGGCACGATGAACCCCTTCCAGCACGGTGAGGTGTTCGTCACCAACGACGGCGCCGAGACGGACCTGGACATCGGCCACTACGAGCGCTTCCTCGACCGCGACCTGGACGGTTCGGCGAACGTCACCACCGGCCAGGTGTACTCGACGGTGATCGCCAAGGAGCGGCGCGGCGAGTACCTCGGCGACACCGTGCAGGTCATCCCGCACATCACCAACGAGATCAAGCACCGCATCCGGCGCATGGCGACCGACGAGGTCGACGTCGTCATCACCGAGGTCGGCGGCACGGTCGGAGACATCGAGTCGCTGCCGTTCCTGGAGACCGTCCGCCAGGTCCGCCACGAGGTCGGGCGTGACAACGTCTTCGTCGTCCACATCTCCCTCCTGCCCTACATCGGCCCTTCGGGAGAGCTGAAGACGAAGCCGACCCAGCACTCGGTTGCGGCCCTGCGGAACATCGGTATTCAGCCAGATGCGATCGTGCTGCGCTGCGACCGCGAGGTCCCCACCGCGATCAAGCGCAAGATCTCCCTGATGTGTGACGTCGACGAGGCCGCCGTGGTCGCCTGCCCCGACGCCCGCTCGATCTACGACATCCCCAAGACCGTGCACGGCGAGGGCCTGGACGCCTATGTCGTCCGCAAGCTGGACCTGCCGTTCCGCGACGTGGACTGGCGGACCTGGGACGACCTGCTCGACCGCGTCCACAACCCCGACCACGAGATCACCCTCGCGCTGGTCGGCAAGTACATCGACCTGCCCGACGCCTACCTCTCGGTCACCGAGGCGCTGCGCGCCGGCGGCTTCGCCAACCGGGCCCGAGTGAAGATCAAGTGGGTCACCTCCGACGACTGCAAGACCCCGGCCGGTGCCGCGGCGCAGCTCGGCGACGTCGACGGCATCTGCATCCCGGGCGGCTTCGGCGACCGCGGTGTGCTCGGCAAGGTCGGCGCGATCAAGTACGCCCGCGAGAACAAGATCCCGCTGCTCGGCCTCTGCCTGGGCCTGCAGTGCATCGTGATCGAGGCCGCGCGCAACCTGGCCGGCATCACCGACGCCAACTCCACCGAGTTCGACTCGGCCACCGGCCACCCGGTCATCTCCACCATGGCCGAGCAGCTCGACATCGTGGCCGGCGAGGGCGACATGGGCGGCACGATGCGGCTCGGCATGTACCCGGCCAAGCTGGCCGAGGGCTCGATCGTGCGCGAGGTGTACGACGGCAAGGAGTACGTCGAGGAGCGCCACCGGCACCGCTACGAGGTCAACAACGCCTACCGCGCGGAGCTGGAGAAGAAGGCCGGCATCCTGTTCTCCGGCACTTCGCCCGACGGCAAGCTCGTCGAGTACGTGGAGTACCCGCGCGAGACGCACCCTTACCTGGTGGCGACGCAGGCGCACCCCGAGCTGCGCTCCCGTCCGACCCGGCCGCACCCGCTGTTCGCCGGTCTGGTGAAGGCCTCGGTCGAGCGGAAGAATTCCAAGGGCTGAGTCATTCCGGGGGATGACCCCCGGACCCCCAGCAGAAAAGCAGGTCAGCAGGGGCGGCCGGCGGGGACGTCGAGCGGCGAAGCTGAGTGACACACCAGTTGTACGGTAGCCGGGGCGCTCGCATTCAAAAGGTGAGCGCCCCGTTTCACTCGGCGTGTGGCGCAAGCGTGCGGAAGGACAGGGCATGACGATCAAGGACACCCCCGAGGAGTGGGAGATCCGGGCGACGGAGACCCCCTTCGTGGGCAACAAGACCTCCGTGCGCACGGACGACGTGGTCATGCCCGACGGACATGTGGCCCGCCGCGACTACCAGGTCCACCCCGGTTCGGTCGCCGTCCTCGCCCTCGACGGGGACGGCCGGGTCCTGCTCGTGCGCCAGTACCGCCACCCCGTACGTCACAAGCTGTGGGAGATCCCGGCCGGTCTGCTCGACGTGCCGGGCGAGAACCCGCTGCACGCCGCCCAGCGCGAGCTGTACGAGGAGGCGCACGTCAAGGCCGAGGACTGGCGGGTGCTGACCGACGTCTACACCACCCCCGGCGGCTGCGACGAGGCCGTGCGCATCTTCCTCGCCCGCGGTCTGTCCGAGGCCGAGGGCGACCGCTTCGAGGTCGAGCACGAAGAGGCCGACATGGAGATCGCGCGGGTGCCCGTCGAGGAGCTCGTACGGGGCGTCCTCGGGGGCGAGCTGCACAACAACTGCCTTGTCGTGGGCGTCCTTTCGCTGGTGGCCGCAGAGCAGGGCGACGGGCTCGACGCGCTGCGTCCCGCCGAGGCGCCGTGGCCCGCGCGTCCTTTCGAGTCCTGAACGCCGCCCCCTACGTACCGGTGTGACGATCTGCTGATCCGATCGGGGGATGTGCCCGCCGTGCTCCGCCAGGATCGTTGCAGAGCGTGAACTAGGCTCTGTTGATGCCCGGTACCGGAGTCCCGGCGGGCTTGCGCGTGCGGTGGGACGGGAGTGTGGCCCGTGACGGATCAGGCGGTCAACACAGACGGTGTACGGCTGTCGGGGCACGCTGCTGACCAGAGCCGGTTCCTGGGCCGTACAAGGGAATTGAAGGAACTCCGCGCCGACATCGAGCGCGCGGGCCTGGACACCCTCTCCGGCCGCAAGGCTCCACGCGCGCGCGTACTGCTCATCGCGGGCAGGCCCGGTTCCGGACGCACGGCCCTCGCCGAGGAGCTGGTACGGCAGGTTGCGGACCGTTACGACGACGGTGTGCTCCGGGCGCGGCTGAGCGAGCCCGACGGCACACCCGTCCCGCTCGGGCAGACCGCCCGTGAACTGCTCGCCGCGTTGAGGCTGCCCACCCCCGCCGGAGCCGCCGCGGACGACCTGGCCGAGGCGCTGCGCACCGCCCTCGCCGACCGCCGGGCCCTGGTGCTGCTGGACGACGCGGCGGACGCCGAACAGGTCGACGCCCTGCTGCCGGATACCCCGGACTGCCTGGTCGTGGCCGTGTCGAGCGGTCCCCTCACCGGTATCTCCGACGTCCGCCCCTGCACCCTCGGCGGCCTCGACACCAAGTCGGCCCTGGAGCTGCTCACCCGGTACACCGGCTCGGTCCGCATCACCGTCGACCCTCGTGCCGCCGAGGGCCTGGTCGAGGAGTGCCAGGGGCATCCCGCCGCGCTGACGCTGGCGGGCGGCTGGCTCGCCGCCCGCCCCAAGGCGGCCGTCGCCGATCTGGCCAAGCATCTGCACACGGAGGGTGAGGGCACACCCCTCAGCCGGGTCTTCGGGCTCGTCTACACCTCCCTTGCCGCACCGTCCGCCCGGATGCTGCGGCTGCTCTCCCTCGCCCCGGCCGGCCTGGTCGACCCGCACACCGCGGCCTCGCTCGCCGGCTGCTCGGTCGGCGACGCCCATGCCGCGCTGGACGAGTTCGTCGCCCTGGGCCTGCTGCGGGCCGCGGACTCGCCGTTGCCGCAGTACGAGGTGCCGGGCTGTCTGCACCCCCTGCTCAAGAAGCTCACCCAGAGCCAGGACCGCCCCGGCGAGGTGCAGCTGGCCCGCGCCCGCATGCTGGAGCGGACGGTACGGCTGCTGCAGTCCTGCCGGGTGATCACTGAGACGGACAGCCCCGAGGCGCGCGAGAAGCTCCAGGGCATGCCGCGCTCCCTGCGCTTCCCGAGCCCCCGGGCCGCCGAGGAGTGGCTGCGCCTGCGCAGGCCCGCGCTGCTGGCCGCGGCCCGGCTGGCCGTCGCGGACGGGGAGCTGGACACCCTCGCCCGCCGGCTGATGTCCCAGCTGGTCAAGGCCATGGTCGCGCACTTCGGCACCCGGGCCGCCGCCCCCGACCTGTACGGCATCCACCGGCTCGTCCTGGACGTGGCCGAGCGGCGGGACCTGCCCCGCGAGAAGGCCGCCGCACTGCTGAACCTCGGCGATCTGGACGCCCAGACCGGCCGCACGACGGAGGCACTGGCGCGCTACCGGGCCGCGCTGGACGCCGGACGGGAGGCGAACGACCCGTACGCGAGCGGCCGCGCAATGGAATCCGTAGGCGGTGCGCATCTGGAGCTCGGGGACTACGACCGGGCGGCCGACTGGTTCGGCCGCGCCCTCGCCGAGCGCCTGGCCCGGGGCGAGCGTGCGGCCGCCGCCCGGCTCTACGGCCGTATCGCCGCGGCCCACACCTATGCGGGCCGCTACGGCGAGGCCCAGCGCGGCTGGCGCACGGCGATCGCCCGGCACCGCAAGAACGGCGACATCGCCTCCCACGCACGGGCGTTGAGCGAACTCGCGCGTGTCCAGGAGTACGCGGGACGGCCCGAGGAGTCGCTGCGCACCTGCCACGAGGCGGTGGAGTGGGCCCGGCGTGCCGAGGACGTACGGCTGCAGGCGGCGCTGCAGCTGCGGCTCGCCGACACGCTGGAACGCCTGGGCGATCCCGCCTCCGCCCAACTGCACCGGGGCACGGCCGAGCGGCTGCTGGGGGAGGAGCGCGAGGACACCGAGCAGGAGCCGAAACCCCTTGATCCCTTGCAACAGGACGATGACACCTGCGAAATCCGTAGTACATCTGGCGAAGATTGATGCAATGGAAGGCTAGACAGAGAGAACGCCTTCATTAGACTGGCTCTGCCGCACCTTCTCCTGCGGTGTCTCCCGGTGTGCTCATGCATGCCTGGGTATGTGTTGTATTGCCCCACATCCACTGAGCCAAGGACCGTGATCGACGTGAAGGTCGGCATCCCCCGCGAGGTCAAGAACAACGAGTTCCGGGTGGCCATCACCCCCGCCGGTGTGCACGAGCTCGTGCGCCACGGCCACCAGGTCGTCATCGAGCACGACGCCGGTGTCGGATCGTCGATCCCGGACAGCGAGTACGTCGCCGCCGGTGCGCAGATCCTGCCGACCGCCGACGAGGTGTGGGCCGCCGCCGACCTGCTGCTGAAGGTCAAGGAGCCCATCGCCGAGGAGTACCACCGCCTGCGCAAGGACCAGACGCTCTTCACCTACCTGCACCTGGCCGCCTCCAAGGAGTGCACCGACGCGCTGATCGAGTCCGGCACCACGGCGATCGCGTACGAGACCGTCGAGCTGCCCAATCGCGCGCTGCCGCTGCTCGCCCCCATGTCCGAGGTCGCGGGCCGGCTGGCCCCGCAGGTCGGCGCCTACCACCTGATGCGCTCGGCCGGCGGCCGTGGCGTGCTCCCCGGCGGCGTCCCCGGCACCCAGCCCGCGAAGGCCGTCGTCATCGGCGGTGGCGTCTCCGGCTGGAACGCGACGCAGATCGCGGTCGGCCTCGGCTTCCACGTCACCCTGCTCGACCGCGACATCAACAAGCTGCGCGAGGCGGACAAGGTCTTCGGCACCAAGGTCCGGGCGATCATGTCCAACTCCTTCGAGCTGGAGAAGGCCGTCCTGGACGCCGACCTCGTCGTGGGCGCGGTCCTCATCCCCGGCGCCAAGGCCCCCAAGCTGGTCACCAACGAGCTCGTCTCCCGCATGAAGCCCGGGAGTGTCCTTGTCGACATCGCGATCGACCAGGGCGGCTGCTTCGAGGACTCCCGTCCCACCACGCACGCCGAGCCGACCTTCCAGGTCCACGACTCGGTCTTCTACTGCGTCGCCAACATGCCGGGCGCGGTGCCCAACACCTCCACCTACGCGCTCACCAACGCGACGCTGCCCTACATCGTCGAACTCGCCGACCACGGCTGGGTGGAGGCGCTGCGCCGCGACCCCGCGCTCGCCAAGGGGCTCAACACCCATGACGGCAAGGTCGTTTACCGCGAGGTCGCAGAGGCGCACGGACTGGAGCACGTGGAGCTCGAGAGCCTGATCGGCTGAGCGGCGAGTCGTCGAGCCGCTAAGTCACCATTCGGTAAAAGGCGATACGTCAACACAGGTCGTCAACAGTGCGCATCCGGCCGGACCTTGCCCGACAAGGTCCGGCCGGATGTGTGTATGGTCACTTTGCGGCTCTAGGTCAACTCGCCTCGAACGTAACCCTTCGACCGATTCGCACACCCGCGAATCCTGCCGTGCGACGGCCGTACGCCCTTGACAGAGGGATGTTTCATTGTCGACACATCGAGCCCGGTGCGGCGGATTGTGTTGCTGAGGACGCCCGACACGCCATAGAGTCGCCAGTCGTCGGCATGGTGCCACGCTGACCTGTCTAGAAGTTTCCTGGTCACCAAGGAGGTAAGACGACTTGTGAATGAGTCGACATTTTCTCCCGGGGGTGGTCAACCAGGAGCGCCTGTACGGGACCAGGGTCCCGCGGGGTTCGAGGCTGTCGGCTCCGTAGCTGTGCGCACCTTCGCAGCCCACCAGAGCCCGGGTCCGCAGGTGATCCGGACTGCACACCAGAGCATGGATGGCCATCACGTGAACGCCATGGCCGGCGACGGAAGTGGCGCGCCCCACAACCACTTCGCCGACTACGACGAACTGCCCGAAGGGCACTTCTACGACCCCGACGCGGAGTACGAGCCGGATCCCGAGTACGCGGCCACGCTCGCGCCCGACGCTGCCCGCCAGCGCCGTGAGCGCATCGGCCCGACCGGGCGTCCGCTCCCGTACTTCCCCATCCCGGGCCCGCTGACCGACCACGGGCCCGCGAAGATCATCGCGATGTGCAACCAGAAGGGCGGCGTCGGCAAGACGACGTCGACCATCAACCTGGGTGCCGCGCTCGCGGAGTACGGACGCCGCGTGCTGCTCGTGGACTTCGACCCGCAGGGCGCGCTGTCGGTGGGCCTCGGCGTCAATCCGATGGAGCTCGACCTCACCGTCTACAACCTGCTCATGGAGCGGGGGATGGCGGCCGACGAGGTGCTCCTGAAGACGGCGGTCCCGAACATGGACCTGCTGCCCAGCAACATCGACCTGTCCGCCGCCGAGGTGCAGCTGGTCTCGGAGGTCGCGCGCGAGTCCACGCTGCAGCGGGCCCTGAAGCCGCTGATGGCCGACTACGACTACATCGTGATCGACTGTCAGCCCTCACT
Organism: Streptomyces longisporus; assembly: GCF_039532765.1. Lineage (NCBI taxonomy): Bacteria > Bacillati > Actinomycetota > Actinomycetes > Kitasatosporales > Streptomycetaceae > Streptomyces > Streptomyces longisporus. The sequence continues at coordinate 27,766 of NZ_BAAASG010000015.1, forward strand.
GGGTCTGCTGACGGTGAACGCGCTGACGGCCGCGCACAAGGTGATCGTGCCGCTCGAGTGCGAGTTCTTCGCGCTGCGCGGTGTCGCACTGCTGACGGAGACGATCGAGAAGGTCCAGGAGCGGCTCAACCCCGAGCTGGAGCTCGACGGGATCCTGGCCACGATGTACGACTCGCGCACGGTCCACAGCCGCGAGGTGCTGGCCCGTGTGGTCGAGGCGTTCGACGATCACGTCTACCACACGGTCATCGGACGCACGGTCCGCTTCCCGGAGACCACGGTCGCCGGTGAGCCGATCACCACGTACGCCTCCAACTCCGTCGGCGCCGCCGCCTACCGTCAGCTCGCCAGGGAGGTGCTCGCCCGGTGTCACGCCGAGTGAGTCTGCCGGGGGCCGACGAACTCTTCCGTACGACAGGGGGAATGGCGCTCCAGCCGTCCACTCCGCGGCGGGGGGCCAACGGAGAAGCCCGTGTGCCCGCGCCCGCGGGGGAGAGCGATCCGGCCGCGGCCGCCTCGCCCGAGGACGCGCCGCAGTCGGTGCCCGCGCAGGGCGGCGACGGCGAGGGCCCGGAGCACGTGGCCGCGGAGCCGGAGCCGGCCGACGCCGGTGAGTCCCGCAGCCGTGCCGCGGGCCAGGAGCGCTCCGGGCGACGTCAGGGGGCGCAGGAAGGTTCTGCCGCCGCCGGCGCCCAGTCCCGCAAGCGCGGCCGGTCCTCGGCCTCACGCCGGCCCAGCGGCCGCGAGCGGCACGACGAGAAGATCACCGTGTACGTCTCCGCCGAGGAGCTCATGGACCTGGAGCACGCACGCCTGGTGCTCCGCGGTGAGCACGGCCTCGCGGTCGACCGCGGGCGGATCGTCCGCGAGGCGGTCGCCGTGGTCCTGGCGGACCTGGAGTCCCGCGGGGACGCGAGCATCCTCGTACGCCGGCTGCGCGGGCGGTAGCGGTAGCCTGCGGGGGCCATGACCTCGAACGACGTACCCGCCCCCGGCGCCGGCACCTCCGGCGGCCGTCGGCGTGTACTGGGCCGGGGCCCCGGCACTCCACGGGTCGAGCCGGCGGCTCCACCCGGGGAGCAGGCGTCCGCCGGGGAGCCGGTCCCGACCCCGGCGGAGACGGAATACGAGGCTGCCGTCCCCGAGCCGGATCCGGGCGCGGAGGCCGGGGCTGAACGACCGTTCCGTGAGCCCGGGTCGGATGTCGTGACTCCGGTGCCGGTCGCCGGCCGGCGACCCTTGGGCCTGGAGCCGGGCGCCGTGGCGCCGGGGACGGTCTCTGTGCCTTCAGCGGAGGCCGCGGCCCCGAAGACGGTCCCAGAGGCGGAGGCCCTGGTTCCGGGGTTGGGTTCCGAGCCTCAGGCGGAAGCCGCAGCCGGGCAGCGGTCCGCGGGCGCGGTGGCGCCGGAGGCTGTCTCTGTCTCTTTGGTGGAGGCCGTGGCCCCGGAGAGGGTCCGAGAGGCGGAGGCCGGGGTTCCGTGGGCGGGTCCCGAGCCCCAGACGGAAGCTGCGGCCCCCGGGCCTCGGGCCGAGTCCGGTGGCGCAGACCTGGAAGCGGGCGTGGGGGCGGAAGCCGCCCCCGGTGAGGCCGACGACGACGGTGTCTTCAAGGTCCGGCTCGCCAACTTCGAGGGGCCCTTCGATCTGCTGCTTCAGTTGATCTCCAAGCACAAGCTGGACGTCACCGAGGTTGCGCTGTCCAAGGTGACCGACGAGTTCATGGCGCACATCCGGGCGATGGGGCCGGACTGGGATCTGGATCAGACGACCGAGTTTCTCGTCGTCGCGGCCACCCTGCTCGACCTCAAGGCCGCCCGGCTGCTGCCCTCCGCCGAGGTCGAGGACGAGGCCGACCTCGCGCTCCTGGAGGCGCGCGACCTGCTGTTCGCACGGCTGCTGCAGTACCGGGCCTACAAACAGATCGCCGACATCTTCAACCAGCGGCTGGACGAGGAGGCCCGGCGTTATCCGCGTACCGTCGGACTCGAGCCCCATCACGCCGAGCTGCTGCCCGAGGTCGTCATCAGCATCGGAGCGGAGGGCTTCGCGAAGCTCGCCGTGAAGGCGATGCAGCCCAAGCCCAAGCCGCAGGTGTACGTGGACCACATCCACGCCCCGCTGGTCAGCGTCCAGGAGCAGGCCCACATCGTGGTCGCCCGGCTCAGGGAGCTCGGCGAGGCCAGCTTCCGGGCGCTGGTCGAGGACACCGACGACACCCTCACCGTCGTCGCACGGTTCCTCGCCCTGCTGGAGCTCTACCGGGAGAAGGCCGTCGCCCTCGACCAGGAGACGGCGCTCGGCGAGCTGATCGTGCGCTGGACCGGCGGGGAGGGCGAAGCCCAGCCCATGGTCACCGACGAATTCGACCGACCGCCCGAGCCGCCCAAGGAGGACAAGGCGTGAGCGAGGACACCACCGCCCTCCCGGCAGGGCTGAGCACCGTCGCCGACCTGGACCTCAAGCCCGCCCTGGAGGCCGTCCTCATGGTTGTGGACGAGCCCGCGACCGAGGAGCATCTCGCGAAGATCCTCCAGCGGCCCAAGCGGCAGGTCGGGGACGCACTGCGGGAGCTGGCCGACGAATACGCCGTGCAGGGCCGCGGATTCGAGCTGCGGCTGATCGCCGGCGGCTGGCGCTTCTACAGCCGCCCGGAGTACGCGGCGGCCGTCGAGGGCTTCGTCCTGGACGGCCAGCAGGCCCGGCTCACCCAGGCCGCCCTGGAGACCCTCGCCGTCGTCGCCTACCGCCAGCCGGTCAGCCGCAGCCGGGTCTCGGCCGTACGAGGAGTCAACTGCGACGGGGTCATGCGCACCCTGCTGCAGCGGGGTCTGGTCCAGGAGGCGGGCACGGAACCCGAAACAGGTGCGATCCTGTACACGACGACGAACTACTTCCTGGAGCGGATGGGCCTGCGCGGTCTGGACGAGCTCCCGGAGCTCGCGCCCTTCCTCCCGGAGGCGGAGGCGATCGAGGCCGAGACACTGGAAGGGGTTCCGTCGTTCGATCCGGACGCTCCGGATTCCGAGGACGCAGACGACAAGACGGAACTTTGATGCGAAGCAGCAGCGGCAGGAACAGCAGCGGAAACAACGGCGGGAGCCGTGGTGGCAACAGCGGCGGCCGCGGCGGGAGCAGCGGTGGCCGCGGTAATTACCGCGGCGCCGGTAACAACCGCGACGACAAGCAGGGCGGCCGGCCGAAGAAGCCCCGCCCGGAGGAGCGGCGCTACGACGTGGGCCCCGGCGCCACCCAGGACGGCCCGAAGTCGGGGCGCGGCGCCTCGGCGCGCGGCGGCGCCAAGGGCGGCCCCAGGCAGAGCCAGGGCACGGGCCGGGGCCGTACGGCCCCGGCGAGCTCCCGTGAGTACGACGCCCGGGCCGAGGAGCGCAACCGCGAGCGGTACGCGGGCAAGAAGGACGTCAAGCTGCCCAAGACCTTCCCGGGTGCCGAGCAGGAGGGCGAGCGGCTGCAGAAGGTGCTCGCGCGTGCGGGCTACGGCTCCCGGCGCGCCTGCGAGGAGCTGATCGAGCAGGCCCGCGTCGAGGTCAACGGCGAGATCGTCCTGGAGCAGGGCAAGCGCGTCGACCCCGAGAAGGACGAGGTCAAGGTCGACGGCCTCACGGTGGCCACGCAGTCGTACCAGTTCTTCTCGCTGAACAAGCCGGCCGGTGTCGTCTCGACGATGGAGGACCCCGAGGGCCGGCAGTGCCTCGGCGACTACGTCACCAACCGCGAGACCCGGCTCTTCCACGTGGGGCGGCTCGACACCGAGACCGAGGGCGTCATCCTGCTCACCAACCACGGTGAGCTGGCGCACCGCCTGACCCACCCCAAGTACGGCGTGAAGAAGACCTACCTCGCCGCGATCGTCGGCCCGATCCCGCGCGACCTGGGCAAGAAGCTGAAGGACGGCATCCAGCTGGAGGACGGGTACGCGCGCGCGGACCACTTCCGGGTGGTCGAGCAGACCGGCAAGAACTACCTGGTCGAGGTGACCCTGCACGAGGGCCGCAAGCACATCGTGCGCCGCATGCTGGCGGAGGCAGGCTTCCCGGTGGAGAAGCTGGTGCGCACCTCCTTCGGGCCGATCACCCTGGGCGACCAGAAGTCGGGCTGGCTGCGGAGGCTGTCGAACACCGAGGTCGGCATGCTGATGCAGGAGGTCGACCTCTAGCAGCCCTGTGCCACGGCCGGTTCCGGATCCTCTCCGGTACCGGCCGATGCGTTTTCGCTCCCTCGCCGGTCTGTACTCATGACCGGCGAGAGGAATGGCCATGCCTGCTACGACGACGGACCGCGACGAGTTCGTCCGGCTGACGGACCCGTACCGGCGGGAGCTGCTCGCGCACTGCTACCGGATGCTGGGCTCGGTCGACGAGGCCGAGGACCTGGTGCAGGAGACATATCTGCGGGCCTGGCGGTCCTACGAGGACTACGAGGGCCGCGCGTCCCTGCGGACCTGGCTGCACCGCATCGCCACCAACACGTGTCTGACGGCGCTGGAGAGCCGCGCGAGGCGTCCCCTGCCCGCGGGGCTCGGTGGGCCGTCCGAGGCGCCTGAGGAGCCGCTGAGGGCCCCTGCGACGGAAGTTCCATGGCTGCAGCCGCTGCCCGATTCGCTCGTCGACCCGGCGACCGTCGTGGCCGCCCGCGGCAGCCTGCGGCTCGCGCTGGTAGCCGCGCTGCAGCACCTGCCCGCCAGGCAGCGGGCCGTGCTCATCCTGCGGGACGTGCTGGCCTGGCGGGCGCCCGAGGTCGCCTCGCTGCTCGGGACCTCGACGGCCGCCGTCAAGAGCAGCCTCCAACGCGCGCGTGCCCGGCTCGACGAGGTCGCCCCCGATGAGGACCTCGTCGTCGAGCCCGAGGGCGCGGCGGACCGCGAGGTGCTCGACCGGTACATGGCCGCCTTCGAACGCGCCGACATGGACGCGCTGCTCGATCTCCTCCAGGACGGCGTCGAGCTGGAGATGCCGCCCAACCTGGAGTGGTTCCGCGGCAAGAAGGACGTGCTGCGCTTCCTGCGGGCCAGGGGACACGGCCAGGGCCGCTACCGGATGCTGCCCACGCGCGCGAACGGGCAGCCGGCCGTCGTCATGTACGTCCGCGGGGTGGACGGCGTGCTGCGCGCGCACTCGGTGCAGGTGCTCACCGTGGAGGGCGGCACCCTGGCCCGCATCACGGCCTTCATCGACCTGGCGCAGGTGGACCGCTTCGGGTTCCCCAGGGTGCTGTCGTGAACTGCGGTGAGCTCCTGGAGCGTTCGCTCGCCTACGCACTGGGAAGTGTCGCCGGGGTCGGGTCCGGGAGTCTGGAGCGGGGCACTCCCTGCGCGGAGTGGGACCTGGGGGAGCTGCTCGGGCATCTCGACGACTCGCTGGACGCCCTGCACGAGGGGCTGACGGGCGGGCGGATCGGGCTGACGCCGGGACGCCCCGGGGGAGACCTCGCCTGCGCGTTCCGCACGCGCGCGTGCGCCGTGCTCGGCGCCTGGGCGGCCGGCCCGGGGGAACGGGTGCTGGTGGGCGAACTGCCGCTGGACGTCCGGGTGATGGCAGCCGTGGGGGCCGTGGAGATCGCCGTGCACGGATGGGACGTGGCGCAGGCCTGCGGGCGCCCCCGGCCCATACCGGGCCCGCTGGCGGCAGAGCTGCTGGCGGTGGCGCAGTGCGTGGTGGCGCTGGAGGACCGGGGCGTGCGGTTCGGCGCGCCCGTCGCCGTACCGCTGCACGCGGGCCCCGAGGCGCGTCTGCTGGCCTTTCTGGGGCGGCGCGATTCCTTTCCGGGGTGAGGGTGGTCTGCCTTCCGTGAGCGACCTCAAGAGCTCATGGAAGGAACCCCCGTCATGACCGACACACTGAGTGTCTCCGTACGCAAACCACCCGCCGGACAGGCCCCGCACCGACCGGTGTGGACCGTCGTCCTCGCCGGGCTCGGCGCGCTGCTGTGCTCCCTGGACGTCGTGGTCGTCGCGACCGCGCTGCCCGCCCTGCGGGCCGACTTCGGGGCGAGCCTGTCGGACCTGGAGTGGACGATCAACGCCTACAACCTGGTCTTCGCCTGTCTGACCCTGACCGGCGCCGCGCTCGGCGACCGGTTCGGGCGGCGGCGGATGTACCTCGCCGGACTCGCCGTCTTCACCCTGGGCTCGGCCGCCTCCGCGCTGGCGGGCGGCCCGGGCCAGCTCATCGGCGCGCGCGTGGTGCAGGGCGCCGGAGCAGCCGTACTGCTTCCCCTCACCCTGACCCTGATCAGCGAGGCGTTCCCGGCCGAGAAGCGGGGCGTCGCCATCGGCGTATGGGGTGGCGTGACCGGTCTCGGAGTGGCCGCCGGGCCGGTGCTCGGCGGGGCCGTCACCGAGGGCCTGTCCTGGCAGTGGATCTTCTGGCTGAACGTGCCCATCGGCCTCGCGATGCTGCCGTTCGCCGCCACCAGGCTCCGCGAGAGCTACGGCACTCGGCCCCAACTCGACCTGGTCGGGCTGGTGTTGGCGGCCCTTGGGGTGACGGGGCTGGCCTGGGCGCCGGTCCGGGCCCCGCAGGCGGGCTGGGGGAGCGCCGAGGTGCTGACCGCGCTCGCCGCCGGGATCGTGTTCCTGGCCGCCTTCCTGCTCTGGGAGCGCAGGGGAGCCCGCTATCCGATGCTGCCGCTCGCGCACTTCCGCAACCGCGGCTTCTCCGTCGCCAACGCGGCCGCCTTCCTCGTCTTCGGATCCCTGCTGGGCGCCCTCTTCATGATCACGCAGCTCTTCCAGACCGGGCTCGGCTACTCCCCGCTGCAGGCGGGCGTGCGCATCCTCGTCTGGAACGCGATGCCGCTGCTGGTCGCCCCGGTCGCCGGCGCCCTCGCGGACCGCTTCGGCACCCGGCCCTTCATGTTCGCGGGCCTCGCCCTGCAGGCCCTTGGCCTCGCGCTGCTGGCCTGGCAGGTCGAACCCGGGGTGCGGTACGGGCAGTTGGTCGTCCCGCTGATCATCGCCGGTGTCGGTATCTCCATGGTCTTCCCGAGCGTCGCCAACGCCGTGACCTCCGCCGTCCCCCTCGGTGACGCGGGCGTCGCGGCCGGCGTCAACAACGCCCTGCGCGAACTGGGCGGCGTCTTCGGTATCGCCGTCGCCGCGCTGGTCTTCACGCAGTACGGCGGCTACGGCTCACCCGCGTCCTTCATGGACGGCTGCGCACCGGCGCTGTGGGTGTCGGCCGGGGCGGCGGGAGTCGGAGCGGTGGTTGCGGCGTTCGCGCCGTCACGCACGCGCGCGTGAGCCCACTTTGCGCCGCCGAGCAGCTCCTGCATGGTCTCGGCGGCGCGGACCGCGGCGGCACCGCAGCAGTTGTTGAACAGCACGTGGAGCTGCTCCGTCCGCCCGGCCAGTGACCGCAACCGGGGGAGCCATTCGACGAGTTCGTCCTCCCCGTAGTCGTACCGGAACCGGTCCTCCTTGCTCCCCGACCCCCAGGCCGGGCTCCGCCCGTGGAACCGGACCACGGACAGCCGCGGCGCGGCGACCGGCGTGACGGGCGGGACGGACAAGGGAAGCGACTGCGTCATGTCCACCGCCACGGCGGTCATGCCGTACCGGGTCAGTAACGAGCGAGTGGCCTCCGCCCACTCCGGCCGCCACCATCCGGGATGCCGGAACTCCACGGAGACCGGCCACCCTTCGGTCCGCTCGGCGCACTCCCGCAGGAACTCCCCGCACCGCTTTCCGGGGCGAAACCACGGCGGCATCTGGAACAGCACACTGCCGAGCCGCCCGGCCGCCCGCAGCGGCTCGATCCCTTCGGTGAACCGCGCCCACACCTGGTCGAGCACCTTCGGATCCCGGTGGTCGGCGGGAAGCCCGTCCGGCATCACCGAGTCCCGCGTCGGGTGTCCCGTGAGCAGCGAGAACGCCTTCACGTCGAAGACGAAGCCGTCCGGCGTCCGTTCGGCCCACAGGAGACTGTTGCGTGCGCTCGGCAGCGCGTAGTACGCCGAGTCGACCTCGACGACCGGGAACCGCTCGGCGTAGTGCCTCAGCCGCCCCTCCGCGTCCTTGCGCCCCGCCGGATACCAGCCGCTGCCGACCAGTGCCCGGTCCGTCCATGAACACGTGCCCACGAGGATCTCGCCCATGCGGTGCCGATTACCCCTCTCGGAGGCACGGAAGCACGCGGGTTGGGGAAGCGCTCGGGGTTGTGGAAGCACACACCTCGTGTTTATAGTCGATATGACTATTAAAAAGTCCGGGGGTGGGAGGCCGGTGCCATGGAGTACGACAAGTACGCCTACGAACCCTTCGCCGTCACCGTCGACCTCGCCGTCCTGACGATCCGTGACGGCGCCCTGCAGGTCCTCCTCGTGGAGCGCGGCCAGGACCCCTATGCCGGTCACTGGGCGCTGCCCGGCGGCTTCGTCGAGCCGCGGGAGTCGGCGGAGACGGCCGCCCGGCGTGAACTCGCCGAGGAGACCGGCCTCGCGGACGTCACCGGACTGCATCTGGAGCAGCTGCGCACCTACAGCGAACCCGACCGCGACCCCCGGATGCGGGTCGTGTCCGTCGCCTTCACCGCGCTGCTGCCCGACGCGCCCGAGCCGCGGGCCGGCAGCGACGCGGCGCGGGCGGGCTGGCTGCCGTACGACTCGGCCGGGCCGCTCGCCTTCGACCACGACACGATCCTCGCCGACGCCCACGAACGGGTCGGCGCCAAGCTCGAGTACACCTGTCTCGCCACCGCCTTCTGCCCGCCCGAGTTCACGCTCGGCGAGCTGCAGCACGTCTACGAGACGGTCTGGGGCACCGCTCTCGACCGGCCCAACTTCCGCCGCAAGGTGCTCGCCACGCCCGGCTTCGTCGAGGCCGTGCCGGGTGCCGCCCGGCTGACCGGCGGCCGGGGCAAACCCGCCGCGCTGTATCGGGCGGGTCCGGCCACCGCGCTGCACCCGCCCCTCCTCCGACCGTCCCGGGAAGGACGCCCTGCATGACCGCCACCATCGTCGACAAGCAAGCAGCCACCGGGGCGTTGACCGGACTCGCACTCGGGGACGCGCTCGGCTTTCCGACCGAGTTCAACGATGTGCCGTCGATCCTCGCCAAGTGCGGGCCGTGGCGTCGGATGCGGCTGCCGAAGCCCGCGATCGTCACCGACGACACGCAGATGACGCTGGCGGTGGGACGGGCCCTGCGCACGGCCATGGACCGTGGGGTGCTCGCGCCGAAGCGGCTGGAGCGGCCGTTGCGCGAGGAGTTCGTGGACTGGTACCAGTCGCCGGAGAACAACCGGGCGCCCGGGAACACCTGCCTGCTGGCCTGCTACCTGCTGAAGGACGAGAGCCGCCGCTGGCAGGACGCCAGCCAGATCGGTTCCAAGGGCTGCGGCGCCAACATGCGGGTCGCGCCCGTCGGGCTCGTCCCCGGCCTGAGCGACGAACAGCGCGCGGGCGCCGCCCAGTTGCAGTCCGCGCTCACCCATGGGCATCCGACCGCGCTCGCCGCCTCCGACCTCACCGCCCGTGCGGTACGGCTGCTCGCGCAGGGCGCCGAGCCGACCGGCCTCGTCGGTCTGCTGCGGTCGTACGCCCTGGAGAACCGCAGCCGCTACCACCACGCCTGGCTCGGCGACCTGTGGACGCGTGCCGGCGACGCCACCCCCGAGGAGTTCATCGCGCGCGGCTGGGACGAGTGCCTGGAGATCCTCGGCCGCCTTCAAAACGCCGTGCGCACGGTCTCGGTGGAGACCGACCCGTGCCTGGCCACCGGCGCGGGCTGGACAGCCGAAGAGGCCCTGGCGACCGGCCTGTTGTGCTTCCTGCTCTTCGTCGACGAACCGGTGACGGCTCTTCGGCGGGCCGCCTGCACCTCCGGCGACTCCGACTCCATCGCCTGCCTGACGGGCGCCTTCGCGGGCGCCCACCTGGGCGCCGACGCCTGGCCGAACGAATGGGCCGACCGCATCGAATACCGCACCGACCTGCTGACGCTCGGCGCCCTCTGGGACGCGTGAGTGCCCGTCGCGCGACTCGGACATCGCCTGCGGGGTGTTGGAGCGGGCGGCGCCGGGACGGATCCGGTCACGTACGACGTGCGTAAGTCCGTACGGCTGATGCTGCGCTGCGGCGGCTCCGTCCTGGCTCAGCTGGTGTTGGCCCCATGGTGCGCAGCGGCGAGGTGCAGGCCCATCTGCCCGCGCTGCTGGGATGTCGAGCACGCGCGCGTGCAGGCTGATGGCGAGGAACTGCACGGCGTGTTGGACGGGGCGCAGGAGGCCTCGCGCTAGCGGACGCCCCGGCCGGGTACGACGCCCTGCACGACCTCGTCGTACGCGTCCGGCTGGAGGGCTGAGGCGCGGCGGACGCGCATGAGGAAGGCCTCGACGCGGGCGCGGTCCGGCTCCTGGGGGAGGGGGCTGTGGCGGGCTGCGTCGTCGGCCTCCGCGGCCAGGCGGTTCATCCACGACTCGACCGCCGGCCACGGGACCTCGCCCCGCTTCACGGCCAGCAGGGGCTCGCGCTGCTCGCCCACGTCGAGGGTGAGGGCGCCGGTGCGCAGCAGGTCGCGGGCGCTCATCAGGAGGCGCAGCAGATGCATGGCGTGCTTCCAGCGCGGGGCGCCGCGCAGGCGGACGTGGGCCTCCAGCTTCTTGCGCTGGCCGAGGGCGTAGCGCGTGAACGTCTCGTGGGCGCGGCGGGAGAGGAACGCCCCGCGCAGTGCGAGGAGTTCGCGGCCGGTGTCGTCGACGTACTCCACGAGCGGGGAGTGCAGGCACTCCAGGATGTTCGGGTTGGCGCGCAGCGCCAGCTCGCAGAAGCGTTCCAGCTCCCAGCCGAACTGCTCCTCAGCAGGGCCCTCGACATGCGTGGGCGGCTTCTCGAAGCGCCAGAAGAGGGGAGTGGGCGCCACGAACACGCCCCTGCGGTCGGTGTCGCTGCCGTCCGTCGCCAGACCGAAGGCGCGCGAACCCATCACGCAGGCGTAGATCGTGTGGTCACGCACCAGGGTCTCGGGAAGCATGTCCCGGAGCGTACGCGGCCCCTCACGCCAGACGGATGGAATTTCCCTCCACCTTGATCTGCTCCGCGGGCAGCGGCTTCGGCGCCGGACCGCCGGCCACCGAGCCGTCCGCGATGCGGTACCTGCTGCCGTGGCAGGGACAGTCGATGGTGCCGTTCGAGATGGTGCTCACCGTGCAGCCCTGGTGGGTGCAGATCGCCGAGAAGGCCTTGAACTCGTCCTTCTTCGGCTGGGTGACCACGACCTTCTGGTCCTTGAAGATCTTGCCGCCGCCCACCGGGATCTCGGAGGTCTTCGCCAGCTCCTGCCCCCCGGAGGCGTTCGTCGCGGACCCGGAGTCGCTGTTGCCGTACTTGCTGCAGCCCGCGGCGAGCGTCGCCGCGCCCGTCGCGAGGAGAACCGTGCGCCGCGTCGAGCGGTGGGTCATGTCGTCACTCCGAACGTGCGGAAGAACCAGAGGGCGGACGTCAGCCAGATGAGCGTGAGAACGGTGAAGACCAGCCCGCCGACGAGCGGCAGCAGCCAGCCGGGCAGCCGCTGAGAGCGAAGCAGCAGCATCTTGGCACTGAAGGCACCGAAGAAGAAGCAACCCAGGGCCGAGTGCCACATCACACGCGTTGTGTAGGTCTGGTAGCCCAGCGCGTACAGGCAGTGCACGGCGACCGGGACCGCCACCAGGAACGCGATCCGGCCCGACCAGCGGTGCAGCGCCGACGCCCAGCGCGGCCCCGGCAGCTTGCCGTACACCATGAACGCACTGACCAGCTGGACGAGCGCGAAGAAGAACGCGGTCGACGCCAGCCACGACTTCACCGCGCCGGTGCTGCTGAACCCGGCCAGGTTGAAGGCCGTCCCGGTGGGGTCGTGGACCTTGCCGTACACCCCGAGGCCGACGGCCACCGCGGCGGCGACGAGGGCCGGGACGAGATAGCGGGCGGGACTGGGGGCGCGATGGGCGGGCTCGGAGGGCGGGAAACTCTGGGTCGCGGCGTTCGGGTCGACGGTCATGGTGTCGTCTCCCAGGTCAGGAGGATCAAGGAGTCACGGGATGTGCCGTCAGCCGCTGTCCGTCGACCGTCACCGCGCCCGTCGCCGGGTCGATGGCCGGCGCGGCCGAGGGCGCTCCGTCGCGGGTGACGATGCCGACCTGCTTGCCGCCCGGCAGGACGATCCAGCCGCCGACGATCCTGGCGCCGGCGACCTGGCTGTTCGCCCGGTAGATCCCGGACGGCTTCTTCGCCTTGTCGAGGGTGAAGGCGTAGTGCCCGCCGCCGACGTCAGCAGTCCCCCGGATCTGCTTGCCGTCCTTCAGCGTGCCGTTCAGCTTCGCGCCGTGGTCACCGGTCAGGCTCAGACTCCCGTCGTCCTTCACCGAGCCTTTCAGCCACGACTCGATGTTGTGGCCGTCGCAGAAGTACGCGATCGCCCTGCCGTCGCGCAGCGAGACGGCCACGGCGGACGAGTCGTCGTCGGTACGGCCGGTGTAGACACCCTGGGGCGCGGCCGCCGGCGACGGCGACGGGCTGGGCGACGCGGTGGCCTTGGAGGGAGTCGGCGAGGCAGTGACGGCGGGCGACTTCTCCTTGTACGGGGACGAGGCGCTCTTCGATCCCGTCGTCGCGTTGAGCGACAGCATGAACAGGCCGAGCAGCAGTCCCGCGAGCAGTGTGAGCAGCGGTCCAGGGCGCTTCATACGGGCCTCCCCCGAGGCGGGTGTCCTGCCATCAGAGCGGACAGCCGGCCCCGACGTAAAGAGGCGCACAGGGGCGACCCACTCCAAGTAGCGAAATTGGGGCGATTCAGTGACATTGGCAGGGCGTCGGAGCCGCCGTCTCAGCGGGCGGGCGTCGCGCACCCGCCCGCCGCGGGCTGACTAGGCTGGAGGGTCGAAAGCCGATCCGTACATCAGCGAGGAGTGCAGCCGTGGCGGTACGAGCGGTCCGGGGAGCCGTCCAACTGGAACGGGACGAGGCCGGGCACATGGACGAGCAGGTCGGGGCCCTGCTCACCGCCATCCTGGAGCGGAACGCCCTGAGCACCGACGACCTGATCAGCATCTGGTTCACGGCCACGGCCGATCTGCACAGCGACTTCCCGGCGGCCGCCGCACGCAAGCTCGGCATCGTCGACGTACCGCTGATCTGCGCCCAGGAACTCGACATCGAGGGCGCCATGCCACGCGTCGTGCGGGTCCTGGCGCACATCGAGTCGGACCGCTCCCGCGCCGACATCGCCCATGTCTACCTCGGTGCCGCGGCCGCCCTGCGCAAGGACATCGCCCAGTGAGAACCGCGCTCGTCATCGGCACCGGCCTCATCGGTACGTCCGCCGCCATCGCCCTGTCCCAGCGGGGCGTCGTCGTCCACCTCGCCGACCACGACCCCGAGCAGGCCCGTACGGCCGCCGCGCTCGGCGCCGGCACCGACGAGGCCCCCGCCGGACCCGTGGACCTCGCGATCATCGCCGCGCCTCCCGCCCATGTGGCCGGAGTGCTGGCCGACGCCATGCGCCGGGACGCGGCCCGCGGCTACCTCGACGTGGCCAGCGTCAAGGGCGGCCCGCGCCGCGAGCTGGAGGCGCTGGGCCTGGAACCGTCCGTGATGTCCAAGTACATCGGCACCCACCCCATGTCGGGCCGCGAGAAGTCCGGACCGCTCGCGGCGACCGGTGACCTCTTCGAGGGCCGCCCCTGGGTGCTCACGCCGACCCGGGACACCGACACCGAGGTGCTCAACCTCGCCCTGGAGCTGGTCTCGCACTGCCGGGCCGTCCCGGTCGTCATGGACGCCGACGCCCACGACCGCGCCGTCGCCCTGGTCTCCCACATGCCCCACCTGGTGTCCAGCATGGTCGCCGCGCGGCTGGAGAACGCCGAGGAGGCGGCCGTACGCCTGTGCGGTCAGGGCATCCGGGACGTGACCCGGATCGCCGCCTCCGACCCCCGGATGTGGATCGACATCCTGTCCGCGAACCCCGGGCCGGTCGCCGACCTGCTCTCCGACGTCGCCGCCGACCTGGAGGAGACGGTGCAGGCACTGCGGTCCCTGCAGTCCTCCGACGAGGCCAAGCGCGGCGAGGGCGTCCTGGGTATCGAGGACGTCCTGCGGCGCGGGAACGCCGGACAGGTCCGCGTCCCCGGCAAGCACGGATCCGCCCCGCGGGCGTACGAGGTCGTCGCCGTCCTCATCGACGACCAGCCGGGCCAGCTGGCACGCATCTTCGCCGATGCGGGCCGGGCCGGGGTCAACATCGAGGACGTACGCATCGAGCACGCGACCGGGCAGCAGGCGGGCCTGGTCCAGCTGATGGTGGAGCCGCAGACGGCACCGGTCCTCACGGCGGCCCTGCGGGAGCGAGGGTGGGCGATTCGGCAGTAGGCACCCGGCCGTGTCGTGGCCGTCTGCTGGGGGCTGCCGCCCCCGGACCCCCGCTTTCGGCCTGGACGGCCTCGTCCTCGAACGCCGGACGGGCTGAGAGGCCGCGCGTCCGGACGAGTGACGCGCACCCAGTAACCTTGTGCAGGGCACCCCCGCGGCCCCACACACCCACCGCACCGCACCAGGAAGGTGTCCCCCCGTGGAAAACGGCGTCGCCAAGCCCGTGATTGTCGCCATCGACGGCCCGGCCGGCACCGGCAAGTCGAGCACGTCGAAGGCCGTCGCGGCGCAGCTCGGCCTGAGCTACCTGGACACCGGCGCCCAGTACCGGGCGATCACCTGGTGGATGGTGACCAACGGGATCGACATCGACGACCCGACCGCGATCGCCGCCGTGGCGGGCAAGGCCGAGATCGTCTCCGGCACGGACCCGGCCAATCCGACGATCACGGTCGACGGCACCGACGTGGCCGGCCCGATCCGCACCCAGGAGGTCAGCTCCAAGGTCAGCGCGGTCAGCGCGGTGCCCGAGGTGCGCGCCCGGATCACCGAGCTGCAGCGCTCCCTGGCCACCTCCGCGGAGCACGGCATCGTCGTCGAGGGCCGTGACATCGGTACGACCGTGCTGCCCGACGCCGACCTGAAGATCTTCCTCACCGCCTCGCCGGAGGCGCGTGCCGCCCGCCGCAGCGGCGAGCTGAAGGGCGCCGACGTGCACGCCACCCGCGAGGCGCTGATCAAGCGCGACGCGGCCGACTCCTCCCGGAAGACCTCGCCGCTCGCCAAGGCGGACGACGCGGTCGAGGTGGACACCACCGACCTCACCCTCGCGCAGGTCATCGAGTGCGTCGTCACCCTCGTCGAGGAGAAGCGGGCCGGGAAGTGACTCAGCCTTCGGAGCGGGGCGCCGAGGTCGGGCGCCGGATCGGCGTCGGCCTGATGTACGGGCTGTGGAAGCCGCGGGTGCTGGGTTCCTGGAGGGTGCCCGCCACCGGCCCGGTGATCTTCGCCGTCAACCACTCCCACAACATCGACGGTCCGATGGTCATGGGCGTGGCGCCCCGGCCGACGCACTTCCTGATCAAGAAGGAAGCGTTCGTCGGCCCGCTGGACCCGTTCCTGCTCGGCATCGGGCAGGTCAAGGTCGACCGTTCGGGTGCCGACCGCACGGCGATCACGCAGGCGCTGGACGTGCTGTCCGCCGGCGGGGTCCTCGGCATCTTCCCGGAGGGCACCCGGGGTGAGGGCGACTTCGCCGCGCTGCGCGCCGGGCTCGCGTACTTCGCCGTACGCAGTGGAGCACCGGTCGTCCCGGTCGCCGTACTGGGAAGTTCCGAGCGGCGGGGACGGTTGATAAAGGGGCTGCCTCCGCTGCGCAGCCGTATCGACGTCGTCTTCGGCGACCCCTTCGAGGCGGGCGACGGCAGCGGACGGCGCACGCGCAAGGCGCTCGACGAGGCGACCGAACGCATCCAGAAGCAGCTCACCGCGCACCTGGAAAACGCCAGGCGCCTGACCGGGCGCTGAGCGACACTTCAGTAGTGGATCAGCCGGAGAAACCGGATGGTCCACCGATCACCACGATGAACGACGAGGTACGGACTTCATGAGCGACCACATCCACTCCGACGGCTCGGGCGAGGAGCACGACCACGGAGCACTTGGCGACGCCGAGTACGCGGACTTCATGGAGCTCGCCGCGGAAGAGGGCTTCGACCTCGAGGACGTCGAGGGTGCCATCGAGGAGGCCGGTCACGGCCCGCTGCCCGTCCTCGCCGTCGTCGGCCGCCCGAATGTCGGCAAGTCGACCCTGGTGAACCGCATCATCGGGCGGCGCGAGGCAGTCGTCGAGGACAAGCCGGGCGTCACCCGCGACCGCGTCACCTACGAGGCCGAGTGGTCGGGCCGCCGCTTCAAGGTCGTCGACACCGGCGGCTGGGAGCAGGACGTCCTCGGCATCGACGCCTCCGTGGCCGCGCAGGCCGAGTACGCGATCGAGGCTGCCGACGCCGTGGTGTTCGTCGTCGACGCCAAGGTCGGCGCCACCGACACCGACGAGGCGGTCGTACGGCTGCTGCGCAAGGCCGGCAAGCCGGTGGTGCTGGCGGCCAACAAGGTCGACGGCCAGAGCGGTGAGGCGGACGCGGCCTACCTGTGGTCGCTGGGGCTCGGTGAGCCGCACCCCGTCTCCGCGCTGCACGGCCGCGGCACCGGCGACATGCTGGACGCCGTCCTCGAGGTCCTGCCGGACGCTCCGGAGCAGACCTTCGGCACCGCGGTCGGCGGCCCGCGCCGCATCGCCCTGATCGGCCGCCCGAACGTCGGCAAGTCCTCCCTCCTCAACAAGGTGGCGAACGAGGAGCGCGTCGTCGTCAACGAGCTGGCGGGCACCACCCGCGACCCGGTCGACGAACTCATCGAACTCGGCGGCGTCACCTGGAAGTTCGTCGACACCGCCGGTATCCGCAAGCGCGTCCACCTCCAGCAGGGCGCCGACTACTACGCCTCGCTGCGCACCGCGGCCGCGGTCGAGAAGGCCGAGGTGGCGGTCATCCTGATCGACGCCTCCGAGTCCATCTCGGTGCAGGACCAGCGGATCGTGACGATGGCCGTCGAGGCGGGCCGGGCGATCGTCATGGCCTACAACAAGTGGGACACCCTCGACGAGGAGCGCCGCTACTACCTGGAGCGGGAGATCGAGACCGAGCTCGGCCAGGTCGCCTGGGCACCCCGGGTGAACGTCTCCGCCCGCACCGGACGGCACATGGAGAAGCTGGTCCCGGCGATCGAGACCGCGCTGGCCGGCTGGGAGACGCGTGTCCCGACGGGCCGTCTCAACGCCTTCCTCGGCGAGCTGGTCGCCGCCCACCCGCACCCGATCCGCGGCGGCAAGCAGCCCCGCATCCTCTTCGGCACCCAGGCCGGCACCAAGCCCCCACGGTTCGTGCTGTTCGCCTCCGGGTTCATCGAGGCGGGCTACCGGCGCTTCATCGAGCGCCGGCTGCGCGAGGAGTTCGGCTTCGAGGGGACGCCGATCCACATCTCGGTGCGGGTGCGGGAGAAGCGCGGCAACAAGAAGAAGTAGGCGCGACACAGGGGGTGGGCGGTCCCGATCGGGACCGCCCACCCCCTGTGTGTCAGCGAACGCCGCGCGGCCCTGGTGGCAGTGCGGCCGGCAGGCGCTGCCACTGCGTCTGCTGCCGGGCACTGTAGGCCCCGGCGCTGTAGGCGCTGTACGAGCTGCTGAACGATCCCGGCCGATGACCTCCGTGCGGCTCCGAACTGGTCGGAATGTTGCCGAAGGCGACGAACCCCAGGTTCTCCTCGCCGCTGCGGTCACCCGGCAGCGTGCGGAAGGACTTGACGTACTCGGACCAGAGCGCGTCGTAGATGGGCGTGGCCGAGTGGCTGCCCGAAATGTCCTGGGCCGAGCGGGCGGAGGGAATCGGCTGGAAGGACTGGCGGCGGGGGATGTCGTATGCGTGCACGTATGTCCAAACGACCCCGAACTTCAAGGGATGCGGTTGATATCCGCCTCTTTGGGTGATCTCATGTGCCCGCGAGCGGCATGGCGACGCCGACCAGCTTCCCATTGGCCGCCGCCTTGTCGAGCGCGTCCCGCAGCAGGTCCTCCCTGGGCTGACGCCCGATGGACCCTACGGGCGCTGCGAACATGAGCACCTGCTGGTGCTTGTTGGCGGCGGCCCGCCAGCCGTCGGTCACCTGCAGCGGCTGGTGCGCCTGCCACCACGCCACCGGCTGCCCGCCGTTCGTGCCGGGCTGCAGCACGGCGTGCAGCTGCCCCATGGCGAGCAGTACCGACCAGCCGTGCAGCACGGGCGGCACCTCGGACAGCTCCATGAGCGGCATGAACCCCTGCTCGATCAGCAGCGGCAGGAAGTCGTCGCCGAGCCCGGTCGTGCCCGGCCGCACGATGGGCCCGGTCGGCTCGACGACCAGCGCCGGGTGCAACTCCCCGGCGATCAGGACCAGTCCGCTGGTCACACCGAGCACGGCCTGCTCGGGGACGACCTGGTCGGGGTCCAGGTCCACGGTGTCCCCGGAGATGGAGCGCACGGCCCCCTGGAGCTGCTCCTCGGTGACCTGGACGACCTGCGAGGGCAGGCAGGTGGCGTGGGCGAAGGCGAGGACGGCGGTCTCCTCGCCGACGAACAGGACGGTGCTGGTGCGCTCCTGTTCGGAGTCGCCCGGGGTGCGGCAGGAGGTGCAGTCGTAACTGCCGGGGGCGTTCTCTCCGGCGAGCAGCCGGTCGGCTTCTTCGTCACCGATCTCGGCTCGTACCTCGTCGCTGACGTCGAGCATGCGCGGCACGGGTGGCTCCCCTCGGGAAGTGTGAACCGGGCGGGTCCCGGGCTCATGAAGAGACAACGGGCGATCTGTGGCGGGAGTCACGCTTCAGGGCGAACGGAGTCGAACCATCCACCGCACAGGGTCACCGCAGGTGCGGAATCGGGCACTCACTGTCAAGTCCTTGGATATCCAAGGAAGTTGGTTGCGTGAAGTGAGTCACAGGGTCCCGGACCTCATGGTCGACAAATCAGGATATCCGCGAATTAAGTGGGTGGCCGGAAATTGCTGATACCGGCGGTAACGGCGAACTGGCCTGGAATGACAAGCAGTTGGTTGCTGACGCCTCGACAGGCTCCTTAGATTCCTCCGCCGTGTGCAACGAGCACCGCTCGGGAAGGTCCGCCGACCGCACCAGCCGGCAGTGCCGGCAGAACGCGATCATCGGCGGACGGGGCGGAACGCGGCGACCGGCCCATGTGCCGGGAGCGCGCCCCGCCTTGGGGGAGCCCGGGTGTTTCGAGAGGGAATTACATGTCCGAGTGTGCCGATACCAGCCGTGACAACGTCCGCAGGAACCGTACGACGGCGCTTCTCGCCGGGGCGGCACTGCTCGCCCCGCTCGGGCTGCTCGCCGCGACCGGCAACGCCGCGGCGGCTGACGGCGGGGTGTGGGACCGCATCGCCCAGTGCGAGAGCGGCGGCAACTGGCACATCAACACCGGCAACGGCTACTACGGCGGGCTGCAGTTCTCCGCCGGCACCTGGCGCGCGTACGGCGGCACGGCCTACGCGCCGACGGCTGCCGGGGCCTCCAGGGAACAGCAGATCTCCGTGGCCACCAAGGTCCAGAACGCGCAGGGTTGGGGCGCCTGGCCGGTCTGTTCGGGACGGGCCGGAGCATACGGCGGCGCGCCCGCGGCCTCCTCCGGCTCGGCAACCACCGAGTCCGCACCGGTCACCAAGTCGGAACCGGTCGCCAAGTCGAAGCCGTCGAAGGCGCCGGCACGTTCGGCGGGCCACACGGCGCGCAGTGCCTCCCGCGGCGACTACACCGTCCGCGAGGGCGACACCCTGAGCAAGATCGCCGCCCGGCACGGGACCACCTGGCAGCGGCTGTACGCCGCCAACAAGGCGGTCATCGGCTCCGACCCCGATCTGATCATGCCCGGGCAGCAGCTCGACCTCTGAGCCGCTCCCCTCGCCGAAGGGCTCCGTCCGGTCGTCCGACCGGGTGGGGCCCTTCGGCCCGTCGGACGCGCCGGAGCGGTCGCGGGCCGCCCACTGCTTACCGTGGCCCGATGTTCCGCATGCACCGTACGCAGTTCGCACTCGCGCTGGCCGCCGCCGTGTTCGGCGCCCTCGTCCCCGTCACGGCGCAGGCGGCACCACCGCCACCGCTGCCGGGAACGCTTCCGGTGCGCTTGTCCTACGCCTACGCCTGCGCCAAGGACCACTGGCCCTGGGGCTGCATCGCGGACTGCGAGAGCGGCGGACAGTGGGACATCAACACCGGGAACGGCTTCTACGGCGGGCTGCAGTTCCGGCAGTCCACCTGGAAGTACTTCGGTGGGCTGAAGTACGCCCCGCGCGCGGATCTCGCCAGCCGCGAGGAGCAGATCGCCGTGGCCGAGAAGGTACTGGTCGCACAGGGATGGGAGACCTGGCCGGCCTGCTCCCAGCGCTACCGCCTCCAGGGGCGCGTGCACGCCGTCCACGCCGGCGAGACGCTGGTGTCGATCGCGGACAGATACGGCATCGACGGTGGCTGGCTGTCGCTGTACCGGGCCAACAGGGACATGGTCGGCGAGCACCCCGACCGGCTGAACGTCGGTACACAGCTGCTCATCCCGCGGGGCTCGGCCCGCGTCCGGGAGCCGTACCAGGACTTCGAGGCGGCCGGCCCGCCCCTGTCCGAGGACGACGCTCCCGTTCGCCCGCCTCTCCGCTGAACACGACGGTCCCGCGGCGCAGTTCGTACACGATGACCCCTCCCCGGTCCTGCAGCCCGGGCGGCAGCCGCTGCTCGGCGATGACGACGCAGGCGTCGAGGGCGCCCAGCAGCTCGTAGGTGCGGGCCGCGACCGCGGGGGACATGCCCTGCGCGGGCTCGTCGACGAGCACCACGCGTGCGCGTGCCAGCAGGGCGCGGGAGAGTGCGAGCATGCGCTGCTCGCCACCGGAGAGGGTGCCGGCGCGGCGTGTGAGCAGCGGCTCCAGCTGCGGGTACGCCTCCAGGGCGAACCCGTAGTCACCGGACGCCAGTTCGAGGTTCTCGTGCACGGTGAGGGAGCCGAACACGGCCTGCCGCTCGGGAACCAGACACAGCCCCTGCCGGGCCCGTTCGTACGCCGGCATCCGGCTCACGTCGACGCCGTCCCACACCACCGCACCGCCGGACAGCGGTACGAGGCCGGCCAGTGCGCGCAGAGCGGTCGTACGGCCGGATCCGTTGCGGCCGAGCAGGACGGTGAGGCCGGGGCCGGGGGCGGCGAGCGTGACGCCGTGCAGGGCCTCCAGGGGGCCGTAACGCACGCGCGCGTGGCGCAGGGAGATGGTCATGGGCCCGCCTCCCCGGCGCCGAGGGTGCCGAGGGTGTCGAGTATGTGTCCGGGTGGGCCGGAGGCGACGATGCGGCCCGCCGTCATGACGTGCACGACGTCCGCGAGGTCGGCGACCAGGTCGAGGTCGTGCTCCACCACGAGGAGGGCGGTGCCGTCGGCCGCCAGGGCCTTCAGCACCCGTGCCAGGGCGGAGACTTCGGTGCTGTCGAGGCCGGCTGCGGGTTCGTCGAGCAGCAGCACGCGGGGGCTGCCCGCGAGGGCCCTGGCCAGTTCTGCGCGGCGCAGTGTGCCGGTGGGGAGGTCCGCGGCGGGCAGGGTCCGTACGGGACCGTCGAGGCCGAGCAGGCGCAAGGCCCGGTCCACGGCTGCCGGGTCGTTCACCCGGCCCTGTTCGGCGCCCACACGGACGTTTTCGGCCACCGTCAGCGACGGGAAGACGGAGAGTTCTTGGAAGGTGCGGGCGATTCCCAGGCGGGTGCGGGTGTGGGCGGCCAGCCCCGTGATGTCCCTTGCGCCCAGGCGGACTTGGCCGTGGGCGGGGCGGAGCGTGCCTGCCAGGCAGTGGAACAGGGTGCTTTTCCCTGCCCCGTTGGGGCCGATGACGGCGGTGATCTGTCCCGGGGGGACGGTGAGGGTGACTCCGTCGAGGGCCTGGAAGCCGCCGTAGCGGGCGTGGAGGGCGTGGGCTGTGAGAGTGGGGGCGGGTGCGGGTGTGTGGGTGGGCACCCGGCCTTCGGCCGGGTTGTAGGTCCCACCGGCACCACCCGTGACACTTTCGTGGTCGGGTGCGGGTGGCCCCTGTGGGGGCTGAGCGGCGTCGGCGGCTGCTGGTTGTTTTCGTCGGGTCCCAGTACCGGCTGCGGCCTCGGTGTCTCCTGGCCCCGTCGCCCGCGCCCGTGACGCTGCCGTCACGCCCGCCAGGGCGGGCCGCCCCGGTGCCCGCTGCTCCGCAGGCCGCAGCTTCGCCCGCGCCCGGACCCCCAGCGGCGTCAGCCTCGCCTCCCGCCGCAGCCGTAGGCCTGCTGCCGCCCTCCGCAGGGCCTCGTACGGACCCCCGGGGAACCGGCCGACCAGCACCGCCAGTACGCCGATCAGGGCTGCCGCCACGCCGCCGCGGGCGCCCGCGTCCAGGCCCACCAGGAGGGCGGCCGCGGCCAGGGCGCCCAGGGTGCTGTCGGCGCCCAGGACCACGACTGCGGCGAACCACAGCAGGCTGCGTACGGGGTCGTAGGTGTTCGGGTCGAAGGCCCGCAGGCCCATGCCGAGCATGCCGCCGCCGAGCGCGGCCAGGGCGGCGCCCGAGACGAAGGCCAGGAGCTTGAGCGAGGGGACCTGGACGCCGGCCGCCGAGGCGCCCGACTCGTGGTCGCGCATGGCGGCCAGGGCCCGGCCCGTGCGGCCTCGGCGCAGCGCCCGCGTGGCCAGCAGCGCCACTGCCAGCAGGGCCAGTTCGAGGACGTAGTAGGCGCGGTCGCCGTCGAAGCCCGCCGGGCGGTCCAGGGCGAGGCCGGAGGTGGCGTACGGCTGGGCGAAGACGAAGCGGCTCACGCCGACGCCCACCGCGAACGTCGCCAGCGCGAGGGCGAGGCCCTGGCGGCCGATCGCCGGCCAGCCCGTCAGGAGGCCCAGGGGAGCCACCAGGACGACCGCCACCGCCAGGGCGGCCAGTTCGGGCAGGCGCGGCAGCACCGGGAAACGGCCCGCCGCGAGGAGGGCCGTGAACAGGGCGCCCAGGCCCGCGTACGCGGCCTGGCCGAGGGAGATCTGGCCGCCCCGGCCGGTGACCACCACCAGGGACAGCAGGACCACGCCCAGCGCCGGCACCTGGACCGAGGTGTGCAGGTCGGAGCCCGCGAAACCCAGCGGCAGCAGGAACAGGACGACGGCCACTATCCATGCGCCCGGCGGTGTCGGCACGCGCGCGGTGGCCGTCCGGGGAAGCGCGTCACGGGTGCCGATCCGCGGCAGCACCAGGGCCGCGACCAGCAGCGCCACCACGAACAGGTTCGCGCCCACCGCCTGCAGCAGAGGCTCGCCCCAACCGGAGGGGTGCAGCCGCGTCAGCTGGCTCTGCGCGATCCCCACGCCCAGCGCCACGACGACGGCCACCGGCAGGTTCCGCATCCGCGCCGTCACCGCGACCGCCACCACCTCCATGACCAGCAGCGGCAGCCCGTACGGGTCCAGCCGCACATACGGCGCCAGCAGCGCCCCCGTCAGGCCCGCCGTGAACGCACCGAACGCCCAGCCCGCCGCCGCCACCCGGTCCGCGTCGATCCCGCCGAGCACCGCGAGCTGCCGGTCGTCCACCACGGCCCGCAGCTCCCGCCCGAACCGCGTCCAGCGGATCACCGTGCCGACGCCGACGGCCAGCACGAGCACCACGGCCAGCTGGCCCCAGGGGTCCTCCGAGACCAGTTCGGGGGCGTCGTCCCGGGCGCCCTGCCCCCACACCAGTGCCGCCCCGCCGACCAGCAGGACGAAGACCCCGATCGACGCGACGAGCGTCTGCGCCGGGTCGCTGCCCAGGACGGCGAGCGGCCGGAAGACGAACCGTTCCAGGGCCACGCCGATCGCCGGGGCCAGGACGACGAGCGTCACCGTCGCCCCCAGCCACAGCGGCCAGCCCCACCCGATCACACACTGCCGCAGCACATACGCGCACACCATCGCGATCGCGCCGTGCGCGAAGTTGAGCACGCCGGTCGCGCGGTACGTCACGATCAGGCCGATCCCGGTGAGCGCGGCCGCGCTGCCGACGGAGAGGCCGGCGAGCGTGAGGTCGTACGTCAGGGAGGACATCGTCAGGCTTCAGTCGGTCTCGTCGGCGGGTTCGCAGATCGGGCACGGACCCAGCTCGCCGCTCTGCAGCAGCTTCGCGTCGACCGGTACGGCCTCCACCTTCCCGGAGACCAGCGGGCAGTCCGCGCGGTGCCACAGCGTGCCGCCCGGCACCATCAGCAGGTCACCGCTGACCGCGAGGGGCAGGGCGGCCGTCTGCCGGGACTCGTCGGCGTCGGCGGACTCGGCGGCGACCAGGAGGCCGTAGAGCTCCTCCACGCGCGCGGCGGTGAGGGTGTTGCGCCCATGGGTGAGCAGCACCGACCCGGCGATGATGAGCGCGGCGCCGGGGACCGTGCAGGAGGCGAGATAGGGCAGCTGACGCTCGGCGTAACGCTCACCGGAGATGCCGTACCAGCCGATGACGCACAGCACCGCACCCGCGGCGAGCGCGGCCCAGCCGGCCCACAGGACGGGGTGCAGGGTCCGCAGTCGGCCTGTCCGCATAACTGGCTCCCACACGTCGCGTTTCTGTGCATGTGCCTGTCCATGTCAGCCAATGGCTTGCACTATGCCTCCTGGAAGCTGACCCTGAAAGCACCGGGCGCACCTTGCCCGGACCGACACCCGGTGGTGAGCCAGATGGTTCTCGGGAGCGACCTCAGGCGGGGGAACGCAGGCAGGGGGCGCGGCCCAGGGGCGGCGGGACGGGGTACGGCGTTCGCGGCCGCCCTTGTTCTCATCTTCGCCCCGGTCCTCGCCGCGTGCAGTGACAGCAACGGCGGTGGCAGCGCGAGCACGCCCCCCACCCCGTCCGTGGAGAAGACGACGAGCGCGCCGGCCACCGCGCCCGCCGACCCGGCGGCGGCCAAGCAGGAGATCAGCAGGAACTGGCAGACGTTCTTCGACCCCAAGACGCCCCTGGCGCAGAAGCAGAAGGTCCTGGAGAACGGCGAGCGGATGGCGCCGGTCCTGAAGGCCTTCAGCGGTGACAAACGCGGCGGGCAGGTGCAGGCGAAGGTCCAGAAGATCGAGTTCACCTCGCCGACCCGGGCGACCGTGACGTACACCCTGACCCTGAACGGCGCGACCGCCCTGCCGAACGCCTCCGGGACCTCGGTCCAGCAGAGCGGCACCTGGAAGGTGTCCGTCAACACGCTGTGCGCCCTGGTCAAGCTGAGCGGCGATGCGTCGGCCTCGCCGGCACCGGGCTGCTGAACACGCGGCCGCCGCCGCGCTGCTGCTCCTGCTGGGCACGGCCTGCGGCAGCCGCCTGCCGGAGAGCGACTTCGAGCACGGCGGCCGCACGAGCGCGCCCGCGCCCACCGGCGGGACGCCCGTCCGCGTCGGCATCATCACCAGCGCCACCAGCCCGGTCGGCGGCAACACCTTCACCGGCCCGCGCGACGGCGCCAAGGCCTTCTTCGACCGGCTCGACGCGCGCGGCGGCATCGACGGGCACCCGGTCGAGGTGCGCGAGTGCGACGACGGCGGCAGCGGCGTCGGCAACAACACCTGCGTGCACCAGCTGATCGACGAGGACCAGGTCGTCGCCCTGGTCGCCACCACCGCCCTGGACTACGCGGGCGCCTCCCGGGTCTCCCACGCGCGCGTGCCCGACATCGGCGGCCAGCCCATCGGCGCCGCCTACGACACCTGGCCGCACCTCTACGGCATCTACGGCAGCCTCGCCCCGCGGAACGGCACCCCCGGCTGGAACGGAAAGCTCTACGGCGGCACGGAGGTCTACCGCTACTTCAAGCGCGAGAAGGGCGCCCGCACGGCCGCCGTCGTGTCCTACAACCAGGCCGCGTCCGCCGCGTACGCCCGCCTCGTCGAGCAGGGCCTGAAGGCCGAGGGCTACAAGGTGGTCACCGAGCAGGTCGACTTCGCGCTGCCCAACTTCCGTGCCGCCGCGGCCGATCTGAAGGAGCAGGGCGCCGACCTGGTCTTCGACGCCATCGACACCCACGGCAACGCCCAGCTGTGCAAGGCGATGGACGAGGTCGGCGCCAAGGTCATCGCGAAGGTCACCAACGTCCAGAACTG
This sequence comes from Streptomyces longisporus, assembly GCF_039532765.1. Lineage (NCBI taxonomy): Bacteria > Bacillati > Actinomycetota > Actinomycetes > Kitasatosporales > Streptomycetaceae > Streptomyces > Streptomyces longisporus. The sequence goes on from NZ_BAAASG010000015.1 coordinate 53,832, forward strand.
GACGTCCACCGTCCCCGACGACTACAAGGACTCCCCGCGCTGTCGCAACGCCCTGTGGGCGACCGGCTCCAGCCGGAACTACGAGGACACCGGCAACACGGCCGTACGGCAGTTCCGGGACGCCACGCGGGGCCTGAAGACGCACTCCCAGTGGCAGGTGGAGGGCTGGGCGGCCGCCATGTGGTTCACGGACGCGGCGAAGTCCTGTGCACAGGCGGGCATCACGCGTGCGTGCGTCGACGCCTTTATGAACCGCAGTGAGAACTACACCGCGGGCGGGCTGCTGGTTCCCGTCGTCTTCGAGCGGTTGGCCGAGCCGCCGAAGGACCGCAGGGCCTGTGTGTCGGTGGCCCGCTGGCAGGACGGCAGGGGCTGGGTGTCCCAGGGCGACATGAACAGCAACTGCTTCGACGTGCCGCAACTCTCCTACCAGCCGTAGTCCGGTGTCGGCCGTAGTTCGGCATCGGGCCGTGGTCCGGGTAAAGGGCAACCAAAGCGCCTGTTCGCGGGTCTAACCGAGAAGCACAGGCCGAGAAGGGATCCCTACCGCATGACGACGGTGGCTTCGCAGTCCACACCGCTGCGCGCCGACTGCATCGCCGACTCCGCGGGCGGCCTGACCTTCGACGTCCGCGCGGTCGGGGAGACGGCCACGGCCCTGCTCGTGCTGCGCCGCCGCGACAGCCACGACGAGGTGTATCTGCCGCTGACCCCTTCCGCGGACGGTCGGCTGCGGGCCGCGCTGCCCAGCATCGTCGCCCTCCCCGAGGGCCGCTGGGACGCCTACGCGCGCGTGGACGCCGGCGAGCCGCGCCGCCTGGCGCCCGGCGTCACCGATCTGCGCTCGCTCGCCGCCCGGACCCCCAGCGGCTCCCGCGGCCATGTCGCCGTCCGCATCCCGTACTCCCCCAGTTCTCGACTTCGCTCGAACCGGGGGGACCCCCATCCCGGCAGGGCAACCTCACCGTCCGCAGCTGGCTGCGCGCCCCGCACGCCGAGGCGGGCGAACTGCGCATCAGACAGGGCGTGTTGACGGTGCCGGGGCGGATGTACGGCATCGGGCTCGGACCGGACGCCCATGCCGAGCTGCGCGGCCGGCACGCGCCCGTCCCGGTGCGGCGGGCCGAAGTGCTCGCCGACCGCACCGAGTTCCGCTTCAAGGTGGTCTACGGCGCCCTGGAACCGGGCCTGTGGGACCTGTGGCTGCGACCGGCGGGGGAGGCGGGACCGGCGGTGCGGATCGCGCGGCTGCTCGACGACGTGGCCGACAAGAAGCCCGTGTTCACCTATCCACGCGTGCGTGTGGACGCGCCGTACGGACCGGTGGAGGCCGGACCTTACTACACACGGGACAACGATCTGTCCGTGTCCGTCACCGCGGTGAGCCCACCGCTTTAGACAGCAGCTTGAGGACAGCAGCGGTCCGCAACGGCTGGCAGACTCGGACCCATGTTGGAGACCTCGGCACGACTGCTGCGTCTGCTCTCACTTCTCCAGGCCCACCGCGAGTGGTCCGGCGCCGATCTCGCCGACCGTCTCGGTGTCACTGCGCGCACCGTGCGCCGGGACGTGGACCGCCTGCGCGAGCTGGGTTATCCCGTCAACGCCAGCCCCGGCACCGGCGGTGGCTACCAGCTGGGCGCGGGCGCCGAGCTGCCGCCGCTGCTCCTGGACGACGACGAGGCGGTCGCCGTCGCCGTCGGGTTGCGCACGGCCGCCGGGCAGGGCATCGAGGGCATCGGAGAGACCTCCGTACGGGCCCTCGCCAAGCTGGAGCAGGTGCTGCCCAGCCGGCTGCGCCGCCGGGTGGGCGCCCTCAACGCGTTCACCGTGCCGATGCTGCGCGGCCCGCAGCCCTCCGCGGTTGATCCGGCCGTCCTGACCGAACTGGCCAACCTCTGCCGGGACTGCGAACGCCTGCGCTTCGAGTACAGCGACCACGGGGGTGCTTCGAGCCGCCGGAGCGTCGAACCCCACCGCCTGGTGTGCTCCGAGCGCCGCTGGTATCTGGTCGCCTGGGACCTCGATCGCGCGGACTGGCGTACGTTCCGCGTCGACCGCATCACGCCGAAGCCGCCGCACGGCCCGCGCTTCGCACCGCGCACCCCGCCCGCCGACGACCTCGCCGCGTACGTCTCGAAGGGCGTCTCCACGCGCGCGTACGCCTCCCATGCCGTCGTCCGGCTGCGCGCGCCCCTGGAAGAGGCGGCGGAGCGCATCTCGCCCTCGGCGGGGCAGCTGGAGGCGGACGGCCCCGACGCCTGCATTCTGCGCACCGGGGCGGCGAGCCTCGACGTCATGGTGATTCACGTGATGATGACGGGCTTCGACTTCGAGGTTCTGGAGCCCGCCGAGCTCACCGAGGCGATCAGGACGGCCCGGGACCGGCTTTCTCGCGCTCTTCTCCGAGAGGTTCCTCGGGCGTCGCCGCGAACTCGGGATGGTGCAGGTCGAACGCCGGGGACTCGGAGCGGATCTTCGGCAGGACCCTGAAGTTGTGCCGGGGCGGCGGGCACGAGGTCGCCCACTCCAGCGAGCGGCCGTAGCCCCAGGGGTCGTCGCTCTCGACCTTCTCGCCGTACTTGGCGGTCTTCCAGACGTTGTAGAGGAACGGCAGCGTCGACATGCCGAGCAGGAACGCCCCGATCGTCGAGATGGTGTTGAGGGCCGTGAAGCCGTCCGCCGCGAGATAGTCGGCGTACCGCCGTGGCATGCCCTCCGCGCCCAGCCAGTGCTGCACCAGGAACGTGGTGTGGAAGCCGACGAAGAGCGTCCAGAACTGGATCTTCCCCAGCCGCTCGTCGAGCATCTTGCCGGTGAACTTGGGCCACCAGAAGTAGAAGCCGCCGAAGATCGCGAAGACGACCGTGCCGAACACCACGTAGTGGAAGTGCGCCACGACGAAATAGGTGTCCGAGACATGGAAGTCCAGCGGCGGCGAGGCCAGGATCACCCCGGTCAGACCGCCGAACAGGAACGTCACCAGGAAGCCGCACGCCCACAGCATCGGCGTCTCGAAGGACAGCGAGCCCTTGATCATGGTGCCGATCCAGTTGAAGAACTTCACGCCGGTGGGAACGGCGATGAGGAACGTCATGAACGAGAAGAACGGCAGCAGCACCGCGCCGGTGACGAACATGTGGTGCGCCCACACCACCACCGACAGTCCGGTGATCGACATCGTCGCACCGACCAGTGTCAGATAGCCGAAGATCGGTTTGCGGCTGAAGACCGGGATGATCTCCGTGATGATGCCGAAGAACGGCAGCGCGATGATGTACACCTCGGGATGGCCGAAGAACCAGAACAGGTGCTGCCACAGCAGCGCACCGCCGTTGGCCGAGTCGAAGACCTGCGCGCCGAACCGCCGGTCCGCCTCCAGACACAGCAGCGCGGCCGCGAGCACCGGGAACGCCATCAGGATCAGGATCGACGTGAACAGCGTGTTCCAGGTGAAGATCGGCATCCGGAACATCGTCATGCCGGGGCAGCGCATCCCGATGATCGTGGTGATGAAGTTGACCGCGCCGAGGATCGTGCCGAAGCCCGCCAGCGCCAGCCCCATGATCCACAGGTCGGGCCCGACACCGGGGGAGCGCACCGCGCTGTTGAGCGGCGCATAGGCGAACCAGCCGAAGGCGGCGGGACCCCCGGGCACGAGCAGCGAGCCGAGCACGATCAGGCCGCCGAACAGGAAGAACCAGTACGACAGCATGTTCAGCCGCGGGAAGGCGACGTCGGGGGAGCCGATCTGCAGCGGCATCAGCTCGTTGGCGAAGCCCGCGAACATCGGCGTCGCGAAGAGCAGCAGCATGATCGTGCCGTGCATGGTGAACAGCTGGTTGAACTGGTTGTTGTCCATGATCTGCAGCCCCGGCCGGGCCAGTTCGGCGCGCATCAGCAACGCCATCACCCCGCCGGTCAGGAAGAACAGGAACGAGGTGATCAGGTAGAGATGCCCGATCTTCTTGTGGTCGGTGGTCGTCAGCCAGTCGACGATCACCCGGCCCTGACTGGTCGGCACGGGTCGCGCTGCCGCCTGCACGGTCTGGGTCCCCATCGCTCGCTCGCCCCTTCGCTCGTCGCGCCCCGGGTCCGCTGAAGCCCGCGCCACCCCCGCTCGCGAGCTCACGTCATGATGCGCGCGCCGTCGCGCGCTCCGACAGGGGGCGTGCGGGGGTTCTGTGCTGGAACCGTGCATTTTCTACGCGGTGTCAGCTCTCACGAACCCGCCGGGAATCGGACCCGAAAGAAGTCCGGGATCAGTTCTCACGGCACTTTCCGACGGGCTATTCGGAGAGCGGCCGCGACACGCGGGAATTACGTTCGATTGCCTGCGGAAGGCCTACGGAACCGGTGCGGAACCGCTCGTACGTGTGACACCCGCAGCGCAGTAGTTGATGTCACATGAGCCGAAACACGTGTCGTGATCCTGTGACAGAAGTGTGACCGGAGGGGGATGCGGGCCCTGTGGGACCGCCCCGCCTTCCCCGGTCGCGGGACAGGGCCTAGCGTGGCGGCATGGCACCGATTCCCACTCCGCAGGCGGAGCCCCAGGACAGTCCGGACGCGTATGTCGGCCTCGATGCGGCCGGCGCCGAGCGGCGCGCGCGGGAGCGCGGCTGGTCCACGGTGCGCTCGCTGCCGCCGGGGGCGATCATCACGATGGAGTACCGCACGGGCCGGCTGAACTTCGAGGTGGAGGACGGCCGCGTGGTGCGGGCCTGGAAGGGCTGACGGATGACGAAGGCCCCGGTTCCCGAACGGGAACCGGGGCCTTCGTCATGTGCGGGGGTGGCTGTGCGTACCGGCCCCGCTGTCGGTGTGCTCTCAGCCTGTCAAGGGCGGGCCGTGGAGGTCGTGGCGCCGCGCGGGATGCGGTCCGCGTGCGGCGGTCGGCGGCTGCCCGCCGGGGTGACCGGTGTGCGCTCCGAGCGGGCCGTGTGAGGGCCCGGGGCCAGATAGACGGGCGCCCGGCCCGAGCGGGCCCCGGAGCCGACCGTCTCGCGTGCGGCGGCCTCGTCCTGTGCGGCCGTACGCGGCCTGAGCGGCACCGGAGCGCCCACGGGGGCCGCCGGTGCGGTGGCGCCCTTGCGGGCGCGCCAACGGTCGCGCAGGTCGAAGAGGGCGACCTCGGCCTTGGCGATCCCCGGCTCGCACCACGGCAGGGCCAGCAGGATCAGCAGGCCGGCGGCCCAGCCGAGGAGCACGTCGCTCAGCCAGTGCGTACCGAGGTAGACGGTGGCCAGGCCCACGCCCAGGGCCGTCAGCGCGGAGAGGGCGGACAGCCAGCGGCGGGCTCTCGGGGTGGAGGCGAGATAGGCCAGGATGCCCCAGGTCACCACGGCGTTGGCGGTGTGGCCGCTGGGGAATATATCGCCGCCCAGGCCCATCTCGTTCGAGCCGATCGTGGTCGCGTAGTGCGGTCCGAGGCGGCCCATGCCGAGCTTGGCGGCGCCCACGGTGATGTTCAGCAGCAGCAGCGAGGCGCCCAGGGTCAGCAGCGGGCGCAGGGTGTGCTGGCGCCAGGAGCGCCAGCCCAGCCAGGCCGCGACCATCACCGCGGTCGGGCCGCGCTGGCCGAGCACGACGTAGTAGTCGACGAACCAGTGGATGCCCTGCCACTGCTGGTACGGCCGGAAGAACATGACCTGCCAGTCGAAGCGGACCAGCCACGACGTGGTCACGACGAGATACACGATCGCCAGGTAGAAGGCCAGGGTCCCGGTCAGCAACGCGACCCGGTGCCGGCTCATCCTCGGCACATCGAGGTTGGCCGGTCGTTCCGGCTCCCGGTCCAGTCTGGCGAACACCCGGTCCAGACGGGTGAGGTTTCGTTCGGTACGCACCCAATCGACGTTACAGCGAGTGAGGTAAGTTCTCCGTCTCTTCAGCTGCTTTGTGATGACGATGTGATGTGGGATTCCTCTCAGCGGCGGGTTTATTTCCAAGGAATCCGCAAAGTCGGGCGGCTGCCCCCTTCAATTCCTTTGATCATTCCGCGAACCCGTTTTATGGGACTTATGAATTCGTTCACCGAATGCTGGGGCCGATTTACCCGGACGCTCACCGGCCCCGCCAGTCGATCATGGAGGACCGGAGCCGTTCAGCCAGAACGCTCCGTACACGGCCGATGCCACCGCGACACCGCCCACCACCAGCACCGACCTGGACGTACGCAGCCGGGACAGGGGCAGGGCAAGGGGCAGCAGCAGCGGGAAGGCGGGCAGCAGCAGGCGCGGTTTCGAGCCGAAGTAGCTCGACGCGCACAGGGCGAGCGCGGTGACCACACCCGCGTAGACCAGCAGCGGAAGCGGCTGGCGCTGCCGTACGCAGACGACGTACAGCCGCACCACGAGGCCGACCCCGAGGACGATCGCGACGGCCGCGAGAGCCGACGGGAACGACGTGAACTTTTCGGCGACGAAGCGGGCGAAGGCCAGGCCGCCGTCGAAGCCGTTGCGCCAGCCGGCCTGGACGTCCAGATAGCCCAGCGGGCCCCTGCCGGTGCGGTGGCCGACCCACAGGACGTAGCCGGCGGCGCCCAGCGGGGCCAGGAGCATGGCCAGGGCGCGTCCTGCGGCCGCGGGGGCGCGCGGTTCGTCCGGGGCGCCGTCCGATGACCGGACGCGCTGCGTGGAACCGTCCACAGGCGGCGCGGGGGTGCACTCACCCGCGCGCGCGTCCGCCGCGCTCCGCTCTCGCACGAACGAGACCAGCCCGGCCGCCCACACCGCCGCGACGACGGCGAGCCCGACCGGCCGGGTCAGCCCCGCCAGCGCGGCCAGCACGCCCGCCGCCGGCCAGCGGCCGGTCAGGACCGCGTACAGCGACCAGGCGGCGAGCGACGTGAACAGCGACTCGCTGTACGCCATCGACTGCACGATCCCGACGGGCAGCACCGCCCACAGCAGCACCGCGCACACCCCGGCCCGGCGGCCGTACACATGCTCCGCGACCGCGAAGATCCCCCAGGCCGCCGCGAGCGAGGCGAGCAGGCTGACGACGAAACCGGCGTCGGCGTACGACAGCGGGCTCACTGCCGCGAGGCCCCGCTCCAGCCAGGGCAGCAGCGGGAAGAAGGCCAGATTCGAGTGCACGTCGCCATTGGGCAGCCGTACCTCGTAGCCGTAACCGAGCTCGGCGACCCTCGTGTACCAGAGCGCGTCCCAGCGGGCCGTCAGCAGCGTGTACGCGCTCTTGCCGCGCGCGGCGCTCCACAGGGCCAGCACGAGCAGGCCCAGGGCGCGCACGGCCAGGTACCCGAGGAGGGCAGGGGCCGCACGGCGCAGGGCCGTCTCGCGCGGCGGCGCCACGCGTGTCGCAAGGTCGGTCACGGGCTCGATTATCGACGGCCGACGGAACCGGAAGGCCCGGCGGGGCGTGACCCGGAAGGAGGGGGGAGTGGCGTACGCCACACCGGTCTGTGCGAAGTCTGAGAGGTCCGCCACGTGACCTGCGCACGAACTCGCGTACGCTGACGTGTCACTCGCCTTCGTTGCGCGGGCCGGAGACCACCGCTCCTCTCCGGCCGAGATCACGGGGAGTCCCCGCCCCGTGTGCCCGCCGACCGCGAGGGAACATCTGGGAGGTACGTACATGTCCGGGACGACCACGGCCGCCGCTGCGCTGCGCCGTCGGGCGGCCGGGGCCGGTGCCAACCGCTGGGTCGTGCTCGTCGTCCTCTGCGTGAGCCTGCTGTTGGTCGCGGTCGACGCGACCGTGCTGCACGTGGCCGTCCCCGCCGTCACCGAGGACCTCAGGCCCGGCGCGATAGAACTGCTCTGGATCGTCGACGTCTACCCCCTCGTCTGCGCCTCGCTGCTGATCCTCTTCGGCACGCTCGGCGACCGGGTGGGCCGCAGAAGGATCCTGCTGCTCGGCTACGGCCTCTTCGGCCTCGCCTCCGGCCTCGCGGCCCTCGCCCACGACCCGCAGGTGCTGATCCTCGCGCGGGCGCTGCTCGGCGTCGGCGGCGCGATGATCATGCCCGCGACGCTCTCGATCCTCCGCCAGGTCTTCCCCGACCGGCGTGAGAGGGCCCTCGCGATCGGTGTCTGGAGCGCGGTCGCCGCGGTCGGTGCGGCGGTCGGGCCGCTCCTCGGCGGCTTTCTGCTGGAGCACTTCTGGTGGGGTTCCGTCTTCCTCGTCAACATCCCGCTGATGCTGGTCAGCCTGCCGGTGGGCCGGCTGCTGCTGCCCGAGTCACGGGGCGCCGGTGACGGTCCCTGGGACGTGGTGGGCGCACTGATGGCGGCCGCCGGGCTGTTCGGCGTGGTGCTGGGTGTCAAGCGGCTGGGTGGCGGCGAGCTGGGTCCGTTCACCGTGGCGCCGCTCGTCGTGGGCGCCTTCCTGCTGCTGATTTTCGTACGGCGGCAGCGGCGCCGTACGCATCCGCTGGTGGACCTCGGGATGTTCGCGCGGCCCGCCTTCAGCACCGCCGTGGGCTGCATCGTGCTGGCGATGCTCGCGCTGGTCGGTCTCGAACTGATCGCGGCGCAGTATCTGCAGCTGGTGCTGGGGCTGTCGCCGCTGGAGACGGGGCTTCGGCTGCTGCCGCTGACGTTCGCGGCGATGGCGGCGGGGCTTGCGGGCGCACGGATGCTGCGGCGCTTCGGCCCGCGTCGGATGGTGAGCCTCGGGTTCTGCCTGACCGCCGGGGCCGTGGTGCTGCTGACCGTGATGGGCGGGTCCGACAACGCGGGGCTGATGGTGGCCGCGTTCATGCTGCTCGGCTTCGGCCTGGAGACCACGCTCTTCGGGGCGTACGAGCCGATGCTGAGCGAGGCCCCGCCGGAGCAGGCCGGCGGCGCTGCGGCGATCGGCGAGACCTCGTACCAGCTGGGGGCGGGAATCGGTATCGCGCTCCTCGGGAGCGTGATGAACGCCGCGTACACGCCCGGACTGGCGTCCGTCCCGGGGGTTCCTTCGTCGGCCTCGGCCGCTGCGTCGCATTCGCTGGGCGAGGCGTATCAGGTTGCCGCGCAGCTGGGTGGGGGTGTGGGGGTTGCCCTGCGGCGGGCCGCGCGGGACTCGTTCGTGCACGGGCTGCATGTGACGCTGCTGGTCAGCGCTGCACTGTTGTTGCTGGGGGCGGTGATGGCGTTGCGGTTGCCGCGGGTCATGCACTGCGAGCAGCCTGCGGCGCCTGTGGAGCTGCCTGCGCCTCGGGAAGTCGCGGATTCCCGGGTCTCGGCCTGAGTGGTTGTCTGCGGCGCCATTGTGGCTGGTCGCGTCCACGCGGCGGAGCCGCATATCGACACAGCCCTGCGCCCCTATGGGGCGCGCTGTACTGGACGTGGACGACACTGCACCGTAACGTCGGCCTCAAAGCCGTAACTAGCGGTGCTAGTTTTTCGTCGTGCCGGAGGGTTCCATGTCTGCGTCCTCGAAACTGCCCCCCTTTGACCCGGCCGATCCCCTCGGCATCGACGACCTGCTGGAACCCGAGGACCTCGCCGTCCGGGACACCGTGCGGGCTTGGGCCGCCGACCGGGTGCTGCCGTATGTCGCCGAGTGGTACGAGAAGGGGGAGCTGCCCGGTATCCGCGAGCTCGCCAAGGAGCTCGGTGGGATCGGGGCCCTCGGTATGTCGCTCAGCGGGTACGGGTGTGCGGGGGCCAGTGCCGTGCAGTACGGGCTGGCCTGTCTGGAGCTGGAGGCCGCCGACTCCGGGATCCGGTCGCTGGTCTCCGTGCAGGGGTCCCTTGCGATGTACGCCATCCACCGGTTCGGCAGCGAGGAGCAGAAGCAGCAGTGGCTGCCCCGCATGGCCGCCGGTGAGGCCATCGGGTGCTTCGGGCTGACCGAGCCCGATCACGGGTCCGACCCCGCCTCGATGCGCACGCACGCCAAGCGGGACGGCGGCGACTGGGTCCTCAACGGGCGGAAGATGTGGATCACCAATGGATCCGTGGCGGCCGTCGCCGTGGTCTGGGCCCGGACCGAGGACGGGATCCGTGGCTTCGTCGTGCCCACCGACAGCGCCGGGTTCTCCGCGCCGGAGATCAAGCACAAGTGGTCCTTGCGGGCCAGCGTCACCAGCGAACTCGTCCTCGACGACGTACGGCTGCCCGCCGATGCCGTACTGCCGGAGGTCGTCGGCCTCAAGGGACCGCTCAGCTGTCTCTCGCACGCCCGCTACGGGATCGTCTGGGGCGCCATGGGCGCGGCCCGCAGCTGTTTCGAGGCCGCCGTCGACTATGCGAAGTCGCGGGAGCAGTTCGGGCGGCCCATCGGGGGATTCCAGCTCACCCAGGCCAAACTCGCCGACATGGCGGTCGAACTGCACAAGGGGATTCTGCTCGCCCACCATCTGGGGCGGCGCATGGATGCCGGCCGCCTGCGTCCCGAGCAGGTCAGCTTCGGCAAGCTCAACAACGTACGCGAGGCCATCGAGATCTGCCGCACCTCACGGACGATCCTCGGCGCCAACGGGATCTCGCTCGAATACCCCGTCATGCGGCACGCCACCAACCTCGAGTCGGTGCTGACCTACGAAGGCACCGTCGAGATGCACCAGCTCGTACTGGGCAAGGCGCTCACCGGACTCGACGCCTTCCGGTGAACCCTGCGCGGGGGCAGGGCCGGTGAGCGGCCCTGCCTCAGCTCTGGTTGAAGAAACCGTCCGAACGGTGCGAGGCCGGCTCCCCGCTGATGATTTCCGTGTCGGCGGGGGTGAGCAGGAAAACGCGGTTGGAGACACGGTCGATCGAACCGCGCAGACCGAAGATGAGCCCCGCCGCGAAGTCGACGACGCGCTTGGCGTCGGACGCCTCCATGGCGGTGAGGTTCACGATCACCGGGACACCCTCACGGAACAGCTCGCCGATGGCGCGGGCGTCCCGGAAGCTGTCCGGGGTCACCGTGCCGATACGGCGGCCCTTTTCCTCGGCGGTGTCCGAGGCCACCTTGACCCGCGGGTCGGTGACCCAGGCATCCCCGGGCTGCTCGGTCCCTTCGGAGTAGTCGTCGTCGTAGTAACGCTCGTCATCGTTGTCGTCAACGAGGCCAAGCCAGGCACTCGCCTTGCGTACCGATCCCATGGACGCCTCCTCTCACAGCGGTCCTTCTTGCTTTCCGCATCCCTATGGTCATCCATGATGCGGTTGGCGCGCCAAGTGGATAGACGCCGCGCGGGGGGTTTGTGACGGTACTGGTGCAGAGCGAATCCGTCGAGAGCCCGCGTTTCCCAAGGGTCGTGCTGTACACAGATGCTGACTGTGAGTGAAATATGATTCTTCACGGCGTACGGGTGACGGGCACTGCGTACGGGTGAACGCAGTGGTCGGTACGATGCGGCAGCTCAACGCCGTATCAGAAGCAGCACCAGCACCGGAAGTCACACGCGCCACGGGGGGATCGTCGTGTTCGGAATCGTCAGGCCTTGTCGGCATCGGCTCGGTGAGAATCTCAAGTCCCAATGGGTTGCCCATTTGTGCGGACTGTGTCTCGCGCTGCGCAAGGATCACGGTCAGTTCGCACGAGTCGTGACCAACTACGACGGGCTGCTCATATCCGTTCTGACGGAGGCTCAGGCCGAACGGGCTGCCGGATTGCGGCGTACGGCGGGGCCTTGTCCGCTGCGCGGGATGCGTACCGCAGCCGTCGCGCAGGGGGAAGGGGCGCGGCTCGCGGCCGCGGTGTCGCTGGTGCTCGCCTCGGCGAAGGTCCGGGACCACCTCGCCGACGGGGACGGGCTGCTGGCGCGGAAACCGGTCGCGCTCGCCGCGCGCCGGGTCGCCTCGAACTGGGACGCGGCGGGGGCCCGTACCGGATCCGCCGTCGGGTTCGACACCGCGGTGCTGGTGGACGCCGTGGACCGGCAGACCGGCATCGAGGCGCTCGCCGGGCCGGGGACGCCGGTTCTGACGGTCACCGAACCGACCGAGACGGCGACCGCCGCGGCCTTCGCGCACACCGCGGTCCTGGCCGGACGGCCGGGCAACGCCGAGCCCCTCGCCGAGGCCGGGCGGCTGTTCGGGCGGCTCGCGCATCTCCTGGACGCTGTGGAGGACAGGGAAGCTGACGCCGCGTCGGGTGCCTGGAACCCGCTCACCGCCACCGGAACCTCGCTCGCCGAGGCCCGGCGGCTCGCCGACGACGCCCTGCACGGGATCCGGCTCGCGCTGCGGGAGGTGGCCTGGGGGTCCGGGGTCTCCCCGGAAAAGCACAGCGCGGACAGCGGGCTCGCCCACCGGCTGCTCGTGCACGAACTGCGCACCTCCGTCGACCGCGCCTTCGGTGCGGCCTCCTGCGCGCACGGGTCGCCGCCGCCCCCGCGGCGTGAACGGCGTGGGCTGCTCGCGGGCTGTGCGGTGTGGGCCGGGATGGCCTGCACGTGCCAGCTGTGCTGCGGCGAGTACGAGGACCCGTGGAGCCGTGAGCGCAAGGAGGGCCTGTGCGACTGCGACGACTGCTGCGATTGCTGTGACAACTGCAATGGCTGCAATGGCTGCGGCGACTGCTGTGACGGGTGCGACTGCTGCGACTGCGGCTGCGACTGCTGATCCGGTACCGCAGGTGTCGTATACGGAATGCGCCGCGCCAAGCGGCCACCTGGCGCTTCCCGAAGATCCTGTGTCCGCAACGTAAAAGAAGAAGATGATCTGGTGACCGGTGCCCCGTGAGGTCGTTGGGCGGAAGCAGAACCATTTCTGTCCCTGCCTCAACTCGCCACCCACATAAGGCACTTCAGTGGACGTCACAGCAAAAGCGACCACCACCATTCGTACCAGGCTGCTGCGGATCCTGATCCTCGCCCTCGCGGTCCTGCTGACGCTGCTCGGCGTCGCGGCCGCCGAGCAGATCTCCGCCTACCGCAACGCATCGGCCACCGACAAGAATGCACGGCTGGAGATCACCCTCCAGGGCCTGGTCCACGAGCTGCAGAAGGAGCGCGGACTCACCACCGGATACGTGGGCGGAGTCGGGCAGTTCAAGGCCAAACTGCCCGCCCAGCGGAGGGCCACCGACACCGCCCGCGCAGCGCTCGGCAAGGCGCTGAAGGGGCGCGATGACGCGGCCGCCGACTCCGTGCGCGAGTCCCTCGGACGGCTCGACGGCCTCGCCGGCATCCGCAGGGACGCCGACGACGGGACCGGCGTCGTGAAGGACACCTTCAACTACTTCACCACCACGATCACCGTCCTCGACCGGCTCGACCTCGGCCTCGACGCGGTGCGCGACGCCACCCTGCGCGACGCTTACCAGGCGCTCCAGGTCCTCGGCAACGCCAAGGAGTTCACCGGCGAGGAACGTGCCATCGTGCTCGGCTCGGTGCGCGCCTCCGGCGGCCGCTTCCGCGGTGACGACTACAGCCGCTTCATGCAGATCCGGGCCGGTCGCCAGGCCGCGCTCGCCGCCTTCCCGCGCTCGGCGACCGCCGACCAGGAACAGCGCCTCAACGAGGCCATGACCACTCCGGACGCGGAGCGCATGCTGGCCTACGAGAGCGTCGCCGTGCACGGCGGCTCGAAGCTGAGTTCCTCCAGCATCCCGCCCATGGACTGGTGGAACACCATGACCTCGACCATCAACGGGCTACGGGCGGTGCAGATCTCCCTCGGCGCCGACGTCGAGCACCGCGCCGCCGCCCTGGAGAGCACCGCCCAGCGCGACCTGCTGCTGTTCGTGCTGCTCGCGCTCGGCACCGTCGCCGCACTCGGCGCGCTCGCCCTCGACTGCGTACGGTCCGTGTCCGCGCCGCTCGCCGAACTTGCCCAGCAGGCACGCGAGGTGGCGGGCGAGCGACTGCCGCGCGCCGTCGCCGCCGTACAGGACGCGGACTCCGGGGAGAGCCCCGAGCCACCTGCTCCGCTCGCGGTGAGCCGCAGGGCGGGCGCCGAGGTCCGGGAGGTCGCCGAAGCCTTCGACCGCGTCCAGCGCGCCGCCTTCGACCTCGCCACCGAACAGGCCGTGCTGCGCCGCAACGCGACCGACTCGCTGGTCAGCCTCGGCCGACGCAACCAGAACCTGGTGCGCCGCCAGATCAGCTTCATCAACAAGCTGGAGCACGAGGACGCCGACCCGGCCACCCTCGCCAACCTCTTCGAGCTGGACCACCTCGCCACCCGGATGCGCCGCAACGCCGAAAGCCTCCTCGTGCTCGCCGGAGAGTCCAGCCCCCGCCCCTGGGCCACCCCGCTGGCCGTCACCGACGTGCTGCGCGCCTCGCTCGCCGAGGTCGAGGAGTACCGCCGCGTCACCCTGCGCCGGATCGAACCCGCGCACATCAGCGGCGCGGTAGTCGCCGAAGTCGCCCATCTGCTCGCCGAGCTGGTCGAGAACGCACTGAGCTACTCGCCGCCGGACTCCGCCGTGGAGATCGAGGGGCGGCGCACCAGCGCCGGCTATCTCGTCGCGATCGTCGACAACGGCCTCGGCATGGACACCCAGGCGCTCGCCGAGGCGAACGTACGGCTGTCCGGCACGGCCAGCTTCATGGCCGAACCCACCCGGTTCCTCGGCCACTTCGTGGTCGGCGCCCTCGCCCGCAAGTGCGGGATCGAGGTACGGCTCGGCGAGGCGCCGGCGGCCGGAGTGGTCGCCCGGGTGCTGATTCCGTTGCAGCTGCTCACGGAGGCTCCGCAGGGCAAGGCCGCCGACAAGCCGGTGCTTCCCGCTCCCCGGAAGGAGAAGGACGTGGACGTTCCCCCCGGGGAGCTGGTGACGGTTCCGGCAGAGGCGAAACCCGCCGAGAACGCCGGTGGCAAGGCCGCGGGCGGCAAGGGCACCTCCGCCGCGCGGACCCGCAACGGGCTCGTCAAGCGTCCGCAGCGCAGCGCGATCTCCGACGCCGTCAGCGAGACCGACCGCCCCGAGCGCCCGGCCCCCGCCGAGCCCACGCCCGACCGCAGCCCCGAGGAGATCTCCGGGATGCTCTCCACCCTGCGCAGCGCCCATATGCGGGGCGGGATCAGCGCGGAGAAGGAGAAGGCGAAGGAGAGCGACAAGGACGACCACAAGGGCGCCGAACAGAAAGAGAGTGACGCCAAGTGACCGCCGTCGACGCCCACAAGGACTCGCAGACCTTCAACTGGCTGCTCGCCAACTTCGTCAAGAGCACCGACGGGGTACGGGACGCGGTCGCCGTGTCCTCCGACGGGCTGCTGATCGCCGTGTCCGACGGGCTCGGGCGGACCGAGGCCGACCATCTCTCCGCGATCGTCTCGGGGCTCAGCAGCCTGGCGCGCAGCGCCTCCAAGCGGTACGGCTTCGACGGGGTCAAGCTCATCATGATCGAGATGGGGCGGGGCTTCCTGCTCGTCTCCGCGATCCGCGACGGCAGTTGTCTGGGTGTGCTGGCCGACAGCAGCGGTGAACTGGGACTCGTCGGCTACGAGATGGCGGTCCTCGCGGAACGGGCGGGCGATCTGCTCACGCCGGCCCTCATCGCCGATCTGCGGCAGGCGTTGCCGCGGTGAACGGCGAAGAGCCCATGGACGTAGAGCCCGTTGAGGACGCGACGTTCGTCCGGCCGTTCATCATCACCGGCGGCCGGGCCGAGCCGCTCCAGGCCGACCTGCGGCTGGAGACGCTGGTCGTCGCCGTCGGCGAGCCCGACGAGTCGCTGACGTTCGAGCGGCGGCACATCGTCGCGGTGTGCGAGCAGCCGACGACGGTCGCCGAGGTGGCGTCGCGGGTCGGCATCCCGCTGGGCGTCGCCAAGGTGCTCGTGTCCGATCTCGTCGTCGCCGGCCGGCTCGACTGCCGGGAACCCGAGGAGCTGCCGCTCCAGATGCTCGAAAGGATCAGGGACCATGTCCGGGCGCTCTGACAGGATCGTGCCGCTCGCCGTGAAGATCGTGGTGAGCGGCGGACTCGGCGTCGGCAAGACCACGTTCATCGGGGCGATTTCGGAGATCGAACCCCTGGACACGGAGGCCGCGATGACGCAGGTTTCCGTGGGGGTCGATTCGCTCGACGGGGTCGAGTCGAAGACGACCACGACCGTGGCGCTGGATTTCGGGCGGATCACTCTTGATCCGACGATCGCGCTCTATCTGTTCGGGACGCCCGGGCAGGACCGGTTCTCGTTCCTGTGGGACGACCTGGTGGAGGGGGCGCTGGGGACGGTCGTCCTCGCGGACACCCGGCGCATCGAGGAGTGTTTTCCGGCCGTCGACTACTTCGAGTCGCAGGGGGAGCCGTTCGTCCTCGCGGTGAATCGGTTCGACGGGGCGGAGCGCTTCGAACTGGAGGAGGTGCGGGAAGCACTCGGCCTGGGGGCCGATGTGCCGGTGCTGGAGTGCGATGCGCGGGATCGTTCCTCGGTGCGGGATGTTCTGGGGGCGTTGATGGATCGGGTGATCGGGGTTCGGGCTGCGCCCAAGAGGCGGGTGGCGATGGTGCGTTAGCGAGTGCGGGTTGTCTGTGGCTGGTCGCGCCCACGCGGCGGAGCCGCAAGTCGACGCAGCCCCGCGCCCCTTGAAACCAGGGCGCGGGGGACGGCGTCAGTTCTTCAGCTCCGGGGGTGAAATTTCGGACTTCGTGATCGCCGAGCCCGTCGTGCCCCACTTCTTCAGGATCTTCTCGTACGTGCCGTCTGCTATCAGCTTGTTCACTGCCGACTGGAAAGCCGGCGCCAGGCTCGTGCCCTTCTTGAAGGCGAAGCCGACGTCCAGGCGGTGGTACTCGTTGAGGAACTTCACGCCCTGTTGCTGGGCCACCGCGTAGCGGAGGCCGTTGATGGTGGACATCACCACGTCGCTGCGGCCCTGCTGGAGGGAGGACCAGATGGCGCCGGTCTCGCTGTAGGTCTGCACGTTGTACGGCTTCTTGCCGGCGGCCGTGCAGAGCTTCTTGTTCTCCTCCAGCGTCGCCTCGAAGGTGGTGCCGGCGCCGGTCGCCACGTTCAGGCCGCACAGCTGCTTCAGGTCCGTGACCTTGGAGAGCTTGCTGTCCTTGCGGGTGGCGAAGCCCTGGCCGTCGTTGATGTAGGTGACGAAGTCGATGGTCTTGCGGCGCTCGTCCGTGACACCGAAGTTGCTCGCGCCGAAGTCGTACTTGCCGCTGTCGAGGGCAGGCAGGATCGCCTCGAAGCCGGCCTGTTCGGACTTGAGCCTGATGCCGAGCACCTTGGCGACCGCGTCGGCGAAGTCGACGTCCTGGCCGGTCAGGGTTTTGCCGTCGTCCAGGTAGGTGGTGCCGGGCGGGGTGCCGCCGACGCTGAACGCGACGGTGAGGCTTGTCGTTCCCCACGGCAGGAGCTTTGCCGACGCCTCGTCCTTGTGGACGGCGGAGACCACGTCCGTCGTGGGGACCTTGTCGGCCTTCGCCGAGGTGCCCTCGGTGCCGGCCGAGCCGTCCGGACCGGAGCCGCAGGCAGTGAGCAGCACAGTGGCCGACGTCATCAGGGCGAAAGGTGCAAAGAGGGTTCTACGGGTACGCGTGAACGTGCGCATCGGGTGCGGTCTCCTGGAAGCAGAAAGGAGTGAGAAGAGCGCGAGGGGAGGGGGGCGTGCGCGTGTGAAGGCGAAGAGGGAGAACGCTGAGAACGCCCGGTCAGGGCGCGCAGTGGGGTCGGCTCAACAGGAACAGGACCACACTCGACCGAAGTCGATGTGGGAGCGCGTGACCAGCCACTGCTGTGGATGCATGGGCCAAGTGGAACAGGCATCCGGTTCTGCGTCAACTGACTTGAGACGTGCCGCTCACATGCCGGACAGCCTTGACAGTGAGGGGAAACGGCCCCGTAGAGTCGATGGACGGCCCTGCTGAGGGGCTCGGCCGTATCGCGCTGTCGCCGTGCCCGGCCCGGCGCGCCCGTGTGAAGGCATCCACCGTGTTCGACCAACGCGTCACGGAGCCTTCGCATGTCTTCCGACACTCTCGCCAAAGTCCCTGCGGCACCGGACATACCCGAGCAGGCCGCTGCCCTGCGTATCGTTCCGCAGCGGCGGTTCGGGCAGTGGACCGCAGCCGTCCTCGTGCTCGCCCTGCTCGCTCTCGCCGTCAACTCCGTACTGCGCAACAAGGCGTTCCAGTGGGACGTCGTCGCCGAGTACTTCACCTCGGACTCGGTGCTGCGCGGGCTGTGGCTCACCCTGTGGCTGACCGCGGTCGTGATGGTGCTCGGCTTTGCGCTGGGCACGCTGCTCGCCGCGTTCCGGCTGTCCGCCAACCCCGTGCTACGAGCGGTGAGTTGGGGTTACGTCTGGCTCTTCCGGTCGATTCCGATCCTGGTGCAGCTGTTGTTGTGGTTCAACATCGGGGCCCTGTATCCCGAGTTGTTCGGGGTCAAGACCGTCAATCTGCTCGGGCCCGTCGAGGTCGCCGTCGTCGGACTCACGCTGCACGAGGCCGCCTACGCCGCCGAGGTCGTGCGCGGCGGCATCCTGTCCGTCGACGGGGGGCAGATCGAGGCCGCGCAGGCGCTCGGGCTGAGCCGGTGGCGGCGCCGGCGGCGGATCGTGCTGCCGCAGGCGATGCGCTCCATCGTGCCGCCCGCCGGGAACATGTTGATCGGCACTCTCAAGGGCACCTCCATCGTCAGTGTCATCGCGGTGAACGACCTGCTCTTCTCGGCGCAGCTGATCTACCACCGCACCTACCAGGTCATTCCGCTGCTGATGGTGGCCACTCTCTGGTACACCGTCGTCACCTCGGTGCTCGGTGTCGGGCAGTACTACGTGGAGAAGCACTACGCCCGCGGTTCGGAGCGCGCGCGATGAGGCCCTCCCTGGTGATCGTCGGGGCCGGGCCGCGGGGGACCGGTCTCATCGAGCGGATCGCCGCCAACGCGCCCGAGCTGTACGCCGGTTCGGGCCTCGACATCCATCTCGTCGACCCCCATCCGCCGGGCGCCGGACGCATCTGGCGCGCCGCGCAGTCGCCGCTGCTGTGGATGAACTCCCACGCCGAGGACGTCACCATGTTCACCGACGAGACGGTGGCCATGGAGGGCCCGGTGCGGGAGGGGCCCACGCTGCACGAGTGGGCCGGCATCGACGGCCGTACCTTCGCGGACCGGCAGCTCCAGGGGGCCTATCTGCGCTGGGTGCATGAACAGGCCGTGGCCGACCTGCCCCCGGGCGTCGTCGTCCACCACCACCCCCGCCGGGCCCTGCGGGTCAGCGGCCCGCGCGAGGGCCGTCAGCAGGTGTGGCTGGAGGGCCGCCCGCGCCCGCTCCTGGCCGACCTCGTCGTGCTGACCCTCGGCCATCTCGACGCCGAACTCGACGAGCAACAGGTCGAGTTGGCGGAATATGCGCGTGCGCACGGGCTGGTCCACCTTCCACCCGACTTCACCGCCGACAGCGATCTGTCCGCGCTGAAGGCCGGTGAGCCCGTTCTCGTCCGCGGGTTCGGGCTCGCCTTCGTCGACCTGATGGTGCTGCTGACCGAGGGGCGGGGCGGGCGGTACGAGGGCGACACCTATGTGCCGTCGGGGCGGGAGCCGGTGCTGTACATCGGTTCGCGGCGCGGAGTGCCGTACCACTCGAAGATCGGCTACGACTGGAGCGGTGAACGGCCGCCGCTGCCACGGTTCTTCGGGCCGCCCGAGGTCGAGGCGCTGCTCGCGCGCCCCGAGGGCTTCGACTTCCGGCGGGATGTGTGGCCGCTGGTGGAGAAGGAGCTGGGGTTCGCCCACTACCACCGGCTGTTCACCGTGCATCCGGAGCGGACGGCCGTCGAATGGAGTGCCTTCGAGGAGAAGTACGCGGCCGCGTCCGACGTGGCCGAGCGGGAGGCGCTCGTGGCGTCCGCCGTCCCCGACCCCGCCGACCGGCTCGACCTGGACGCACTCGACCACCCGCTGGACGGGGTGCGGTACGGCTCCTTCGAGGAGTTCCAGGAGGGGCTGCGCGGTTATGTGGAAAATGACCTGAGCAGACGTCACGATCCGCACTACAGCCCGGATCTGGCCGTGTTCCTCGGGCTGCTCTCCGTCTACGGTCAGCTGGTCCGGCTCGGTGGTATCGGCCCCTGGTGGCACGGGTTCTTCAGCTATCTGGCCTCCGGGCCGCCCGGTCCGCGGCTGCGGCAGCTGCTGGCCCTGTCCCGTGCCGGTGTCCTGAAGTTCCTCGGCGCCGACATGACCGTCAGCGCCGAGGGCGGGGTGTTCCGGGCGTCCAGCGCCACCGTTCCCGGTGCCTTCGTCGAGGCACGGGCGCTGGTCGAGGCGCGGCTGCCCGAGCCCACCGTCGGACGCGCCCGCGACACCCTGCTGCGCGAACTGCACGCCGACGGCGCCGTCGAGACCCCCGACGGACTGCTCCGGGTGGACCCCGCCGACGGGCGGCTCCTCGACGGGGCCGGGCGGCCGCACCCCCGGAGGTTCGCACTCGGGCCCTACACCGACGGACGCACGCCCGGCGCCTTCACCCGGCCGCGCACCGGTGGTCCCGCCTTCCGGCAGAACGACGCCACCGCACGGGCCGCGCTGCGGTTCCTGCGCGAGCTGGACGGCAGCGCGGCCGCATGACCCGCCTCCCTCCCATTCCCAAGGAAGTGCCCCGATGAGCGTCATGGTCGACATCAGATCCGTTCACAAGAGCTTCGGCTCGCTCAAGGTCCTCAAGGGCATCGATCTGGAGGTGCGCACCGGCGAGGTCACCGTCGTCCTCGGCCCGTCCGGCTCCGGCAAGTCGACGCTGCTGCGCACCATCAACCACCTGGAGAAGGTGGACCACGGAGCGATCAGCGTGGACGGCACGCTGGTCGGCTACCGGCGCTCCGGCGACAAGCTGCACGAACTGCCCGAGCGTGAGGTGCTCAAGCAGCGCACCCGGATCGGGTTCGTCTTCCAGAACTTCCATCTGTTCCCGCACCTCACCGTGGTGGACAACATCATCGAGGCGCCCGTGTCCGCGCTGAAACGGCCGCGCAAGGAGGCCCTCGAGAGCGCGCGCCGGCTGCTGGAGCGGGTGGGTCTCGCGGACAAGGCCGACGCCTACCCGCGGCAGCTCTCCGGCGGACAGCAGCAGCGGGTCGCCATCGCACGGGCGCTGGCGCTGGAGCCCAAGCTGCTGCTCTTCGACGAACCGACGTCCGCGCTCGACCCCGAGCTGGTCGGCGAAGTCCTCGATGTCATACGGGACTTGGCCGATCAGGGCATCACGATGATCGTCGTCACGCACGAGATCGGCTTCGCCCGCGAGGTCGCCGACACCGTGGTGTTCATGGCCGACGGGAAGATCGTCGAACAGGGCCCGCCGGGTGACGTGCTGGACGCTCCCCGCCATGAGCGGACCCGGGCGTTTCTCTCCAAGGTTCTCTGAAAGGTTCCCCCCACATGACCTCATCGCACGGCCGGGGGCTGTTGCACCTGGCCGCCGCCCTGGACCAGCCGGCCGTGTTCGACGCCGGTTCCCACATCGAACTGGCGCGGCTCGCCGAGCGCGGCGGCCTGGACTTCGTCACGCTGGACGACACCTTCGCCCGCCCCGGTCCCGACGCGCTCGCCGTCCTGTCCCGGGTCGCCCCCGCCACCGCCCGCATCGGCCTGGTCCCCACCGTCACCACCACCCACACCGAGCCCTTCCATGTCCAGGCCGCCGTCGCCACTCTCGACTGGGTCAGCCGCGGGCGGGCCGGCTGGCGGATCGAGGTGTCCACCACCGAGGGCGAGGCCCGCCTCTTCGGCCGCCGGCATGCCGTGACCGCCGACGAGCTGTGGCGCGAGGCCGGTGAAGTCGCCGAGGTGGCCGCCAGGCTCTGGGACAGCTGGGAGGACGACGCCGAGATACGGGACCTGGCGACCGGCCGCTTCATCGACCGGGACAAGCTGCACCACGTCGACTTCACCGGCACCGGCTTCTCGGTGAAGGGCCCCTCGATCGTGCCGCGGCCCCCGCAGGGCCACCCCGTCCGCGTGGTCGACGCCACCGAGGGGCACGCCCGGCGCACCGCCGCCCAGTACGCCGACGTGGCCCTGGTGCGCGCCGCGAGC
This sequence comes from Streptomyces longisporus, assembly GCF_039532765.1. Lineage (NCBI taxonomy): Bacteria > Bacillati > Actinomycetota > Actinomycetes > Kitasatosporales > Streptomycetaceae > Streptomyces > Streptomyces longisporus. The sequence continues at coordinate 75,727 of NZ_BAAASG010000015.1, forward strand.
CCCGCGCAGGCCGCCGCCGTACGGGACCAACTCCGTCAGTCGGCCGCCGAGTTCGGCCGCAACCCCGACACCCTGCGCGTGCTCGTGAGCCTCCTCGTCGACCTCGGCGACGGTGAGCACGCGGCCGAGCCGGGCCACGGCGGGGGCGGCCCCCGGCAGACCGTGCAGGGCCCGCTGTACCGGGGCGGCCCCGTGGACCTCGCCGAACTGATCGCCGGCTGGCACGCGGACGGCATCGTCGACGGCTTCCACCTCACGCCCATCGAGCCACGCCGTGACCTGGAGCGGCTCGTCAACGGCACGGTGGCGCTGCTCCAGCACCGCGGCCTGTTCCGCACTTTCTACCCGGGCAGCACCCTCCGGGAGCACCTGGGTCTCGCCAGGCCCGCCAACCGGTACGCCGTGACAGGGGGAGCGTCATGACCGTACGACGTAAACGAATGCACCTGGCGGCCCACTTCCCCGGAGTCAACAACACCACCGTATGGGCCGATCCACGGTCGAAGTCGCAGATCGACTTCTCGTCCTTCGAGCACCTCGCCCGCACCGCCGAGCGCGGCCTGTTCGACTTCTTCTTCCTGGCCGAGGGGCTGCGGCTGCGTGAACACAAGGGCCGTATCCACGACCTGGACGTGGTGGGCCGGCCCGAGTCGCTCACCGTGCTGAACGCGCTGGCCGGCGTCACCGAACACCTCGGCCTCGCCGCCACCGTCAACGCGACCTTCAACGAGCCCTACGAACTCGCCCGCCGGCTGGCCACGCTGGACCACCTCAGCGGCGGCCGCGCGGCCTGGAACGTGGTGACCTCCTCCGACGCCTTCACCGGCGAGAACTTCCGTCGCGGCGGCTTCCTCGCCCCGGCGGACCGGTACACACGGGCCACCGAATTCGTGGACGTGGCAAGGAAGTTGTGGGACTCCTGGACCCCCGAGGGCGTCTCCCGGCCGTTCGCGCACCGTGGGCGGCACTTCGACGTCGCGGGCGAGTTCACCGTCCCGCGCCCGCCGCAGGGGCACCCCGTCGTCATCCAGGCCGGGGATTCGGCCGAGGGACGGGAGTTCGCCGCGTCCACGGCCGACGCGGTCTTTTCCGGCTGGGGGTCCGGGGGTTATCCCCCGGGAAGGCACAGCACTCGGCACGGCACGCTGGAGGCGGGGCGCTCCTTCTACGCCGATGTGAAGCGCCGCCTGAAGAAGTACGGCCGGTCCCCGGGCGACCTGAAGATCATGCCCGGTGTCACCGTCGTCCTCGGCGACACCGCCGCCGAGGCTCAGGAGAGGGCCGCCGAGATCCGGTGGCAGCAGGTGTCCCCGCAGAACGCGATCCTCGCCCTGGAGCAGATCTGGGGTGTCGACCTGTCGGCGTACGACCCCGACGGCCCGCTCCCCGAGATCGACCCGGTGGCGGACTCCACGATCACCCAGGGGCGGACCCGGCGCGGCGACACCGTCGCGGTCGCAGAGAAGTGGCGCGCGCTGTCCAAGGAGAAGGGGCTGTCCATCCGGCAGACCGTGATCGAGGCGGGCGGCCGGCAGTCCTTCATCGGCACGCCCGAGGCCGTCGCCGCCGAACTCGACGCGTATGTGCAGAAGGAGGCCGCCGACGGCTTCATCCTCCAGCCGCTGATCACCGCGGTCGGACTCGACGAGTTCGTGGACCGCGTGGTGCCGCTGCTGCAGGAACGCGGGGCGTTCCGTACGGAGTACCAGGGCGCGACACTGCGGTCACATCTGGGGTTGCCCGACCCGGTGCCATCCCTCGGTGCCTGACCGGCCTGGGGCGCCGCGGGGTCGAAGGCCATCCGGAAGGGCGACTTCCGGACATCCCCGGGAGCTGGGCTTCTGCCCGCTCCCACCGCCGGAGAACCGGTTCGTTGAGGGCTTGACGGCCGAAAGGCGCCCTTGCGTCTACCGGCCGTTCGGCCGAATACTCCCCGCAAGCGCTTGTCAGGGGCACGGCGTGTCCGGAATCCGGACGAACGCGGCCCTGGCTGCGCCTCACGGGCCCCGACCCCACGCGGGCCCCCGACTTCCCCTTGGGAGGAACGAACGTGAGGATCAAGCGCACCACCCCCCGCAGCGGCATTGCGAGACGGACCCGGCTGATCGCCGTCACCACCGGTCTCGTGGCCGCCGCAGCGATCGCGGTCCCCAGCGCGAACGCGTCCACCGCCACCCCCTTCAGCACGGCCCAGCTGAAGAGCGCCGACGCCTCGGTGCTCAAGGCGAACGTCCCGGGCACCGCCTGGGCCGTCGACAGCAAGAACCACCGTGTCGTCGTCACCGTCGACAGCACGGTCTCCAAGGCCGAGATCGCAAAGATCGAGCGGCAGGCCGGCAGCAACGCCGGCGCCCTCACCATCAAGCGCACCTCCGGGCAGTTCAAGCCGCTGATCAGCGGCGGTGACGCCATCTACGGCGGCCAGTACCGCTGCTCCCTCGGCTTCAACGTGCACAGCGGGAACACCTACTACTTCCTGACCGCGGGCCACTGCGGACAGGTCGCCTCCACCTGGTACTCCAACTCCAGCCACACCACGACGCTGGGCACGAACGTCGGTTACACGTTCCCGGGCAGCGACTACGCGCTGGTGCGCTACACCAACTCGTCGATCTCGCACCCGAGCACGGTCGGCAGCCAGACCATCTCCAGCGCGGCCACCCCGAGCGTCGGCACGACGGTCTACCGCCGCGGCTCCACCACCGGCACGCACAGCGGCCGGGTCACCGCCCTGAACGCCACCGTCAACTACGGCAACGGCGACATCGTCTACGGCCTGATCCAGACCACGGTCTGCGCCGAGGGCGGCGACAGCGGCGGCCCGCTGTACGGCGGTACCGTGGCGTACGGTCTGACCTCCGGCGGCAGCGGCGACTGCACCTCCGGCGGCACGACCTTCTTCCAGCCCGTCACCGCGGCGCTGAGCCACTACGGCGTGAGCATCGGCTGACTTTCCTGCGATCGGCCCCCGTACGCAACTGGCGTGCGGGGGCTCCCTCTTGTTCGGGTGACGGAGTTACCTTCGAAGTACACATTCCGAAGAGCGGATTTCGAAGCACAGACTTCGAAGCACAGACTTCGAAGGACTAATCAGGCTCAGTCCCCTGGGGGGCCGGCATGGTCGAGGAGCTGGTGGCGGCGGGAGCGACCCTCGCGTCCGCCGGTGTGGTGTACGTGATGGCGGCCGCGCGGGTCGTCAAGCAGTACGAACGCGGTGTGGTGTTCCGGCTCGGCAGGCTCCGCGACGAGGTGCGCGGGCCTGGGTTCACGATGATCGTGCCGTTCGTGGACCGGCTCCAGAAGGTCAATATGCAGGTCGTGACGATGCCGGTGCCCGCGCAGGAGGGCATCACCCGGGACAACGTCACGGTGCGGGTGGACGCCGTCGTCTACTTCAAGGTCACCGGGCCGGCCGAGGCGGTCGTCCGGGTCGAGGACTACCGGTTCGCGGTCGCGCAGATGGCGCAGACCTCGCTCAGGTCCATCATCGGCAAGAGCGAACTGGACGATTTGCTCTCCAACCGGGAAAAACTCAACCAGGGGCTGGAGTTGATGATCGACAGCCCGGCCGTGGAGTGGGGCGTCACCATCGACCGTGTCGAGATCAAGGACGTGTCCCTGCCCGAGACCATGAAGCGTTCGATGGCCCGGCAGGCCGAGGCCGACCGGGAGCGCCGGGCCCGGGTCATCAACGCCGACGCCGAGCTCCAGGCGTCGAAGAAGCTCGCCGAGGCCGCCCAGCAGATGGCGGACACCCCGGCCGCGCTGCAACTGCGGCTGCTGCAGACGGTGACGGCCGTCGCCGCCGAGAAGAACTCCACGCTCGTGCTGCCGTTCCCGGTGGAGCTGCTGAGGTTCCTGGAGAAGGCGCAGCAGACGGCAGGAGCGCCCCAGCAGGTGCCGCAGCAGCCGGTCCAGGTGCAGCAGCAACCGGTGCAGGAGCAACTGCCGCCTTCCGTGCCGACCTTGGAGCCCGGCCCCGAGGGGGCGAATTCCGGACAGGACTAGACCTCACGCACCGCACACGGGCTACTCGCTCGTAGTGTTTGCAGAGCGAAGACATGGCGTGACCGTGGACTGTCAAAAACGCCGGGGGCGCACACACCGCGTTCTACGCGCGTCCTGAAGACGCCCTTGTGTGCTCCCTGCCGCCCTCGGGATAGTAGGCGCTGTTCAACGCCTTCCGGTTCGCGAGGTCCCCACAACCTCCCGGACCGACCCCCCACAGGAGGACGTGAGTTGAAGCACCGACGCATACCCAAGCGGCGTGCCGCCGTGGCAGGTGCGGGCATAGCCGCACTGGTGGCCGCGGGAGTCACCTTCCAGACTGCGAACGCCAGCGAGCCCTCGAAGGCCTCCGCGCCCCAGACCCTGTCGGCCGTGGCGGCCGGAAAGCTCGCCTCGACCCTCGGAAAGAACCTCGGCACCGACGCGGCGGGAACGTATTACGACGCGAAGGCCAGGAGTCTCGTCGTGAACGTCCTCGACCAGGCCGCCGCCAGGACCGTCGAGGCGGCCGGCGCCAAGGCGAGACTCGTCGAGAACTCCCTCGCCGAACTCGACGCCGCCCGTACGACGCTGACCAAGGACGCCACCATCCCCGGCACCTCGTGGTCGACGGACCCGGTGAGCAACAAGGTCGTCGTCACCGCCGACAAGACCGTCTCCAAGGCCGAGTGGGCCAAGCTCTCCAAGGTCGTCGGCGGGCTCGGCGCCAAGGCCGAACTCAAGCGCTCGAAGGGGGAGTTCAAGCCCTTCATCGCGGGCGGCGACGCCATCTCCGGCTCGGGCGGACGCTGCTCGCTCGGCTTCAACGTGACCAAGGGCGGTCAGCCGTACTTCCTCACCGCCGGGCACTGCACCAGCGCCATCAAGACCTGGTCGGACTCCAGCGGCAACCAGATCGGCCAGAACGCCGACTCCCAGTTCCCCGGCAATGACTTCGGCCTGGTCAAGTACACCGCCGACGTGGACCACCCGAGCGCGGTCGACCTCTACAACGGCTCCTCGCAGTCCATCACCCACGCCGCCGAGGCCACGGTCGGCGAGAAGGTGACCCGCAGCGGTTCCACCACTCAGGTGCACACCGGCACGGTCACCGGTCTGAACGCCACCGTGAACTACTCGGAGGGCACGGTCAGCGGTCTCATCCAGACCGATGTCTGCGCCGAGCCCGGCGACAGCGGCGGCTCGCTCTTCGACGGCGACGCGGCGATCGGCCTCACCTCCGGCGGCAGCGGCGACTGCACCTCCGGCGGCCAGACCTTCTTCCAGCCGGTCACCGAGGCGCTGTCGGCCGAGGGCGCCTCGATCGGCTGATCGTCGGCTCCGCCGGTTGCGCGAAGTTGTGTGAAGTCCCGCCCCTGCGCGAGAGGGGCGGGACTTTCGCGTGCCGTGTCGCTCCCCGCGCGGGGTGTGCAGTTGATTGTCTGCGGGCGCGTTGTGGCTGGTCGCTTCCCGCGGCGGAGCCGCATGTCGATGCAGCCCCGCGCCCCTTCGGGGTGCGGCCCGACTGCGCCGCGCTTCTCGCGCAGCACCGCCGCCGGCAGCGTGACCGCGATCCCGGCCGCCGCCCACGCCGACAGCACCAGCAGCGAGGCGGTCGTGTCGTCGCCCTTGAAGTACGCGATCGACCGCTCCGCCCGGGTCCCGGCGCCCGGCGGCGGCATCGGCAGCGGCAAGGCGCTGATCCCCGCCCCGACCGCAAAGATGATCAGCGCCCCCAGCCCACGACCACATAGACCACATAGAAGGAGGACAGCCCGTCGAAGTCCTGGGAGTTTCGGACTGCAGGGCGCCCACGGCGTGCGGCGTGACCGTGTCCTTCGCCTCGGCGGGAAAGCTCCTCTGTGCCATGCCCTCGCGGCCGGGGCGGCGGACGTTTCCGCAGGTGGGGGAGGGCCGAACGGTTGTCGCACACTCGTTCGGTTTTTGGTCTATGGTGGGGGTGTGGCAGTCGGGAACTGATGTTCGAAAACGGAGACAGATCAGACAGCGGGAGGTGCGGATGCCTGGCTTCACCCATCTGCACACCGCCTCCGGATTCTCCCTGCGCTACGGTGCCTCGCATCCGGAGCGGCTGGCGGAGCGCGCCTCCGAACAGGGCATGGACGCCCTCGCCCTCACCGACCGCGACACCCTCGCCGGCACGGTCCGCTTCGCCAAGGCCTGCGCCAGGGCGGGCGTCCGACCGTTGTTCGGCGCGGAACTGGCGGTGCAGCACCCCGCCCGGCTGCGCGAGGACGATCCCGTACGACGAGAAAGGCGCCGCACCCCCGTACGCGGCGGTGCCTTCATCGACGAGTCCACCCCCCGCGTCACCTTCCTCGCCCGGGACGGCGCCCGCGGCTGGGCCGACCTGTGCCGCCTGGTCACCGCGGCGCACTCCGCCGACGGCCCGCCCCTGCTGCCCTGGACGGACAACCACGCCGACGGCCTGACCGTCCTGCTCGGCCCCGCCTCCGACGTCGGCCGCGCCCTCGCCGCCGGCCGCCCCGACCGCGCGGCCAGGCTGCTCGCCCCCTGGCGCGAGATCTACGGCGACGCCCTGCGCCTCGAGACGGTCTGGCACGGCCGCAAGGGCACCGGCCCCGGCTCCCTGCGCCTGGCCGCCCGCACCGTCGGCTTCGCCGCCGAGCAGCGCATCCGCCCGGTGCTCAGCAACGCCGTCCGCTACGCCGACCCCGGCCTCGGACCGGTCGCCGACGTCCTGGACGCGGCCCGCCGCCTGGTCCCCGTCGACCCGACGAAGGAACTGGACTCCGGCGAGGCCTGGCTCAAGGACGCGGGCGGCATGCTGCACACCGCCGAGCGGATCGTCGAGGCCGCGGGCTACCGGCGTGACACCGCCCACCGCCTGCTGGAGCAGACGCAGGCGACGGCCGCCGAGTGCCTGGTCGACCCCGAGGACGACCTCGGCATGGGTGCCGTCCACTTCCCCGAGCCGCACCTCGTCGGCGCCGGCCGCCGCACCGCCCAGCGGGCACTGGCCTCGCGGGCGGCGGCCGGGATGGTGCTGCACGGCTACTCCGACAGGCGCGCCTACTGGGAGCGGATGCACCGGGAGCTGGACATCATCGCCCACCACGGCTTCGCCTCCTACTTCCTGACCGTCGCCCAAGTGGTGGACGACGTACGGAAGATGGGCATCCGGGTGGCCGCCCGTGGCTCCGGAGCGGGCTCCCTGGTCAACCACCTCCTCGGCATCGCGAACGCCGACCCGGTCGAGCACGGACTGCTGATGGAGCGCTTCCTGTCCAAGGAGCGGGTGGTGCTCCCCGACATCGACATCGACGTGGAGTCAGCACGCCGCCTCGAGGTCTACCGCGCGATCATCGACCGGTTCGGCGAGGAGCGGGTCGCCACGGTCTCGATGCCGGAGACGTACCGCGTCCGCCACGCGATCCGTGACGTCGGCGCGGCCCTGTCCATGGACCCGGCCGACATCGACCGCATCGCCAAGTCCTTCCCGCACATCCGCGCCCGCGACGCCCGCGCGGCACTGGAGGAACTGCCCGAACTGCGCGCGCTGGCCGGGGAGCTTCAGCGGGAAGGGGCGCGCTACGGACGGCTCTGGGAACTGGTCGAGGCCCTCGACGCCCTGCCGCGCGGGGTCGCCATGCACCCCTGCGGAGTGCTCCTCTCCGACGCGTCCTTGTTGAGCCGTACGCCGGTCATGCCGACCAGCGGCGAGGGCTTCCCCATGTCGCAGTTCGACAAGGACGACGTCGAGGACCTCGGACTGCTCAAACTCGATGTGCTCGGGGTGCGGATGCAGTCGGCGATGGCGCACGCGGTCGCCGAGGTGCAGCGGGCCACGGGGGAGCGGATCGACCTGGACGCGCTGGAGGGCGGCGACCCGGCGACGTACCAGCTCATCCGTTCCACCGAGACCCTGGGCTGCTTCCAGATCGAGTCGCCGGGGCAGCGGGACCTGGTGGGGCGGCTGCAGCCCGCCACCTTCCACGACCTCGTCGTCGACATCTCCCTCTTCCGCCCCGGCCCGGTCGCCGCCGACATGGTGCGGCCGTTCATCGAGGCGCGGCACGGGCGGGCGCCCATCCGTTATCCGCACCCGGACCTGGAGGAACCGCTGAAGGGGACGTACGGGGTCGTCGTCTTCCACGAACAGATCATCGACATCGTGGCCATCATGACCGGCTGCGGACGCGGCGAGGCGGACCGGGTGCGGCGCGGGCTGTCGGACCCGGAGTCGCAGGGGCGGATCAAGGTGTGGTTCGCCCAGCACGCGGCGGCCGGCGGATACGACGCGGAAACGATTCGGCGGACCTGGGAGATCGTCGAGGCCTTCGGTAGTTACGGCTTCTGCAAGGCGCACGCGGTCGCCTTCGCCGTGCCGACGTACCAGTCGGCGTGGCTGAAGGCGCACCACCCGGCCGCCTTCTATGCGGGGCTGCTCACGCACGACCCCGGGATGTATCCGAAGCGGCTGCTGCTGGCGGACGCGCGGCGGCGCGGGGTGCCGGTGCTGCCGTTGGATGTGAACAAGTCGGCGGTCGCCCACCGTATCGAACTGGTGTCTGAATCCAGGGAGTCGAAGGGGCCCGAGGTCTGGGGGCTGCGGCTGGCCCTCTCCGACGTGTACGGCATCAGCGAGGCCGAGGCGGCGCGGATCGCGGAGGGACAGCCGTACGCCTCGCTGCTGGACTTCTGGGAGCGGGCGCGGCCGAGCAGGCCGCTGGCCCAAAGGCTGGCCCAGGTCGGCGCGTTGGACTCCTTCGGCGCCAACCGGCGTGATCTGCAGCTGCACTTGACCGAGCTGCACCGGGGCGCCCGGGGCGCGGGCGGCGGCCAACTCCCCCTGACGGGCGGGCGGAAGACGGCCCCGGCCGGGCTGCCGGACCTGTCGGAGGCGGAGAAGCTCAGTGCCGAACTGGGAGTGCTGTCGATGGACGCCTCGCGCAACCTGATGGACGATCACCGGGCCTTCCTCGACGAGCTGGGCGTGGTCTCCGCGCGCCGGCTGCGCGAGACCAGGCACGGCGAGACGGTTCTCGTGGCGGGTGCCAAGGCGGCGACACAGACCCCGCCGATCCGCTCCGGCAAGCGCGTCATCTTCTCCACCCTGGACGACGGCACGGGCCTGGTCGACCTCGCCTTCTTCGACGACTCCCACGACGCCTGCGCGCACACCGTCTTCCACTCCTGGCTGCTGCTGGTGCGCGGGGTGGTGCAGCGGCGCGGCCCGCGCAGCCTCAGCGTGGTGGGCGCCGCCGCCTGGAACCTCGCCGAACTGGTCGAACTGCGCGCCGAGGGAGGCCTCGACGAGGTGGCGAAACGGCTGGCGCGGCCGCTGCCGGAGGGCGGCGGGGATTCGGCCCACGGCCGGCGGATCCAGCTGCCCACCGGATACGAGCTGAACCCGTGGGCCGATCTGCGGCCGGCGGGCCAAGAGCCCTCACAGGTACGGAAGTTGTGGCACCAGAGCCCGGGGAGCGCGGGATGACCATCGTGTGCGTACGTTTCCAGCTGCCTCCGGAGTCCGAGGCCGCGCTGCCGGGGCTGCTCGGACTGCTGGAGGAGTTCACCCCGGTCGTTCAGGCGCTGCCTCCGGACGCGGCGCTGGCGGATCTGCGGGGTGCCGAGCGGTACTTCGGGCGCAGCGCCATCGAGCTGGCGGCGGTGATCCGGGTGCGCGCCCTCGCCCTGTACGGCGTCGACTGCGTGATCGGCGCCGGGCCGGGCCCGATGCTGGCCCGAGTGGCGCTGGGCGCGGCCGGGCCCGGGCTGACCTGCGAGGCCCCCGGCGATCCGGACGGCATCGCGGAGTTCCTCGCGGACCGCCCGGTCACCGCGCTCCCCGGCGTCGGCGCGGCCACCGCCCGCACCCTGGGCGAGTACGGCCTGGACACGCTCGGCCGGGTCGCTGCCGCACCGCTCTCCACGCTCCAGCGTCTGATCGGCGCGAGGGCGGCCCGCGAACTGCACGAGAAGGCGAACGGCGTCGACCGCGGCCGGGTCGTCCCGAACGCCGTCTCCCGCTCCCTGGCCGCCGAACGCCCCTTCCCCCGCGACGAGTTGTCCCCGGACCGGCACCGCCGCGCGCTGCTCTGTGCCGCCGAGGAACTGGGCGCCCGGCTGCGCGCCCTGGACAAGGTCTGCGGCACACTCACCCTCACCGCGCGCTACGCCGACCGCACCGCGACGACCCGCACCCGCACCCTGAAGGAACCCACCGCGCACTCGGCCGCCCTGACCAGGACGGCGTACGACATGTACGAGGCCCTGGGCCTCCAGCGCGCCCGCGTCCGCGCCCTCACCCTCCGCGCCGAGTCCCTCGGCCCCGCCGAACAGGCCTCCTACCAGCTCACCTTCGACCCGGTGGACGAGAAGGCCCGCCGCATCGAGGAGGTCGCGGACCGGGTACGGGCGAAGTTCGGCCCCGGGGCGGTGCGGCCGGGGGCGCTGGCAGCGTAGAGATCAGTTGGCCCACGGAGGAGTGAGCCGGGTGCCGTCGGCGAGCACCGCCTCCAGGCCGACGGACGTGGTGACCCAGGAGATGGCGGTCTGATCGGTGGGGTTCTCGACGCCGAGGGTCGCGCCGGGGTTGACGATGACCGTGTCGCCCGCGGTGATGCGTTCGGTGCGGCCGTCGAGGGTGATCAGCAGCTCCCCGATGAGGAGATGGAAGACCTCCTCGCGGCTGACGGTGTGAACCGGCGCCTTGGTCCCGGCGGGGATCTCCCCGCGCCAGGCGCAGAGTTCCTTGCTTCCGGTGAGCGGGGTGGCGTACGAGACGAAGCGGGCGCCGTGGATCTCATGGGTGACGGCTTCGGATGTGCGGATGACGGGCATGGCTGACTCCGATCCATATGGTCAAGCAGCTTGACTATCTCGAACCATAGTCAAGCTGCTTGACCATTCCGTCAAGGGTGTTTCAATGCCTCCGTGCACAACTCCGAGGCCATGGCCCTGTCCGCCGCCCTGCTCGCCGTCGCCGGTGAGCTCACGCATCGCATCAATGAGGGTGTCCTCGCCCGCGGTTTCGAGGGGGTGCGTCCCGCGCACGGCTTCGCCTTCACGCGGCTCGCCCCGGACGGCGCGACGGTCACCGACCTCGCGGTCCATCTCGGGGTCACCAAGCAGGCCGCCAGCCAGCTCGTCGAAGAGATCGTGCGGAAGGGCTACGCCGAGCGTCGGCCGCATCCCGTGGATGCCCGCGCCAAGTTGATCGTGCTGACCGAGCGAGGGTGGGCCTGTACGCGGGCTGCCGAGGAGGCTGCCGCGGAGGTGGTGCAGAGGTGGAGTGATGTGCTCGGTGAGGGTGGAGTGCGGGCGTTGGGTGGGCAGTTGGGGCGTATTGCGCCCTATGGGCCCATCCGGCCCGCCTGGTGAGGGTTCGGCCTCGGCTACTGGCGAGTCAGTTATCACTGGAAGTTTTTACTGACGCGTAACTTCACACTTGCACTACCCGCCCGTAACTTGACGAGTGAACAGCATCCTTCGTGATCCGGATCACAGGGCGTAAGGCCATCGCAACTCCCTTGAGCCGCAAGGAGATCACACGATGCTGCCCTGGAAACGAGTGCTCAGACCCCTGACCGCGCTGCTGATGACCGCCGCGGTCGTCACCGTCCCCGCCGCCACCGCCGCCCACGCCGACACGGCCGCCACCTCGTCGAGCGGCTGGAACGACTACTCCTGCAAGCCGTCCGCCGCCCATCCCCGGCCCGTCGTCCTGGTGCACGGCACCCTCGCCAACTCCGTCGACAACTGGCTGGCCCTCGCCCCGTATCTGGAGGACCGAGGCTACTGCGTCTTCTCCTTCGACTACGGCCAGCTGCAGAACGTCCCCGTCTTCTACGGCCTCGGTCCCATCGACAAGTCGGCGGAGCAGCTGTCCGCCTACGTCGACAAGGTGCTCGCCGCGACCGGTGCCGCCAAGGTCGACCTCGTCGGCCACTCGCAGGGCGGCATGATGCCCCGCTACTACCTGAAGTTCCTCGGCGGTGCCGCCAAGGTGAACGCCCTCGTCGGCATCGCGCCCGACAACCACGGCACCGACCTCGACGGCTTCACCAAGCTGCTGCCGTACTTCCCCGGCGCCGCGGACCTGATCTCCGCCTCGACCCCCGGGCTCGCCGACCAGATCGTCGGATCCGCGTTCCTCACCAAGCTCAACGCCGGCGGCGACACCGTTCCCGGCGTCCACTACACGGTCATCGCCACCAAGTACGACGAGGTGGTCACCCCGTACAGCAGTCAGTTCCTGAGCGGTCCCGACGTGCACAACGTGCTGCTGCAGAACCTGTGCGCACTCGACCTCTCCGAGCACGCCCTGATCGGACTGACCGACCGGATCGCCTTCCATGAGGTGGCGGGCGCCCTCGACCCGGCGCACGCCTCCGCCACCACCTGTGCGTCGGCGCTGAGCTGACGCACCTCTCGGGGCCTGTCCGACCTGAGCCGCCGGACAGGCCCCGCGCTCTTCGGCCCGGTCAGCGGCCGTGCCGTCCGCCGTCGCCGGTCGCGCGGCGGCGGACCGAGGAGACCGAGAGGAACAGCGCCGCCGCACCGAGCGCCAGGGCGGCCGCGCCGCCGACGGCGAGGTACGAGGTGCTGTCGTCGGCGCCCGTCTCGGCGAGGTTCTCCGACGTCCCGGCCGCCTGGGGCCCGTTGGCCGCGGCGGCGGCCGTCGGATCCCCGGAGGTCCTCGCGTCGGCGTCACCGTGACCGTAGTGCTTGACCGTCGACTTGTCGGCACCCGCCTCGATCTGGCGGTCGGAGGGGGCGGAGGCGGTCGGCGCCGGGGACGAGTTGCTCGTCGTACCACTGCCGCCGGTGTGACCGCTGCCGAAGCTCACGTCCGAGCAGGAGTAGAACGCCTCCGGGCTGTCCGAGCGCTGCCAGATCGCATACAGGAGCTGCTTGCCGGAGCGCTCGGGAAGCGTGCCGGAGAAGGTGTAGAAGCCGCCCGAGGCGACCGGGTCGGTGGCCGTCGCCACCGGGTGGTCCAGGTCCAGGTCGGACCAGGCCAGTGGGTGTGCCGGGTCGTAGCCGGCCTTGGTGACGTACACCTTGAAGGTGCCCTTGTGCGGGGCGGTCACGCGGTACTTGAAGCTGTACGGACCCGCGCTCACCCTCGTCGCCGGCCAGTCGGCGCGGGCCAGGTCGAGCCCCTTGAACTCCTCGTTGTCGGCGCTGCACAGCTTGCCGTCCGGGATCAGCGTCCGGTGCCGGCCGTTCGCGTCGCCGATCCGGATCCCGTTCCAGTCGTAGAGCGCCTGGGTGCCGCCGGCCGCGACCGCCGCCCTGCACGCGTCCGACTTCGGACTCTCCGGACCCTCCGCGTAGCACTGCGCGACCCGGCTGACCGGGTCGCCCATGGTGCCGTGCGCCGACGCCGGGGCCGCGGCGAGGGCGGTCAGGGCGAGCGGGACGACGCCGAGGGCGGTGAGAGCGGCGACCTTGCGGCGGCGTGCGGGCATGCGGAATCTCCTCGGAACGGTCCTGGTGCGTGGGGCGGATCGCGGGGGCGAATCCCGTGGGGTGCGATCAGAAGCTAGCCCCAAGAAACCGTGAAATCGCCTGCTGGAGGCGGGTGACGGAGATCCTTATGGTGGCGTTAAGGGAGTGCTCAGCCTGGGATCAGGTAATACCGTGCGCGGCATGACCGACGAGGAGATCCGGGCGGCTGTCGCCGCCGACGTACCGGCCGTGAAGGCCGTGATCGACGCCGCCTACCACCACTACATCGAGCGGATCGGGGTGGTGCCGCAGCCCATGCAGGCGGACCACGCGGCGAACGTGGCCGCGGGGAAGGTGTTCGTGACGGGAGATCCCGTGATCGGGCTGGTCGTACTCGAGAGGCACGACGACCATCTGTACCTCGACAACATCGCCGTCCACCCCGAGGCGCACGGCAGGGGAGTGGGGCGAAGGCTGCTGCAGTTCGTGGACGCACGCGCGCGTGCGCTCGGACTGCCCGAGGTCAGGCTCTACACCAACGCGATGATGTGGGAGAACCAGAAGATCTATCCGAAGTTCGGCTATGAGGTCGTCGAGCGGCGGGTGGACGGTCCCTACGACCGCATCCACTACCGCAAGCGGCTGGATCGACCTGACTGAATGACGGGCTGGACCGGCTGCTTCAGCCGTCCGGCCACCACGTTCGTGCGATGTCCTTGCGGACCTCCGGGCGCCCGGAGGGGCGCTCGTCGGCCTCCTCGCGGACCTTGCGGGAGTCCGTCTTCCCCAGGGGCTTCTGCACGGTGGTGCGGCGCATGACTGCCTCCTTCAGTGCCTACCGGGTTCCGCGTTCTCACGGAGGTAGACCCTTTCGGGGAGAGTGACTCATCGGTCGGGGTCTGTCTGTGGTGGCTGTCACGAATCGACTGTCAGTGGCGGGTGTCACTCTTGGGCGCATGACCAACGACAATGACGCGCTGAGCTGGGCGGCTGTGGACTGGGACGCGGAGGCCGCCTCCTTCGACGAAGAACCGGACCACGGTCTGCGCGACCCGCGGGTGCGCGACGCCTGGGCCGAGCGGCTCAGCTCCTGGCTGCCGGAGCGGCCGAGTGACGTCCTCGACCTGGGCTGCGGCACCGGCAGTCTGTCGCTCCTCGCATCCGAGCAGGGACACCGTGTGACCGGCGTGGACACCTCCCCGGCGATGGTCGATCTCGCGAGAGCGAAGCTGGCCGGACGTGACGCGGCGTTCCTGGTCGGTGACGCGGCGGCGCCGCCGGTGGGGGAGCAGCGCTTCGACGTCGTGCTCGTACGGCATCTGCTGTGGGCGCTGCCCCAGCCCGGGCGGGTCCTGCGGCACTGGCGGGAGCTGGTGCGCCCCGGAGGCCGGCTGGTGCTGGTGGAGGGCGTATGGGGGACGGTCACGCCGGTCGGCATACCGGCCGACGTGCTCACCGGCCTCCTGGCACCGCTCGCCGCCGAGGTCCGGCTGGAACAGCTGTCGCAGGACGCGCAGCTGTGGGGGAAGGAGGTGACGGACGAGCGGTACGCGGTGGTGGCGCTGGTGTGAGCCCTCAGGCCAGGAGCGCGTCGAAGCCGCCCTCGCGGGCCAGCGACTCCAGCTCGTCCAGGGCGGCGACGGCGGCGGCCGCGGCCTCCGGGTCCGTCGCCGCCAGGCCGCTCTCGGCGAACTCGTCCTCGTCCAGGCGGAGTACGTCCCTGCCGTCGGCGGAGTGCCACAGGTCCAGGTCGAGGTCCTCGACGACCAGCTCCGAGCCGGAGAGCGTGGCCGGGCGGGTGACGTCGCAGTACCAGCCCTTCAGGGTGCCCTCGAAGTCGCGGACCTCCTTCACGGCGTACCAGCGGTCGCGCCAGTAGTACTCCGTGAACACGTCGCCCTTCTCGAAGCGGACGAAGCCGAAGTCGCGGACGCCGTCCCCCGCCCAGGGTGCACGGACGACGACGCGCGTACCGTCGTCGCCGAGCAGCTCCGCCGCGTAACGGATCTTCGTCCGGCCCGCCTTGACCAGGACGACGTCCAACTGCCGTGGATCGTCAGGCGAGTTCGCGGACATACCGCACCTCCGATGCGCAGATCTCGTATCCGAACCATTTGTTGATCGCGAGCATGGGCTCGTTCTCGGTGTCGTTGCCCGTGAGCGCCACCGTGTATGCGGCGGCGCGGGCGCGGTGCAGGGAGTCGTTCTTGGCGAGCTTGGCCAGGCCGCGGCCGCGGTAAGGGCGGGCGGTGCCCGTCATGGCGGTGGCGTAGCGGCCGGTGGCAGCGTCCGTCCAGGCCAGGCTGAACGCGGCCGGGCGGCCCTCGACGAGCGCGATCGTGGTCAGCTGCCGGTCGAGCAGAGGGTGCGCCCAGGTCTCCGCGATCCAGGCCTCGTAGTCGGTGAGCTCGGCCTCGACGTCGCTCGGTTCGTCCGACACCGTCATCGCGTCCAGCTCGAACAGCGGGCGCGGATCGTCCGCGAAGTCGGCCGCGGAGCGCAGCTCGACGCCGGGCGGCGGGGACTGGAGCGGCGGGAGCGCCCCGCCGGTCAGATCGAGGCGGAGGAAGTGCGCGGAGCGGCTGGCGCGGTAGCCGCGCCGTTCGGCGAAGGCCCGGTTGGCGGGCTCGTCCAGGACCCAGGCGAACAGCTTGGTCGCGCCGTGCCCGGCCAGGTGCTGCTCGGCCGCGCGGACCAGGAGGTCGCCGGCACCGCGGTGGGTGCGGCCCGGGTGCACATAGATGTTGAGCATGCCCTGGCCCGGCTCCGGGCTGTCGTACGCCAGTTGCACCTGGGCCGTGCCGACGACCTCGCCGTCCTCCTCCGCGACCAGGGACCGGAAGCGGGCGTCGGGGTGGGTGTGGGCGAGACGGTGGACGATGGCGTCCGGGGTCCACAGGATATACGGGAGGGCCAGATGGCGGACATGGGCGAAGCCCTCCACGTCGGCCCTGTCGTCGGAGCGGAGATCGCGCACGGTCACTGTCATTGGGCGCACGCTACGGGGAAGGCGCACCCGGGTGCCTCTCATTTTCGGGCCGGTGCGGGACAATCGGCAGCGTGACCTTGAAGATCCACATCGACGACAGTGCCGCGCCGTACGAGCAGGTGCGGGCGCAGATCTCCGAGCAGGCGCGGTCGGGGGTGCTGCCGGTGGGGTACCGGCTGCCGACCGTGCGGGGGCTGGCCGAGTCGCTCGGGCTCGCGGCGAACACCGTCGCCAAGGCGTACCGGGCGCTGGAGAGCGACGGGGTGATCGAGACGCGGGGGCGCAACGGAACGTTCGTCGCTGCCGCGGGCTCGGCGGCGGAGCGGGAGTTGGCCCTGGCGGCCCAGGCATACGTCGAGCGGGCTCGGCGGCTGGCGGTGGGGGAGGATGCGGCGCTGGCCGCCGTGCGGGATGCCCTGCGGGCGGCTTACGAGGGGTGAGCGGTCCCCCCGGGGGTGCTCTTGGCACTGCGGCCGGCCCGTGGATCGTCTGCAGGCCCGCTGTGGCTTGTCGCGCAGTTCCCCGCGCCCCTTTGGGGGCGCTGCTGTTACCGCCGGGTGGTCAGTTCCGGGGTGCGCGTGACCGTAAACCCCGCCCTGGTCGCCGCCCGGCTGAAAGTCACCGCGTCCTGCACTGCCGCCCCGCCCGGGTCGTTGTTGAAGTACGCGTAGACGTCCCGGGCGTCGGACCAGGTGGTGGCGATCCGGTCGACCCAGGTTTCCAGGGAGCGGCGGCCGTAGTGCGGCCATGGTTGGGCGCGGCCCTGGTGGAAGCGGACGTAGCCCCAGTCCGTCGTACGCCACAGCGGAGTGACGGGGCGGGCCTGGACGTCGGCCCAGCACAGGGCGGCACCACGGGCTTCCAGGACCTTGCGTACCTCCTTCGTCCACCAGGAGTCGTGACGTGGTTCGACCGCGACCCGGGTCGACGGGGGGAAGCAGGCCAGGCACGCGTCCAGCAGCCCCGCGTCGGCCTTCAGCGTCGGCGGGAGCTGCAGGAGCACCGGGCCCAGACGGTCGCCGAGGCCCGCCGCATGGCTCATCAGACGGTGGACCGGCTCCTCGGGATCCTTGAGGCGCTTGATGTGGGTGAGGTAGCGGCTCGCCTTCACCGCCACCATGAAGTCCCGCGGTACGCGCTCCCGCCACGCCTCGAAGTTCTCCCGTGTCGGCAGCCGGTAGAAGGCGTTGTTGATCTCCACCGTGGCGAAGTGCTCCGTGTACTCCTCCAGCCACAGCCGCATGGGCACATCGGCGGGGTAGAAGACCTCCCGCCAGTCCTTGTACTGCCACCCCGACGTTCCGACGAACAGGGTCATACGTCCATCAAAACACCGGTCGCCTACAGATACAGCCCGGCGTCCGCCCCGTCCCGCGGTTCCGGGAGCGCCGTCGGGGAGGTGCCGCGGCGCAGTGCGTACAGCTCCGCCAGGGTCGCGCCCTCGCGGCCCACGCCCTCCTCGGTGCCCAGCCAGTTCACCGCCTCCGCGCGGGTCAGCTGCCCCACCTCGATGCGGGCCAGACAGCGGCCGGGCCGGACCACGGCCGGGTGCAGGCGCTCCAGGTCCTCGTTGGTCGTCACGCCCACCAGCACGTTGCGGCCCTGGCCGAGCAGGCCGTCGGTCAGGTTCAGCAGCCGCGACAGGGCCTGGCCCGCCGTGTGCTTGGCCTCGCCGCGGATCAGCTCGTCGCAGTCCTCCAGGAGCAGCAGCCGCCAGCGGCCCTTGCCCGTCGAGTCCTCCTCGCCGATCGCGATGTCCATCAGATAGCCGACGTCGGAGAACAGACGCTCGGGGTCGAGCACGCAGTCCACCTGGCACCAGTCCCGCCAGGAACGCGCCAGCGTGCGCAGGGCGGAGGTCTTGCCGGTGCCCGGCGGTCCGTGCAGCAGGAGCAGACGGCCCGCGATGTCCTCCGGTGTCGTCTTCATCAGGCGGTCCATCGCGTCCGCCACCGGCGCCGTGTAGTTCTCCCGCACCTCGTCCCAGGTGCCCGCGGAGATCTGCCGGGTGGTGCGGTGCGGGCCGCGCCTCGGGGAGACGTACCAGAAGCCCATCGTCACGTTCTCCGGCTGGGGTTCGGGCTCGTCCGCAGCGCCCTCCGTCGCCTGGTCGAGGACCTTCTGCGCCAGCTCGGCGCTGGTCGCCGTGACCGTGACGTCGGCGCCGCGGTTCCAGCGGGAGATCAGCAGTGTCCAGCCGTCGCCCTCCGCGAGCGTCGCGCTGCGGTCGTCGTCACGGGCCATGCGCAGTACACGGGCGCCCGGCGGCAGGAGCGTCGCCCCGGAGCGGACGCGGTCGATGTTCGCCGCATGCGAGTACGGCTGCTCGCCCGTCGCGAAGCGGCCGAGGAACAGCGCGTCGACGACGTCGGACGGCGAGTCGCTGTCGTCGACGTTGAGCCGGATCGGCAGAGCGTCGTATGGGTTCGCAGACATGGCGCCCATGATCCGGCACGTGGGCGCTCCGCGCACTGGATTTCCCCCGCTCTGTCCCGGTGTCTCTTCGCATGCGCGAGTCCACCGGCCCGCTGCCGGGGTTCCGCGGGCCCGCAGTGGACCGCTGATGCCACTGTCCCGGGAAATGCAACAGACCGTGCATGCACAACATCTGCCATATGTGGCATTCCCACGGTTACTGTTGCCTTCGATGGGACGTCATGAGTGGAACTCGGGGGCACGGCGGTGGCGGCTCACCGCGCTGCTCGGCGTGGGCGTGGCCGCACTGGCTCTGATCGTGACCCTGCTCAACACGCTTCCGGGGAACGGCGCCGGCACCGCGGGCACCTCGCGCAACGGCGACACGGTGCACGGCACCCCGGTCACCCCGCCCTACCAGGACAGACCCGAGGTCGGCTGGGGCTTCACGCACACCCAGTACAGCGCCGACGAGGGCAGCTCCGCCGCCACCGAGCGGGTCGAGGGGCTGATCTCGGACGCCGGGGGCATGCCGCAGGACCAGGCGATCATGGGCTGGGGCGCGGACAACCCCGAGCCGGTGAAGGGGCGTTACGACTTCGACGCGATGGACCGCCGTATCGACTTCATCCGCAAGTCCGGCGGCACCCCGGTGGTCACCCTGTGCTGCTCCCCGGACTGGATGAAGGGCGGCAGGGCCGGCGTCGACAACACCAACTGGAGCCAGTCCGCGCTGGAGACGGCCCCGCAGCCCGAGCACTACGCGGACTTCGCCGCGCTCGCCGCGACCGTCGCCAAGCGCTATCCGGACGTACGCCACTTCATCGTCTGGAACGAGTTCAAGGGCTTCTGGAACGACGCCAAGGGCCGCTGGGACTACGAGGGTTACACCAGGCTCTACAACCTCGTCTACAAGGCCCTCAAGAAGGTCGACAAGGACATCATGGTCGGCGGGCCGTACCTGGTCATGGACAGTGTCGACCCGCGTGCGGACGAGGCCTCCAAGACCTTCAAAGGCCCCTGGGGCGCCATGGACCAGCGGGTCCTCGACGCCTTCGACTACTGGAACAAGAACAAGGCGGGCGCCGACTTCGTCGTCGTGGACGGCTCCAGCTACACCAACGACGACGAGATGCTGCCGAACGAGTTCGCGGCGACCGACAAGTTCACCGCCGTCGGCACGTGGGTGCGGCAGCAGACCGGCAACCTCCCGCTGTGGTGGTCCGAGTACTACGTCGAGCCCGCCGACGGCAACGACGACCGCAAGGGCTGGTCCGAGACCCGCCGTGTCGCCGTCCAGGCCGCCGGAATGATCGCCATGGTCAGGGGCGGCGCCTCCTCCGGCTTCTACTGGAACCCGGAGGACGAGAAGGGCAGCGACTGCGCGGGCTGCCTGTGGACGCCGACCGACAGCGCGGACGGCGGCAGGAAGCTGCCCATGTTCGACCTGGTCTCCCGCTTCCACCAGGCCTTCCCGCCCGGCACGAAGTACACGAGCGTCTCCGTCGCCGCGGACGACGTGCCCAACGTCCGCGTCCTCGCCACCGACAGGACCGTCCTGGTGGTCAACACCCTCGACCGGTCGATCAGCGCGAAGGTCGACGGCAAGCGGTTCGAGATGCAGGCGTACGAAGTGAAGTGGCTCAACCGGTAGGCAGGTAGGGCCACTTCACCGGTTGAGCCACTCTACGACGCGCGAGCTCACTTCACCGTCAGGAACCGCTGCACCAGCGAGGCCAGCAGCACCGCCAGCAGCGGCAGCGAGAACCAGAAGCTGCTCTGCAGCCACCGCAGCTGCCGCACGCCCGGACGCACCGCGACCCGCACCACCTCGCGCGCCGTCAGCAGCACGATCAGCGCGAGGGCGGCCAGGGCGCCGACGACCGACCACGGCGTCCAGGTGATCACCGGTCCGATCGGACCCGGATTCGGCTGCGGCACCTTGCCCTCGGGCTGCTTCCTGAGGGCGTAGACGGTGGCGTCGTCGTTGACGTACACCTTCTTCAGCTCGGGCCGCTGGTCCAGGTTCTGGATGAGCCGGGGCTGCCAGGTGTCCGAGTAGCCCACGTCCATCTGGAGATAGGTCGTCTGGCCCGCGTTGACCATCAGATACGAGTTCGGGCCCGCGTCCTTGAGCGCCTTGACCAGGCCCGACACCAGTACCGGGTCAGCGGGCGCCAGGGTGGGCACATAGTTGACCCGCTCCATGTCCCTCGCGCCCCACGGCATCGCCGGCGTCACGTCGTTGACCGTGTCGTTGCTCAGCCACAGCAGACGGACGGTCGGCTTGTCATGGGCGTACACGTAGTCCATGGCGGCGACCTCACCGGGCCGGACCCGCTCGAACGGCTCGTTGCCCCAACGGGCCACCAGGAAGCCGCCCATCAGGACGAGGCCCGCCATCAGCGCGGCCAGCGGGGCGAGGCTCACGCGGTCCTTGTCGCGTTCCTCGGCGGTGATGCCGGTGCGCGGGAACAGGGCTAGGCCGCCGAGGAGAGCCGCGCCCGGCACCGCGAACATGAAGACGCGCAGGGCCATCTCGCCGCCGTAGGACTGCATGCCGAAGCCCAGGAACGGCACGAACGTCAGCACCAGCAGCGAGCGCTCGCGGTACTTGTGGTCGCGCCGCCGCCACCAGCCCCAGCAGGCGAACGCCATCACGGCGCCGGCCAGCAGCACGCGCGCGTACAGGACGAGCTTGTGGGTCGAGTCGCCGCCCTGGATGCGGCCGGAGACCGAGGTGGAGACATTGCTGCCGACGCCGCCGACCCCGCCGAACAGCTCGTCGAAGTGGCCGGACCAGTAGGGCTCGGCCATGAAGCCGATCCACACCGCCACCACCACGGCGAACAGGATGGGCAGGCCGCGCAGTTCGGACCTGCCGACCAGGACGAGCACCGCGAGCACGCCCAGCATCACGAACGGGGTGAGCTGGTGGGCCGGGACGCTCGCCATGAACAGGCCGATCAGCACCCCGAGCAGGACGGCCTTCTGGCGCCGGTTCGCCGGCTCGACCTCCGCCTCACCCGGCCGCTTCTTCGTCCAGATCACCCGCGGCTCACGGAACCAGACCAGCAGGATGGCGACGAACGCGAGGTAGAGGAGGTAGGTGAAGCCCTGCGGGGAGAAGTAGTCCTGGCCCACCCAGCTGCTGAGCACGAAGATCCAGATGCCGGTCCACTTGGCGCGCCAGCTCGCCCGCAGGGAGCGCACCAGCAGGAACATCGGGGCCAGATACAGGAGCTGGATGGTCAGCGGCCACCAGCGGATGAGGTCGGTGAGGTCGGTGACCCCGCAGGCCTTGGTGACGAATGCGGCCACCGCGAAGAAGCCCGGCCAGCTCCAGCGCGCGTCCAGGTCCGGTACGGCGGACCCGGTGCGGTCGATGTAGTCGAGGAACCCCAGGTGCTGCCAGGCCGTCGGGAACCGCGGCTCGCTCTCGATCACCGCGGGCAGCGCATGCAGCGACACCACGGTGGCCACCAGGGTGACCAGCAGCAGCGCCTTGTGCTCACGGCCCAGCCACAGCAGCGAGGCGAACACCGCGACCAGCAGCGCCGCCCCGACCAGCGTCGGCAGCGGCAGCACCGAGATCAGACCGAGCCCGCCCATCCGGTCCAGGTCGGCCTCGCCCAGGCGCAGCGCGGGCACCCAGTACAGCAGCAGCGCGGCCACCAGCAGACAGCCGAGGACGACTCCGAGGCGGGTGGGCTGCAGCCGCTCCCGCCAGGACAGCTGCGGCGGTTCGGACCCTGACAGGGGCGCCTCTTCCGGTACGAGCGACGCCTCCGCCTCTCGTACGACCTTCTCGCCCGCCTCGAAGCCCCTGTCGAGGCCCCTGCCGAAGCCCGCGGCGAAGCCGGGCTCGAACTCGGTCTCGAAGGGCGCGTCCACCTCCGTCTCGGCCGGTCCCAGGGAGGCTTCGGAACCCGGTTCGCGCTCTTCGACGGGCAGACCGACCTCCGGGTTCTTCGCCCAGGTCGGCCGGGGGTCGACGCGTGCGACGGGCGTGCCGGTGGGCGGGGTGCCCGGGCCCGGGCGGACGTCGGGACGGCGTTCGAGGTGGTCGAAGTCGACGTGGATGCCGAGGGCGAGGGTGTCCGTGTCCAGCGCCCAGGCAGGACCCCGCCTGCGGGGCCTCTCGACGGCCGGGTCCTCGCTCGCCCCCAGGTCGGCGAGGTCCCCGTCGGGCGCCGTCTCCTCAGGGACGGCATCGGCCGGTGCGGCCCGGACGGTCCGGTACAGCTTGGGTGCGGCGATGGCGACGATCACCGCGAGCGAGGAGATCTCGGCGACGCCCGCGCCGGTCAGCCCCATGCGGGGGAGCAGCAGCAGCGTCAGACCGAGCACCAGGACGCACAACAGGCCCTGCAGCCAGGCCAGTCCCGCGGTGCGGCTCTGCGCGCGCAGCACCGCGAAGTACGTCTCCATGACGACCCTGAGCAGCGCGCCGACCGCGAACCAGCGCAGCAGCGGTGTCGCCGCGTGCGCATAGCCCTGGCCGAACACGCCGAGGATCCACGGGGCGCCGATGAACAGCAGCCCGCAGATCGGCAGCATGATCCGCGCCATCCGCTTGAGCGCCGCCCGGGTGTTGGCGGACAGCCGGCCCGGGTCGTGCGAGCCCTCGACGGTCAGCGAGGCGCCCATGTTGATGGCGAGCAGATTGACCGTGCCGCCGATCGTCGTGGTGATGTAGAAGTACGCGTTGTCCTCGGAGCTGACCTGCGAGGCGATGATCACCGGGATCAGATAGACCACCGCGAGCGAGAACAGCGAGCCGGTGTAGTCGCCCGCCAGGAACCTGCCGATCTCCTTCAGCGTCGGCGGTTTCGCATGGTCGGCGGTGGCCTCGATGTGCCGGGGGACCAGCCGCCGGAACACCAGCAGGCCGAGCGGCACCACGGAGGTGGCGATCGCCAGCACCCAGGACACGAACACACCGGTCGTGGGCATGCTGGCGGCGAGTCCGACCAGCAGCGCCAGCTTCACCGCCGAGAACACCGTGTTGCCGACCGGCACCCACGGCGCATTCCGCAGCCCGGTCAGCACCCCGTCCTGCAGCGTCAGCAGGTTCCAGGAGGCCACGGCCATGATGAAACCGAGGCCCTTGATCGGCCCGTGCAGGAAGTGGTACGACGGCCCCCAGGTGCTGAGGGTCAGCAGGAAGATCCCCGCCGCGAACGACACGACGACACAACTCGCCGCATACGTACGGAAGATGAGGCGCCCGGTGGCGCGCCCGGCGACCGGGATGAAGCGGGCCAGGGCGCCGGTCAGCGTCACCGCCGTCAGCCCGGCGAGCAGTTTCATCGCGGCGATCGCGGCCGAACCCTGGCCCACCGCGGACTCGGAGTAGTAGCGGGCGGCGATCAGCCAGTAGCCCAGGCCCAGCACGGCGGAGATGCCGGTGTTGAGCATCAGGGCGTAGGCGTTGCGGAACAGCGGGCTGCCGCCCTTGGACCTGCCCAGCCCGGGCAGCCGAAGACGGCGCCCCGACTGCTCGGGCGCTTCGGTCGCGGGCTGCTTCGCCTCGGTCGTTGTGGTCGTGTCAGACACGGGAACGGATGGCCTTCCGGCGGACCTGTCGTGCTCTGCGGACCAGGGCGTACCCCTTGGTGAGGGCACGGTCCCCGGCGAAGGTGCGGGCGATCGAACGGCCCTCGACCAGCCGCTCGAACTCCTCGATGCCCGTGCTGCGGCGCACGGTCACACGCTGAAGGGCGTACGGCCCCTGCCGGCGGCGCGCGAGGCCGTTGCCGACGGCGAGCGCCTGGGTGTACCCCGTCTCGCGGACCGCCTCGCGCACCCGGCGGCTGGAGTAGCCGTAGGGGTAGGCGAAGGAGGCAGGGACGGTGCCCAGTTCGTCGGCGACGATCTCCTTGCAGTGGATCAGCTCGTGCCGCAGCGACTCGTCGTCGAGTTGGTCCAGTTGCGGGTGGGTGTGGCTGTGGCCGCCGATCTCGACGTCCGCGGCGGCCAGTTCACGCACCTGCTCCCAGTCCAGCATCGTGTCGAGGCCGCCCCCGGTGTCGTGCGCGCCCTTGATCCAGCCGGTGGAGACGAACAGCGTGGACGCGAAGCCGTGCTTGGCGAGCACCGGCAGCGCGTGCCGGTGCACGCCCTCGTAGCCGTCGTCGAAGGTGATCAGCACCGGACACGGCGGAAGCGAGCGGCCGGACCGCCAACTCGCCGCCAAGGCAGCGGTGTTGACCGGGGTGAGGCCCAGGTCGCCGATCATCGCCATCTGTTCGGCGAACGCCTCGGGTGCCACCGACAGCGCGCGCGTGGCGTCGTTCGGCGCGGCGGCGACCGAGTGGTACATGAGAACCGGTACGGGCGCTTCGCTCACTGAGATCCCCCCTCGATCCCGACCACGGAGAACGCGGCACCGCCCTTGCGGGCCCGGACGCTGCCCACCACGTACCCACCCGCCGCCGTCAGCACCCCGGCGACGATCGCACCCGCCCGCCCCGCACCGCCCGGCCGGGCCAGCACGGCGTCCCGCAGGCCGCGTACCACACCGGCCGGCAGCACCCGGGTGGTGTACCGGCGCTCGGACTCAAGTCCCTTGTCCGCCCCCACACTTCGCGCCACCAGCGCCTTGGACAGGCCCTCGGCGTACGCGCGCGTGCGGAAGTATCCGAAGTGCTCACGCGCCTCGGGCACCCGGTGATGGATCACCGCACGGTCGTCGATCAGCAGGATCGCGTCCGGCCTGGCGCGGGTCAGCCGGATGCACAGCTCCGTCTCCTCGCAGCCCAGCGGGCGCTTGTCGCCGTCGCGCCCGATACCGGTCGCGAAGCCGCCCGCGGCGTCGAAGGCCGTACGGCGGAACGAGGCGTTGCCGCCCAGGACGTTGCGCACCCGCACCAGACCCGGCGGCAGCCCCCGGTACGTACAGCCCACCACCCAGTCGAACTCCTCCGGGAACCAGGCAGGACGGCGGCCCGAGGCCCAGATCGGCATCGTACGGCCGCCGACGGCCATCACTCGCGGATCCGCGTACCCCTCGGCGAAACGCCGCAGCCACTCCCGCTCGGCCACGGCGTCGTCGTCGAGGAACGCGATCACCTCGCCCCGCGCGGCCGCGATACCGGTGTTGCGGCCGGCGGACAGCCCGCGGGGGCCCGCGTTGGCGAGCACACGGACCTCACCGGTCTCCTTGCAGTCCTTGTACTCCTTGGCGAGCCGGTCCAGCAGAGTGGGGTTGTGGTCGACGACCAGCAGGGTCTCCAGCGCGGGCCGGGACTGCGCACGCACCGAGGAGACCGCCGCGAGGATGTCCTCCCAGCGGTCCTCGGTGTAGACGCAGATCACGACGGAGATGTCGAGATCGCTCAAGACACCTCTCCCCGCACCGAGTCGACCATCGGGGAGTGGCGTTCCTGGGAGCGCAGCTCGCGCCGGTTCGAGCGCTCCTTGAGGATCACCTTGAGCACCCGGAACCCGTCCCGCACGGCCCGCAGATTGCTCGCGCCGTGGATGCGGAGGTACTCGTGACTCGGGATCTCCTGCACCTTGAGCCCCGCCTTGACCACCCGGATGTTGATCAGGGTCTCGATCTCGAAGCCCGTGCAGTCCAGGGAGATCTTGTCCAGGCAGTGCCGCCAGAACGCGTTGTAGCCGTAGCAGAGATCGGTGTAGCGGGCGCCGAACTTGCGGTTGACGATGGTGCACAGCGCCCAGTTGCCGAGCTTGCGGATGAACGTCATGTCGTCGGTGCCGCCGCCGTTGGCGAAGCGCGAACCCTTGGCGAAGTCCGCGCCGGAGACCAGGGCGGACACGTACGACACGATCTCGTTGCCGTCGGCCGAGCCGTCCGCGTCGACCATCACGATGATGTCGCCGGTGCACGCCTCGAACCCCGTGATCAGGGCATCCCCCTTGCCCTTGCCCTGCTGCTCGACGACCTTGACGTTCGGCCACAGGCCGCGGGCCACTTCGACGGTGTCGTCCGTGGAATTGCCGTCCACCAGGACGACTTCGTGTATCCAGTCCGGAAGTGTCTTGAACACGTACGGGAGATTCTCCGCCTCGTTCATGGCGGGAATCACCACACTCACCGGCGGCGCGATGGCCAGGTGAGAGGAGATCGGCCGGTATTGGCCGGCAAGTGACGGGCCTTGGCCCGTGGCCGCCGGCCGCAGAACAGAACTCATGAGTCTGGTCCCTCTCGTCCGGTGGACCGCCCGCCCCTGGGCGGCCCGGTTGTGTGTCCGGTTCGAAAGGGGGGTTTCACGCCTGTGGCAATGACGAAATGGATCTCCGTGCACGCCGATGGCGAGCTGGCAAAGCTTGCCGTCTGCCGTGGAACGGCAGCCGGTCGCGCGGCACGACCCGGTCACAAGTGCGGTCACCGAGCACGGCACCCCCCTACCGCGCCCCACGCCGGGAACCATCGCGGTCCTGAGCCCTCCCCTGGGCCGCTCGATGATGGACCGATGCGGGTGAGATGTACGACGGTATTGACGAATGAACCCGTATGGCAAGAGCTGGAACGAGGCCTCACCTTTTTGTTGGTTTGACCGTTACACAACTTAGAAGAAGTAGGAAACTGATCACGGTCATTGCGATGATTCCGCCGCGCACCGACCACCGGTGAACGGCCAACATGCCTTGTGCGACCAGCATGTTGAGAACGATTGCGCCCGCGACGGCGGCGAGTGCGCGGCCGAAGGGCTCCAGTCCGCGCAGCGCGGCCCCGATGGCCGTGGCGGGCGCGGCGAGCAGAAAAAACAGGGTGAGCGGCCCGCGCAGCGGCGAGCCCGAGTCGACCAGCGCCAGCAGCGCGCCGAATCCCCCGACGGCCGTCGCGGCGCCCGCGAGCAGTGGCGACAGGTCCCTCCCCGGTCCTGGTCGCGCCCGCTCGGCGCCGTCGGTCGACGAACTGCCGTCTGCCGAAGGTCTTTTGCCGAGTCTCTTGATACGAATGGTCTGCATTGGCGACTTTGCCCCCCAGCGCGCCGGATGCCGGGCTTCAATGTCGCGCAGCCCAAGAGGGGGCGTCAAGGTGCCGAAGGGCCCATGGCGCTTCTTGTACAGGCCTGAACAAGCCCCCGGAGGCGCCGACCGCCCCGGGGAACCGTGGTTCAGGCCGAGCGTGTCCCTCGCGCCGGTGCTACGGCACCACCTTCAGGAGCTTGTGCGGCGCCCGCGTCCGGCACCGGCCCGGATCTGGCCATGGGCACGTAATCAAACATGCCGTGAAGTGACGGTGATGACCCGTCAGGGGCGGAAAAGTCTTGACATGAACACTTCCCATCGACACGTGTCATTGGTACGACGGTTATGGCAGAGATCCTGCTAAAGGGAGGTTCCATGAGACGTTCCCGAATTGCCGTTTTCGTGAGCTCGATCCTCCTCGCCGCCGGCACGGCCCTCACCGGGGCCACGGCGGCGCAGGCGTCCGGGCAGGCCGCAGTCACCGGCTATGTGGCCCTCGGCGACTCCTACTCCTCCGGGGTCGGCACCGGCAGCTACATCAGCGCCAGCGGCGACTGCAAGCGCAGCACCAAGGCCTACCCCTACCTCTGGGCCGCCGCCCACTCACCCTCGACGTTCGACTTCACCGCTTGCTCCGGCGCCCGTACGGGTGATGTTCTGTCAGGTCAGCTGGGCCCGCTCAGCGCCGCCACCGGCCTGGTCTCCATCACCATCGGCGGCAACGACGCAGGCTTCTCCGACGTCATGACGACCTGTGTGCTCCAGTCCGACAGCGCCTGCCTGTCCCGGATCAACACCGCGAAGGCGTACGTCGACTCGACGCTCCCCGGGCAGCTGAACAACGTCTACTCGGCGATCACCGCCAAGGCCCCGAACGCCCACGTCGTCGTCCTCGGCTACCCCCGCTTCTACCAGCTCGGCACCACCTGCCTCGGCCTCTCCGAGACCAAGCGGAAGGCCATCAACGACGCGGCCGACTACCTGGACACCGCCACCGCCAAGGTCGCCGCCGACCACGGCTTCACCTTCGGCGACGTCCGCACCACCTTCACCGGCCACGAGATCTGCTCCGGCAGCTCCTGGCTGCACAGCGTGGAGTGGTTCAACATCGGCGAGTCGTACCACCCCACCGCGGCCGGCCAGTCGGGCGGCTATCTGCCCGTCCTGACCAGCGCGGCCTGATCACCCGGAGGGTGACGGCGACGTACTGGAGGAGGCCCCGCCCGTCGGGGTCTCCGACACACAGGTCACCGAGAACGGAACCGACTCGGACGTCGCCTGCTTCGGCGAGCGCACCTCGACACTGATCGAGTTCCGGAAGGTCCCGGTGCTGTTGTACGTCGTCACGAACGCCTTGTCCTGCTTGGTCTTTCCGCCGCCCTCGGGGAAGGACAGGGTCTTCCACCCCGGATCCATGATCTGCCCGTCCTTCGACAGCCAGCGGTAACTGACCTCCGCCGGCAGCTTCCCGACCGTGAAGGTCGCCGTGAACTCGGGCGCGTCGCTCCGGGCGGGCGGACAGGTGCCGGAGTAGTCGGTGTGGGAGCCGGACAGGGTGACGCTCACCGTCTGGGGGGCCTCCTTGGAGGTGCTGCTGCTCGGGCTCGGCGTCGGGCTCGCGCCCGGGCTGCTGTGGGTGGCCGTCGACGGGGTCCCGGTGTCCGAACGGGGGGTGTCGGCATTGTTGTCCCCGCCGCCGTGGTCGCGGTTCAGCAGTGCGTACGTCAGCCCCGCGATGGCCAGGGCGAGGACGAGCACCCCGACGAGCAGGACGGCGCCGGCCCGGCGGTTGCGCTCCGGCGGCGGTGCGGCCGTCGCCGTCGACGCGGGGCCCGGCGCCGGCTGCGTATGTCCGGCCGGATACGGCATCGGAGGCGTCGGCGACTGAGGCTGCGGGAACGCCGCGACCGTCGGGGCGAACGGAGACACCGGCGCGCCGTACGCATGGGGCGTACCGCCCGCCGCGACGATCCGCAGCTCCTGCTCGGCCCGGTCGGCCGGCAGTCGCTCGGCCGGGTCCTTGCGCAGCAGCCCCTCGATGACGGGGGTCAGCGGACCGGCCCGGTGCGGCGGCGGCAGCTCCTCGTCGACGATCGCCCGCAGGGTGCTGAGCGGGGTGTCCTGGCGGAACGGGGAGTTGCCCTCGACCGCCGCGTACAGCAGCACGCCGAGCGACCACAGGTCGGACTCCGGGCCGGGCGTGCGGCCCAGCGCCCGCTCCGGCGCCAGGAACTCCGGCGAGCCGATCACCTCCCCGGTCATCGTCAGCGCCGAACTGCCCTCGACCTGTGCGATACCGAAGTCGGTGAGCACCACCCGGTCGTCGTTCGACAGCAGCACATTGGCGGGCTTCACATCCCGGTG
Organism: Streptomyces longisporus; assembly: GCF_039532765.1. Taxonomy (NCBI): domain Bacteria; kingdom Bacillati; phylum Actinomycetota; class Actinomycetes; order Kitasatosporales; family Streptomycetaceae; genus Streptomyces; species Streptomyces longisporus. The sequence goes on from NZ_BAAASG010000015.1 coordinate 105,869, forward strand.
CAGCACCCCGGCCTCGTGCGCAGCCCGCAGCGCGGCGAGCACCTCGGCACCGATGTGCGCGGCGCGCCCCGGATCCAACGGGCCCTCGGCGTCCAGGAGTTCGGCAAGGGAGATACCGCGGACCAGCTCCATGACGATCCATGGCCGGCCGTCCTGCGTCGCCACGTCGTACACCGTGACGACGTTGCGGTTGGCGACCCGCGCGGCCGCCCACGCCTCGCGCTCCAGCCGGGCGTACATCCGCTCCACGTCCGCGGCCGGCAGACCGGCGGGCGCACGCACCTCCTTGACGGCGACCTCGCGGTGCAGCACCTCGTCCCGGGCACGCCACACGGTTCCCATGCCGCCCTCGCCGAGGGGGGACAGGAGGCGGTAGCGGCCCGAGATCAGACGTTCACTGCCCGATTCTTCGGACACGGGCGTCCCCCATTCGCATCCGCGTGTTTTCTCCACTCCGTGTGTTTTCTCCACAAACGTAGCTCAGCCGAGTGCGGATGCGGCCCCCTTGAGCACCAGTCCCACCCCGAGAGCCACGACGAGGAACGCCGAGCCCAGCGGCGCGGTCCTGCGGACGAGGGCCGCCATCGGGTGGGTGGTCCAGCGGGGGCGCCCGTCCAGCACACGGTTCATGCCGGTCCCCAGCCTGACGACGGCGAACCCCGCCGCGGTGAGGGTGAGGGCGAGCCCGACGCCGTATGCGACGACGAGCAGCAGCCCGAACCATGCCTGACCGAGCGCTGCCGCGCCGACGAGCACGACGACCGCGGAGGGACTGGGCACGAGTCCCCCGGCGAAGCCCAGCAGGATCGTGCCGCGGAGGGTGGGTGCGACGGAGTGGGTGTGGGTGAAGCCGCCGTGGGTGTGCTCGACGGTGTGTGGGTGGGGGTGAGTGTGGTCGGGGTGGGCGGTGTGGTCGTGATCGTGGCTGTGGGGGTGGTCGTGGTCGTGCTCGTGTGTGTGGCCCGGGGAGTGCGCGTGGGTGTGGGCTTCGGCTGTCGTCGAGGCCGCTTCCGTGTGGGCGGCGACCAGGACCAGGGCGCGTTCCTCGGGCTCGGCGGTCTCGTGCGGGTGCGTATGCCCGCCGGGGCCGTGCGGGTGCGGATGGTCGTGGTCGTGTGTGTGCCCGTGGTGGTGGGTGTGTCCGGGGCCGCGGTTGCGCCAGGCTCGGCGTACGAGTGTGGCGCCCGCGCAGGTCACCATCACGCCGCTTGCGATGCCCAGCCAGGTGATCACCGAGGGGGCCGCCGCCGAGCCGGCCGTGACCAGGAGGCCGAGGGCTACCACGCCCAGGGTGTGGGTGACCGTGACCGAGGCGGCCAGGGGCATGACGTCCTTGAGGCGGGCGCGGCCGCCGCGGGCGGCTGCCGTCGCGGCCATCAGGGTCTTGCCGTGGCCCGGGGCGAGCGCGTGCATCGCGCCGAGGACCACCGCGATGAGCAGCGAGAGCGCGGCGAAGCCGAAGGTGAGGTGGCGGCGGGCGACCAGATTGTTGAGGGCCTGTGTCCAGCGGTCGGCGCCGCGCGGCAGTACAGCGGCGCCGGGGGCGTCCTGCTCCTCGACCAGGGCCGGTCCGCCGGGGCGCACGCGCAGGGAGGCGGTCGAGGTGTCGGCGGGGGAGGAGAGCAACTCCTTGGGGTAGCTGGTGAGTTCGTGGGAGACCGACGTCCTGGGTACGTCCGTCGAGGTGAGCGTCATACGGTCGCCGCGCGCGGTGATCTCCCGCCAGCCGGGCCCGGAGGTGGCGCCCTCGCTGTGGAAGCCGAGCGTCACGGTGTCGCCCTTGGGGAGCGGCGCGGTCAGCCGGCACTCCACCCGGAGGGTGTTCAGCCCGGCCTGCCCCGGCCGCAGCTGCGCCTTGCTGCTGCCGACGGTCAGGGTGGCGGCCCGTCCGTCGACGGTGACCTTGCTGCCCTCGGCCGCCTTCGCGCACCGCTCCTTCGCCCACTCGGCCATACCGAGCCGCCTGATGTCGGGCTTGGCCTGGGTGGCCGGGATCTCGGCGAGGTCCTCCACGTGGTCGACGCGGAGCTTGCCGGGAGCGGCGACCAGGCCGTCGTAGCGGTTGACGGTGAAGTTGCCGAGGGGGTGCGCGCTCGCGCCGGTGGAAGGTACCAGCGCGAGCGCGCAGGCCGCCGTGAGGACGGCCCCGGTGGAGGCGAGCAATCGACGGGGGTTCACTTCGCCGCCTCCACGTCTGCGAGTGCCTTGCGTGCTTCACGGGCGCCCAGCGGCGAGAAGCCGGGGTTGAGTTCCAGCGCCGCCTTGAGGGAGTCACCGGCGTCCTTGGTGTGGCCGGTGGCGCGTTCGATCATGCCGCGGTGGTAGAGGAACGAGGCGTTGCGGTAGCCGGTGGCCGTCGCCTGCCGGGCGTACGGGAGGGCCTCCGCGTCCTTGCCGTTCACGTGCAGCGCCCAGGCCAGGGCGTCCGCGGTGTGCACGGTGTGGCGGCGGGCCCACTCGGCGCGGGCGGCGCGCAGGGCCGCGGCCTTGTCGCCGTGGTCGGCCGCCGCGAGGGCGGTGTCGAGGTCTGCGTTGACGCCGTTGGCACGGGCGAGCGCGATCCAGGCGTCGACGAGGGCGTACTGGTCGCGGGCCCTCGCCTCGTCACCGGCGGCGCCGCGGTCCTCGTACATCTCGCCGAGTTCCACGAGGGGTTGGGGCAGCGGGTAGCGGGCGACGAGCTGCTCCATGTCCCTGAGCCCGGTCGCCTTGGCGCCGCTCGCGTACTCGGCGCGGGCGCGGCCCTCCAGCGCCGGCAGATAGTTGTCGTCGGCGGCGAGGGCGCGGGCGTAGTAGCTGACCGCGGTCTTGTAGTCGCCCTGGTTCCAGGCGAGTTGGCCCAGCTGGAAGGCGACGTAGGAGATGTCGCCCTTGGTGCTCGCGGTGCCCAGGGCCTGTTCCAGGACCTGGCGGGCGGTCTTCACGTCCCCGCGCAGCTCGTGCACATACGCGTACCGGGTGAAGACGGGGATGCCCGGGCGCCGCGAGTCCGCGGTGTCGGCCGCCTTCGACGCGTCGGCGTAGCGGCCGAGTTCGACGAGGGCGTCGATACGGGAGGAAAGGGCGCTTTGGCTGTAGGGGTTCTCCTTCAGTACCCGGTCGGCGTACGCCAGGGCGTCCTTGAAGTCGTGCCGGGCCGCGGCGAGGGCGGCCTGTCCGGTGATGGCCTGCTCGTTGCCGGGTTTCACGGCCAGGGAACGCTTCAGCGCCTTGTCGGCCTGCGGGTAACGGGAGGGGTCACCCTTCGTACGGGCCTGCTCGACATACGCCAGCCCAAGACTCGCCCAGCTCCCGAAGTCCCTTGGCTGCGCCTTGAGATGGGCCTGCAGGGAGAGGATGCTCGCGTCGATGTCCCCGCTGTTCAGCAACGCCGGCGACAGCGCGCCGGGCGCGGCGGAGACGGCCGTGGTGTTCCCGTCCCGGATGGCGCCGTAGGCAATGGACCCACCGGTCAGCGCAACAGCCAACAGGGCGGCGGTTCCGGCCAGTTGCCCGATGTGCCAACGCCGTCCGGCGGCAGCGACGCGACGGACCGCGGCGACTCGTTCGTCGGTGGAGGCCGTGGGCGCGACCGGCCCGGACGAGTCTGCAGACGAGTCCCGATCATCCTCGGCGCTCTCCGCGAAGCCTTCGTTGTCGTCAGTGTCCGGGGCCATGCCCTCTCCTCGTCGGTGTATGGGCCGAAGCCCGCGGACCGGGCGGTGCCGCTCCGAAGAAGCCGCCCGGTCCGCCGGTAACAGTGCGGACTAGTACGCGCGGCTCCGCATCCGGCGCCACCACATGAGGCCCGCGCCGATCAGCGCGATGCCGGCGGCGCCGCCACCGGCCGAGGCCGCGATCAGCGTGGTGTTGTCCATGCCGGCGGCCGACGCGGGCTGCAGTGCGTCACCGAGCTGGCTCTTGACGTCGCTGCCGCTGGAGACGCCCTTGGCGGTCGCACCGCGCGAACCGGAGGTCGGGTTGGCCAGGTACGGGAAGTACTTGCCGAAGCCCTTGTCGTTCTTGTCGACCGCGTCGCCCAGGTCGTTCTTGGAGCCGACCAGTTCGCCCTCCATCACCTGGAGCGCCTCGTCGATCACGTCGTCGGTGAGCCGGCGCCCGTTCGGGAAGCCCGCGTTGTCACCGTCGAGGACGCCCAGCCGCTTCGGGGAGGCGGCCGGCTTGATGGAGGTGTTCAGGCGCAGCTCCTCGGCCGGGCGCACGTACGGCGGCTGGTTGAGGCCCTTGACGCCCTTGAGGAACACGTCGACGAGGTCGTTGCGCGGCTCCGACGGCGCCTTGATCTTGTAGATCGACTCGATGAGCTTCGGCAGCTCCGGGTTGGTCACGTTCTTCAGGAACTGCGCGTCGTACCGGGGCGAGGACGCGTTGAACTTGTCCTTGTCCTTCAGCGGGTTGACGACCTCGTTGACCAGCGGGTTGCCCAGGCGCGAGACCTGCTCGTAGTAGCCCCGGGCGTTCTTGCGCGCGACGGTCGACCAGACGCCGATGATCGGCTGCTTCTTGGACTCCGTGAGCATGTCCGTGGGCAGCTGCAGGGCGATGGAGTTGACGTTGTAGCCCGCGAGAGTGTCCCGGCCGACCTCGGAGAGGTTTCCGCCGTACAGCAGGTCGAAGACGCGCAGGTCAGCGAAGAACGGGTCGTCGGCCTGGCCGGCGAAGGTCTGGCCACCGTTGGGGAGCTTGTAGATCGCCTGGTCGCGCAGCTTGCCGTAGTCGGGCATCGACGCCTTGCCGACGTCCGAGGGTGCCACCGGAATGTCCTCGGCGAGCCTGGTCCTCGAGACGGCCCGCTGGCCCTTCAGCTTGATCAGGTCGATGTTGTACGTCTGCGTGATGTTCAGGTCCGGGTCGGTCAGGTTGCTGACCACGCCCGTGTTGTACAGGAACGACTTCTTGTTCTTCGTCTGGGTGCGGAACGTGTAGCGCAGCAGCAGATCATCCTGCGCGTCACCGTTGTTGTCGATGTGGATGTCGTACTGGGCGTCGTCGCCGAACTGGTAGAAGTTCGGGCCGCCCGCCGGTTCCTCGAACGGGATGAAGTTCGCGATGACCGTCGTGGTGTCCGGCTTGTCCGGACTGACGAACGCGTACAGGTCCGTGTTGTCGTACTGGGGCTGCCCCGAGATCAACGGGGCCTCCCGGTGACTGGAGGCGGAGGCCGCCCCCGGTTCCAGCGTGGCCACGCCGGCGGCCGCGAGCCCGCCGGCGGCCAGCGCACCAGCTATGAGGGTCGCGATGCTCCTGCGTCCCGCGCCGCTCCTGGAGTCAGTTGTCATGCCGTCCGTCCTCAGTCCCAACTTGCCTGACGAACGCTGATTCGGAGCGGTCGCCGGAGTGGATTGGTGGAATCTCAAACGTCTTTACAGCGAACCCCTGATCTTGTTTCAGTCGAGCCGTGAAACTTCTTTGGTGAGGCGTCGACCCGCGTTTCGGGCGCGCTGATCCGTACCCCATCCGGAGGTGCGTTCGTTGCGAATGCCTGGTGTGACGGGACGGGGCCCTTGCGGCCGGGGAGAGGGGGACCGAGTGGAGGCGGACGAGCTTCTGGTACTCGTGGCAGGCGGCGACCAGAAGGCATTCGAGGAGCTGTACGGCCTGGTGTCCGGTCCGGTGTTCGGGCTCGTCCGCCGGGTGGTACGCGACCCCGCGCAGTCGGAGGAGGTGGCGCAGGAAGTGCTGCTCGAACTCTGGCGGTCCGCCGCGCGGTTCGACCCCGGCCGCGGCAGCGCCCTGTCCTGGATCCTCACCCTCGCCCACCGCCGCGCCGTCGACCGGGTGCGCAGCGCCCGTGCGGCCGTCGACCGTGAGCAGCGCGAGGCACGCCGGGCCCACCACCCCGCCTTCGACCAGGTCACCGAGGAGGTCGAGGCGGGCCTCGAACGCGAGTGGGTGCGGCGCTGTCTGGACCGGCTCACCACCCTGCAGCGCCAGTCCGTCACCCTCGCCTACTACGACGGCTACACGTACCGTGAAGTGGCCGAGCGGCTCTCGCTGCCGCTGGGCACGGTCAAGACCCGGATGCGCGACGGACTCACCCAGCTGCGCAAGTGCCTGGGAGGTGTCGCATGAGTCTTCTCGCCCGACTGCTCGGCCGCGGGGATCTGCACTCGCTCGCGGCCCCTTATGCGCTCGACGCGCTGGAGCCCGCCGAGCGGGTCCGCTTCGAGCGGCACCTGAAGAACTGCGAGCGCTGCGCCGCCGAGGTGCGCGCCCTGTCCGAGGATGCCGTCCGCCTCGCCTGGTCCACGGCCGCCCCGCCGCCGGCCGCGATGCGCGACCGCGTGCTCGCCGCCGTACGCGCCACTCCGCAGGAGGCGGGGCCGATGGCGAGGGAGCACACACCCCAGCTGCCGCCGCACGTCTGGGGCACACAACCGCCGCCGGGACGCTCCCGTGCGCCGCGCGAGCGCCGCCCCTTCTTCGTGCCGTTCGCCACGGCGACGGCCGCCGCGGCCCTCGTGGTCGCCTCGCTGTTCGCCGTCCAGGCGAACCGGACCCAGGACAAGCTGGACGCCGAGCGCGCCCAGGCACGTGAGATCGCCCACGTTCTCGCAGCTCCCGACGCGCGTGCGACCACCCGCAAGGACCCCCAGGGCCGAAGTATCGGAGCGGTCGCCTCCGCATCGGAGGGACAGGCGATCGTCACGCTCAGCGGATACGACGCCCTGCCCAGCGGACGCGTGCACCAGCTCTGGCTCATGCGCCCCGGTGCGCAACCACGCTCCCTCGGGCTCTTCGGGGGCGGCGACACGCCCTTGGTCGCCACCGACCTCAGCAGTTCGGCCACGTCACTCGCAGTGACCGTCGAACCCGACGGTGGCTCACCACAGCCCACCAGCCAGCCCATTGTCCAACTCGCCCTGAAATCGGTTGGATTCGGAGAGTGACCATGGAGGAGTTGTCAACACCCTTATGGGGAAGGTGAATCCTGTGACCGCGATACACGAGTGCCCCGGGGGAGCGATAGGGTTACCCTGCCCGGGCCGGGTGGACTCGTACGGGTGGGGAGTGACATGGAACAGATAACAGTGCGCAGCAGGGCCAGGGTCCCTGCGATCACCTGCGGGAGCAGCGCGACCAGTTCGCGTCTCGACCGCCATCTCTCGGTGCTGGGCGGCCCGGCCGTACCACAGCGCGAGACGGCCGAGGCGACCTCGCTGATGCGTGAGCTGACCGCGCGTGACACCCCACGTGAGCGCAGCGCCAGCGGCAACCGGATCAGCCGTGTGCTGCTCTTCGCACCGCTGCGCCGACTGCGTCGTTCGCTGTTCGGCGGGCGCTGAGCGAGACCGGCGCTCGTTCCGCGAGAGGCCGCGCCCGGGGCACCGTGTCGTCCGGCGCAGCGCTGCGATCCCGTCGTCCGTCATCCCCACGGCATGCAGCGACACCCGGGCATGTGCCCGGGCGTGGCCACGTCCCCCGATTTCTCACCTCCGGTACGTCCCACCCGCTCCGTACCCCGAGGCAAGACCGCTCACTTCACCGCTCCCCGTGCGCGTACCTCCGCACCGCGAGCGGCAGGAACACCCCGATCAGCACGGCGCACCACAGCAGTGACCCGGCGATCGGGTGCGCCACCGGCCAAGCGGCCTCCCCCGGCACCGGCGCATTGCCGAAGAGGTCCCGCAGGGCCGTCGTCACCGCACTGATCGGATTCCACTCGGCGACCGTGCGCAGCCAGCCCGGCAGGCCGCCGGTCGGGATGTACGCGTTGGACAGCAGCGGCAGCACGAACGTCGAGGCACCGAGCTGCCCGGCCGCATCCTCGCTCCGGGTGAGCAGCCCGAGGAAGATCCCGATCGAGGTGCAGGCGAACCGGAACACAAGCAGCAGCCCCACCGCGCCCAGGGCCCGGGGCGCGGACCCCTCGATCCGCCAGCCCACCGCGAGGCCGACCAGGAGCAGGGGCACCGTCCCGACCGCCGTGACCATGAGGTCGGCCACCGCCTGTCCGAGCGGCACGGCGGCCCGGCTCACCGGCATCGTGCGGAAGCGGTCCATCACACCGCGGTGCGAGTCGGCGGCCGCCTGGAACATGCCGGTCATGAGTCCGCCCGCGGCCGTGGCGACCAGCAGCCCCGGCACCAGGAAGGACCGGTACTCGGGGCCGGGCATCGCGAGTGCGCTGCCGAACACGTAGCCGAAGAACAGCAGCATGTTGATCGGCATCACCTGGGTGAGGATCACCAGCCCGGGACTGTTGCGGACCCGCCTCAGCTGCCGGCCGACCATCGCGAGGCCGTCGTACGCCAACGTGCTCATGCTGCAGGCTCCTTGGTGTCGGTCGTCAGTCGGATGAAGGCCTCGTCGAGCGTCGGCTGCCGCAGGCTCGCGTCGAGCAACGGCACGCCCGCCGCGTCGAGTTCGCGCACCAGGCGAGGCAGGGTGAGGGTCCGGTCCCTGGTGACCGCGCCGACGGCGTTGCGTTCACGGTCGAACGACGGCTCGGCCCCGGTGAGTTGATCGAGGACCCCGGCCGCCTTCACCAGCACGTCCGCGTCCGCGACGACGACCTCGACATAGGCCCCGATGAGTGCCTTGAACTGGGCCGGTGAGCCCGTGTGCGCCACCCGCCCCCGGTCCACCAGGGCGATGTCGTCGGCGAGTCGGTCGGCCTCCTCCAGGTACTGCGTGGTCAGCAGCACCGTCGTTCCGTCGGCGGTGAGCTCGCGCACGGCCGTCCAGATCAGATTGCGGCTGGCCGGGTCGAGCCCTGTCGTGGGCTCGTCCAGGAACAGCACCTCGGGCCGGCGGAGCAGACTCGCCGCCAGGTCCAGCCGGCGGCGCATCCCGCCGGAGTACGTCGACGCCGTACGGGCGGCGGCCTCGGTCAGCCCGAACCGCTCCAGGAGCTCGTCGGCGCGCTGCCCCGGCGCCCGCACCCGGTGCAGCCGCGCGAACAGCTGCAGGTTCTGGCGGCCCGTGAGGTCGCCGTCGACCGACGCGTACTGCCCGGTGACGCCGATCCTGCTCCGGACGGCTGCGGGCTCCCGGACGAGGTCGTGCCCCGCGATCCGGGCCGAGCCCGCGTCCGGCCGCAGCAGGGTCGTCAGCAGCCGTACGGCCGTCGTCTTGCCCGCCCCGTTCGGCCCGAGGACACCGCAGACCGTGCCCTGGGCGACCGCGAGATCCAGCCCGCGCACCGCGTGCACCTCGCCGAACCTCTTCTCCAGGCCTTCACTAAGTACAGCGTACGTAGAAGTCATGGCTTGACCATAGCGCACTACGTACGGTGTACGTAACTAGGATGGGGGTGAGGTGATGATCGATGGCGGGCCGAGCGGCGGTACCCGAAGTGATCTGGGCGCGTCCCGAGCGGACGGGCCGGGGGCCGAGGCCGGCCCATACGCGTGCCGACATCGCGGCGGCGGCGGTGAAGGTCGCCGACGAGGGCGGACTGGACGCGGTGTCGATGCGGCACGTCGCGGCCGAGCTGGGATGCGGGACCATGTCGCTGTACAACTACGTCCCCCGCAAGGAGGACCTGTACGAGCTGATGGTGGACGCCATCAGCGGCGAGCACGAGGTGTGGGAGCCGTCGGGGGACTGGCGGGCCGACATGCGCCGGGTCGCCCAGCAGACGCGGGCGCTGATGCACCGGCATCCGTGGCTGACACGGCTGATGTCACCGGTGTACGGGTTCAGCCCGAATGCACTGCGGTATCTGGAGCACTGTCTGGCCTGCCTGGATCCGCTCGAAGCGCGCTACGGCATGAAGATGCAGCTCGTCGGGATGCTGAACGGGTGTGTGACCTCGTATGTCGCCACGGAGTTGGCTGCCGCCGAGCGGACGCGGTCGTTGCCGTGGTCGGCGGAGGAGGAGAACGCGGTACGGATCGCGTATCTGGGCACTGCGCTGGCCGGCGGGGAGTATCCGCGGATGGCTGCCGCGTTCACCGAGGACTCGGGGCCGATCGATCTTGAGGGGGCCTTTGAGCTTATGGTGGAGCGGATGTTGGATGCGTTTGCGCCGCGGGCGTGAGCCTTGGCCGTCACAGCAGCGCGAACTGGCCTTCCGGGCCTTCCTCGTGGTGGTCGAAGACCGAGGCCGGCCTCCGCGCCGCCTCCGGGGCCGGGAGCACCCCCGCCTTGTGCAGGTCGGATGCCGTGATGGGTGCTGTCACCGTCAACTCATCCTGCTGCGGCCGCAGTTCGGCCGACAAAGCCAATACCGTGACCAGCTCCAGCAGCTCCGACGTCCAGGTCTGCGGCCATGCCGGTGGACGGATCGCGGCCAGCGTTCCGGGCTCGGCCTCTGCCGTCCGTGTCGTGAACCAGTGCTCCAGGACCCGCACTCCGGACGCCTCGAAGTCCCAGGCCTCCGGGGGTACCGGGGAGATGCGGCCCTCGTCCAGCAGCAGGGTTTCCTCGTCGCGGTCGTAGGTGATCGTGAGGGGGCGGGACGGAAGTGGGGCGCGGACGTAGGGGCGGCGGCCGCCCGGGAGTTTGGGGCGGTCGCCGTTGCGGCGCATCAGCCAGAGGATGCGGCGGCCCAACTCCACGCCCCTGGACCAGAGTTCGGTGTCCTCGGTGAGCGGGACCGTCAGGTCCGGGCGGATCGTCGCCAGGGTCCAGGCGAGGAAGTCCGGCGGGGTGGGGGAGTGGCCGAGGCGGGTGCTCAGGTGGTCCAGCAGGCCCGGGGTCAGGTTGGGTTCCGTGCCGCCCGGGCGGCGGTAAAGGGGGCGGATGCGGCCGGGGCGCAGGAGGGGGAGGTGGGACGTGGCCAGGAGGTGCGGGCCGGTGCCGGCCGTGGCCGTCTCGGCGACGAAGACCTGCTGTTCGTCCGCCACCCGCCACAGCTCGGGGCGGGCCGTGTCGATCAGGCGGTGGTCGGGGATCAGCCACTGTTCGTCGAAGGGGGCGAGCAGGACGCGTACCGGCTCGGGACAGGGGCCCGACGCGTGGATCAGTTTCTCCGTGCCGCTCGACTGGCCCGGCAGTTGGCCGACCGCCGAGCGCAGGGTGCGCGAGCGGGTCGGCTCGAACAGGGCCTCACGGTCCGGGCCCTCGGCCTTCATCAGGGCGTCCCAGCGGGCTTTGAGGGATGCGGCGTCGGGGCCCGCCGGCCACCCCCGGCCGAGCCGCGGCGGTGCGACGGACCACGGCATGAGGTCCGCGAGCAGCGGAGCGTCGTCGTGCGTCACGCTGGGCATCGTACGACCTTCCGCCGACAGGCATCCGTGGCCAGTGCCCTCCAGGGTCACCGTGAAGGAGAGGCGGTCGCCGCGGTGGTGGGTGGCCGTCACGTCGCGGGTGTGTCCGGTGCCGTCGTATGTCGCGTCTGTGTGTGGCGGGATCGGTGGGCCGGCCTGCGTCGTGGTCGTGCGGTCTGGTTCCGGTGGGGTCGTCATGTGGCGTCCAGGGTCACCGTGAAGGAGAGGCGGTCGCCGCGGTGGTGGGTGGCCGTCACGTCGCGGGTGTGTCCGGTGTCGTCGTATGTCGTGTCTGTGTGTGGCGGGATCGGTGGGTCGGCCTGCGTCGTGGTCGTGCGGTCTGGTTCCGGTGGGGTCGTCATGTGGCGTCCAGGGTCACCGTGAAGGAGAGGCGGTCGCCGCGGTGGTGGGTGGCCGTCACGTCGCGGGTGTGTCCGGTGTCGTCGTATGTCGTGTCTGTGTGTGGCGGGATCGGTGGGCCGGCCTGCGTCGTGGTCGTGCGGTCTGGTTCCGGTGGGGTCGTCATGTGGCGTCCAGGGTCACCGTGAAGGAGAAGCGGTCGCCGCGGTAGTGGATGACGGCCACGTCCAGGACGCGTCCGTCGCCGTCGTACGTCACGCCCGTGTAGTGCAGGATCGGGCTGAGCAGCGGGACTTGGAGCAGACGGGCCGTCTCCGGGTCGGCCAGGCGGGCCTCCACGGTGTCCGTGATACGGCTGATGTCCGCTCGGACGATGTCCCGCAGCACCTTGGTCATCGGCCGGCGCACCAGGTCGGCGGGGTCGAAGCGGGCGGCCAGTTCGGGACGGACGTAGTTGCGGGCGTGGTTGGTCGGCTCGCCCGTCTTCTCCTCGCTGCGCAGCCGGTGGTACGTGGCCACCTCGCCGCTCTCCGGGAAGTACTCGGCGAGTTCGGGCGGCACGGGCGCGCTGCCGTGGTCCAGCAGCTCCGTCACCATCCCGGACTGCTGGGCCACGATCGCGTCCACCGAGCCGAGCAGCCGGACCGGGGCACCCCTCAGCGCGTCGGGCTCGATGAACGTGCCCCGGCGGCGGTGGCGCGTGATCAGGCCCTCGTCCTCCAGCTCCTTCAGCGCCTGCCGCATGGTCAGCACGCTCACCCCGTAGTGCCCCGCCAGCTGCTCCTCGGTGGGCAGCCGCAGCGGGTCCTGGGGCGAGCGGCCGAGTATCGAGGCGCGCAGGGACTGCGACACCTGGTACCAGAGCGGCAGCTTGCGGTTCAGGACGATCGAGTCCGGGGCGAAGGAGGTCACGGGCCTATCCGTACCGGTCGTACGCGATCAGTGCAACGGGCGGAAATGCCGCTCGAGGCCCTGCCACACGTCGTCGTAGCGCTGCTGCAGGTGCTCCGCGCCCGCCGCGTGCGGGGTCAGCGTCACCGGCCAGCGGGTCTCGAACATGAACGCCAGCCCGTCGTCCACCTTCTGCGGCTTCAGCTCGGCCGCGCTCGCCCGGTCGAAGGTCTCCCGGTCCGGACCGTGCGCCGACATCATGTTGTGCAGCGAGCCGCCGCCCGGCACAAAGCCCCCTGGACCGGCAGTCTTGGCGTCGTAGGCGCCCTCGATCAGGCCCATGTACTCGCTCATCACATTGCGGTGGAAGTACGGCGGCCGGAAGGTGTCCTCGCCCACCAGCCAGCGCGGCGCGAAGACGACGAAGTCGACTCCGGCCAGGCCCGGGGTGTCGGACGGGGACGTCAGCACCGTGAAGATCGACGGGTCGGGGTGGTCGTAGGAGATGCTGCCGATGACGTTGAAGCGGCGCAGGTCGTAGACGTAGGGCACGTGGTTGCCGTGCCAGGCGACCACGTCGAGCGGCGAGTGGTCGTAGACGGCCGTCCAGAGGTTGCCGCAGAACTTGTTCACCACCTCCACCGGGCCCTCCACGTCCTCGTAGGCCGCGACGGGGGCACGGAAGTCGCGGGCGTTGGCGAGGCCGTTGGCGCCGATCGGGCCCAGGTCGGGGAGGTGGAAGGGCGCGCCGTAGTTCTCGCACACATAACCCCGGGCGGAGGCATCCAGCAGCTCCACACGGAAGCGCACTCCACGTGGAACCAGCGCCACATGTCCCGGCTCCACATGCAGCAGCCCGAACTCGGTGCGCAGCAGCAGCCCGCCGCGCTCCGGCACGATCAGCAGCTCGCCGTCCGCGTCGCTGAAGACGCGCTCCATCGAGGAGTTGGCGTGATACAGGTGCACGGCCATGCCGGTGCGCTGGGTGGCGTCACCGTTGCCGCCCAGGGTCCACAGGCCGGCCAGGAAGTCCGTCCCGGCCGGGGGCTCGGGCAGCGGGTTCCAGCGCAGGCGGTTCGGGTCGGGCACCGACTCGGTGAACGGGGCCGTACGGATCGCGCCGTTGTCCGTGCGCGTGAACGCCGGGTGTGCGGCCGACGGGCGGATGCGGTAGAGCCAGGAACGGCGGTTGTGAGCCCGCGGCTCCGTGAAGGCCGTACCGCTGAGCTGTTCCGCGTACAGCCCGAGCGGCGCGCGCTGTGGCGCGTTGCGGCCCTCGGGCAGGGCACCGGGCACCGCCTCCGAGGCGTGCTCGTTGCCGAAACCGGAGAGGTAGGCCAGCCCCTCGGCCGTCTTGCGCGCGTCCCCGCTCATCATCGCTCCCTTGCGACTGACTGCCTTCTGATTCCTATGCATCACCGTAGGATTGCGGTTTCGCGTGCGCAAGGGGGTCCCGGGGGCCTCCTCATCAGGGAGGAACGAGAACCAGACTCCAGGGGGATCCGACTGTCGGACCGGTGTTCTAGTCTCCCGGGCATGTCGTGGACGCGGAGTCTTCCAGCCGCGCTCGCGGTCTGTGTCCTGTTGTTGACCGGATCCGTGAGCTGCGGCTCCAGTGATACGCACGAGGGGAAGAACGGCGATTCGATCTCGCCGGTCGGCAAGCTCCTGGACAACACGGACAAGCAGGGGCGGCACTACCGGGAAGTGAAGAAGAAGGGCGCGCCCGAGGTCGGGATCGAGGTGCAGCCGGACTCCGGCAACACCTGGGACGTGTATCTGACCGTCCACAACTTCCGCTTCTCGCCCCCCGGTGCGAAGTCGCGCGCGACGGCCGGCCGCGGTCTCGCATACGTCTTCGTCGACGACCGGCTGGTCACCCGGCTCCGCGGCCTCACCTGCCGCCTCCCGGCCAGGTTCGTGCCGCATGGCACGCATCACGTCACCGCTCGGCTGTACGCCGACGACGGCACCGTATGGGCCGTGCAGGGCCGCCCGGTGGAGAGCACGGCCGACATCACGGCCTCGGAGGCGGCGGGCGCACCGAGCGCCACTGTGGGGGCGACCGCACTCGGTGTACCCGGCACCTATGTGCAGGCCGGGGGGCGAGGTTCACCGGAGCGCTCCGGAACGGCATCATGAAGCCTGTGCCCCATGCGACATCGCTACGCCGAGCGCCTGTGCAGCGGCGCAGTGCCGAACGCCTCACCAGGATCCTCGACGCCTGCGCCGACCTCCTCGACGAGGTCGGCTACGACGACCTGAGCACCCGGGCCGTGGCCCTGCGCGCCGGGGTCCCCATCGGCTCGGTCTACCGCTTCTTCGGCAACAAGCGGCAGATGGCCGACGCCCTCGCCCAACGCAACCTGGAGCGCTTCACCGAGCAGGTCACGGAGCGGCTGAAGTCGGCCCGCGACGGCGGCTGGCGCTCGGCGATGGACGCCGTCCTCGACGAGTACCTGGCCATGAAGCGCACCGCGCCCGGCTTCTCGCTCGTCGACTTCGGCAACCAGATCCCGGTCGGCGCCCGCAGTGCCGAACCCAACACCCGGGTCGCCGACCGCCTCACCGACCTGCTCTCCGGCTACCTCGACCGGGAGCCGGACGACGATCTGCGCCGTACCTTCCTGATCGCCGTGGAGACCGCTGACACCCTGGTCCACCTGGCCTTCCGGGTGGCCCCGGAGGGCGACGAGAAGATCATCGAGGAGGCGCGGGAGCTGCTGCGGGCGTATCTGGCGCGCGTGCTGGACTGAGATCCCGCAGGGCCGCGGCCCGCGGATTTCCGCCCTCGTCCCGGAAGGGGTCTCCCCTCCGTGCATACCGGTCGGTATGCTCGGCGCACAGTACGAGCGTCACCGTCGCCGCCACCGGGAGGACCCGTGTCCCGCACCGCCCTGCGAATCTGCCCCCTGTGCGAGGCCACCTGCGGGCTGACCCTCACCATCGAGGGCACCCGTGTCACCGGAGCCCGCGGTGACCGCGAGGACGTGTTCAGCAAGGGGTTCATCTGCCCCAAGGGCGCCTCCTTCGGCGCCGTCGACGGCGACCCGGACCGGTTGCGCACCCCCCTCGTGCGCAAGGACGGCGAGCTGCGCGAGGCCACCTGGGAGGAGGCCTTCGACGCGGTCGCCGCCGGGGTCCGCACGGTCGTCGAGCGGTACGGCCCGAACTCCGTCGGCGTCGTCCTCGGCAACCCGAACGTGCACACCATGGCGGGCGCCCTCTACCCACCGGTGCTGCTCGCCGGTCTCGGCACCCGCAGTGTCTTCACCGCGTCCACGGTCGACCAGATGCCCAAGCACGTCTCCAGCGGACTGCTCTACGGCGACGCCAACGCCATCCCGGTGCCGGACCTGGACCACACCGACCATCTGCTCCTGATCGGCGCCAACCCCCTGGAGTCCAACGGGAGTCTGTGCACGGCCGCCGACTTCCCCGGCAAGCTCAAGGCCCTCAAGGCGCGTGGCGGCACCCTCACCGTCATCGACCCGCGCCGAACCCGCACCGCAAAGCTCGCCGACCGCCACATCGCGATCCGTCCAGGCACCGACGCGCTGCTCCTCGCGGCGATGGCCCACGTCCTGTTCGAGGAAGGCCTGGCCGACACCGGGGAGTTGACCCCGCACCTCCAGGGCCTCGACGAACTGCGCGCGGCGATACGGGACTTCAGCCCCGAAGCCGTCACCGGCGCCTGCGACGTGGACGCCCCGACGATCCGCACCCTCGCCCGCGAACTCGCCGCCGCCCCCACCGCCGCCGTGTACGGCCGCATCGGCAGCTGCACCGTCCCGCACGGCACCCTGGCCAGCTGGCTCGTCGACGTCCTCAATGTCCTCACCGGCAACCTCGACCGTCCCGGCGGCGCACTCTTCCCGCAGGCGGCCACCGACCGCACGCCCCGCCCCGCCGGACCGAGCCACGGGTTCACGCTCGCCCGCTGGCACTCACGGGTGAGCCGACACCCCGAGGCGAAGGGCGAGTTGCCGCTCTCGGCGCTCGCCGAGGAGATCGACACCGCGACCGACGAGGGCGAGCCGATCCGCGCCCTCATCACCTCCGCCGCCAACCCCGTGCTCTCGGCGCCCGACGGCGACCGCCTCGACAAGGCCCTGGACTCGCTGGACTTCATGGTCAGCATCGACCCGTACCTGAACGAGACCACGCGCCACGCCACCGTCGTCCTGCCGCCGCCCCCGCCCTCGCAGAGCCCGCACCACGACTTCGCGTTCAACACCCTCGCCGTACGCAACCAGGTCCGCTACACCCGCCCCGCCGTCCCCCTGGAGCCCGGCCGCCTGCCCGAGACCGAGATCTTCGCCCGGCTGATCCTGGCCGCCACCGGCATGCACGGCGCCGACCCGACCGCCGTCGACGAACTGGTCATCGGGCAGACCCTGGGCAAGGCGGTCAATGAGCCCTGGTCGCCCGTGCACGGCCGCGACCCCAAGGAACTCGCCGCCCAGCTCACCGGGGTCAGCGGCCCCGAGCGGCGGCTCGACATGATGCTGCGCCTCGGCCCCTACGGCGACGGCTTCGGCGTACGACCGGACGGGCTGAGCCTGGAGCGGCTGCTCGCGCATCCGCACGGCATCGACCTCGGCCCGCTGCGGTCTCGTCTGCCGCAGCCGCTGAAGACCAGGAGCGGCAAGGTCGAGCTGCTGCCGCAGCCCATCGCGGACGATCTGCCGCGGCTGCGGGCGGCCCTGGACCGGCTCCCGGACGAACTCGTCCTCGTCGGCCGCCGGCATCTGCGCTCCAACAACAGCTGGATGCACAACGTCCCCGCCCTCACCGGCGGCACGAACCGCTGCACGCTGCACATCCACCCCGAGGACGCCGAGCGGCTCGGTGTGCGGGACGGGGCGGCCGTACGCGTGAAGGGCGCCGGGGGAGAGGTCACCGCTCCCGCCGAGGTCACCGACGCCGTACGTCCCGGCGTGGTGAGCCTGCCGCACGGCTGGGGCCACGACCGGCCCGGCACCCGGATGAGCCATGCCGCCACCGACCCCGGCGTCAACGTCAACCAGCTCCTCGACGGCAGCCTGCTCGATCCGCTGTCGGGCAACGCGGTCCTCAACGGAGTGCCCATCGAGGTCGCCGCAGTCGCCGCCGTGTCCGAAAAGCTCAGCCCTGTGACCTGAGCAAAGCCGTGACCTGGGATTTTGCGCTTATTGCTCGCAGGTCAACGTCTTGTTAACGCCGTTTGAACGGACCTAACGTCGTCGCACCGCCTGCCCGGTGGGATGTTCAAGGGCGAACGTTAGGTATCCACTCATGCTGACCATCCTCGGCTTCGCCATGATCGCGACCTTCCTGGTCCTGATCATGCTGAAGAAGATGTCGCCGATCGCGGCGCTCGTGCTGATCCCGGCACTGTTCTGTGTCTTCGT
This sequence comes from Streptomyces longisporus, assembly GCF_039532765.1. Taxonomy (NCBI): domain Bacteria; kingdom Bacillati; phylum Actinomycetota; class Actinomycetes; order Kitasatosporales; family Streptomycetaceae; genus Streptomyces; species Streptomyces longisporus. The sequence goes on from NZ_BAAASG010000015.1 coordinate 123,669, forward strand.
CGGTAAGGGCGCGGGGCTGGGCGACTACGTCATCGACGGCGTCACCAGCCTCGCGCCCACCGCGGCGATGCTCATGTTCGCGATCGTCTACTTCGGTGTGATGATCGATGTCGGCCTCTTCGACCCGATCGTTCGGGGAATCCTGAAGTTCTGCAAGGCCGACCCGCTCAGGATCGTCGTCGGTACGGCCGTCCTCGCCGCGATCGTGTCGCTCGACGGCGACGGCTCGACCACCTTCATGATCACCGTCTCGGCGATGTACCCGCTGTACAAGCGCCTGAAGATGAGCCTGGTCGTGATGACCGGTGTCGCCGCCATGGCCAACGGCGTGATGAACACCCTGCCGTGGGGCGGCCCCACCGCCCGCGCCGCCACCGCGTTGAAGCTCGACGCGAGCGACATCTTCGTCCCGATGATCCCGGCGCTCGCCATGGGCCTGCTGTTCGTCTTCGGTCTCTCGTACGTCCTCGGGCGCCGCGAGCGGGGGCGGCTCGGTGTGCTGACGCTGGACGAGGTGCTGGTGGAGGAGCCCGCCGAGCAGGAGACGGTGCTGGTCGGTGCGGGCACCGGCAAGGGCCCGAAGAGCGGCGGCGGTTCGAGCGCCGGCGCGGGCCTGCCCGACGCGCCCGAGGACGACGGCCTCCAGGGCCTCGATCCCCACCGGCCCACCCTGCGCCCCAAGCTGTACTGGTTCAACGCGCTGCTCACGGTGGCCCTGCTCACCGCCATGATCATGGAGTGGCTGCCGATCCCGGTGCTGTTCCTGCTCGGTGCGGCCCTCGCGCTCACCGTCAACTTCCCCCACATGCCCGACCAGAAGGCCCGTCTCGGTGCCCACGCGGAGAACGTCCTCAACGTCTCCGGCATGGTCTTCGCCGCCGCCGTCTTCACCGGCGTCCTGCAGGGCACCGGCATGGTGGGCAGCATGGCCAAGTGGCTGGTGGACAACATCCCCGACGGGATGGGACCGCACATGGCCTTCGTCACGGGCATCCTCAGCATCCCGCTGACGTACTTCATGTCCAACGACGGCTTCTACTTCGGCATCCTCCCGGTGCTCGCCGAGGCCGGTCAGGCCCACGGTGTCTCGTCCCTGGAGATCGCCCGCGCCTCGCTCATCGGGCAGCCGCTGCACATGTCGAGCCCGCTCGTCCCGGCCGTGTACGTCCTGGTCGGCATGGCCAAGGTGGAGTTCGGCGACCACACCAGGTTCGTGGTCAAGTGGGCCGCGCTCACCTCACTCGTGGTCCTCGGGGCAGGGATCCTCTTCGGCATCATCTGACCGTCCGGACAACGGAATTCGGCTTCCCTACAAGGGAATTCAGGAGGATCCGCACATGGGGCCCGGTAGGAACCGCGGCTGGCTGCTCCGCCTCGTCATCGCCTTCGGCTTCGCGCAGGGGGCGGTGTCGATGGCCCGGCCCGCCGTCTCCTACCGGGCCCTAGCGCTGGGCGCCGACGAGCGGGCGGTCGGCGTCATCGCGGGCGTGTACGCCCTGTTGCCGCTCTTCGCCGCGGTGCCGCTGGGCCGCCGCACCGACCACGGCCGCTGCGCACCCCTGCTGCCGGTCGGCGTGGTCCTGATAGCGGGCGGCTGCGCGCTCAGCGGACTCGCCGGCTCCCTCTGGGCGATGGCGGTCTGGAGCGGGGTGATGGGCCTCGGCCACCTCTGCTTCGTGATCGGGGCCCAGTCGCTCGTCGCCCGCCAGTCCGCCCCGCACGAACAGGACCGCAACTTCGGCCACTTCACCATCGGCGCCTCGCTCGGCCAGCTGGTCGGCCCGATCGCGGCGGGCGCACTGATCGGAGGCCCGGACAGGGCGGGCACCAGCGCGCTGGCCCTCGTGGTGGCCGGTGCGGGAGCCGCGGTCGCGTTCACCTCGCTGTGGCGCATCGAGGACCGTACGGCCGTCAAGTGCCGTACCGCAGAAGGCGAGCAGGTCCCCGTCGGCAGCATCCTGCGGGCCCGGGGCGTACCGGCGGGCATGCTCATCAGCCTCTCCGTGCTGTCCGCCACCGACATTCTCACCGCCTATCTTCCTGTGGTCGGCGAACACCGGGGCATCGCGCCCTCGGTGATCGGTGTGCTGCTGAGCCTGCGGGCGGGCGCCACGATCGCCTGCCGGCTCGTCCTCACCCCGCTGCTGCGGCTGCTCGGCCGGCCGCTGCTGCTCACGGTGACCTGCCTGCTGGCGGCCGTGCTGTGCGCCGGGATCGCGCTGCCGATGCCGGTGTGGGCGCTCGGCCTGGTGCTGGCCGCCCTCGGGTTCTGTCTCGGCGTCGGGCAGCCGCTGTCCATGACGACCGTCGTCCAGGCGGCCCCGGACGGTGCCCGCTCCACGGCCCTCGCCCTGCGTCTGACCGGCAACCGCCTCGGCCAGGTCGCCGCGCCCGCCGCCGCGGGTCTGGTCGCGGGGGTCGCGGGCGTGGCGGCACCCTTCGTGATGCTCGGGGCGCTGCTGTTGTTCTCCGCGGGCAGTGCCCTGCGCGCACCGGCCGCTCCGGGCGGCGGTCAGGTGGCCCAGGGAGCTCAGGACGGGCGCCCGGCCCGCGCTCCCTTGCGCCGGTCGAGGGATATCTGACGGCGAGTCGGGTGGTGCTGCCGCAACACGCCGGGCGGATGTGAAAGAGAGTCAGATGAAAGAGCGATTTGTATGAAAATCGTCTGACTCGGAGGAACGTCCATGCCCACCTTGCTGCCCCCGTCCGCAGGCGCCCGTCTGGGAGCCGCGGCCCTCACCGTACTCACCGCGGCCTGGGCCTCCTGGTCCGCGACCTCCGCCGCTCTTGCCGCCCCCGGTGACGGTGCCGACATCAGGATCCACAGTGAGCGAGTGCCCTACGGCGTCTCCAAGGACGACCCCGTTGTCTGCAGGTTCTACCTCGACGCCGTGAATTTCGGCGACCTGACGTCCGTGTCCTACACCATCACGGCTCAGCCCCCACTGCCCACCGCGGCCACCGTGAGCGGCACGATCTCCCTGGCCGGCGGTGCCGGGCACACCGACATCCTGGGGCTGGCCGACGGCAGATACACCCTCCAGTGGACCATTCCGCCGACCACGCCGCCCACGCCGCCCGTCGCGCCCAAGGAGAAGGTCTTCTCCGTCGACTGCCACGGCAGGCACGACCGGGGGCAGGCGGGCCCGAGCCACACGATCGAGGACCACGGGCCGAAGGGCGGCGTCCACGCCGGCGGTGGCGGCCTCGTCGACACCATGCAGGCATACACCCCGCTGAGCGCGGCCGGAGGCGTCGGGCTGGTCGCCGTCGGCGGAGCCGTCTACGTCCGGACGCTGCTGCGCCGCCGCTCCCACGGTGCCGAGTAGGACCTGTCCGGCGCCCCCCGCCGGGGGAACGCGTGCCAGACCACACGGCGCCGGCACGGTCCGCCGGGCGGCTCCCACGCGCAGGCGACGCAGGCCCTGGCACCGGACCCGCGCCTACCGCCTCACCAGGACGGCCATGATCGTGGCCGCCCTGGTGACGGTCTTCCGGTGCGGGGGGCATCACCACCACCCCACCGAGTCCGTCCGGGCCGGCGCCCCGGCGCCCGCCGAGGCGCCCGCCGCACCGGCCCCAGGTCCCGCCGACGGGCGCCCCCGGGTCTCCGAGCCGGCCGCGCCCGCACGACCCGCCACACCCCCTCCGCCGCTGCCCCGGTCACCGGCGGCCGCCCTGCGCGTACCGTCCCTGGGCATCGACGCGCCGGTCATCGGGGTGCGGGTGGGCGCCGACCGGCAGCTGGAGACTCCGCCGCTCGACCGGCCCCGGCTCGTCGGCTGGTACCAGGACGGGCCCTCACCGGGCGAGACCGGCACCGCCATCGCCGTCGGCCACCGCGACACGAGGACCGGCGCCGCGGTCTTCGCCGCCCTCGCGCAGGTGCGCCCCGGGGCCCGGATCGAGGTCCGGCGCGTCGACGGCCGTATCGCCGTCTACGCCGTGGACCGCGTCCGGATCTTCGACAAGGACCGCTTCCCCGACAAGGAGGTGTACGGCCCGAGTTCACGCCCCGAGCTGCGGGTGCTGACCTGCGGCGGCCTGTTCACCCGCAGGACCGGCTACAGCAGCAACGTCGTCGTGTTCGCGCATCTGACGGCGACCCGCTGACCCGGGAGGGCGCCCTGCGCACCGCTGCGACCGCTTTCTCACTGGGCGGAACGAAGCACCGGATTCCGTCAGGTGTCTTCCCTGGAGCGCGTACGGTCCGTTAACTTCCGTGACTCACAGCCCGTGCGACCCGTACGGGCCGTTCGACCGCGGAGCCTCAGGACTCGCTCAGTACGCCCTCGGGGGCAGTGCCATGACACGCGCCATCTCTCTGCACGACGTGAGCAAGACCTATACGCGAGGCGTTCGGGTGGTGGACCGGCTGTCGCTGGACATCCGCCCCGGTGAATTCCTCGTGCTGCTCGGGCCGTCCGGCTGCGGCAAGTCCACCGTGCTCCGCATGATCGCCGGGCTGGAGGAGATCACGGAGGGCCGGCTGCTGCTGGACGGCGAGCACGCCAACGAACTCCTCCCGTCCGAGCGGAACATGGCGATGGTGTTCCAGAACTTCGCCCTGTACCCGAACATGACCAGCCGCGGCAACATCGGCTTCCCGCTGCGCGTCGAGAACCCCGGCGAGGACCCCCGCCCGCGCGTCGACGCCACCGCCCGGATGCTCGGCATCGAGGACCTCCTCGACCGCTTCCCCAGCCAGCTCTCCGGCGGCGAACGCCAGCGCGTCGCCATGGGCCGCGCCATCGCCCGCCACCCCTCGGCCTTCCTGATGGACGAGCCGCTGTCCAACCTCGACGCCAAGCTCCGCAACCACCTGCGGGCCGAGATCTCCAAGCTCACCCGGGAGCTGGGCGTCACCACGGTCTACGTCACCCACGACCAGGCCGAGGCCATGTCGCTCGGCGACCGGGTCGCCGTACTGCGCGGCGGAGTGCTCCAGCAGCTGGACACCCCGCGCATGGTGTACGCCCTGCCCCGCAACGTCTTCGTCGCCGCCTTCATCGGCACCCCGCGCATCAACCTGCTGCGCGGCCTGGTCCGCGCCCCGCTCGACGGCGCGATGACCATCAGCCTCGGCAAGCAGTATCTGCGGCTGCCCGAACCGCTCTGTCAGGACCACCAGTTGCTGCGGGTGCAACAGGGCCGGGAGGTGATCGTCGGGCTGCGCTCGGAGGCCGTACGGATCGCCAAGCACTCCTCCGCCCGGCCGGGCGAGGTGCCGCTCACCGGCCTGGTGGAGCATGTGGAGTTCCAGGGCCACGAGATCCTCGTGCACTTCAACACCGGCTCCCAGCCCGCCGTCGTGCCGGATCTGGAGGCGCCGCGGCCCTCAAGGCCTTCCAGGCGGCGGCGCAGGGAGGGCGGCGGCACGGTGCTGGGGCGGTTGCGGGAGCGGGCGGAGGCCTTGCGCGCCGGGCCGGTGGTGGTCATGGACGACCCGGCGGACGCCGACCCCGCCGAACCCTCGTTCGCCGAGGCTCGCCTCCCCGGTGACCTGGTGGTCCGCACCACGCCCGACATCGAGCTGCGGCACGGGATGCAGGTGCCGCTGCTCGTCGACATCGCCCATCTGTTTGTGTTCGACCAGCATGGGGAGCGGATTTGTCCGGCGCCGGCGCGGTTGCCGGATTTGGAGAACTGAGGCTCCGTAGGGGGTGCCGGGTTCGGTTGTTCGGAGTCTGCGGCGTCGTTGTGGCTGGTCGCGCCCCCGCGGCGGAGCCGCATATCGATACAGCCCCGCGCCCCCATAGGGGCGCTGCTCCACCGGGAGTCTCTGGCACCGGAAAACTATCGCCGCTAGTTTGTGTTCCTGTCGGTAGGTTTTGACGCGGACGACGCACCCCGCCCCGGAGGAGCACCATGAAGGCACACGACGGCCTGTACATCGACGGCGCCTGGCGGCCCGCCGCAGGTCAGGACGTGATCGATGTCGTGAATCCCGTCGACGAGCAGGTCATCGGCCGGGTCCCCGCGGGGACGGTAGTGGACGTGGACACCGCCGTACGGGCCGCCCGTGCCGCCTTCCCCGCCTGGGCCGCGACCCCGCCCGCCGAGCGGGCCGCACGGCTGGGGGCGTTGAGGGACGTCCTCGTGGCCCGCAAGGACGAGATCGCCGAGACGGTGACCGCCGAGCTGGGTTCGCCGCTGCCGTTCTCGCAGAATGTGCACGCGGCCGTGCCGATCGCGGTCGCGGGCTCGTACGCCGAGCTGGCGGCGACGTACGCCTTCGAGGAGAAGGCCGGGAACTCGACCGTCTATCTGGAGCCGGTCGGCGTGGTCGGCGCGATCACGCCCTGGAACTACCCCCTGCACCAGATCGTGGCCAAGGTCGCCCCGGCCCTCGCGGCGGGCTGCACGGTGGTCCTGAAGCCCGCCGAGGACACCCCGCTCACCGCCCAGCTCTTCGCGGAGGCGGTCCACGAGGCGGGCGTCCCCGCGGGCGTCTTCAACCTGGTCACCGGCCGCGGCCCGGTCGCGGGCCAGGCGCTCGCCGAACACCCGGGCGTCGACCTGGTCTCCTTCACCGGCTCCACCGCCGTCGGCCGGCAGATCGGCGCGACGGCGGGCGCCGCGGTCAAGAAGGTCGCCCTGGAGCTGGGCGGTAAGTCCGCCAACGTCATCCTGCCGAGCGCCGACCTCGCCAAGGCGGTCAACGTCGGCGTCGCCAACGTCATGTCCAACTCAGGCCAGACCTGCAGCGCCTGGACGCGCATGCTCGTCCACCGGGACCAGTACGAGGAGGCGGTCGGGCTCGCCGCCACTGCCGCCGCCAAATACGGCGACCGCATCGGCCCGGTGGTCAACGCCAAGCAGCAGGCGCGGGTGCGCGGTTACATCGAGAAGGGCGTGGCGGAGGGCGCGCGGCTGGTCGCCGGAGGCGCCGAACCCCCGCGTGAGCAGGGCTACTTCGTCTCCCCGACGGTCTTCGCCGATGTCACCCCCGAGATGACGATCGCGCAGGAGGAGATCTTCGGCCCGGTCCTGTCCATCCTCCGCTACGAGGACGAGGAGGACGCCCTGCGCATCGCCAACGGCACGGTCTACGGCCTCGCGGGCGCCGTCTGGGCGGGCGACGAGGGCGAGGCGGTCGCCTTCGCGCGCCGCCTGGAGACCGGCCAGGTCGACATCAACGGCGGCCGCTTCAACCCCCTTGCCCCCTTCGGCGGTTACAAGCAGTCGGGCGTCGGCCGCGAACTCGGCACGCACGGTCTCGCCGAGTACCTCCAGACCAAGTCCCTGCAGTTCTGAGGAGCGCATCCATGGTTCGCGCAGCAGTCCTTCCCGCCGTGGGCGCCCCCCTGGAGATCACCGGCATCGACCTCCCGGAGCCCGGCCCCGGCCAGGTCCGCGTCCGTCTCGCCGCCGCCGGGGTGTGCCACTCCGACCTGTCCCTGTCCAACGGCACCATGCGGGTGCCGGTCCCCGCGGTCCTCGGCCACGAGGGCGCCGGCACGGTCGTCGCCGTCGGTGAAGGCGTCACGCACGTCTCGCCGGGCGATCAGGTCGTCCTCAACTGGGCTCCGTCCTGCGGCGGTTGCCACGCCTGCACGCTCGGGGAGGTGTGGCTGTGCGCCAACGCCCTGAACGGCGCCGCGGACGTCTACGCCCACCGCTCCTGCGACGGCTCCGACCTCCACCCCGGACTGAACGTCGCCGCGTTCGCCGAGGAGACGGTCGTCTCGGCCGGCTGTGTCCTGCCCCTCCCGGAGGGCATCCCCCTCACGGACGCGGCCCTCCTGGGCTGCGCGGTCCTCACCGGATACGGCGCGGTCCACCACTCGGCGCAGGTCCGGGAGGGCGAGACGGTGGCTGTGTACGGCGTCGGGGGAGTGGGCCTGGCCGCGCTTCAGGCGGCCCGGATCGCGGGCGCCGCACGCATCGTCGCCGTCGACGTCTCCCCCGAGAAGGAGGAGCTGGCCCGCGGTGCGGGCGCCACGGACTACGTCATCGCCTCCGACGCGACGGCCCGCGAGATCCGCGGACTGACGGACAAGCAGGGCGTGGACGTGGCGATCGAATGCGTGGGCCGCGCGTCGACGATCCGCACGGCCTGGGACTCCACCCGCCGCGGCGGCCGCACGACGGTCGTCGGCATCGGCGGCAAGGACCAGCAGGTCACCTTCAACGCCCTGGAGATCTTTCACTGGGGCAGGACGCTGGCGGGCTGCGTGTACGGCAACTCGGACCCGGCGAAGGACCTCCCCGTACTGGCCGAACACGTACGGGCGGGCCGCCTGGACCTGGGCGCGCTGGTGACGGAACGGATCGGCCTGGACGGCATCCCGGCGGCCTTCGAGAACATGCTGGCGGGCAAGGGCGGCCGGGCGCTCGTGGTCTTCTAGGCGCCCTCGGGCTGCGGCTCCGGAGTGCTCTCCGGCGCCGCAGCCGGCACGGCCGCAGCCCGCGGCCGCGACCGCGACACCGCCACACCCGCCAGGCACAGCGCCCCGCCGCCCAGCGTGAGCAGCCCCGGCACCTCACCGAGCGCCAGCCACGACATCAGCACGACCAGCGCGGGCACCGCGTACGTGGTCGCCCCCATCCGGCTGGCGGTCGTACGGGCCAGGGCGTACGCCCAGGTGGTGAAGGCGAGCGCGGTCGGAAACACTCCCAGGTACACCATGTTGAGCGTCGACGACACCGGCGCGTGGGCCGCCTCGCTCACCAGTTGCCCGGCGAACGGCAGACACCCCGCCGCGCCGATGAGACACCCGAACGTCGTCACCTGCAGCGCACTGGCCTTCGCCAGAGCGGGCTTCTGCGCGACGACTCCCCCCGCGTAGCCGACCGCCGCGAGCAGACACAGCACCACCCCGAGCACCGACGACCCGCCGCCCCCCGACATCGACAGCCCGACGGCCACCGCCCCCGCGAACGACACCGCCATCCCCGCCAGCAGCCGCGGCGGCATCGGATCCCCGAGCAGCCGCGCACCGAGCAGGGCGATCAGGATGGGTCCGATGTTCACCACCAGCGCGGCCGTGCCGGCGTCGACCTGCTGCTCCCCCCAGTTCAGGACGACCATGTAGAACCCGAACCACAGGGCGCCGGATATCGCGATCCCCCGCCAGGCGCCTCTCGGCGGCAACCCTTCCCCGCGCACGACCAGCATCACCCCGAGCACCAGCGCCCCGGACAGCAACCGACCGAGCGCCAGTGCCCCGGGCGAGTACGCGGCACCCGCACTGCGGATCGCAACGAAGGCGGAGGCCCACAACACCACGGTGACCGCTGCGGCAGCGGGGGCGAGCAGGTCGGTACGGCGGAGGTTCATCATGGTCCCGAGGTTAGGCAGGGGGAGGGGTGAAAGCTCGCGGGTTTCGGACGGTGTACGTGCGGATGCGCCGGATACAGCTCCGCGCCCCTGAAGGGGCGCTCAGCGCAACGCCGTTGTGTCAATTCCCAGATGTTCGGCCAGCGCCTTTTGACCTGCCGTCGTCACCTTCACCGCCCGCTCGGAGCCGATGCGTACGCACCAGCCGGCCGCGAGGGCATGCCGGCACAGGGCCGCTCCTGCCACTCCCGCGAGATGAGGTCGCCGTTCGGTCCAGTCGAGGCATGCCCGGGCCAGTGGACGTCGGCCCTTGCGGTCGAGGGCGATCCCCGTCGCGTCGAACCACCGAACCCCCGCGTCGGTCAGAGCAAACCCCGTGTCCTGCCGCAAAAGCCCCCGCAGAGTCATCGCATCCGTGACCGCGATCCCGAGCCGCCCAGCAAGGTGGTCGTAACAGGTCCGTCCCCGTGCCATCGCCGACCCGGCACTCGACTCCCGCAGCCCCCGAGGCCGTACGGCATCCCCCGGCCCCACCTGCGCGGCCAGATCCTCCACCAGCTGCGCAACCGCCGCGTCGGCGAGCCGCACGTACCGGTGCCGTCCCTGCCGTTCCTCGGCGAGCAGGCCGCCCGCGACGAGCTTGCCCAGATGCTCGCTCAGCGTCGACGCGGCGACTCCCGCATGTCGCGCCAGCTCACTTGCGGTCCAGGCCCGCCCGTCCAGCAGCGCCAGCAGACACGTGGCCCGCGTCTCGTCGGCGATCAGCCCGGCGAGCCGGGCCAGCCGCGGTGCCTGGGGTTCCCTGGTGGTCATGCACCCCAGCATGGGACACGGACACTTCGGCGGCCGCCGAACGGTTGCTAAACAGTCCGCTTGACCTGCTCGAACTGCTGCACAAGACCGTCCAGCAGCGCCGTGAGCCCCGTCTCGAAGGCCCGCTCGTCGATCTTCTCCTGCTGCTCGGCGAGCAGGTGGGCCTGGCCCAGGTGTGGATAGTCGGCGGGGTCGTACGCGCTCTGGTCGTCCACGAAACCCCCGGCGAAGGAGCCGAGCGCGGAGCCCATGATGAAGTACCGCATCAGCGCGCCGATGGACGTGGCCTGGGCGGGCGGCCAGCCCGCGTCGACCATCGCGCCGTAGACGGCGTCCGCGAGGCGCAGTCCGGCCGGTCGGCGCCCCGGCCCCTGGGCGAGTACCGGGACGATGTTGGGGTGGTCGCGCAGTGCGGCCCGGTAGGAGACGGCCCAGTCGTGCAGCGCGGTCCGCCACTCGCGGCCGTCCTCGAACATCGACAGGTCGACCTGCGCGCTCACCGAGTCGGCGACCGCCTCCAGGATCTCGTCCTTGGTGCGGAAGTGGTTGTAGAGGGAGGGCCCGCTCACCCCCAGTTCCGCGGCGAGCCGACGCGTGGAGACGGCCGCGAGGCCCTCCGCGTCCACCAGCGCACGGGCCGTCTCGACGATGCGGTCGGTGCTGAGCAAGGGCTTGCGCGGTCGGGCCATGGCGCACATAGTAGGGCTGCGGAACCGAAACTAGCAGTGCTAATTTAAATGTGCAGGATCTCGAGTGGGGTGACCGGTCATGAATCTGGGGCTCAGTGACGAGCAGGAAGCCGTCCGGCGGCTCGCCAAGGACTTCGTCGACCGCGAGATCGCCCCGAACGTCATCGCTTGGGACCGGGCCGAGGACGTCGACCGGTCGATCGTGAAGAAGCTCGGCGAGGTCGGCTTCCTCGGTCTGACCGTCGACGAGGAGTACGGCGGCTCCGGCGGCGACCACCTCGCGTACTGCCTGGTCACGGAGGAGCTCGGGCGCGGCGACTCCTCCGTGCGCGGCATCGTGTCCGTATCGCTCGGGCTGGTCGCCAAGACGATCGCCGCCTGGGGGAGCGAGGACCAGAAGCGGCAGTGGCTGCCCGGGCTCACCTCCGGCGAGTACGTCGGCTGCTTCGGCCTCACCGAGCCCGGCACCGGCTCCGACGCCGGCAACCTCGCCACGCGCGCAGTGCGCGACGGCGACGACTACGTCATCAACGGCGCCAAGATGTTCATCACCAACGGCACCTGGGCCGATGTGGTGCTGCTGTTCGCCCGCTCCACCGACGCCCCCGGCCACAAGGGCGTCTCCGCCTTCCTCGTCCCGGCCGACACTCCCGGCCTCACCCGCCGCACCATCCACGGCAAGCTCGGCCTGCGCGGCCAGGCGACCGCCGAGCTGGCCCTGGAGGACGTCCGCGTGCCCGCCTCCGCGATGCTGGGGGAGGAGGGCAAGGGCTTCTCGGTCGCCATGTCGGCCCTGGCCAAGGGGCGGATGTCGGTCGCGGCGGGCTGTGTGGGCATAGCCCAGGCCGCGTTGGACGCGGCGGTGAGGTACGCGGGCGAGCGCGAGCAGTTCGGCAGGTCCATCGCGCACCACCAGCTCGTACAGGAGCTGATCAGCGACATCGCCGTGGACGTGGACGCGGCCCGCCTGCTGGCCTGGCGGGTCGCCGACCTGATCGACCGCGGGCAGCCCTTCGCCGTCGAGTCCTCCAAGGCCAAGCTCTTCGCCTCGGAGGCCGCCGTCCGCGCCGCCAACAACGCCCTCCAGGTCTTCGGCGGCTACGGCTACATCGACGAGTACCCGGCGGGCAAGCTGCTGCGCGACGCCCGCGTGATGACCCTCTACGAGGGCACCAGCCAGATCCAGAAACTGCTCATCGGGCGTGCCCTGACGGGGGTTTCGGCGTTCTGAGTACCCGAGCTGAGTAGCTCGGCGGATGTGGTGCCGGCCACATCCGCCGACGCTTGTCCCCATGAGTGACACATCCGGCAAGCAGCAGAACACCGCCGCCTTCTACGGCCAGGCCGTCGCCTCCTTCGCGATCGCCATGGCCGCGACCGCCATCGGCATCTTCCGGCTGAACGCCGACGCCTGGGTGCGGGCGTTCCTCGGGATCGCGGTCCTGTACCTCGTCACCTCCGCCTTCACCCTCGCCAAGGTGATCCGTGACCGGCAGGAGGCGGCGGAGCGCGCGTACCACCCCTTCGAGAAGCTCTGAGCCCTCCTGAAAGCTCTGAGCGGGGACGCTAAGCGCTCGCTCACCTTCGGCGGTATGGTGGGGTGTCTGTCTGCGAGAGGGGCGAGCGAGCGATGAGTACGGCGAAGGAGACGGCCGGTGGCGAGACGTCCGCGTGGGGCGAGGTCACGCCCGACGCGGCCCGACGGCTGCTGATCGCCGCGGTGGAGGCCTTCGCCGAGCGCGGGTACCACGCCACGACGACCCGTGACATCGCGGGCCGTGCGGGCATGAGCCCCGCCGCGCTCTACATCCACTACAAGACCAAGGAAGAGCTGCTCCACCGGATCAGCCGGATCGGTCACGAGAAGGCCCTGGAGATCCTGCAGACGGCGGCCCGGCGCGAGGGCACCGCGGCTGAGCGGCTCGCCGACGCGGTGAGCTCCTTCGTCCGCTGGCACGCGGGCGGCCGCACCACCGCCCGGGTCGTGCAGTACGAGCTGGACTCGCTCGGTCCGGACGCCCGCGAGGAGATCCTCGCGCTGCGCCGGCAGTGCGACGCCGAGGTGCGCGGGATCATCGAGGACGGCATCGCCTCCGGCGAGTTCGACGTGCTGGACGTCAAGGGCACCACCCTCGCCGTCATGTCGCTCTGCATCGACGTCGCCCGCTGGTTCAACGTCGACGGCCCCTGGACGCCCGACGAGGTCGGCGCGCTCGACGCCGACCTCGTGCTGCGCATGGTGGGGGTCAAGTAGCCCGTCGGGCCACGGCTCAGACGTAGAAGCGGGCCACCGACTCGGCCACGCAGACCGGCTTGTCCCCGCCCTCGCGCTCCACGGTGTAGGCGACGGCCAGCTGGACCCCGCCCGGGACGTCCTCGACGCTGCTGATCCTCCCGGTGGCGCGCAGGCGTGAGCCGACCGGCACGGGGGCCGGGAAACGGACCTTGTTGGTGCCGTAGTTGACGCCCATCTTCACGCCCTCGACGCTGATCAGCTGAGGGCCGAAGAGCGGCAGCAGCGACAGGGTGAGATAGCCGTGCGCGATCGTCGTCTTGAAGGGCCCCGTGGCGGCCTTCTCCGGGTCGACGTGGATCCACTGGTGGTCGCCGGTGGCCTCCGCGAAGAGATCGATGCGCTTCTGGTCGATCTCCAGCCAGTCGGTGTACCCCAGCTGCTCGCCCACCGCCGCCTTCAGCTCGTCGGCGGATGTGAAGATCCTCGGCTCTGCCATGTCCCGGCCTCCCATGCCTCGCTCATGTCCTGAACATCGTGAACACTATGTCTAAGCAACTGCTTAGCATGGTCCTCCGGGAAACCAATGTCAACGGACAACGGCCGGGTACGGATGGGTAGGCTCCGAGGGGTGCCCCAGATTCCAGAGAAGATCCACGAGCTCACGGTCGGCCAGCTCGCCGCGCGCAGCGGCGCCGCCGTCTCCGCCTTGCACTTCTACGAGTCCAAGGGCCTGATCAGCAGTCGGCGGACCACGGGCAACCAGCGCCGCTACCACCGCGACACCCTGCGCCGGGTCGCCTTCGTACGCGCCGCGCAGCGCGTCGGCATCCCCCTGGCCACCATCCGCGAGGCGCTCGCCGAACTCCCCGAGGAACGCACCCCCACTCGGGAGGACTGGGCCCGGCTCTCCGAGGCCTGGCGTTCCGAACTCGACGAACGCATCAGCCAGCTCAACCGCCTCCGCGACCACCTGACCGACTGCATCGGCTGTGGCTGCCTCTCGCTGGACGGCTGCGTCCTGTCCAACCCGGACGACGTGTTCGGCGAACGACTGACGGGGTCGCGGCTGATGGTGGAACGCCGGGGGAAGCGGGCTTAGTCTGCGGCGCGCCGCCCGCGCTGCCCGCGCTGCCCGCGCCACAAGCGCGGGCAGGCGACCCCCCCCGGGCCTGCACCGGCCCCCCGCTCACTCGTACTCGGTCCCGCCCTTCCGCGTCAGATACGCCGGGCTCACCGCTTTCGCGATCGCCCGCCCCCCGGTCACGGGGCTGTACCGCTCCACCGCAGGCCGGATCACGACCCCCTCCCGCAGATGCAGCCCCCGCCCCGACACGGTCTCCCGCCCGTCGGCAACCTCCAGCACCCGCTCGATGTCGTACGCCCCCTCGTACAGCCGCGGCACCAACGGCAGCTCGCCGCCCAGCAGTTCGGCCGCGTCCAGCCACCGCACCGCTCCGTCGATCTCCGCGGAGACGTCGAACACGGCGTACCCGAGGCTCTCGCGCCGCCCGTCCGCGCCGTACGTCAGGTCCTGGACCCCCGCGCCGTACACCTCGCCGAAGATCCCGACCCGGCGCGCCCCCAGCCGTTCCGCGAGCCGGGCGGCGACCTCGGCGACGCCGTGGCCGTGCACGGCCCGCCAGTACAGGTTGCGCGGATCCTGCTTCAGGGCCAAGGACTTGGCGCCGAAGCCCTTGGAGGAGACGTGCACGCGCTCCTCGTCCGCGAGATAGGTCAGCAGGCAGGCCGAGCCGTGCAGCTTCTCGGTCAGGACCACAGCCTCGCCCGGTGTGAAGATGTCCGGAAACCGCTGGATGTTCTCGATGTCGACCCAGGGCAGCAGTTCCGGCGCGGACTCGACCTCGCCGTCCATCGTGGGCGGGATCGGCGGCACCCACTTGGTGATGCCGAGCCGCTGAGCGAAGTCCGTCCCGTCCAGCGCCGCCCGTGCCAGGTCGACGCCGGCCAGCGCCTTCGGCCGGCACACGATGCCCTGCGACAGCTCACCGCGCAGCCGTACCGCCTTGACCCGGTCCGAGTTGCTCCCCGCCAGCCGCCCGGTCAGCCCCAGCTCCTCGATCAGCCCGGTGGGCAGGACGGACTGCTCGGGGATGTACACGGCGACGTCGCCGGTGCGGTACGCGCCCTTGGCGACGACGGCCCGGTACAGGCCCACCTGGGCCAGTTCGAGCGCATCGGCGTTCGGATGCTCGTGGACGGTCAGCACTTCGGCGGTGACGCGCAGCGTCGACATGGGACTCCTCGGTTTCCTGGGGTCGCTCAGCTCGGTTTCATCACCTCCCAACTGTCCGGACGGGAAAGGAGTGGAGCGAGTGGATTAGCGGCTGGTAACGTCACGATCTTCGGCTGGCCGAGATGTCGCGCACGGAGTCCTGACGGGATCAACTCCCATATTTTCAGCAGCACTTGACGCCGCCCTCGCGGACATCGACACCGTCTTCGACGGCTTCGCCAGCTTGGACGAGACCGGCTGCGGCTTCTGCCACGTGCCCGAGGAGACCGCATATCTGCGCACGCCGCATGTGCGGATACCGCTGGACGTGGTGCAGTACTACCTCTTCGAGGTACCAGACCACTTCGACGACCATCCGGCCGCCATGCGGCGCCTGCTTCCGCAGGCCGCACGTGCGATGGCCGACGGCTCCCTCGACGCGATCGGCTGCGGCGCCCATGGGCTGAGCCGGGTGGACTGGCGCTCCTGGCCCGCCGAGCAGGCCGCCGCGATCGAGGCGTTCCTGCACGCCTGGTGGCAGGACGCCCTCACCCGGCCCGATCCGCCCTACGGCATCGACGAGATCTTCGACACCTGCGCCACGATCGCCAGAACCGTGACCCCGTTCCTGGACGGCTGGGGCCGCAGCCCCGCCGCCGACGCACACCTCGTCCACTGCACCGACGGCTGGCTCTACGACCTGCTGTCCGACCGCTCCCCCTTCTCCTGGTGGCAGGACGACAGCGAGGACGCCGGCCTCGCCGATCTGCGCAGTTGGCTGGCCGGTCCCGGCGCCGTCCGTCTACGGGCCCAGGGTGAGCCCGACCTGGCGGTCCGTGCCGAGCTCCTCGCCCTGCCCTATGACGAGCGTTGGGCACACCCGTACTGGGCCAGTGCTTCGGCGACCAACTGAGCGTTGGACAAGGCCCGTTCCCCGTCCGGCAGGAACAAGGTGTCCTCCAGGCCCACCCGGGTCGCGAGCCCGAGCCGGCCCGCCAGCCGCAGCACCGGCCAGGCCCCGCCGTCCTCGCCGTGCAGCAGCACGGGGCGGCCGGGCGCCGGGCCCAGGCCGGTCAGCAGCGCACGCGCGGACTCCTCCGCGGTGTCCGGCGAGGCGTCCGTCACCTCGGCGAGTACGCGGAGCACTCTCGGGGCCAGCGGTGAGGCCGCGAACCGTATCGCCGCGTCCGTCCCGGACCAGATACCGGCCTCGACCTCCACGCCCAGGTCGAGCAGCACGCCGGCGATCTCCTCGGCTCCCTCCTCATGCCAGTTGACCGAGGCGTGGTCGGGAAGTTCGGAGAGCGTGGCCCAGCTCCGGACCCTCTCCAGCCGTGCCGCAGGATCCGGTTCCGCCCAGACGCCCGTGGTGACACCGACCGGGACCGACACGCGCGCCCGTATCGCCTCGAGCACCGGGCCGATCACGCGGGGCGACAACGAGTCGCGCCCGCAGGGTGTCTTGGGGTGGACATGGACGTCCGTGGCCCCGGCCGCGACTGCTTGCGCCGCGGACTCGGCCATCGCTTTTGGAGTCAGCGGCACCATCGCACCGTCGGCGGTCCCGCGGGGCCCGTTGAGACACACCTGCATCATGTCTCGATGGTGCCAGCCACCACCGACAACGAGGAGCCACCACTGACAAAGAGAACAAGCCGACAAAGAGGGACATACAGGGGGTGCGGCATCCCCGGCGCACCCCCGCCTTGCTAGGCCGACACCAGCAGCCTTCCGCGCCTTGCGTCCGCCAGGGCCTCGGGGCTGAGTACGGGCCTTGGCACGAGAATTCCACAGTGAGTGCAGACCGGACCCGCAGACGGTTCGTGGTCCAGGTCGTACTTCCAGATCAGGCGCTCCGCGCCGCACACCGGGCAACCGGAGCCCGGCTCGCGCTCCAGGCCGGAGATCAGCCGGCGCAGCACCTCCGCAAGCGGTTCGCGGGGGTGCACCCTCGGGTCGTCGCACCAGGCGACACCGAAACCGCCCCAGGTGAGCCGATGCCAGTCGTCCACCGTGCCCGGCCGGCGCAGCCCGTCGTGCTTCTCCTTCTTGCGCCGCTCGGCGAACTCGACCTCGTAGGCCAGCCAGACCGAGCGCGCTTCCTCCAACTCCTCCAGTGCGGCCACGAGCCGCGCCGGGTCGGGAGAGCGATCCTCGGGACCGAACCCTGCCCGGGAGCACAAATGGTCCCAGGTCGCCCTGTGCCCGTAAGGAGCAAACCTCTCAAGGCACTTGCGCAGTGAGTAGCGCCGCAGTGCCAGATCGCACCGCGGGTCGCGGACCTGTCTCGCCAGACTCCGAAAACCGGCCATCGCCCTGCACCTCCGTCACACCTGCACCTGTACTTCGGTCACTTCGGCGTCGTCGTACGGACGTCGCCGAATAGACGTATCGACAAGCGATTCGGCTCCATCCGATTTCCGATGCCCTCCATAAGCCGTCCCGCCCACTCCAAAACTTGACGCATGTTCATCTTCACTCCCGGGGATACCGGCGGTAACGTCCCGGCTCACCCCCGTCGGTAGGAGCTGCCATGCCCTGGCGTACCTCTCGTAGCGCCCCAGTCAGACTGAGAACTCCCGGCAGACTCGCCGGGTTCCTGAAGACCGCATCCATATGCGTCCTGGTTGCTGGTCTTTTGTCCCCGCTCACCCAGGCGACGGCGGCGGCCGCCGCCTCGAACGACTACTGCGGCGGCCAGTGTTCCGACATCCTGCCGCCGGGTGAGAACGGCAACGCGACCCTCGCGCAGATCCTCCTCAACCAGGCGTTCGGCACCCAGCCCGACCATGCGGAGGACCAGCTCGGCCCGTACGCAAACCTGGCCAAGGGGTACTCCTCGCTCACCGACTCGACGATCAACACCTTCTTCAACGACGCGTCGTTCGGGGTCTCCTCCGATCAAGTCGCCTCCACCGAGAAGCCTGCGGGCCGCACCGACGTGACGATCGTCCGCGACAAGAAGGCGGGCATTCCGCACATCACCGGTACCACCAGATACGGCACGGAGTTCGGCGCCGGGTATGCCGCGGCTGAGGACCGGCTGTGGCTGATGGACGTCTTCCGGCACGTGGGACGCGGCCAGCTGACGTCGTTCGCGGGCGGCGCGGCCTCCAACCAGGGCCTAGAGCAGGAGTTCTACCGCAACGCCCCCTACTCCGAGGCCGATCTGCAGGCCCAGATCGACAACGCCGTCGCCAACAACGGCGCCCGCGGCCAGCAGGCCCTCGCCGACGCCAACGCCTACCTGGCCGGCATCAACGCCTACATCGACGCCTCCGACTCGGGCCGCTACTTCCCCGGCGAGTACGTCCTCACCGGGCACAAGGACTCGATCACCAACGCCGGCACCATCGACCACTTCAAGATCACCGACCTGGTGGCGCTCGGCTCCGTCGTCGGCTCCCTGTTCGGCGCCGGCGGTGGCGGCGAGGTCAACAACGCGATCTCACTCCTGGCCGCCCAGTCCAAGTACGGCGTGACGGAGGGCACCAAGGTCTGGGAGTCCTTCCGGGAGCGCAACGACCCCGAGGCCGTGCTCACCGTCCACAACGGCGAGAGCTTCCCGTACGCCACCAGGCCCGACACCGCCCAGGGCGAGGCGCTGCCCGACGCCGGCTCGGTGACGACCGAACCGCTGGTCTACGACGCCACCGGCACCGGGGCGAGCCAGAGCGCCACCGCCGCCTCCAGGACGGCGACGGCGACGGCCCTCAGCTCGGCGAGGCGCGGCATGTCCAACGCCCTGGTGGTGAGCGGCAAGTACACCGCCAGCGGGCATCCGATCGCCGTCTTCGGCCCGCAGACCGGCTACTTCGCCCCCCAACTGCTCATGCTCCAGGAGATCCAGGGCCCGGGCATCAGCGCCCGCGGCGCCTCCTTCGCCGGCTTGAGCATGTACGTCGAACTCGGCCGCGGTCAGGACTACTCCTGGAGCGCGACCACCTCCGGCCAGGACATCATCGACACCTACGCCGTCGAACTGTGCCAGGACGACTACCACTACCTGTACCACGGCACCTGCACGGCCATGGACAAGGTCGAGCAGACCAACTCCTGGAAGCCGACCACGGCCGACGGCACGGCGGCGGGGTCGTACACGATGAGAGTCTGGAAGACCAAGTACGGGCCGGTCGAGTACCGGGCCACCGTCGGCGGCAAGAAGGTCGCCTACACCACCCTGCGCTCGTCCTACATGCACGAGGCCGACTCGATCATCGGCTTCCAGATGCTGAACGACCCCGACTACGTCAAGGGCCCGCAGGACTTCCAGAGCGCGGCGCAGCACATCAACTACACCTTCAACTGGTTCTACGCCGACTCCCAGCACACCGCGTACTACAACAGCGGCAACAACCCGGTGCGGGCGAGCGGCGTCGACGCCGAGTTCCCGGTGTGGGGGCAGGCGGCGTACGAGTGGAAGAACTGGGATCCGACGACCAACACCGCCGACTACACGCCGGCCTCCGCGCACCCCAACTCCATCGACCAGGACTACTACATCTCCTGGAACAACAAGCAGGCCAAGGACTACACGACCGCGCCCTGGGGCGACGGGTCCGTGCACCGCGGCAACCTGCTGGAGGACCGGGTGAAGAAGCTCGTCGCGGCCGGCGGGGTGACCCGTACCAAGCTGGTGCGGGCCATGGCGGACGCCGCATTGGAGGACCTCCGGGCCGAGGACGTGCTGCCGAAGCTGCTCAAGGTCATCAACAGCAGCACGGTGACCGACTCCACGGCCGCGGCCGCGGTCGGCAAGCTGCAGGCCTGGGTGACCGCGGGCGCCAAGCGCACGGAGACCTCGGCGG
The DNA here is from genome assembly GCF_039532765.1 of Streptomyces longisporus. Lineage (NCBI taxonomy): Bacteria > Bacillati > Actinomycetota > Actinomycetes > Kitasatosporales > Streptomycetaceae > Streptomyces > Streptomyces longisporus. The sequence goes on from NZ_BAAASG010000015.1 coordinate 143,731, forward strand.
GTTCGAAGACCTACGCCGACGCCGACGCGATCCGCATCCTGGACGCCTGGTGGCCGCTGCTGGTGAAGGCCGAGTTCCAACCGGGCCTCGGCAGCGATCTGTACACCGCCTTCAGCAACAACCTGCCCGTCGACGAGTCCCCGTCGGCCGCACACGGACCGACCGGCTCACACGCCGGCAGCTCCTTCCAGTACGGCTGGTGGAGCTACGTCGACAAGGACATCCGGGCGGTGCTCGGTGAGACGGTGCAGGGGCCGCTGGCGGAGAAGTACTGCGGCGGCGGCAGCCTCAGTTCCTGCCGGGACATCCTGATCAGCACCCTGAAGACGGCGGCGGGCACGTCCGCGTCGACCGTCTACCCCGGCGACTCCCTGTGCTCGGCGGGCGACCAGTGGTGCGCCGACTCGATCGTCCAGCGGACGCTCGGCGGCATCAAGCACTACAACATCAGCTGGCAGAACCGGCCCACCTTCCAGCAGGTGGTGGAGTACACCTCGCACCGGTGACGGACCAGCGGCGGCGGGTCAGCGGATGCGGCCCGCCGCCAGCACCACCTGGGCCAGCTCCCGGTGCACGATGTCGCTGTGTGCGCCGGCGGGCGGCCCGCCGTTCTTCACCACGGCCGCCGCGTCGATGTTGACGCAACCCGAGGTCGGAAGGGTGCTCGTGAGGGCCTCCGCGAGCGTGTACGCGCGCGTGCCCGGCACCGCCTGCACACCGTCGTGCCCCATCGCGCCCCACTTGGCGCCCAGCAAATCCCCGATGCCGAAGCCCTCGGCGGCCCCCTCGACGACGCCCTGTGCGTCGTCCGCCATGCGCGAGGCGAGCGGGTAGATCGCGCCGAGCGCCGAGTCGAAATGGGAGTAGCAGCACACCAGAGGGCCGTCGACACGGTTCTGCTGGCCCTGCAGCACACCCCCCGCATGCGCGTCGTACGGCAGCCGCGCCGCGAACGCGTAGTGCGAGAACGCCCCTTGCAGCAGCGTCACCGACTTCACCGTGTGCACACCCTCGGGCAGCCCGCGCAGCGCGAACGACACCAGCCGGCCGCCGAAGCTGTGCCCCACGAGGTGCACACGCACGCCGGGAGCGGAGGCGGCGAGCTGCCCGACGAGAGGGCCGAGCCCGCGCTCGCCGACCGTGCCCGCGCGCCGCTTCATCGCGTAGTACGTCGCCTGCCGCAGCAGTTCCTTCGCGCCGTCCCAGGGGTTCGGCAACGAGAAGCCCTCCGGGTCGCCACCGGAGCGTACGTCGGCCAGTGCCTGCGCGAACTCGTCGCAGAGCGTCGCCGTGTCCTCGGTGAACAGCACCGGCTCGCTCTGCGGGACACCCTCCGCGAGGGTGTCCGCCGCGAACAGCGGCTGCGGACCGCCCGGTACGAGCTCCACCAGCAGCCGGACCAGCCGTCCGAACTCCTCCAGTTCGTTCTCGGGCCGCTGGTCCAGCATCCGTGCGATCTGGTCGATCACGGTGGCCCGCCCGGGGAACGTCTCCAGCAGCGCGTGCCGGGTGTCCTTGTCCAGCGCGGGCGCCGGGGACGCCTCCGCCTCCATGGCCACCACGGACCTCGGGAAGTCGGGGATCGGCTCGTCGCAGAACCGCATCGACGGCCAGATGACGCCCACGTACCCGATCTTCGCCTGGGCCGCGAGCTCCGGGATCGGCGCGAAGAAACTGCTGTAGAGGGCGGTCGCGCCCGAACGGTCGTTGTTCCAGCCGTGTGCGAAGACGATCAGGTCACGGACTCCGCCCTTCGCGACCTCGGCGAGCAGCCGGTCCCGCTCCTGCCCGTCGACGTCCCCGTCCGCGTCGAAGGTCAGCTCCCAGTAAGGAGTCACACTCATTGCCGGCTGTGCCATGACAGGCCCCCTCGTCCCCCGGAGCGGTGCGATGTGGGCGCATCGTCCTGCTACCGGCCGAGGATGGCCATACGTCCCGACTCACTTGTAGAGGAGGTATTCCTTTCGAATCCGCCGGAACGCCTCCAGTTCCTCCTGCCAGCCCGCCACCACCTCGTCGGTGCTCGCGCCCGCGTCGATCGCCGTACGCACGCTCGTGGAGCCCGTGAGCTTGTCGATCCAGTCGTCCGAGCGCCAGCCGAAGCCGCTCCACACCTTCTTGGCGGTCACCAGCAGCGCGATCCCGGTACGGACCGGGTCGTACGCGGCCCGGTCGTGTACGTGGATCTGTACGCCGCCGATGGTCCTGCCCTGGAACTTGGAGAAGGTCGGCGCGAAGTAGGCCTCCCGGAAGTGGACGCCGGGCAGCCCGAGTTCGTTCGCCGCGGCTGCCCACCTTCCGTCGATGCCCTCCGCGCCGAGCAGCTCGAAGGGGCGGGTGGTGCCGCGGCCCTCCGACAGGTTGGTGCCCTCGAACAGGCACGTCCCCGAGTACACGAGCGCCGTGTCGGGCGTCGGCATGTTCGGGCTCGGCGGCACCCAGGGCAGCGACCAGGCGTCGTAGAACTCCGAGCGTTTCCATCCCGTCATCAGGACGGTCTGCAGGGGCACGGGGGTGGTCAGGAACTCCTCGTTGAACAGGTGGGCCAGCTCGGCGACCGTCATGCCGTGCGCCTGGGAGATCGGCTGCCGTCCGACGAAGGTCGCGAACTCCTTGTGCAGGACCGGGCCCTGGGCCGCGCGGCCTGTCACCGGGTTGGGCCGGTCGAGGACGACGAAGCGTTTGCCGGCGAGCTGGGCGGCCTCCATGCAGTCGTACAGCGTCCAGATGTACGTGTAGAAGCGGGCGCCGACGTCCTGGATGTCGAAGACGACGGTGTCGACGCCGGACGCCGTGAAGACGTCGGCGAGGGGGCGGCCGCTCTTGAGGTATGTGTCGTAGACGGGGAGGCCGGTGGCGGGGTCGTCGTAGCGGCCCTCGGAGCCGCCTGCCTGGGCGGTGCCGCGGAAGCCGTGTTCGGGGCCGAAGACGGCCACCAGGTTCACTTTGTCGTCGGCGTGCATCACGTCGACGATGTGGTGGACGTCTCGGGTCACCCCGGTGGGGTTGGTGACGATTCCGACTCGGTCGCCGTCGAGGAGTGCGTAGCCTTCGGCGGAGAGGCGTTCGAAGCCGGTGCGGAGTCTTTTTTGCGGGGTGGCTGCGGTGGCCGACGGTGCCGCGGAGAAGGATGTTGCTGCCGTCGTCGCTGCGAGCAGGGCTCGTCTGGATAGGCGCATGGGGTGCACGGTATTGCTGCCGCAGGCTGTGGGGAAGGTGCGGCTGGTTTGTGTTTGCTCGCGCCCACGCGGCGGAGCCGCACATCGATTCAGCCCGCGTCCCTGAGGGGGTGCGGTCAACCCTTTCCAGTTACATACCGACCGGTTAGTCTGGCGGACAGCAGAGCCGCAGTCGAAGGAGACCGATGGTGGAAGCCGTTCAGGGTGCTGGTGTGGTTGTCACGGGGGCCGGGGGTGGGATCGGGGCCGCGCTGGCCCGGCGGTTCGCCGCCGAAGGGGCCCGGGTCGTCGTGAATGACCTGGATGGCGAGCGGGCCAAGGCGGTGGCCGACGAGATCGGCGGTATTGCCGTGCCCGGTGATGCCTCCGGGATCGTCGGTGATGCCCGGGACGCGCTCGGGGGGAGCATCGACGTCTACTGCGCCAACGCCGGTGTCGCCTTCGAGGACGCGGGCCCGGGGGAGCCGCTCGACGAGAAGGCCTGGGCCGTGTCCTGGGACGTCAATCTGATGGCTCATGTCCGGGCCGCCCATGAGCTGCTTCCCGAGTGGCTGGAGCGGGGTGGCGGTCGTTTCGTGTCCACCGTGTCCGCAGCCGGGCTGCTGACCATGATCGGGGCGCCTTCGTACAGCGTCACCAAGCACGGTGCCTACGCCTTCGCCGAGTGGCTGTCGCTCACGTACCGGCACCGGGGGCTCAAGGTGCATGCCATCTGTCCGCAGGGAGTGCGCACCGACATGCTGGCCGCCACCGGCACCGCGGGCGACCTGGTGCTGCAGCCCACCGCGATCGAGCCGGCAGACGTCGCCGACGCCCTGTTCAAGGGGATCGAGGAGGACCGGTTCCTGATCCTGCCGCACCCCGAGGTCGCCCAGTACTACCAGGCCAGGGCCACCCACCCCGACCGCTGGCTGACGAACATGAACCACCTGCAGCAGAAGTGGGAGGAGGCACGGTGACCGACTCCCGTTACGCCGCCCGGCCCTGGGTGGCCCTGCTGAACGAGGCCCAGCGCGGCCCCGTGGAACCCGCCGACTCCCTGGTCCACGCGCTGCGCCGGTCCGTCGCCGCGGCCCCGGACCGCACCTTCCTCACCTACTTCGACGGGCGGCTGAGCTACCGCGAGGTCGACGAGCTGAGCGACTCGGTCGCCGGGCATCTGGCCGCCCGCGGCCTGGAGCGCGGCGACCGGGTGGCGATCCTGCTGCAGAACTCCCCGCTCTTCGTGCTGGCGCTGCTGGGCGCCTGGAAGGCGGGGGCTATCGTCGTGCCCGTCAACCCCATGTACAAGTCGGGGGAGGTCGGGCACGTCCTGCGGGACGGCGAGGTCACGGCGCTGATCTGCTCCGACCGCGCCTGGGAGACGTATCTGCGGGACACGGCCGCCGACTCGCCCGTGCAGATCGTGCTGACCGCCTGCGAGCTGGACTTCCAGACGCGTGGCGACGCGCGGGTGCTCGGCTTCGAGCGGCTGCCGCAGGCCGCGGACGCCGCCGACCTGACGACCGTGGCCCGCGCCGGGTACGAGGCGCCCGAGGGCCGCCGGCTCAGGCCGTCCGACATCGCGTTGATCAGCTACACCTCGGGCACCAGCGGCACTCCCAAGGGCGCCACCAACACGCACGGCAACATCATGTACAACGCCGAGCGGCAGCGCACGGGGCTCGCCCTGCCCGACGCACCCGTGTACTACGCGCTGGCGCCCCTGTTCCACATCACCGGGATGGTCTGCCAGCTCGGCGCCTGTCTGAACAGCGCGGGCACGCTCGTGCTGACGTACCGCTTCGAGCCGGGTGTCGTGCTGGAGGCGTTCGCCGAACACCGGCCGCACTACACGGTCGGCCCGTCGACCGCCTTCATGGCGCTGGGCGCCCACCCGGACGCCACCCGGGACCACTTCTCGTCGTTCGTGAACATCTCCAGTGGCGGTGCGCCCGTGCCGCCCGCCCTGGTGGAGAAGTTCCGGGCGGGCTTCGGGCCGTACATCCGCAACGGCTACGGGCTGACCGAGTGCACCGCGCCCTGCGCCTCCGTCCCGCCGGGACTCGAGGCGCCCGTCGACCCGGCCTCCGGCACGCTGGCCGTGGGCCTGCCGGGTCCGGACACCGTCGTACGCATCGTCGACGACCAGGGCAAGGAGGTGCCCTTCGGCGAGCAGGGCGAGATCGTCGTCCGCGGGCCGCAGGTCGTGCCCGGCTACTGGCGGCGGCCGGAGGCGACCGCCGAGACCTTCCCGGACGGTGAGCTGCGCACCGGCGACATCGGCTTCATGGACGAGCAGGGCTGGCTGTACGTCGTCGACCGCAAGAAGGACATGATCAACGCGTCCGGTTTCAAGGTGTGGCCGCGCGAGGTCGAGGACGTCCTGTACACGCATCCCGCGGTCCGTGAGGCGGCGGTCGTCGGGGTGCCCGACGGATATCGTGGCGAGACCGTCAAGGCGTACATCAGCCTGCGTCCGGGCGCCGACACGGACCCGGGTGAACTCGCGATGTACTGCAAGGAGAGACTGGCCGCCTACAAGTACCCGCGGCAGGTGGAGATCCTGCCCGACTTGCCGAAGACGGCGAGTGGGAAGATCCTCCGTCGGGAGCTTCGTTCCCGGCCGCAGGACAGCGAATAAACAGCGAACAGACGCAGGCAGAGAGCTTGGAAGGCAGGTGGCGGCACAGTGCCCAGAACGACGGACGGTGACGGTACTCCCGTCCCGCAGCGGCTGTTGGCCGCCGCCACTCGGCTCTTCGCCGAGCAGGGCTACGACCGCACCTCCGTGCAGGAGATCGTCGAGGCGGCCGGCGTCACCAAGGGGGCGCTGTACCACTACTTCGGCTCCAAGGACGACCTTCTGCACGAGGTGTACTCGCGCGTGCTGCGGCTCCAGCAGGAGCGCCTCGATGCGTTCGCGGACGCGGACGAGCCGATCGAGAAGCGCCTGCGGGGCGCGGCGGCCGATGTCGTCGTCACGACGATCGAGAACCTCGACGACGCGATGATCTTCTTCCGGTCGATGCACCACCTGAGCCCGGAGAAGAACAAGCAGGTGCGCGCCGAGCGGCGGAAGTACCACGAGCGCTTCCGGGCGCTGGTGGAGGAGGGGCAGCAGGCGGGTGTCTTCTCGAAGGCGACGCCTGCCGACCTGGTGGTGGACTACCACTTCGGCTCGGTGCACCACCTGTCGACGTGGTACCGCCCGGACGGGCCGATGAGCCCGCAGGAGGTCGCCGACCATCTGGCCGACCTGCTGCTGCGGGCGCTGCGCCCGTAGCCCGTGGAACGAACATGCGTAAGGGGCGGCCGCTGTTGCGGCCGCCCCTTACCTACCTGGTGTCACAGGTACTTCTTCAGCTCCCGGCGCGCCAGCGAGCGCTGGTGCACCTCGTCGGGGCCGTCAGCGATCATCAGCGTCCGGGCTCCGGCGTACAGCTCGGCCAGCGGGAAGTCCTGGCTGACTCCGCCCGCGCCGTGCAGCTGGATCGCCCGGTCGATGACGTCGACGACCGCGCGGGGTGTGGCGATCTTGATGGCCTGGATCTCCGCGTGGGCCCCCCTGTTGCCCACGGTGTCCATCAGCCAGGCCGTCTTCAGCACCAGCAGTCGCAGCTGCTCGACGGTCACGCGCGCGTCGGCGATCCAGTTGTGGACCACGCCCTGCTGGGCCAGCGCCTTGCCGAAGGCCGTACGGGACACCGCCCGGCGGCACATCAGCTCGATCGCCCGCTCCGCCATGCCGATCAGTCGCATGCAGTGGTGGATACGGCCGGGGCCCAGGCGGGCCTGGGCGATGGCGAAGCCGCCGCCCTCCTCGCCGATCAGGTTGGTCACCGGCACGCGCGCGTGGTCGAAGATCACCTCGGCGTGGCCGCCGTGGTAGTGGTCCTCGTAGCCGAAGACCTGCATCGCCCGCTTGACGGTGACGCCCGGGGTGTCGCGGGGGACCAGGACCATGGACTGCTGGCGGCGGATGTCCGCGCCGTCCGGGTTCGTCTTGCCCATCACGATGAAGATCTTGCAGTCCGGGTTCATCGCCCCGGAGATGTACCACTTGCGGCCCGTGATGACGTAGTCGTCGCCGTCCCGCTCGATGTGCGTGGTGATGTTGGTGGCGTCGGACGAGGCCACCTCCGGCTCGGTCATCGCGAACGCCGAGCGGATCTCGCCCGCCAGCAGCGGCTCCAGCCACTGCTTCTTCTGCTGCTCGTCGCCGAACTGCGCGAGCACCTCCATGTTGCCGGTGTCGGGAGCCGCGCAGTTCGTGGCCGTCGGCGCCAACTGCGGGCTGCGGCCGGTGATCTCGGCCAGCGGCGCGTACTGGAGGTTGGTCAGACCGGCGCCGTGCTCGGCGTCCGGCAGGAAGAGGTTCCACAGGCCCTGCCTGCGCGCCTCCGCCTTCAGCTCCTCGACCACCGCCGGGGTGTCCCAGGGGGAGGCCAGCGCGGCCCGCTGCTCCTCCGCCACCACCTCGGCCGGGTAGACGTACTCGTCCATGAAGGCGAGCAGCTTGGCGCGCAGTTCCTCGGTGCGCGCGTCGAACGCGAAGTCCATGGTCTGTCAGCCTTCCTGAAGAGTGGTCAGGCCGTGCTCGATGAACACGGGCACCAGGTCGCCGATGCGGTCGAAGCCGCGGCCGACCGTCTGGCCCAGCGTGTAGCGGTAGTGGATGCCCTCGAGGATCACGGCGAGCTTGAACCAGGCGAACGCCGTGTACCAGGAGACCGAGGAGACGTCCCGTCCCGAGCGGGCCGCGTATCGCTCGATCAGCTCGGCGGGGGAGGGATGGCCGGGAGCCTCGGCGGTCGTGGAGACCGGGGAGTCGGGCATGCCCAGCGGCATGCTGTACATCACCAGCAGGCCCAGGTCGGTGAGCGGGTCGCCGAGCGTGGACATCTCCCAGTCGAGGATCGCCTTGATGCGGTCGTCCTCACCGATGAGCACGTTGTCGAGCCGGTAGTCACCGTGGACCACGGCCGGTGCGGGGGAGGTGGGCAGCTGCCGGCCCAGCGAGGCGTGCAGCTCGTCGATGCCGGCCAGCTCGCGGTTGCGGGAGGCGTCCAGCTGCTTGCCCCAGCGGCGCAGCTGCCGGTCCAGGAAGCCCTCGGGGCGGCCGAAGTCGGCGAGGCCCACCTCGGCGGGCTCCACCGCGTGCAGCTCGACGAGCGTGTCCACCAGGGACAGCACCGCGCGCCGGGTGCGGTCCGGGCCGAGCGGGGCGAGCTGGTCGGCCGTGCGGTACGGGGTGCCCTCCACGAACTCCATGACGTAGAAAGGCGACCCGAGCACCTGCTCGTCCTCGCACAGGAGCACGGGGCGCGGGACCGGTACGTTCGTCGGGTGCAGGGCGCTGATCACCCGGTGCTCGCGCTTCATGTCGTGCGCGGTGGCCAGGACATGGCCGAGCGGGGGCCGGCGTACGACCCACTTCGAGGTGCCGTCCGAGACCGCATAGGTGAGGTTCGACCGTCCGCCCTCGATCAGCCGGCCGGTCAGGGGGCCGTGCACCAGGCCGGGCCGCTCCTGGTCGAGCAGGCCGCGCAGCCGGTCGAGATCGAGACCTGGCGGGTGGTCGGGGCTCATCGGTGCTCCTTCAGAAGCGTCAGAAAGGTTCCCCACCATGATGCCGACCGGTCGGTATGTCGTCCAGTGTGTGCGCCGAACGTGATCTGAGCCACGATAGGCCGACAGCTCCCGGCGCGGTGGCGCGGGGAGCTGTCGGCCGACCGGTTCCGGCCGGTTTCAGTGGTCGTCCCAGTGGCCTTCGTGCGGGGCGTGCCGATGGCCGTCGTGCAGATAGTCGACGTGGTCGCCGTGCAGGACGCTTTCGTGTCCGCAGCCCTCGCCGTGCCGGTGCTCGTGGTCCTCGTGCGGTGCGTGCCCGTCGGGCTCGCACTCGTCCCAGTGGCCGCCGTGCTCGCGGTGCAGATGTCCGTCGTGGGCGTAGTCGACGTGATCCCCGTGCGGCACCTGTGTGTGTCCGCAGTCGGGGCCGTGGGCGTGGGTGTGGGACGCGTGTTCCAGGTGAAGGGTGGTCATGGGGGTTCGCCTTCGGGGGAGTGGTGGTGATGACGTCGGACAGGGTGCCACGCGAACGGCGCATATCGGACCATTCGGCTTGCGTGGCGTTCGCGTACACCGGAGGGTCGAGCCCATGAAGGCCATCAGCTACGCACGGTACGGCGGACCCGAGGTGCTCGAGTACGGCGAGCTGCCCGACCCGAAGATCGGCCCCGACGCGGTCCTCGTCAAGGTCCGTGCGGCCGCCGTCAACCCCGTCGACTGGAAGTGCCGCGAGGGCCGCCTCGACGGAATGCTCGATGCCGTCTTCCCGGTGGTGCCCGGCTGGGACGTCTCCGGTGTCGTGGTCCAACCGGGCGTGTCCGTCACGGAGTTCACCGCCGGGGACGAGGTCATCGGGTATGTCCGGGAGGACTTCCTGTCGCGCGGCACCTTCGCCGAGTACGTCGCCGCTCCCGTGCGCACCCTCGCCCGCAAACCGCGCAACCTCTCCTTCGAGGAGGCGGCCGGGCTGCCCCTCGCGGGCCTCACCGCCTACCAGGTGCTCGTCAAGGCGCTCCAGGTCAAACGCGGCGAGACCGTCCTGGTGCACGCGGCGGCGGGTGGTGTCGGGTCCATCGCCGTGCAGCTCGCCCGGCATCTCGGCGCCCGCGTGATCGGTACGGCGAGCGAGCACAACCACGACTTCGTCCGCAGTCTTGGCGGCGAGCCCGTGGAGTACGGCGAAGGGCTGGGCGAGCGGGTGCGCGGGCTGGTACCCGAGGGCGTGGACGCCGTGTTCGACACCGTCGGCGGCGAGACCCTCAAGGTTTCGGCCAATCTGCTGGCCCCCGAGGGGCGCCTCGCGTCGATCGCCGACGGCGACGTCGTCGACTACGGCGGCCGCCACTGCTGGGCGCGCCCGGACGCCGAGGACCTGCTGCGGCTGACCGAACTGGTGGAGGAAGGGGCGGTGTCCGTGCATGTGTCGGAGACATTCCCGCTGGAGCGCGCGGCGGACGCCCACCGGCTCAACCAGGAGGGGCGGACGCGGGGGAAGCTCGTGGTGACGGTGGAGTGGGACGTGGAACCGGCCGGTTAGCGCACTCCGATGCGAAAGACCTGGTCAGAGGACCAGGGCCGCCCCGCACGCCGCCAGGGCCACCGTGCACAGGACCGCCGCGGTGGCGTGCCGCGGGGCCAGGGCCCGGGGGCTGTCGGACGATGCCAGGGCGCTGATGCGGCGGTGGGCGACGAAGAGGAAGCCCAGCCAGAGGACGCAGCACAGGGCGCAGGCGATGATCCCGGCCGCGGAGAGGCTGCCGTGCAGCGCGGTCTTCGTGGCGAGGACGGCCGCCACGGTGCTCGCCAGCGTGGTCCGCCGCCAGGCGAGCCGGGTCCGCTCCGGCTGGAGGCCGGGGTCGCGCTCGTGGCCCGCGTCGGAGCTCATCCCTCCCACCCGACGAGTACGACGACGACCATCGCCACGGCCACGACGGCGACGACGATGCTCAGCAGCGCCGGGAACCGGGAGACCGGCAGATCCTCGCCGCGGCGCATGGCCCGCTCGCAGCGCATCCAGTGGTTGACGGCGCGCAGCGAGCACAGCACGCCCGCGCCGAGCAGCGCCAGCGCCAGGCCCACGCGCCAGGCCCAGCGCAGGTCCGGCAGGAACTGGTCCACCGCGAAGCCGCCGCCGATCAGGGCGAGGGCGGTGCGCAGCCAGGCCAGGAAGGTGCGTTCGTTCGCCAGCGAGAAGCGGTAGTCCGGCGTTCCGCCCTCGCTCCGGACCTGTTCCGGGGCGAACCAGAGCCGGACGTTCCGTCCGAATTCGATCACGCTTACGACTCTATCCAGCTTCCGTCGGCGCCGTCCGCTGGGGGCTGCCGCCCCCGGACCCCCGCTTCGGCCCTCAAGGGGCCTCGTCCTCAAACGCCGGACGGGCTGAAACGAGCCGCTGATACGCCGCCAAACCGTCCGGCACCCACTCCCACTCGCTCAGCCGCTGCCGCACCTCCGCCTCCGGCAGGAAGGCGTGCCAGGCCACCTCCTCGACCTGTGGGCTCACCGGCAGCTCGCAGCGGACCTCGTAGACCGCCGACCACCAGGTCCGGCCTGCGCCGTCGTCGTACAGGAACTTGAAGAGGAAGCGTGGGCTCGGGAGGCCGGAGACGCCGAGTTCCTCCTCGGCCTCGCGCAGTGCGGCCTCGTCGTAGGACTCGCCCGCGCCGACCACTCCGCCGACCCACATGTCGTAGAGGGAGGGGAAGACCAGCTTGGTGGGGGTGCGGCGGTGGACGAAGAGGCGGCCCTCGGCGTCCCGGGCCTGGATGAAGACGCAGCGGTGGCGCAGGCCCTTGGCGTAGGCCTCGCCGCGGGGGGACTGGCCGATGACCTGGTCGTTCTCGTCGACGATGTCGAGGATTTCGTCTGCGGGGCTCGTCATGCCGCCATCCAAGCAGGAGGGCGTCAGCTGCGCTGCAGGGCCTGGGCCCGCTCCGGCTTCGTCGTGCCGCTCGGCATGCAGGGGTGCAGACCGAGCAGGACGATGCCTCCGACGATCGCCGCGAGGCCCGCCGCCTCCCAGGCGAGGGCGCCCGTGTCGGTGCGCAGCCGGTCGCCCAGGAACCCCACTCCGCACAGGATGCCGGCCAGCGGCTGGGCGGCGGTGAGGGCGGGCAGCGACATCCGCAGGGGCGCGGTCTCGAAGGCGCTCTGGACCAGGATCAGGCCGGCGACCCCCAGCGCCGCCACGCCGTACGGCTGCCAGCCCGTCACCAGCTCGGTGAGGCCGCCCTGGGTGAAACGCTCGCCGCTGACCCGGGTGAGGGCGTCCTGGACGCCGTAGAGGAGGCCGGCGGCGAGGGCGAGGAGGACGGGGGCGGCGCTCAGCCGGGAACGCTTCGCGTACGTCGTCAGCAGAAGAGCCAGGCCGATCATGGCGCCGATGATCAGCCAGTGCCGGAAGGGGTTGGCGACCGCGGTGCCGCCGCGTGGCTCGCCCGCGACGATGAAGGCGGTGACGCCGCCTGCGAGCAGGGCGAGGCCGGTCCAGCCCTGGCGGCCCAGTGGCTGTCTGGTCTGCTTGCGGGAGAGGGCCAGGGCGAACAGGAGGTTGGTGGCGAGGAGCGGTTCGACCAGGGAGATCTCGCCCTGGCTCAGCGCGATCGCACCGAGGACCATGCCGGCCACCATCAGCGCGATGCCGCCCAACCAGCGCGGCACCTGCATCAGGTCGAGCAGCAGGCGCGGCGAGAGGAAGTCACTCAGGGGTGCCCGCTGGGCCGCGTTCTGCTGGAGCACGAATCCGAAGCCCAGGCAGCAGGCAGCGCTCACGGCGAGAATCAGAACCAGAAGGGACACGCTGCGTACCTCGAGTCAGATGGGCCGGGCCACGGGGTGCGTAGTGGGTGACTGTAGCGTCCCAGGGCCCGGCTTGCCCCTGGGAGTGCCCGGATCGGGCCGTCGACTCGGTCACGTCTCCCCGACGATCAAGAGGGGTGCCGCGTCGTCCCGCCATGGTGGGGTGCCGTCGCGGGCCGCGCCATGGCGTGCGCCACACATGGTGTGGTGCGGCGGAACGCAACCCGCCGACCTGCTCACAAATACCCCACTGGTAACGGAAGTTGACGCGTGTAACAGTGGCCACTCCCTTGACGCAAAGCATTGGCGGCGGGTTTGCTGTGCGTGACCAGCTGACGGCAAACCGACATCAGGCCGGACCGATACCAGACGTCGAGCCGCGTCGCGTGAGGAAGATCCCGCGGTGTCCCCACCCCCGCCCCCCTTCGGCCGGGGCCGCAAGCGCGCGGCCCAGACCCTCGACGCGGCCCTCGACGACGCCGAACTCGTCGCCGCCCGGGCCGCGTTGGCGCAGGGCCGGTGGCAGGCCGCGCGGTCGTTGCTCGTTCAGACGGGGGACGACTGGGATCTGCGCGGGCACCGGGTCACCGTGCTCGCGCTGGAGCCGTACAGCGCCGCCTGGGCGCGGGACTGGCTGCTGGCCGAGCCCGACTCCGCCGACGCCGCCGTGCTGCTCGCGCTCGCCCTCGTCCAGCGTGCCTTACGGGGCAAGGAGAAACCGGAGCGCGCCCGCGAGGCCTGCCGGGACGCCGCCGCGCTCGTACCCGCCGACCCCACCCCGTGGCTCGGCCTGCTCATGCTGGAGCGCGGCCCGGGCCCGGACTGTGAGCGGCTCTTCGCCGAGATCCGCGGGCGGTACGCCGACCACCACCACGCCCACCACCTGATGGTCGCCCGCCTCGCCGAGCGGCACGCCGACGCCGGCCAGGACCCGCTGCACGAGGTCTACGACTTCGCCAACCGGTCCGCCCTGCACGCCCCCGCCGACTCCCCCCTCGCGATCCTCCCGGTCGTCGCCCACGCCGAGCGCTACCGCGTACTGGCCGCCGCCGGACACGAGCCCGCGGACGCCGCCGCCTCCGGCCACTGGAGCGGACGCCGGGCCCGGCAGGTCATGAAGGCCGCTTTCGACTGGTGGCTGGAATGGGAGCACGAAGGTCACCCGCGCCGCCTGGTCGACCTCAACTTCCTCGCCCACGCCAAGGTCTGCGAGGGCCGCGGCGCCGAGGCCGCCGCCCTGTTCCACCGCATCGGCGAGCACGCCACCCCCGCCCCCTGGTCGTACCCGGACCGCGATCCGCACTCCGCCTTCCGTGCCGCGCGCGCCACCGCGCTCGGCACGGCCTGACACTCCCGACCCCGACAGACAGAAGGACGGTCCCTCCATGACCACGGGCAGTTCCAACGCGAGCAGAGCCGCCGCGGGCGGCATCAGCACCTATCTGGGGCAGGAGCGCGCCCTGCGCGCCGACCGCCTGGGCGCGGGCGGCCTGCTGCTCTCCGTGCTCGCCGCGACCGCCCCCCTCATGGTGGTCGCGGGTGTCATGCCCACCACATTCGCGGTGATGGGCATCGTCGGACAGCCCCTGCTCTTCGTCGTCCTCGGCGTGGTCCTGGTCCTCTTCAGCGTCGGCTACGCCGAGATGAGCCGGCACGTCCACAACGCGGGCGCCTTCTACGCCTACATCTCCCGCGGCCTGGGCGGCACCGCCGGAGCGAGCGCGGCCCTCGTCGCCGTCGCCGCCTACAGCGCGCTCCAGGTCGGCATCTACGGCATCTTCGGCTTCGAGGTCTCCAACCTGTTCGCCACCTATGCCGACGTCCAGGTGGCGTGGTGGATACCGGCGCTGGCGGCCGTGGCCGTCGTCGGGCTGCTGGGCTGGCTGAAGATCGACGTCAACGCGCGCGTGCTGGGCGTTCTGCTGGTCGTCGAGGTGATCCTCGTCGTCATCTTCGACGTCGCCTCGATCGCCGACCCGGCCAAGCAGGGCCTGTCGCTGCACGCCTTCAACCCGGACACCCTCACCGGCGCCGGGGTCGGCACGGCGCTCTGCTTCTGCATCGCGGCCTTCACCGGCTTCGAGCAGGCACCGGTGTACGCGGAGGAGACCAGCAGGCCGCACCTCCTCGTCCCGCGCGTGATGCTGCTCGCGGTCGGCTTCGTCACCGTCTTCTTCGCGGTCAGCTCCTGGGCGTACACCGTCGCCACCGGCCCCTCCGCGATCGTCGGCGCCGCGCAGAAGGAGAGCGCCGGACTGCTGTTCTCCCTCACCGAGTCCCGGCTCGGCTCCACCTTCACCGACGTCCTGCACGTGCTGTTCGTGACCGGCATGTTCGCCGCCCTGCTCAGCTTCCACAACGTCGTCGCCCGGTACGCCTTCGCCATGGGCCGCGAGGGACTGCTGCCGCGCACCTTCGGCCGTACGACGGGCACGAGCGGCGCGCCCGGCACCGGCTCCCTGCTGCAGACCGTCGTCTCCGCCCTCGTCGTGATCGCCTTCGCGGTCGCCGACGACAAGCCGACCGGCGACCCGACCGCACCCGTGCTGCACCTGTTCACCTGGCTCGGCAACATCGGCGCGCTCGGCGTGATCCTGCTGATGGCGGCGGCCTCCGTATCGGTGATCGTCTTCTTCGCCCGGCGCGGCGCGGCGGGCGCCCAGGCCTGGCGGCTGGTCACCTCCGCCCTTGCGGCCGTCGCCCTGCTGGTGATCGCCGGCTACACGGTCAAGGACTTCGACGTCCTGGTCGGCGCCGGCCCGGACTCGGCCCTGAGCTGGGCGCTGCCCGGCATCATCGGCCTGGCCCTGGTCGTCGGCCTGGTCCAGGGCCTGCTGCTGCGCTCCCGCTCGCCCGAGGCGCACGCCCGCATCGGGCTCGGCAACGAGGCGTTCCAGCTGGACAAGGCGGCGCGGGACGCGTCGTGACGCCTCCCGTACGGGGTGGCTTTCTGAGAAGCCCGTAAGAAGTGATTACGGAACCCTGACGAGCACCCGCGTTTCCTGGTCCCGCCGGGGCCGCGGGTGTTCGAATGGATACGTGAACTCCGAACAACCCGAGGAGCCGGGCACACCGCAGCCACCGCCGGAGCGCGGCACTCCGGTCGGCCGCCGTGTCCTGCTCGGCACCATCGGCCTGGGCGCCCTCGGCGTGGTCGCCGCGCCCGCGCTGCAGCACGCCCTGGAGGGGTTCCTGGGCGCGGCCGCCGAGAAGGACCCCACCGGCCTGACCGGCCTGCTGCCCAACGGCGGCGGCTTCCGCTACTACTCGGTCGCCTCCTCCGTACCGCACAGGAACGCCACGAACTACCGCCTCACCGTCGACGGCCTCGTCGACCGCCCGAAGACCTACACCCTCGACGATCTGCGCGCCCTGCCGCAGACCCGGCTGGTCAAGGACGTCCAGTGCGTCACCGGCTGGCGGGTTCCGGGCACGCCCTTCGAGGGGGTGCGGCTGTCCCGGCTGCTGGACGCCGCGGGAGTGCGCTCCACGGCCGGGGCGGTCCGGTTCACCTGCTTCGACGGCACTTACACCGAGAGCCTCACCCTCGACCAGGCCCGCCGCTCCGACGTCCTGGTCGCGCTGCGCATGCAGGACAAGAACATCGGCCACGACCACGGCGGCCCGGTCCGCCTCTACGTGGCGCCCATGTACTTCTACAAGTCCGCCAAGTGGCTGTCCGGCATCACCGTCACCGAGGACGTGAAGCCGGGATACTGGGAGGACCGCGGCTACGACGTCGACGCCTGGGTCGGCCACTCGAACGGGCGGGACGATGAGCCTACGAGCTGAGGCGCACACACCGCCGGTCACCGGAGTCCGCCGGTTCGGCCCCGTGCAGCGCTGGGTGCACCGCACGACGGCGGCACTGATGGGTGTGTGCGTGGTGACCGCGGCCTTCCTCTACATCCCGCAGTTCGCCGAACTCGTCGGCCGCCGGGAGCTGGTGGTCCGCGTCCATGAGTGCGCGGGGCTCGCCCTGCCGGTGCCCGTCCTGGTCGGTCTTCTCTCTCGGCACTTCCGTGCCGACCTGGGGCATCTGAACCGCTTCGGACCGCACGACAGGATCTGGCTGCGGGCGGCTCTGCGCCGGGACAAGCGGCGGTCGTCGCGTCCGGCGGCGAAGTTCAACGCCGGGCAGAAGATCTACGCGGCGTGGATCGCCGGGGCCACGCTGGTGATGCTGGGCACCGGGCTGATCATGTGGTTCACCCATCTCACCCCGCTGATGTGGCGTACCAGCGCGACGTTCGTCCATGACTGGCTGGCCCTGACGATCGGGATCGTGCTCGCCGGACACATCGGAATGGCGATCGGGGATCCGGAGGCGCGGGGCGGCCTACGGACCGGCCGGGTGAGCCGGGAGTGGGCCGAGCGGGAGCATCCCCTGTGGCGTCCCTGAGGGTGCCTCCGGCGGTGGTGAGGAGACTGCGGTGGGGGTCACCACCGTGAGGGCGTTCTTGAGGCTTGCCTCCGTGTTTCCGTAGCGGACGATCACGTCTGCCGTGCAGACGTCTGAGGCGTCGTCGTGGCTGGTCGCGCCCCGCGGCGCGCGCGGCGGCGGCGATGCCGCAAATCGATACGGCCCCGCGCCCCTTTGGGGCGCTGCCGGATCGCACAGGGACGGCACTACGGCGGACAGCACCAGCTCGTCGCCGGTCTGTGAGCGCAGTGCGGGTGCTCCGGCCGTCTGCTGCCCGCCGATGAACACGGTCCCGAAGCGCAGGAGTTCGGCGGGGTCGAAGAAGGTGCCCCGGAGGTCGATGGTGATCGTGTCGCCCGGCTGGGCCTTGCCGTCGCCACCCGTGTCCACGGCTGCGATCCGGTAGGCGCAGGCGGGGGTGCCGTCCGAGGAGGGCTTCAACTGCACGGTGGTGTGCGGGTGCTGCCGGTGGAAGTCCAGCAGGCCGCCGAGCACCGCGTAGGCCGCGTGGCCCTTGCAGGTGTCCGGCTTGCCCGCCAGGGCGGCGTACTCCTTGGTCACCGTGGCCCAGTCGCCGCCCTCGCCCTGGACGGCCAGGCATGCGGTCGCGAGGGCGTGCAGCAGGCGCCACTGCGGGTCCGTGGAGGCCACGGGGATCACCTTGAGGGCGGCCCGGCACTGGCCGGGGTCGCGGAGGCGGTCGTAGGCGCTCGACGGGTCCGGTGCGGTGTCGGCGTTGGGCGAGACGGGGCCCGGCGGGAGCCAAGTGGGGCTCAGGAGAGGCCTGTCGCTCGGGGAGGCGTGACTCGGCGACGGAGGGGGCGTACGGGTGGGGCCCCGGCCGCTCGGCAGTGCGGTGCTGCTCGCTTCTCCGGCGGGTGACTGCCGAGGTGTGGGGGAGACCTGTGTGGCGCCGCTCGACGGCCCCGCGGTCACGATCGAGCTGCCCCCGCCCCGGCTGTCCGGCGTGCCCCTCCCGTCACCGGTGAAGGCTGCGACGGCCACCGCCACCGCGCCGACCACGAGCAGCCCCGAGATACGCGTCCCGAGGGAAACCGCCATGCCGCCCCCCGACCCCCAGTGCCCCCGGAGGCTGTGTCCAGGGGTCCCCTCATCATCGGGCCGGCCCCGGCGGCGGGGAAGCCGCCTTGGGTTGATCCTTGGGGAAAATTCAGGATGCGAAGTCGAGCAGCACCTTGCAGGAACGGCTGCGGTCCGCGGCCAGAGCGAACGCCGACTCCGCCTCCAGGACCGGAACCACCGCGCTGACCAGCCCGTCGAAGGCCGGCTCGGCGGCGAGCAGCCGCAGCGCCTCGTCGAACTCCGTGTCGAAGCGGAACGCTCCCCGCAGCTCGATCTCCCGGCTCACCACCAGATTCCCCGCGAAGGGGCTGGGCCCCGGCGGCAGCATCCCCAACTGCACGACGACCCCGCCGCGCCGCACCAGACGCAGACAGGTGTCGAGACCCGCGGCCACCCCGGACGCCTCCACCGCCACGTCCACCTCGGACGGCCAACCGGCATCCTCCGGATCGTCGGCCCGTACGAGGGTGTCGGCGCCCGCGGCACGTGCGTACTCCAGGGCCGCCGGGAGGAGGTCGGTGACCGTCACCCGTGCGGCGCCCGCCGCCTTCGCCGCCGCGACCACGAGGCAGCCGATGGGCCCGGCGCCGGTGACCAGGACATGCCTGCCGCGCACGTCTTCGGCCCGGCGGACCGCGTGCAGGGCGACGGAGAGCGGCTCGGCGAGAGCTGCCCGGCGCAGGTCGAGACCCTCCGGCAGCGCCCTCAACTGCTCGGCCGGTACGGCGACTTGGGCCGCGAAGCCGCCCTGTACGTGCGGGAAGCGGGCCGCGCTGCCCAGGTAGCGGGTGTCCCGGCAGACGTTGCGGCGTCCCTCCACGCACTCCGGGCACATGTCGCACGGCGTCGCCGGGTGCACCGCAACCGCCGTACCCACGGCCGGGCCGGACGCGTCGGGGGAGCCGTATGCGACGACCGTGCCGACCACCTCGTGCCCCAGCAGCATCGGCTCCTTCAGCCGGAAGTCGCCGACCCCGCCGTGCTTCCAGTAGTGCAGGTCGGAGCCGCAGACTCCGCCGTAGCGGACGGCGACCAGCGCCTGGCCGGGGCCGGGTTCGGGGGCCGGCAGCTCGTCGACCCGCAGGTCGTCCTGGCCGTGGATCACACAACCGAGCATGGGGACAGCCCCTTTCACAGCACGCTCGTCATTCCGCCGTCGACGTACAGCACCTGCCCGCTGACGAAGTCCGCGGCGGGCGAGGCGAGGAACAGCACGCCACCCACCAGGTCCTCGGTGCGGCCCCAGCGGCCGGCCGGGGTACGGCTGCGCACCCACGCGCTGAACTCCTCGTCCTCGACGAGGGGCTGGGTGAGCTCGGTCTCGATGTAGCCGGGGCCGAGGCCGTTGACCTGCACGCCGTACGGGCCCCAGTCGGCGCACATGCCCTTGGTGAGCATCTTCAGGGCGCCCTTGGTGGCCGCGTAGGGCGCGATGCCGGGGCGGACCACCTCGCTCTGCAGCGAGCAGATGTTCACGATCTTGCCGTGGCCGCGTTCCGTCATCCGGCGGGCCGCCTCGCGGCCGACCAGGAACGCGCTGGTGAGGTTGGTGTTCAGGATGCGGTGCCAGTCGCTGTCCGTGAACTGCAGGAGCGGGGCACGCAGTTGCATCCCGGCGTTGTTGACCAGGATGTCGAGCGGGCCGACCCGCTCCTCGACATCCGCCATCCCGGCGGCCACCGACGGGCCGTCGGTCACGTCGAAGGCGGCCGTGTGGACGTCGCCGGGCAGCTCCGCGGCCGCCTTGGTGAGGCGGTCCGCGTCGCGGCCGTTGAGGACCACCGTGCAGCCGGCCTCCACGAGGCCCCGGGCCAGGGCGAGCCCGATGCCGCGACTGGAACCGGTGACCAGGGCCGTGCGGCCGGTGATGTCGAAGAGCGGGTGACTCATTCCCGTACCCCTAGATGACCAGCGAGAGGAGGAGGACCAGACCGCCGGCGACCACCGAGATGATCGTCTCCATGACGGACCAGGTCTTGATGGTCTGGCCGACGCTCAGGCCGAAGTACTCCTTCACCAGCCAGAACCCGGCGTCGTTGACATGGCTGAAGAAGAGCGAGCCCGCGCCGATGGCGAGGACCAGCAGGGCCGTGTGCGTGGTCGACATGTCGGCCGCGAGCGGGGCCACCAGGCCGGCCGCCGAGACGGTCGCCACGGTCGCCGAACCGGTCGCGAGGCGGATGCCCACCGCGATCAGCCAGGCCAGCAGCAGCGCCGGGATCGACCAGTCCTTGGAGATGTCCAGGATCATCCGGCCCACACCGGTGTCGATCAGCGTCTGCTTGAAGCCGCCGCCCGCGCCGACGATCAGCAGGATGCCGGCGATGGGCGCGAGGCCCTTCTCGACCAGCGGAGTCAGCCGCTCCCTGCCGAAGCCGGCCGGCCGCAGCAGCGTGAAGATGCCGACCAGCACGGCGGCGAGCAGGGCGATCAGCGGGGAGCCGATGACGTCGAAGACGCGCTGGGTGAGGTTCGTGGGGTCGTCGATGAGGATGTCGACCAACGCCTTGGAGAGCATCAGGACGACGGGGAGGAGGATCGTGGCCAGCGTCGCGCCGAAGCCGGGACGGTTCTCCAGCTCCTCCGAGGCGCGCTGCGGAATCATCCGGTCCGGGGCGGGGACGTCCACCCAGCGGGCCGCGTACCGGGAGAACAGCGGGCCGGCGATGATCACCGTCGGGATGGCGACCAGGACGCCGAGGGCCAGCGTGACACCCAGGTTGGCCTTGACCGCGTCGATCGCGACCAGCGGGCCGGGGTGCGGCGGGACCAGGCCGTGCATCACCGAGAGGCCCGCGAGGGCCGGTATGCCGATGCGCATCAGGGAGTAGTTGCCGCGCTTGGCGACCATCAGCACGACCGGGATCAGCAGCACGACGCCGACCTCGAAGAACAGCGGCAGCCCGATCACCGAGGCGATCAGCACCATCGCCCAGGGCATCGCCCGGCCGCCCGCCTTCGCGAGGATCGTGTCGACGATCTGGTCCGCACCGCCGGAGTCGGCGAGCATCTTGCCGAGGATCGCACCGAGCGCGATCAGCACTCCCACGCCGGCGACCGTGGCGCCGAGACCGGTGGTGAAGCTGGTGAGCACCTTGTCGAGCGGCGCCCCGGCGATCGCGCCGAGCGCCAGCGAGCCGATGGTTAGGGACAGGAAGGCATGCAGCTTGAACTGGGTGATGAGCAGGACGATGACGGCGATGCCCGCCAGTACGGCGATGCCCAGCTGAGCGTGGCCGGCCGAGGTGATCGGCGCGGGTGCGTCCGCTGCCAGCATCTCAACGCTGAGTCTGGTCACGGGAGTTCCCTTGCAGGTACGGGGATGGGGGAGGGAGTGCGGGGGGTGGGTGCTACGCGGCCGGGTGGGGCAGGGCGTCCAGTGCCTTCACGGCCCGGGCGGTGATCTCCTCGGGGCTCCCGGCGACGTCCACCGCGACCCCCGCCTCGTCCGGCTGGAGCGGCTGGAGCGTGGCGAACTGGGAGTCGAGCAGCGCCGTGGGCATGAAGTGACCCTGCCGGTGCGCCATCCGGTCCTCGATGAGGGCCCGGTCGCCCGTCAGGTGCACGAAGACGACACCGGGGGCGGCGGCCCTGAGCCGGTCGCGGTACGACCGCTTCAGCGCCGAGCTGCTGACCACACCGCCGAGCCCGGCCCGCCCGTGCGCCCAGGCACCGATGGCGTCGAGCCAGGGCCACCGGTCCTCGTCGTCGAGCGGGACGCCGGCCGACATCTTGGCGATGTTGGCCTGCGGGTGGAAGTCGTCGCCCTCGGCGTACGGAACGCCGAGCCGGGCCGCGAGGAGGGGACCGATGGTGGTCTTGCCGGTGCCCGCCACGCCCATGACCACGACGACATGGGGGGTGCGCAGCTGCTGCATGGTGCTCTCACTGTCTTCTTCGACATCTGGACGCCGGCCGTTCAACCGACGCCGACGACACTGAAACCGATTAGGTACGACGAATTCAAGACCCTGTGACAAATAAGTCTGACTTTTTGTTCCCGTGACCCGCCCCGTACGCTGAGTGCATGACCACTCCGGGCCGGGGTCTGCACGGCCATGTACTGGACTCCCTCGGCCCCGCGATCACTGCGGGCGAGTACCCGCCGGGCAGCGTTCTGCGCACCGACGAGCTCGCCCAGCGCTTCGACGTGTCACGCTCGGTGATGCGCGAGGCGGTCCGGGTGCTGGAATCCATGCATCTGGTCGAGTCGCGCCGGCGGGTCGGTGTCACCGTGCGCCCGAAGTCCGAGTGGAACGTCTACGACCCGCAGGTCATCCGCTGGCGGCTGGCCGGCGCCGACCGCCCCCACCAGCTGCGCTCGCTGACCGTGCTGCGCTCGGCCGTCGAGCCGGTAGCCGCGGGCCTCGCCGCCAGGAACGCCTCCGCCGAGCAGTGCGCCGAACTCACCGAGTGCGCGATCGGCATGGTCGCCAACTCCCGCGGCCACAAGCTGGAGGAGTACCTCGTCCACGACATGGCCTTCCACCGGGTGATCCTGGTGGCGTCCGGCAACGAGATGTTCGCCCGGCTCGGTGACGTCGTGGCCGAGGTCCTCGCGGGCCGCACCCATCACGAGGTGATGTTCGAGGACCCCGACCCGGCCGCCGTCACCCTGCACGTCCAGGTCGCCGAGGCGGTCCGCGAGGGCGACGCGGCCCGCGCGGAGAAGCTGACCCGGGAGATCACCGTGGGGGCGCTGCAGGAGCTGGACATCCTCGCGCCCTGATCCTGCGCGTTAGGCCGCGGGGAAGTCCCCGTCGACGTACACCCACGCCCCGTCGACCCGCTCGAAGCGGCTGCGCTCCAGCAGCGAGCCGCCCTTGAAGGAGGCGCGGAAGGTCACCGTGCCGGTGGTGTGGAAGGCCGTCCCGTCGGTCGTCTCCAGGATCTCCAGACCCGTCCAGCGCATGCCCGGGTCGAAGTCGACCCGCGCGGGGCGCGTTCGCGGATGCCAGGTCCGCAACAGGTAGGCCTCGTCGCGTTTCACGAAGGCGCTGTAGCGCGAACGCATCAGTGCTTCGGCGGTCGGCGCCGCGGCCTCACCCCGGAGGAATCGGCCACAGCATCTTTCGTACGTCTCCACGAGACCGCAGGGGCAGGGGGACTTGTGGACTGGGGCGGAGCCGTGCTGCCGCCGGGATTGCGAGGTACGTCGGGACATGGGTCCATTCTGCGGGCATCCCGGGCGCGGCCCGGACCGTGAGTTCGCCGGAAGCAGTGACCCGTCCGCCTACGCCGACTCGGCGTTGGTGGGCGGGTGTGCCGGACGCGCCGGGATCTGCGTGGGCAGGGGCGGCAGCGCAGTGCCGTACACCCAGGCCTCGAACAGGTCGTCCAGCGGCTCGTCCGCGAACCGGCCGACATGGGCCGTGAACGTCGTGGTCGTCACCGCCCCGCCGCGGTGCAGCCCGGCCCAGCCGCGCAGCATCCGGAAGAAGGCGTCGTCGCCCATCGCGCAGCGCACCGCGTGCACGGTCAGGCCGCCGCGTTCGTAGAGCCGGTCGTCGAACATCGACTTGCGGCCGGGGTCGGCCAGTCGGAGGTCCTGCGGTTGCCCGGACAGCAACCGGTGTGCGGCGGCGGCGAGTTGCTGGGCGCTGCGCCCGCCCGAGCGCTCCGACCACAGCCACTCGGCGTACTTGGCGAAGCCCTCGTTCAGCCATATGTGCCGCCAGTCCGCGATGGACACGCTGTTGCCGAACCACTGGTGCGCCAGCTCGTGCGCGACCAGCCGCTCCGAACCCCGCGCCCCGTCCACATGGTTGGCGCCGAACAGCGACAACCCCTGTGCCTCGACGGGGACATCGAGTTCCTCGTCGGTCACGACGACCGCGTACTCGTCGAACGGGTAGGGCCCGAACAGCTCCTGGAACAGGTCCATCATCTGCGGCTGCCGCGCGAAGTCCCGTGAGAACTCCGGCAGCAGATGCGCCGGGATGTGCCCGTGCTGCGGCACTCCGCCCGGCCCCGGGTCGCCCAGCAGCACCGTCTGGTACTTGCCGATCGCGAGGCCCACCAGATAGCTCGACGTGGGCGCCGACTGCTCGTACACCCAGGTCGTCGTGGAGGCCTTCGTGGTACGGGTCAGCAGCCGGCCGCCCGCCACCACCGCGTACGCGGACGGCGTGGTGATCGAGATCTGGTACGCGGCCTTGTCGGCGGGCCGGTCGTTGCACGGGTACCAGGACGGTGCCCCGATCGGCTGGCTCGCCACCAGCGCCCCGTCCTCCAGCTCCTCCCAGCCGAGCCCGCCCCAGGGGCTGGGGACCGGCTTGGGATTGCCCGACCAGTGCACCTCGACGGTGAAGGCGGCACCGGGCCGGACCGGCTTGGCGGGGCGGACGCGCAGGCGGCCGCCGCGGTGGGTGTAGTGCGGCTGGCGGCCGTCGACCCGGACCCGGCCGATCTTGAAGTCGGAGAGGTTGAGGGTGAATTCGGCCAGCGGCGAGCGGCCCGCGATGGCGTTGATCCGGGCCGCGCCCGCCAGCCGGTTCGGGCCCGGGCGGTAGTCCAGCGTGAGCTCGTACCGGTGCACCCGGTAACGGGGGTCACCGTGTTCCGGGAAGTACGGGTCCGCCCCCGCCGACTGCTGAACTGCCACTGCCGCTTCTGCTCCCTGCGCCGTCGTGCCACTCCGGTCCGCCGGTACACCGCTCACCGACTCCGAGTGGCCCGCGCTCAGGGACGCCATGCCTCGATCGGGTTGCCGAGCCAGCGGGTGTCGTCCGGGACGGACTCCGCGGCCATGACGAGCGACGCGGGACCCAGGGTGGTGCGGGCCCCGATCGTGCTGCCGGGCAGCACGATCCCGCCAGGGCCCAGCGTGGCGCCCTCACGGAGTACAACAGTATCCGTCCGCAAGATCCGGTCGTGGAAGAGGTGCGTCTGCAGGACGCAGCCGCGGTTCACGGTGGCCGCGTCCTCCAGGGTCACCAGGTCGGTCTCGGGCAGCCAGTAGCTCTCGACCCAGACACCCTTGCCGATCTTGGCGCCGAGGCCGCGCAGCCATGCGGTCATCAGCGGCGTACCGGGCACCGAACCGGCCAGCCAGGGCACCGCCACGACCTCGACGAACGTGTCCGCCAGCTCGTTGCGCCACACGAAGCCGCTCCACAGCGGGTGCTCACCGGTCCGGTGCCGCCCCACGAGCAGCCACTTGGCGACGAACGACACCACGGCGGCCGCGGCGCCCGTGGTGAGCAGCACCAGGCCCGACAGCACAGGAGCCCAGGGCCCGAGCAGGCACAGCGCCGCCACCGTAAGGATCGCCAGCGCCGCCGAGCAGAACACCGGCACGATCCGGCACAGCTCCACCAGGCCACGCGCCCACAGCAGCCGCGCCGGCGGGTCGTAGGTGCGGCTCTGGTCGCCCGTCTCGGCGTTCCGCGGCAGCTTCACCGGCGGCAGCCCCAGGTAGGAGCTGCCCTTCTTCGCCTTCTTCGGAGTGGCCGACAGCACGCCGACCAGCCCGCCGTCCGGCACGCTCCGGCCCGGCGCGGTCATCCCGGAGTTCCCGAGGAAGGCCCGCCGCCCGATCTCCGCGCGCCCGATCCGCATCCAGCCGCCACCGAGCTCGTACGGCGCGGTCAGGGTGTCGTCGGCCAGGAACGCGCCCTCGCCGACGGTCGTGAGGCTGGGCAGGGCCAGCACGGTGGACACCTCGGCGCCCCGCCCGATGCGCATCCCGAGCAGCCGCAGCCACACCGGCGTGACCAGCCCGGCGTACAGCGGGAACAGCGTCTCCCGGGAGCGGTCCATGAGCTGTGTGACCGTCCAGGCCTGCCAGCCGATTCTGCTGTGCGTGGGGTGCGTGCCCTCGCGCAGGCCCAGGCTCAGCAGCCGCACGGCGACGAGGATCAGCAGGGCGTACGCCAGCCCGAACGCCAGCGTGGCGGGGACGAGGGCGAGCGCGGCACCGCGCAGGGGTGTCTGGGCGTCGATGAAGGCGTACGCCACGAGGAACGCGGCGCCGCCCGCCAGCAGTGGCAGCGCGGAGAGCACGAGGCCGGTCAGGCCGTACATCACGCGCCAGTACGTGCCGCGCTGCGGGCGCTCCTTGGGCCAGTTCCGCTTGGCCTTGCCGAGCTTGACGGCGGGCGCACCGGCCCAGCGCTGACCGGTCGGGATCTGGCCGGTGACGGCCGAGCCCGGCGCCACCTCGGCCCGCTTGCCGACGCGGGCGCCCGGGAAGAGGATGCTGCGGGTGCCGACGGTGGCGTGTGCACCCACCTTGACCTGGCCGATCTCCAGGCGGTCGCCGTCCAGCCACCAGCCGGACAGGTCGACCTCGGACTCCACGGCCGCGCCCCGGCCCAGTTTCAGCAGGCCGGTGACCGGCGGCAGCGAGTGCAGGTCGACGTCCTGGCCGACCTTGGCGCCCAGCGCCCGCGCATACCGCTCCAGCCAGGAGCCGGTCAGTGAGGTCGCCCCGCTGAACTCGGCGAGCCGCTCGGCGGTCCACAGACGCAGATGGACGCTGCCGCCGCGCGGATAACGGCCGGGCTCGACGCCCCGCAGCAGCAGTCGCGCGCCGCCCGCGGCGATCGCGAGCCTGCCGGGCGGGCTGAACAGCAGCACCGCGCCGGTGGCGATCAGCCACCAGGGGGCGGTCGGCAGCCAGGAGTAGCCGGGCAACAGGTTGCCGGCCGCGGCCAGGGCCACCGTCCAGCGCAGGCCGAGCAGCGTGAACAGCGGCACGAGAAGCAGCAGCTGGAGCACCTTGGCGCGGGTCGGCACGGGGGTGATCGTGCGCCGGCCGCCGTCGTCCTGCGCCGACTTCTCCAGGTGGCGGGCCAGCTTGCGCAGGGTGGGCTGCTGGTAGATGTCGAGGACGGCGGCGCTCGGGTAGCGGGTGCGCAGCCGTGTGGTCAGCTGGGCGGCGGCCAGGCTGCTGCCGCCGATCGCGAAGAAGTCGTCGCGGGCACTGGTGACCGGGATGCCGAGGACTTCCGTCCACTGCTCGGCCAGCCACGCCTCGGTGCCGTAGAGCTGCTCGGCCGGGCCGCCGGTCTCCAGGCCCTCCAGGGGCCAGGGCAGCGCGCCCCGGTCGACCTTGCCGCTGGTGCGGGTGGGCAGGTCCGCGACCGGCGCGAGCAGCGGGACTAGCGCGGCGGGCAGCTCCGCGCGCAGCTTCTCGACGGCCGCCGCGTGGTCCCAGCCGTCCTGGGTGACGACATAGCCGACGAGGAGCTGGTTGCCGCTGCGCGCGGTGCGCACCGCGGCGGCCGCACCAGCGACACCGGGCAGCGCCTGCAGCGCGGCGTCCACCTCGCCCAGCTCGATGCGGCGTCCGCCGAGCTTGATCTGCTCGTCGGCCCGTCCGAGGAAGACCAGCCCCTGCGGCTCGGCCTTGACCAGGTCACCGCTGCGGTAGGCGCGCTCCCAGCCCAGGGACTCCAGCGGCGCGTACTTCTCCGCATCCTTCTCGGCATCGAGATAGCGTGCGAGTCCGACCCCGCCGATCACCAGCTGACCGCTGCCGCCCATCGGCACGGGCTCCCCGGCCTCGTCCACGACGGCCAGCTCCCAGCCGTCCAGCGGCAGCCCGATACGGATCGGCTCCTCGCCGGACATGAGCGAGGCGCAGGCGACCACCGTGGCCTCGGTCGGCCCGTAGGTGTTCCAGACCTCGCGGCCCTCCGTCACCAGCCGCTGCACCAGCTCGGGCGGACAGGCCTCGCCGCCGAAGATCAGCAGACGGACGTCGTTGAGGGTCTCGGGCTCCCAGAGCGCGGCGAGCGTCGGGACCGTGGAGACCACGGTGATCTCCTGCTCGACCAGCCAGGGGCCCAGGTCGGCGCCGCTCCTGACCTGCGAGCGCGGCACCGGCACCAGACAGGCGCCGTAGCGCCACGCCAGCCACATCTCCTCGCAGGACGCGTCGAAGGCGACCGACAGACCCGCCATGACCCTGTCACCGGGACCGATGGGGTCGTCGGTCAGGAACAGCGCGGCCTCGGCGTCCACGAACGCGGCGGCGCTGCGGTGACCGACCGCGACGCCCTTGGGCTTGCCCGTGGAACCGGACGTGAAGATGATCCATGCGTCGTGCTCGACACCGGGCCGGGCGGCGGGCACGTCGCTGCGTCCGGTGACGGTCAGCTCGTGCCCGGCGCCGACGACCGCCCGGACGTCCGCCTCCCCGAACACCAACTCGGCCCGCTCCTCCGGGTCCTCGGCATCCACGGGCACATAGGCGGCACCGGCGGCGAGGACGGCCAGGATCGCGACGTACAGGTCATTGGTGCCGGAGGGGACCCGCACACCCACGCGGTCCCCGAGCCCGACCCCGGCCGCGGCGAGGCGCCGCCGCAGCTGCTCCACCTCGGCGGCCAGCGCCCGGTAGGTGAGACGGGTCGTGCCGTCGTCCAGGGCGAGCTCGTCCGGGTAGGACCGCACGGATGCGTCGAAGATGTCGACGAGCGTGCGCGGAGAGGCCGCCTGACCTCCGGAGAAACGTGCGGTGTCACCGAACTGCTGGTGGATCTCTGCGCTGAGCTCATCGTCGAGCAGGCCGAGAGCACCGCTCTCGTCAATGGCTGCCATCCGGTCCTCGCGTCTCGATCCCGGAAGCCTCCGGGGCGCTGGCGGGCCCGCAGGTCTGCCTGGGGTTGTCCGGGTCCAGCTCCGTAACAAGCCGGAAATTTTAGTACGACGCTAGGTTCGGGACGGCTGATCGGCCACCCGGGTGGGCCGTCGGGGGTGGTCGGGAGAGCGGCCGATGCGCTGTGACCTGCCGTTTTCACTCCAAGGAGAGATGGCCCACACAGTGCGTGAGGAGAGCATGTGCGGGGCGTGGAAGGGCACTTGCTCCTTCTTCGGGCAACCGCCCTCACTTCCCGTGCGTGGACCGGCGGGCGAGCAGCGTCCAGGCCAGGACCGCCGCACCGAACGACACCCCCGCCACCACCCACAGCGCGCTGTGCACGCCCGCCGTGAACGCGTCCCCGACCGCGCCCGTGATCTGCGGTGACGAGCGGCCGGCGGACTTGCCGCCGCTGCGGGCGACCGAGACGACCTGGTCGACGACCGGCGCCGGCAGATGGTGGGCGGCGAGGCGGTCGGGGAGGGTGCCGAGGAAGCGGACGGCGAGGACGGCGCCGAGTATCGCGGTCGCCAGGACCGAGCCGACCTGGCGGAACGCCGTCACGGCCGAGGAGGCCGCGCCCATCTGCGAGCCCTCGACCACCTCGAAGGCGGCCGCCGTGGACGGGGCGACCACCAGGCCGCTGCCCAGCCCGGCGAGCACCAGTCCCAGCGCGGTGACCGCATAGGAACCGTCCGGCTGCTGACCCAGCAGGACCAGAGCGGCGGCGGTGGTGACGAGCGAGCCCGTCGCCAGCAGCCGGCCCGCCCGGACCCGTCCCGCCAGGCGCTGCGCCGTGGCCGTCGCCACGACGAACGCGAGCATCGCCGGCAGCAGCCGTATGCCGGTGTCCAAGGGGCCGAAGGCGCGCACCCGTTGGAGGAAGAGCACCTCCAGGAAGACCACGCCGACGAACACGAACAGGGCGGCCGCAGCGACGCACAACGCCGCCGTGTAGCGGGCGTTGGCCATCATGCGGACGTCCAGCATCGGCGCCGCGCGGCGGCGCTCGGTGAGGACGAGCGCGGTGAGGGAGACGGCGGCCACCGCCAGCACGGTGACCACCACCGGGTCGCCGTAGCCCGCCCGGCCGCCCACCGCTGTGCCGTAGACCAGTGTGGACAGTCCGAGCACGGCCCAGAACTGGCCGGCCAGGTCGAGCGGCCGGTCCGGGACGCGGGATTCGGCGACCGCTCTCAGCGTCACCGCGATGGTGATCACCGCGAGCGGTGTGTTCACCAGGTAGACCGCCCGCCAGTTCCACGTCTGCAGCAGGGTGCCGCCCAGCAACGGCCCCACGGCCAGCCCCACGCCCGAGACCGACACCCACACGGCTATGTAGCGCACCATGCGCGGCAGGTCGACGAAGAACGTGGTCGTGATCAGGGTGAGGGAGGTGGGCAGGACCAGGGCGCCGCCCAGTCCGCTGATGCCGCGCCCTATCAGGACCTGCGGATAGCTCTGCGCCGACGCCACGACCAGGGAGCCGGCCGCGATCAGCACCGTGCCGGTGAGGAACACCCGCCGCCGCCCGAACCGTTCGCCCAGCGCACCGCCCGACAGGACACAGGCCGCGACCACCAGCGTGTAGGTGCTGGACACCCAGCTCAGGTCGGCGGGCGCCACCTGCATGTCGACCTGGAGCGCCCGCAGCGTGGAGATGGCCGCGGTCACCTCGATGAACGACATGAACAGGCCGAGACAGGCGGCCAGAAGCACGAGGCGGCCGTGCGGGACAACTGGCGCAGGCGGCGCGTCCGTTGTCAGTGACGGGCCCGCGTTGAGCGGTGTGCCCGTGCTCATGTCGCCTGCGCCTCCCGCTCGGCCTGCTCGGCGAGGCGGCGCTGCGCCTCGTCCCAGGTGATCGGCAGCTGGTCGCGCTCGGTGTTCCAGAACACGAACACCGAGCCCTTCATCCCGGGACGCAGCCCGCGCACGCTCCGTGCGTGCGGATCCTTCGCGGAGAACGCGTTCAGCGCCTCCTGGTCGCGCCAGGCCGACAGCGTCCAGAACGTCCTCTTCAACGGCTCCGCCTTCAGCGAGGCACCCAGCAGCCCCGGCGAGTTGCGGACCTGCTGGAATATGACCAGCGACAGCAGGAAGAACCTGGGCACGCCCAGCAGCGAGCGCAGTTCCAGCCGGGAGGCCATGACCAGCGGCGGACTGGCGGGCTCGGTGCCGTCCTTGGCGGTGCCGGGCATCCAGGGAATCGTCGGCATGAAAGGTCTCCTCGGCTGAGCGGTCGGGAAGGCCGTGCGGAGCAGGCGGTCGGTTCGGTCGGACATTCACAAGAGTCCGTGAGCGCCGGATTCCGTACACCCCCGCAGGGGTGAAAACGGCTGCACTGCGTGCAGTTGACCGTAGGGAACCGGTGGCGCAATCACGCCCACGGAGCCCCGTACGACCGGATCCGGACAGTCCGCAATGCCCGCCATCGGAGCCTTCGATAGCGGAAATCCGGGTGCCGATGGGCCGATTGACCCCGTTTTCCGGCCCGGCCTACGGTTCTTGTGCGCCGTCCGACGGGCAACTCGCGGACCGCGACCCCTTTCAGAGGTATCAGCCCTCTGCGCCTCACCGTGACCGTTCCCGAGAACTGTTCGAGCCGAGGTGCAGCCCTGCCATGACCACCCGTGTCGCTGTCGTCGGAGCCGGAATCTCCGGACTCTCCGCCGCCCACCACCTGCCGGACGACGTCGAAGTCACCGTGTACGAGAGCCAGGACCGCCCCGGCGGCCACGCCCACACCGTGGAGGTCGACGAGGGCGGCCGCACCATCGGCGTGGACACGGCGTTCGTGGTCTTCAACGCGCGGACCTACCCCGAACTCACCGCCTTCTTCGAGAAGCTCGGCGCGCGGGCCCTCGACCACACCGGAGGCTTCGACTTCTTCGACCTCGACCGCGGACTGGACTACGGCACCGCCGAGTTCGAGCTGTCCGAGGACGAGATCGCCGCCCGCTACCCGGCCGACTTCCTGCCCCTGTGGCGCGACGCGGAGCGCTTCCACCGCGAGGCCCCGAAGGACTTCCTGCGCAAACGCACCGACCTCTCCCTCGGCGACTACCTGGACCGCGGCGGCTACAGCGACGCCTTCAAGTACGGCTATGTCGTACTGCTCGCCACCGCCGTCTGGTCAGTGCCCGCCGAACTGATCTGGGAGATGCCCGCGACCACGGTGATCGCCTTCTTCATGTCCCACGACCCCGGCGGCCTCGGCGGCCGCTCGGTCGCCTGGAAGACCGTGTCGGGCGGCAGCATCGAGTACGTCCGCCGGGTCGTCGCCGGCGTCAACGGCAAGGTCCGCACCGGCGCCGAGGTGACCCGCGTACGCGAGGACGGGGACGGCGTCGTCGTCGGCACCGCCGCCGGCGAGGAGCGCTACGACTACGCCGTCCTCGCCGCGCACGCCGACCAGACCCTCGCCGTGCTGGAGCAGCCCACCCCGCTGCAGGCGCAGATCCTCGGCAAGGTCCGCTACAGCGCCACCCGGGCCATCCTGCACACCGACCCGTCGAGCATGCCGCCGAACCGGGACCGCTGGCAGAGCTGGAACTACGGCCTGAAGACGGTGGACGGCCGCCCCCGCACCTGGGTCGCCTACTACATGAACTCCCTGCAGGGCTTCACCGCCGAGCAGGACTACTTCGTCACCCTCGACTCGCCGATCGTCCCCCGCGACGAACTCGTCGTCCGTGAACTGCCGTTCACCCATCCGGTCATCGACCTGGAGGTGCGCGCCATGCAGCGCACGATCTACGACGTCAACGCGCCCGGCGGCCGGATCAAGCTGGCCGGCTCCTACTTCCACGCGCCGCGCATCGGCGTCGACCTCATCGGCTCCCACGAGGCCGGATTCGTCTCCGGGCGCAAGGCGGCCGAAGCCGTCGCCCGCGAGATCAAGACCCGTCACTGAACCACGAACCGCACAGCACGAACGGACAAGGGGAACCCCAATGCAGCGTGTCACCGCCGAAGAAGCACAGGCCTGGCTGGTCGAGAAGCTCGCGATCCGGCTCGGCGTCGGCCAGGAACAGATCGATGTCGAACGCTACTTCGACGAGTTCGACCTCGACTCGACGGAGGCGCTGATCCTCGCGGGCGAGCTGGAGAAGTGGCTCGGCTTCGAACTCGAGGCCACGGCGCTCTGGTACCACCCGACGATCGCCGCCCTGTCCGAGCACATCGCCGAGGAGAGCGACCGTCATGTCGCCGCGGCCTGACCCGGCCACCCCACGTCGACCGGGCGCACCCCGCCCGCTGGTGACGACGCTCGGGCCGGTGGATCCGGCCGCCCGGCCGGTCGTCGCCGTCCATCCGGGCGCGCTGCCCGCCACCGCCTGGCAGTCGGTCGCCGCACGGCTGCCCGAGGACCACGCACTGCACCTGTGCGACCTGGGGAACGTCCCGGAGTACTTCGCGGCGGCCCTCGTCCCGACGCTGTCCGTCATCGGCGTCCGCGAACTCGCCCGGCGCTGCCTGCGGGAACTGACCGCCGCCGGACTCACCGACGGGCCGTTCACCCTCGCCGGCTGGTCCTTCGGGGGAGTGGTGGCCTACGAGATCGCCGCCCGCCTGGAAGCCCAGGGGCTCGGCGGCCGCGTCGAGGACCTCGTCGTCCTCGACTCGATCGCGCCCGTACCCGCCTTCCAGCGGCCTGACGAACTGCTGCGGCCGGACATGCTGATCACTTGGTTCGCGATGTACCTGGGCGCCAAACGCGGCCGCCGCCTCACCCTGGATCCGGCGGCCCTGGACGGCCTCGGCGAGGAGGACGGCCTGGGTGTCCTGCTCGCCGAGGCCATCGACCAGGGAGTGCTGCAGGACGGCACCGAACCGGCGGGACTGCGCAAGCTGTACACCGCGTTCCACACCGGACTCGTCCGCAACAACCGGTGCACCGCCGGGTATCTGCCCGCCCCGCTCGACCGCACCGTCACCGTCGTCAAGCCGGAGCGCTCGCTCCTGCCCGACAGCCCCGACCTCGGCTGGAGCGGCCTCAGCGGCCGCCCGCTGCGGCAACGGGCCGTCCCCGGCGACCACTACACGATGCTCCACGAACCGGAGACCGCGGACGCCCTCGCCGCCCTTCTCGCCACCGGTTCGCGAACCGGCTGAGCCCCCATCACTTGACGTACCCGCCGCACACGACCCGCGCGACGCGCAAGCCCGAGAGGACCACCATCGTGCACTACTCACGTCTGGCCGAGACGCCGATCGCGATCGTCGGGTTGGCGGGCCTCTTCCCCAAGTCGCGCGACCTGCGCGAGTTCTGGCACAACATCGTGGACGCCCAGGACTGCATCGAGGACGTCCCCGAGAGCCACTGGAACACCGCCGACTACTACGACCCGGACCCCGCGGCCGAGGACAAGACCTACGTCCGCCGCGGCGGATTCCTGCCCGAAATCGCCTTCAACCCCATGGAGTTCGGGCTGCCGCCCAACACCCTGGAGGTCACCGACATCCTCCAGCTGCTCTCCCTCACGGTGGCGCGCGACGTGCTGCGCGACGCCGGCGCGGAGACCGGCAGCTGGTACGACGCCTCCCGCACCGGAGTCGTCCTCGGCATCACCGGTGCCAACTCCCTCACCCAGCCGCTCTCCGCGCGTCTGCAGACCCCGGTGCTCAAGGAGGTCGTACGCAGCGTCGGCCTGAGTGAGGCGGACGCCGAGGAGATCGCGAGCCGGTTCAAGAAGGCGTACATCCCGTGGGAGGAGAACTCCTTCCCCGGCATGCTCGGCAATGTCGTCGCCGGACGCATCGCCAACCGCTTCGACCTCGGCGGCACCAACTGCACCGTCGACGCCGCCTGCGCGAGCTCCCTCGCGGCCGTCAAACTCGCGGTGAGCGAACTCATCGAGGGCCGCGCCGACATGATGATCACCGGCGGCTGCGACGCCGAGAACACGATCCTCATGTACATGTGCTTCAGCAAGACACCGGCGTTCTCGAAGAGCCAGCAGATCCGCCCCTTCGACGAGTCCGCCGACGGCACGCTGATCGGCGAGGGCATCGGCATGCTCGCCCTCAAGCGCCTCGCCGACGCCGAACGCGACGGCGACCGCATCTACGCCGTCCTGCGCGGCATCGGCACCTCCAGCGACGGCCGCTTCAAGAGCATCTACGCCCCGCGCGCCGAGGGTCAGCAGCTCGCCCTGCGCCGCGCCTACGACGACGCCGGCGTATCCGTCGACTCCATCGAACTGTTCGAGGCGCACGGCACCGGCACGGCCGTCGGCGACCACACCGAACTGTCCGCCCTCTCCTCCGTCGTCGCGGACGGCAACGACGACCACGGCTACGCCGCCATCGGCAGCGTCAAGTCGCAGATCGGGCACACCAAGGCCGCCGCGGGCGCCGCCAGCCTCATCAAGCTCTCCCTCGCCCTCCACCAGAAGGTGCTCCCGCCGACCATCAACGTCGAGACACCGAGCGAGGCGGTCGACCCCACGAGCACACCCTTCTACGTCAACACCGAGGCGCGCCCCTGGGTACTTGACCCGGGCCGCGGCAAGCGTCGCGCCGCCGTCTCCTCCTTCGGCTTCGGCGGCACCAACTTCCACATGGTGCTGGAGGAGCACGAGGGGTCGACGGAGGTCAAATCCCTTGGCCCGGCGGTTCGTTGGGGCCTGTGGCACGCGGCAGGCCCCGAGGCGCTCGCCCTGCGCATCGAGAACGGCGCCGCTCCGGACGAGTCCGGTGCGATCCCCGCGTCCGACGCCCGCATCGGGATCGTCGCCCGCAGCGACGAAGAATTCACCGAATTGTGCGCCACGGCAGTGGAGTTGCTGCGCGCCCGACCCGACGCCGACTCCTGGCAGCATCCCAAGGGCATCACCTACCGGCGCCAGGCCCTGCCCACGTCCGTCAGGACGGCGGCCGTGTTCGCCGGACAGGGCAGCCAGTACGTCGGCATGGGGCGGCGGGCCGCCGTCGCGCTGCCGCCCGTACGGGCCGCGTTCGACCGCGCCAACCGGCTGACCGAGGGCCCCGACACCCTCGCCCGCACGGTCTTCCCGCCGCCCGCCTTCACCGACACCGCCCGCACCGAGCAGGAAACGGCCCTGCGCCGCACCGACTTCGCCCAGCCCGCCATCGGGGCGCTCGCCTCCGGCCAGTACGCCTGGCTGCACCGACTCGGCTTCCGCGCCGACGGCGTCATCGGCCACAGCTTCGGCGAACTCACCGCGCTCTGGGCGGCCGGGGCACTGGACGACGACCGGTTCGCAGAACTGGCGCGCGCCCGCGGCCGCGCCATGGCCCCGCCCGAGCAGGCCGCCGCGGACTTCGACCCCGGCGCCATGGCGGCGATCCGCGCCTCCCTCTCCGACGTCCAGGGCCTGGTCGCCACGTACCGCAATGTGGCCATCTGCAACATCAACGCCCCCGGCCAGATCGTCGTCGGCGGCCCCACGGACGAGATCGACCGCCTGGTCGCCGACGTCTCCGGCCGCCGTATCCCGGCCAAGCGGCTGCCGGTCTCCGCCGCGTTCCACACGGGCTTCGTCGCGCATGCCGCGGACGCGTTCCGGCAGGCCGTGGAGTCGACGGGGCTGGGCGTCCCGACGATCCCGGTGTACGCCAACGCCCCGGGCTCGGCCTACGGCAGCGACGCGGCGGCCAACCGCCGTACCCTCGTCGACCAGCTCCTCCAGCCGGTCGACTTCGTCTCCGGCATCGAGAAGATGTACGCCGACGGGTTCCGCGTCTTCGTCGAGTTCGGCCCCAAGCGGGTCCTGACGGACCTGATCGACCGCATCCTCGAAGGCCGCACCGACGTCGTGACCCTCGCGGCGGACGGCGGCCCCAGCAAGGACAGCGAGGTCTCGCTGAAGCGCGCGGCGATCGAACTCGCGGTCCTCGGGCTGCCCCTCACCGGTTTCGACGACCACGTCGAGCCACGGACCGAGCTGCCGGCCCGCAAGGGGATGAACATCCCGCTGCGCGGCATCAACTACGTGACACAGGAACGGCGTTCGGCGTACCAGGACGCGATTGCGCAGCCGTTGGCGCTGACGGCGGGTACGGGTGGCACCGACGGCGTCGAGGACGTCGTACGCGACGGGCTGGCCCTTCAGGCGGAGATCCTCACCGCCCACGCGGACACCGTGCACGCCTCGGTCCGCTCCCTGGAGGAGTCCGTACGGGCCGGAGGTCACCCCGACACGGATGCCGCGCTGCGGCTCATACGGGAGCAGAGCGCGACGATCGGCGCGGCGCACGAACGGTCCACCCGGCTGCTGCTGGACGCGCTGCGGGGAGGGGCGGAGGCCGAACCCGAGCCCGCGCCGGAGACCGCTCTGGAGCCTGAGCCTGCCGTCGTGGCCCCGGCCGAACCGGAGCCCGTGCCTGCCGCCGAACCCGAGCCCGTCTCCGTCGCCGATTCGGCCATTGCCGCCGGTGTGATGGAGGCGCTGATGGGTGCGGTGGCGGAGAAGACGGGTTATCCGGTGGAGATGCTGGAGCCCGGGATGGATGTCGAGGCCGATCTGGGTATCGACTCGATCAAGCGGGTGCAGATCCTCGGCGCGCTGCAGGAGTCGTATCCGGTGTCGGAGGACGTTGATCCGGAGGTGCTTGCGGAGCTTCGGACGCTGGATGACATCGCAGGGTTCCTGGCTTCCACGGTTCCCGCCGAGTCGGCTCCGCAGCCGGTCGTCTCCACGGTCGAGACCGTCCACCTTCCCGAGCCCGAGCCCGTCTCCGTCGCCGATTCGGCCATTGCCGCCGGTGTGATGGAGGCGCTGATGGGTGCGGTGGCGGAGAAGACGGGTTATCCGGTGGAGATGCTGGAGCCGGGAATGGATGTCGAGGCCGATCTGGGTATCGACTCGATCAAGCGGGTGCAGATCCTGGGCGCGTTGCAGGAGTCGTATCCGGTGTCGGAGGACGTTGATCCGGAGGTGCTCGCGGAGCTTCGGACGCTGGACGACATCGCAGGGTTCCTTGCCTCCACGGTGTCCGTGGAGTCCGCCTCGCAGCCCGCGCCTGTGCAGTCGGAGCCCGGGCCCGCCCCAGTCAGCAAGTCGGCTGTCGCCGATGGCGTGATGGAGGCGCTGATGGGTGCGGTGGCGGAGAAGACGGGTTATCCGGTGGAGATGCTGGAGCCGGGTATGGATGTCGAGGCTGATCTGGGCATTGATTCGATCAAGCGGGTGCAGATTCTGGGTGCGTTGCAGGAGTCGTATCCGGTGTCGGAGGACGTTGATCCGGAGGTGCTTGCGGAGCTTCGGACGCTGGATGACATCGCCGGCTTCCTTGCCTCCACGGTGTCCGTGGAGTCCGCCTCGCAGCCCGCGCCTGTGCGGCCGGAGCCCGAGCTCGCCCCAATCACCAACTCGGCTGTCGCCGATGGCGTGATGGAGGCGCTGATGGGTGCGGTGGCGGAGAAGACGGGTTATCCGGTGGAGATGCTGGAGCCGGGTATGGATGTCGAGGCTGATCTGGGCATTGATTCGATCAAGCGGGTGCAGATCCTGGGTGCGTTGCAGGAGTCGTATCCGGTGTCGGAGGACGTTGATCCGGAGGTGCTCGCGGAGCTTCGGACGCTGGATGACATCGCCGGGTTCCTCGCCTCCACCGTGGCCACCGCCTCCGGTGGACCCGCTCCCCGGACAGCGGTACCCGCGCCAGCCACCGCCTCCCTTACCGTCACCTACCCCCCAGCCCCCGGCATCGGCCGTACCTACGCCGACGTCACCGAGATCGCCCCGCCTCACACCCTCGTCGGCGCGTACGCCGAACCGCGTACCGCGGTTCTCATCGACGACGGGTCGACGCTGACCCGGCCGCTCGCCGGGGCGCTGCGGGGGGACGGCTGGCGGGTGGAGATCGTGGCGCTGCCCGGTGTCGAGGGCGTCGTGCCGGAGGCGGATGCCGTGCGGCGGCTGGCGAGTTGGGAGGAAAGTGAGCTCGCCGGGGCGCTTGTGAGCGGGCGGGTCGATCTCGTCGTGCAGATGGCCGCCGCGGCGGGGCAGGAGTGGGCCGAGGGTGTGCAGCGGCTGGAGCACTGCCTGCTCGTCGCCAAGCACAGCCTGGCCGCGCTGAAGCCGGTCGCCGCGCAGGGCACCCGTGCCGCCTTCGTGGCCGTCACCCGGCTCGACGGGGCGAACGGCTACCGCGGTGGCGGCGACGCCTCCCCGCTGCTCGGCGGGGTCGGCGGGCTGGTGAAGACCCTCGGCGTCGAGGTGCCCGAACTCTTCGCCCGTACGGTCGACTTCGCGCCGGAGCTGGCCCCCACCACCGTCGGTGCGCGCTTCCTCGGCGAGATCCACGACCTGTCCGCCGAGCACGCCGATGTGGCGCACGACCCGGCCGGGCGGCGCACGATCGCGCTCGCGGCCGAGCCGCACGAGGCACACGCGGCCGCCGTCCCGGAGGTCTCCTCCGACGACCTGTTCGTCGTCACCGGCGGCGCTCGTGGCATCACAGCCGACTGCCTGCACGCCCTGGTCTCCGCTCGGCCCGCAGGACTGCTGCTGCTCGGCCGCAGCCGGCCCGCGCCGGAGCCCGACTGGGCCGTGGGGCACGAAGGCCCGGCACTGCGCGGACTCATCGCGCGGCGGGCCGCGCAGAGCGGACAGAAGCCCAACCCCCGCGCGATCGAGGGCGAGTTCCGCGAGATCACCGCCTCCCGGGAGATCGCCGCCAACCTGGCCCGTCTCACCGCCACCGGAGCCCGGGTCGAGTACCTCACCGTCGACATCACCGACGCCGGCGAGGTGCGTCGCGCGCTGACGCCGTACGCCGGACGGGTCACGGGTGTGGTGCACGGGGCCGGTGTCCTCGCCGACCGGCTCGTCGCGCAGAAGTCGGCGGACGAGATACGCCGGGTGCTGGGCACGAAGCTGACCGGCCTCGGCAATGTGCTGGACGCCCTGCGCGGGATCGCCGAGCTGCGGCACCTCGTGTTCTTCTCCTCCGTCGCCGGGTTCTTCGGCAACCGCGGCCAGTCCGACTACGCCATGGCCAACGAGGCGCTGAACCGCATCGCCGTACGGCTGAAGCGGGAACTGCCCTCCGCGCGCGTCACCGCGATGAACTGGGGTGCCTGGGACGGCGGCATGGTCTCCGACGACCTGCGTGCCATGTTCGCCTCGCGCGGGATCGCCCTGGTGCCGCTCGCGACCGGTGCGGGCATGTTCGCCGAGCAGTTCACGGCCGGGCACGGGCACGACACCGTGATCGTCACCGGCCCGCTCACCCCGCTGTCCGCGCCGCCCGCGGTGGAGGGCTCCGCGCGCACACCCCTGGTCGTCGACCGGACCCTGACCGACCTCGCCGAGCAGCCGCTGCTGACCGACCACGCCATCGGTGACCGGCGGGTGCTGCCCGCCACCGCGGCACTCGGTGTGCTGGCGAACGCCGTCGAGACGGCGACCGGTGAAACCGTCGTCGGGGCAACCGGCTTCAAGGTGTTCAAGGGCGTCGCCTGGGACGAGCCCGACGGGCAGCAGCCGCAGCGGCTGCGGCTGTCCGTCGAGCCCGTGGACGACGGCATCGACGTGCTGGCCTCCTCCGTGGACGGCAGCGGTCGCAGCCGGCCCGCGTACAGCGTCCGGCTGAGCACGGGCGAAACGGGGCGGCGGCCCGCCGACCGCGCCGACCTTGCGGGCCTCGCCCGCGGCGCGGCCGGGCAGGACGCGGCACGGCTCTACCGCGACGGGACGCTCTTCCACGGGCCCTCCCTGCGCGGCCTGCGCACGCTGCTGATCAGCGAAGAGCAGCGGCTTCTCGTACGGGCCCGGCTCACCGACGACCGGCCCGCGCACGGCGGCTACCACACCCGGCTGCACAGCCCCGTCCTGGCCGACCTGCTGCTGCAGGCCGTGCTGGTGTGGGTGCGCGAGCAGCGCGGACGGGCCTGCCTGCCGATGGAGATCGGACGGCTGAGCCTGTATGCGCCGCTGCCGTCCGACGGGGACTTCCTCATCGCGGTCGAGGACGTACGGCCCGGCCGCACCGGCGTCACCTGCACGGTGACCGCGCTCGACCCGCAGGGCCGGGTGCTGGCCGTCCTGGAGGACGTGGTCGCGGTCGAGGACGCGGAGCTGGACGCACGGTTCAGGCAGCCGGGCCGGGCGGCCGCCGCGGTCACGGTCTGACGAGGCTCGGAGGCTGATCCCTCATGGGGAAGTACGCGATCGTCGGACTGTCCTGCCTCTTCCCGGGGGCGGCCACGCCCGACGCCTACTGGAACAACCTGATGGGCGCGGTCGACTCGCGCACCGAGGGCGGTGAGCGGATCTTCGGGCACGACCCGCTGGCCGAGGAGACCGGTCCTGAGGACGAGCGGGACCGGCA
The DNA here is from genome assembly GCF_039532765.1 of Streptomyces longisporus. Taxonomy (NCBI): domain Bacteria; kingdom Bacillati; phylum Actinomycetota; class Actinomycetes; order Kitasatosporales; family Streptomycetaceae; genus Streptomyces; species Streptomyces longisporus. The sequence goes on from NZ_BAAASG010000015.1 coordinate 184,661, forward strand.
CCGCATCTACTGCACGCGCGGCGGATTCATCGAGGCCACGGCGGACCTCGACCCCTCCGGGTACCTGCTGCCCGCCGACTACCTGGCCGGCCTGGACCGCTCGTTCCACTGGGCGCTCCGGGTCGCCGGGGACGCCCTGGCCGACGCGGGTGTATCCCCCGCTGCCGCGGACGGCCGGGCGGCCGGCCGGAGGACCGGGGTGGTGTTCGGGAACTACCCGTTCCCCACTCCGGCCTCCGGCCGAACAGCGGGGAAGCTGTGGGACGCCGCGGTCTACGAGGGCCTCGCGGCGGCCGGCTTCCCCGCGGCCGGGTTGCCGTCCGGTGCGGCGGACGGCAGCCCGGCCCGTGACCGGGCCGCCGGTCCGGCACAGCGGCCGCTCGACACCCTGCCCGAAGCTCACCCCCTCGGACGGCTCGACGCCCGGGCCGAGGCCGACAACCGCGGGTCGTTCGGCGCCGGTGCGGTCGGTGGCCGGGGTGGCTCTGTGGTGCAGGGGCCGCTCGGCGCCCGGCTCGAAGCTCGTCGCCTTGGGTCGTTCGAGGCGCGGGCCGAGGCCGACAACCGCGGGTCGTTCGGCGCCGGTGCGGTCGGTGGCGGGGGTGGCTCTGTGGTGCAGGGGCCGCTCGGCGCCCGGCTCGAAGCTCGTCGCCTTGGGTCGTTCGAGGCGCGGGCCGAGGCCGACAACCGCGGGTCGTTCGGCGCCGGTGCGGTCGGTGGCCGGGGTGGCTCTGTGGGGCAGGGGCCGCTCGGCGCCCGGCTCGAAGCTCGTCGCCTTGGGTCGTTCGAGGCGCGGGCCGAGGCCCACAACCTGTGGCCCGGTGGGCTGCCCGCCCATGTGGTCGCCGCCGCCCTCGGGCTCGACGGTCCGCGCCACACCCTCGACGCGGCCTGCTCCTCCGCGCTGTACGCCATCAAGCTCGCCTGCGCCCAGCTCGCCACCGGACGCGCCGACCTGATGCTGGCCGGCGGGGTCTGCGCGCCCGACCCGACCGTCATCCATCTGTCCTTCTCCGATCTGCACGCCTACCCGCCGGACGGCTTCAGCCAGCCCTTCGACGCCCGCTCCAAGGGCATCATCACCGGGCAGGGCGCGGCCATGGTCGCCCTCAAGCGGCTCGCCGACGCCCGCCGCGACGGGGACCGGGTGTACGCGGTCGTCGACGCCGTCGCCCTCGGCAACGACGGCCCCGGCAAGCACCTGCTCGCCCCGAACGTCAACGGCCAGCTCGCCGCCTACGAACTCGCCCAGAAAGACGCGGGCATCGAACCGCAGGACGTCCAGTACGTCGAGTGCCACGCCACCGGCACCCCGCTGGGCGACCGCACCGAACTCGACGGCGTGGAACGGCACTTCGGGCGCGGCCCGCTGCTCGGCTCGGTCAAGGGCAACATCGGGCACCTGCTGACCGCGGCCGGCATGAGCAGCCTGGTCAAGGTCGTGCTCGCGCTCGGACACGGCGTCATCCCGCCCACGGTCGGCGTGGAGCGGCCGCTGCCGGACACGGTCGCGAACCGTGTCGTACGCGAACCCACGCCCTGGCCCGCCACCGAGGGCGTACGCCGGGCCGCCGTCTCGGCCTTCGGCTTCGGCGGCACCAACGCGCACGTCGTCCTGTCCGGACCCGAGACGGACGCGGAGGACGACGGCACCGAGCGGCGGACACCGCAGTCGCTCGCCGTCATCGGCATGGGGGCGCACTTCGGTTCCCTCACCACGCTCGACGAGTTCGAGCGGGCGGGATACGAGGGCACGGGCGCGGTGAGGGAGTTGCCGTCCCACCGATGGCGCGGGTTCGAGACGCTCGGCGACGGCGGGGCGCCGCAGGCCGCGTACATCGACGGGTTCGAGGTGGACGCCACCTCGTACCGCATCCCGCCCAAGGACCTCGACCACTTCAACCAGCAGCACCTGCTGATGATGCGGGTCGCGGAGGAGGCCCTGAAGGACGCCGGGTACGAGCGTCCCGCCCCCGGCGGCAAGGACGGGGCCAAGGGGCGGCGGGTCGCCGTCGTCCTCGGCATGGAGATGGAGCCCAGCGCCGAGGGGCACGGCGCCCGTTACGCGCTCGGCCGCAAGCTCGCCGCCTGGTCGGCCACGGCCGGTCTGGAGCCGACGGAACAGCAGCTGGCCGCACTGACCCGGGCCGCCCGGGACGGCATCCACGACTCCATCGAGGCCAACGAGGTCCTCAGCTACATCGGCAACATCATGGCCGCGCGGATCTCCTCCCTGTGGAACCTCACCGGCCCCTCCTTCACCGTCTCCTCCGACAGCGCCGTCGGTGTCGACGCCCTCGACACGGCCCGGCTGCTGCTCCTCGACCCGAGCATCGAGGCGGTCCTGGTCGGAGCGGTCGATCTGGCGGCCGGTCCGGAGTCCACGCGGGCCCGGGAGCTGCTGACGCCCGGGAGCGTGCTCGGTGACGGCGCCGGTGCCGTCGTCGTGACCCGGCCCGGCTCCGTCCCGCCGGGGCGCACGGTGTACGCCACCGTGGACGCCCTCGCCGTCCACCACTCGCCGACCCTCGACCCGCGGCCGGCCCCGGACCTCGTGGCCGCCGCCGCAGAGGAGGCCCTCGCCGCCGCCGGAGTGACACCGGCCGACGTCGAGCTCGTGGAGGCCGGGGCCGCGCAGGACGGCACGCTGGAAGGCCTCACCCGTGTGTGGTCGGCCGAGCGGGCCGGCGGACTGCTGCGGACCGCGGTCAGCTCGGTCAACTCCGCGGTCGGGGACACGGGTTGTGCCTCCGCGCTCGCCTCCGTCATCCGGGCCGCACTGTGCCTGCACTACGGCTACCAGCCCATCGCGCCCGAGGGCGTCGACGGCGCCCGGCTCGCCGGGTCCGCGTTCTTCCTCGCCGGCGACTCGCGGCCCTGGCTCCGCGAACGTCGCGAGGGCCGTCGTACGGCGAGTGTCAGCGTCATCGGCAGCGCGGGCAGCCACGCCCATGTGGTGCTCGGCGGCGCGCAGACGCGCGGTGAGGTGGCGGCCACCGACTGGGTGCGCTCCGGCGGCAGCCTCGTCGTGCCGGTCGGCGCCGACGACATCGACACCCTGATGCGGCGGCTGGGCGAACTGCGCGAGGCCGTCGACAGCGGCGCCGACTGGACGGCGCAGCTCGCCGATGACCGGCCCGCCGCGCTCAAGGCCGTTCTGGTCGCCGACGATCCGGCAGGGCTGGTACGGCAGTTGGATCAGGCGGCCAAGGACCTGCCCGCGGTGTACCGGGCGGGCGGCGAGTGGACCTCGCCGTCCGGGAGCTGCTTCGCCGCCCGTCCGGCGGGCGGGCCGGGCACCAGGACGGCACTCGTCTATCCGGGCGCCTTCAACTCGTATCTCGGCCTCGGACGTTCACTCTTCCGCGCCTTCCCCGGGCTCCTGCCCCGCTTCGAGACACAGGCCGAACTGCCGGCGGAGATGCTGCGCTCTGCGGCGCTGTACCCGCGTGCCCTGGGGCCGCTCGGCCGGCGTGAACTGATGGGCCGCGAGGCGGAGTTGATCGAGGACATCCCGCTGATGCTGGCGGTGGGCACCAGCTACGCGCTGCTCTCCACCGACCTGGTGCGCGAGGTGCTCGGGGTGCCGGTGCACGGGGCGTTCGGCTACAGCCTCGGCGAGAGCAGCATGCTGTTCGCGACCGGCGGCTGGATCAAGGAGGCCCGCGCCACGACGAAGATCGACGCCTCGCCGCTCTTCGTCGACCGGCTGCGCGGCCCGAAGAAGACCGTACGGGCGCTGTGGGGACTCGGCGACGAGGTGCCGGACCAGCAGGTCTGGGCGACGCACGTACTGCTGGCGCCCACGGACGCCGTACGCGCCGCCGTGCAGCGCCACGACCGCGTCTTCATCACCCACGTCAACACGCCCACGGAGGTCGTCGTCGCCGGCGACCCCGCCCAGTGCCGTGACGTGATCGCCGAGTTGGGCTGCCAGAGCGCACGCTCTCCCGCCAACCACGTCATGCACTGCCCGGTGGTGGACGGCGTACTTTCGGAACTCGCCGACCTCAACCGCTACCCGACCGGCGACGTGGGCGACCTCGTCCTCTACAGCAGCCGCCACTACGCCCCCGTCGGCGCCCTCGACCAGGACGTCGTCGCCCACAACATCGCCGTCACCCTGCGCGAGACGGTCGACTTCCCCCGGCTGATTCGACGGGCCTACGAGGACGGCTTCCGCTGCTTCATCGAGGTCGGCCCCTCCAGCACCTGCACCCGCTGGATCCACGAGACGCTCGGCGACGACCCGCACCTCTCGGTCCCCGTCGACCGCCGGGGAGCCCGCGGCGCAACGGACATAGCCCGCCTCGTCGCCCGCCTCGCCACCCACGGCGTCCCCGTGGACCTGACCCCGTTCCGCCCCCGCACGGCAGCACCCCGCCGCGCGCCGGGCCTGCGCACCTTCACGGTGGGCGGCACACCGGTGGCACCGCTGGTGAGGGATGCGGCTGCGCCGGTACTGCAAGCGGTACGACGGGCGCCCCACCGCCCCGCCCCACCGCCGACGCCTGCCGCTGCCGTCATGGGCGGAGCCGAGCGGGGAGAACACGGTGCCGTTCTTTCACCGTCACGAGCCCCGGCCGCGGCGGCGACGAACGTGCCGGGCGGCGAGGCCGATCCACGGGACGGAGCCGCACCGGGAGGCGGAGCCGAACGGCGGAACCACCCCACGCCGACGGCGACCGCGTCAGCCAGGGGAGCCGCGCCGCAGGGCCGTGCCGTGACGGTTCGGGCCGACGGCGGCCCCGTGCCGGCGCCTGCGGCCCCGGAATCCGCGACCGCCCCGCCCGCACCGACGCCCGCCGGAGCTACCGCGCCGGTGGCGACCGCGTCGGGCGGGGGAGCCGAGCCGCCGGGCCGTGCCGTGCCGTCGGTGCCGCTGCCGGCGCCCGCGCCCCCGGTCCCAGCGACCGCCCCGCCCGCACCGACGCCCGCCGGACCAACCGTGCCGGTGGCGACCGCGTCGGGCGGGGGAGCCGAGCCGCCGGGCCATGTCGTGCCGGTGGTGGCGCTGCCGGCGTCCGCGCTCCCGGTCCCAGCGACCGCCCCGCCCGCACCGACGCCCGCCGGACCAACCGTGCCGGTGGCGACCGCGTCGGGCGGGGGAGCCGAGCCGCCGGGCCGTGTCGTGCCGGTGGTGGCGCTGCCGGCGTCCGCGCTCCCGGCCCCAGCGACCGTCCCAACCACACCGACGCCCGCCGGAGCAACCGTGCCGGTGGCGACCGCGTCGGGCGGGGGCGCCGAGCCGCCGGGCCGTGTCGTGCCGGTGGTGGCGCTGCCGGCGCCCGCGTTCCCGGTCCCAGCGACCGCCCCGCCCACACCGACGCCCGCCGGAGCAACCGTGCCGGTGGCGACCGCGTCGGATGGGGGTGCCGAGCCGCCGGGCCATGTCGTGCCGGTGGTGGCGCTGTCGGCGCCCGTACTCCCGGTCCCAGCGACCGTCCCAACCCCACCGACGCCCGCCGGACCAACCGTGCCGGTGGTGACTGCGTCGGGCGGGGGCGCCGAGCCGCCGGGCCGGGCCGTGCCGTCGGTGCCGGTCGCGGTCGGGGACGTGCTCGTGCCGGTACCTGCGCCGGCGACCGCCCCGCCCGCACCGATGCCCGCCGCAGCCCCCGTGCCGGCAGTGACCGCCGTCGCCGCACCCGGCGCGGCAGCCCCCGTCCCGGTGACCGCCGGGGCCCCCGACCAAGCCCCGGAACTGCCTGTCACGGCATTCCACGCCACGGAATGGGACACCGCGATGCCGACCCGCCCCGACGGTCCGCCCGTACCCGCGCTCTCGCTGGAGCGGGAACCGATCACGATGCTGCCCGCCGACGCGGTGTCGGCGCAGTCCCTCGGTGCCGTGCCGCCGCAGGCCGAGCGTGCCGACGTACCGCCCCGCCCGGCCATCTTCGGTGCCCCCCTGCCCGTACCGGAGAAGCCACGGCAGCCGGACGACCATGCGGCCACGCTCACCCTCGTACGCAGCCTGCGTGCCGAGATCCTTGAGGCGCACCAGGAAGTCCTGGACGCCCAACGGGAGTTGCGGGAGGAACTCACCGCCGTGCTGTCCGCCTCGACGCCCGTCCGGCCGACGCCGGCAGCCACTGAGCACCCGCCGAAACCCGAGGGCGTCGTCTGGGACGAACACGACCTCCTCGAGTTCGCCGTCGGCAAGGTCGGCAACGTCTTCGGCCCCCGCTTCACCCGCATCGACGGCTACGACCGCCGCGTACGGCTCCCCGCCCCGCCCTACCTCTTCGCCACCCGTGTCACCCGACTCGACGCGGAACCGGGGGAGTTCAAGCCCTCCTTCATCCGCACCGAGTACGACGTACCCGAGGACGCCTGGTACGCCGTCGACGGTCAGGTCCCACCCGCCGTCACCATCGAGGCCGGCCAGTGCGACCTGCTGCTCATCAGCTATCTCGGCGCCGACTTCACCAACCGCGGCCAGCGCGTCTACCGCCTCCTCGACAGCAGCCTCAGCTTCCTGGGCGACCTGCCGCGCACCGGGCAGACCCTGCGCTACGACATCTGGATCGACCAGTTCGTCCGCCAGGGCGACACCCTGCTCTTCTTCTTCCACTACGACTGCTACGCCGACGGCGAGCTCATCCTCAAGCTCAACAACGCCTGCGCGGGCTTCTTCACCGATGAGGAGCTGGAGAGTTCGCCGGGCCTGGTGCAGGGGCGGGTGGCCCCCGGCCTCAAAGAGGCGGCGGACCCCGGGCGCACGGCCTTCAAGCCGCTCGCCACCACCCACCGCACCTCCCTCACCTCCGCCGACCTCGACGCCCTCGCCGAAGGCCGTGTCGCCGAGGTCTTCGGACCCGGCCACCGGCAGCCCCCAGGCTGCAACACCTCGCTGCGGCTGCCCACCCGGCCGCTGCTGATGGCGGACGAGGTCACCGTCCTCGACCGCAAGGGCGGCAGCCACGGCCTCGGCCGGATCGAGGCCGTCAAGGAACTCGCCCCCGACGCCTGGTACTTCACCAGCCACTTCCCCGACGACCCCGTGCTCGCCGGATCCCTCGTCGCCGAAGGAGCCGTACAGCTCCTGGAGACCTACGCCCTCTCCCTCGGCCTGCACCTCACCCTCCCCGACGCCCGCTTCCAGCCCGTACCGGACCTGCGGACCGAGGTGAAGGTGCGCGGACAGATCACCCCGCGCAACGCCCGTATCGAGTACCGCATCGACATCACCGAGCTGACCCTGCTGCCGCGGCCCTCGCTCGTCGCCGACGTGGTCGTGCTGCGCGACGGAACCCCGTCGATCAGCGTCACCGGACTCGGCATCCGCCTCCGCGAGAAACCCGGCACGCCCTACCGCCCGGAGACCGCCGGCACCGTCCCGCACTTCCTCGGCCGGCTCTCCCCGGCCACCGGCGAACCGGCCCTGCTCAACGAGTTCCACATGGCGCACGCCGCCAAGGGCGACCTCGCCGTCGCGATGGGGCCCGAGTTCGAGATCTACGCCGACAGCCGGGCACCGTACATCCCCAACGGCGACTTCCTGTTCGTCGACCGGGTGATGAAGCTGGAGGGCACCCGCGGCACGCTCAAGCGCGGTGCCGTGATGGTCACCGAGTACGACTCGCCCGAGGACGCCTGGTACTACGCCGACAACGGCCACCCGTCCATGCCGAACTGCGTCCACATGGAATCCAGCCTCCAGGCGGCCATCCTCCTCGGCTACTACCTGGGCGCCACCCTGCCCTTCCCCGAGGAGCAGTTCAGCATCCGCAACCTCGACGGCCACGCCACCCTCGTCAAGGACATCGACCTGCGGGGCAAGACCGTCCAGCACCGGTCCACACTGCTCTCCAGCGACCGGATGCCCGGCTCGATCCTGCAGAACTTCTCCTACGAACTCTCCTGCGACGGCGAGGTCTTCTACACCGGAGAGTCCCTCTTCGGCTACTTCAACGAGAAGGCACTCGCCCACCAGGTAGGCCTCGACAAGGGGCAGCACGTGCTGCCGTGGCTGGACACACAGCCGGCCAGGCCACCCGGCACCCGCCGCGTCGACCTGCGCGACTTCCGGGCCGCCGAGTCCGCCCGCCGCGGCCCACGGCTGGCCGGGGGGCACCTGGACCTCGTCGAATGGGTCGACATCCTGCCCGGCGGCGGCGAACACGGCCAGGGATATCTGCGCGGGCACCGCTCCATCCGGCCCGACGAGTGGTACTTCTCCTGCCACTTCCACCGCGACCCCGTGATGCCCGGCTCCCTCGGCGTCGAGGCACTGCTGCAGGGCATGCAGGTGTACGCCGTCGAGACCGGCCTCACCGACGGACTGCGCAACCCGCGCTTCGCGCTCAGCGCCGGCACCGACACGACCTGGAGCTACCGGGGCCAGATCCTGCGGACCGACCCCGACATGGAGTTCGACGTCCACATCAAGGAGATCCGCCGCGAGCCCGGCCGGATCGTCCTGCTGGGCGACGCCCACGTCTGGAAGTCGACTCTGCGGATCTATCGCCTCGGGGACCTGGGCATCGAGATCCACCACGACTGAGCGGGGCGGGCGCGGGTTGGCCGCGCCCCGAAGGGGCGCGGGGAACTGCGCGACCAGCCCCAACAGAGTCGCAGACGATCGACGGCCAATCGCGGCACAACCCGCGGAGCGCATAGCGGCCCATCGGACCAAGGAGACGTACCCATGAGCACCGAGCAACCGCGGCCGCGGTGGACCGGCCCCGCACCCGCGGTCGGCGAAACCGGCATCCAGGAGGCGCTGATGCGCCTGGACGAGCCCGTCTACATACTGCGCGGGCCCTACGGCCTCGGCGCCGCCGTGGGTGGTGGCGCGCGGCCCGGCGGCGAGCACGAGATCGTCGCCGCCGCGCCGCCGCTCGGGCCCGAACGTCTGGGCAGCGCCGCCTTCCTGGAGGCGTACGGCGTGCGTGAGGCGTACATGAGCGGCGCCATGGCGAACGGGATCGCCTCCGCCGACCTGGTGATCGCCATGGCCAGGGCCGGCTACCTCGGCTCGTACGGGGCGGCCGGGCTGCTGCCCGAGGCCGTGGAGAAGGCCCTGGTGCGCTTCGCCGCCGAGATCCCGGGGCTGCCGTACGCCTGCAATCTGATCCACAGCCCCAGCGAGGAGCGTCTGGAGCGCACCGCCGTCGACCTGTATCTGAAGCACCGGGTGCCGTGCGTGGAGGCGTCCGCGTTCCTGGCGCTCACCCCGCACATCGTGCGCTACCGGCTGGCCGGGCTGCGGACCGGCGGGCCGCACGGGGTGGTCGCCGAGAACAAGGTCATCGCCAAGATCTCCCGTACGGAACTCGCGGAGCTGTTCATGCGGCCCGCGCCCGAGCCGATGGTGCGGGCGCTGCTCGACGAGGGCGCGATCAGCGCGGAGCAGGCGCGGCTCGCCGAACGGGTGCCGCTCGCCGACGACATCACCGTGGAGGCCGACTCCGGCGGGCACACCGACCGGCGCCCGCTGCCCGCGCAGCTGCCGGTGATCATCCGTCAACGGGACGGGCTGATGCGGGAATTGGGGTACCCGGTGCGGATCCGGGTCGGGGCGGCGGGCGGCATCGGCACGCCCGAGGCGGCCTGGGCGGCCTTCGCGATGGGCGCCGACTATGTGGTGACCGGCTCCGTCAACCAGTCCTGCGTCGAAGCCGGTACCTCCGTGCAGGTCAAGGAGATGCTGGCGCAGGCCGACCTCGCGGACTTCGAGATGGCGCCCGCGGCGGACATGTTCGAGATGGGGGTGGAACTGCAGGTCCTCAAGCGCGGCACGCTCTTCCCGATGCGCGCGCGGCTCCTGTACGAGCTCTACCGCGACCACGACGGCATCGACGCGATCCCGGCCGCGGCCCGCGCCCGTATCGAGAAGCAGCTCTTCCGGCGTCCCCTGGAGGACGTCTGGGCGGAGACCGTCGCCTACTTCGAGCGCCGCGACCCCGACCAGCTCGCCCGCGCCGCCGCCAGCCCCAAACGGCGGGCCGCGCTGATCTTCCGCTGGTACCTGGGCATGGCCTCGCGCTGGGCCAAGACGGGGGAGGCGGACCGGGCGGTCGACTACCAGATCTGGTGCGGCCCCGCGATGGGCAGCTTCAACTCCTGGGTGCGGGGCACGTACCTGGCGGCCCCGCGGAACCGCCGTGTCGCCGACGTCGCCCGTCACATCATGACCGGTGCGGCCTTCCACCAGCGTCTGTCCATGCTGCGGGCAGCGGGCCTCGCGCTCTCACCCGCGATCGCCGACTACCCGGTGCCGCAGCCCGACCCGGCCCTGGAGGTACGGCCATGACGGCCCCCTTCGCCGCCGCGGCGCTCCTCGACGAACTGCTCGGCGACCCCTGGCGGCCGGACAACGTCTACGGCTTCGAGGCCGGGGCAGCGCGGGACCACCGCGGTGACTTCCCGCACGCCTTCGCCGCCCGTCTCGACTCCGTCGACTTCCCGCTCTCCTATCTGCCCCCGTCGCTGGGCGGCGCACTGCGCGGCCTGGACGACACGCTGCTGCTGGTGCGGGTGGCCGCCCGGCGCGATGCCGCGATCATGCCGGCCACCCTGCTGTCCTGCTCCGCCGTGATGACGGTGCTCGCGGCGGGCACTCCCGAGCAGGCGAAGACCGTCGCCGACTGGGTGCAGGAGGGGCGGACGGTCGCCTTCGCACTCTCCGAGGAGCGCTCGGGCAGCGACGTCCTGGCGGGCGAGTGCCGCCTCGATACGGCGAAGGACGGCGGTTTCCGGCTGACCGGCCGCAAGTGGCTGGTCGGCCGGGGGGCAACCGCCGACGCCGCGGTCGTGGTGGCCCGCACGGCAGCGCGCGGCCCGGCAGCGTTCACGGCGGTGTTGCTGGGACCGCGCGAGCTGTCCCGGGTACGGCGGGAGCCCGCGCAGCCCGTCACCGGCATGCGGGGCATCGACTTCGCCGACCTGACCTTCGACGGCACTCCGGTACCGCAGTCGGCGGTGATAGGGGACCCGGGCGGCGGCCTCGCGGGCGCGATGCGGGCCCAGCAGGTGGTACGGCTGCTCAGCACGGCGGCCTGCCTGGCGACGGCGGACACGGCGCTGCGCACGGCACTCCGCTTCGCACGGAGCAGGCGTGTCGCCGGCGTCCGGGTCGCGGACACCGCCCACGGCGCCCGCGAACTGGCGGCAGCCGCAACGGAGTTGTTCGCGGCGGACCTCCTGTCCCTGACCGCCGCCCGCTATGCCCACCTCTCACCGGCGACATTCGGCCTGTGCTCTTCGATCGTCAAGCGCGTAGCCACCCGCCTGACGGCCTCCACGGTGACCCGCTCCCGCTCCTTGCTGGGCGCCCGCGGAGTCCTGGCCCACGGCCCCGGCGCCATCATCGACAAGGCCCAGCGAGACAACACCATCGTGGAGTCGATCGACACCAGCCCGCTCGGCGTCCTGCGCGCGGTGGCTCTGCAACTCCCCGGCTACGCACCGACGTTCGCCCGCGAGCAGCGGGCCGCCGCTGCCCGCCCCTTCGAGCGGGCGGCGCGGCGGGGGCCCGGTGCCGGGACCGGCCGTGCGGGCGGGGTTGCCGCCGCGGCCGAGTCCGGTACCCAGGCCCGCTTGGATGCTCCGGGCGGCGGTGGACTGCCACACGTCCCTGGGCACGTGGCCCCGGCCGGTCTCGATGCCCTGTTCGCCTTCGGTGAGCCGCTTCCCGGGCTCGATCCGGGGGCGCTCGACCTCTCCGCGCGGCCCAAGGACCTTGTGCTCCTCGGGTTCGCGGAACACGCCGACGCCGTTGCACGGGACCTCGCGGCACGCGGCGAAGACCGTGCCGCCGTCCTCGTGCGTGACGTCCGTACCGCCCTCGCCGACACCTTCGCCACCGCCGCCGAGGCCCAAAGCGACCGGTCCCGTGGTCTCGGGGCCTCGCCCGAGCTGCTCGACCTCGCCGAAAGGTGCTGCCTGCTGTACGCGGCCGCCGCGGCCGCCCTTGCCTGGTATGCGCACCCCGACCGGGGTCTGTACGGCGAGGGGCCCGCCGGGGCCGGGTGGCTCACCGCCGTTCTGGCCGTGCTCGTAGCCCTGGCCGAGGGGCGTGATCCCCGGCAGGCCGCTTCCGATCTGCCGCCCGCGGCCCGCGCGCTCACTTCGCTCGACGCCGCGCGGCTCCTGTTCACCGCGTTCCCGGTCCGGCTGTCCGACGGACCGGCACCCGAGGAGGACGAGACGACATGACCGACCTCACCGCGCTGATGGCGGACCTGGAGGGGTACCTCGGCGACCCGTGGGACGCCGGCGGTCCCATGCCGTACCCGCGCATCCTCGACCTCGACGAACGCCAGGAGTACCCGCACGAGTTCGTGGACACCCTGGCCGACTGGGGCCTGTACGACTGGATCGTCCCCGCCGCCAACGGTGGCAAGGCCGTCCATGTCGAGGACGGCTTCAACCTCTACCGCCTGGTCGGCCGCCGCGACCCCACCTCCGCCACCGCCATGGTGCTGACCAGCCTCAGCTATATGCCGGTGTGGATCGCAGGCAGCCCCGAGCAGCGCCAGCACTTCGCCGACGCCATCCGCGACGGCAAGAAGCTGGCCTGGGGCCTGTCCGAGCGGCGGCACGGCAGTGACGTACTGGCGAACGAGACCGTCGCCCGGCGCACCGACGGTGGCTGGCTGCTCAGCGGCGAGAAGTGGACCATCGGCAACGCCACCGTCGCCGCCACGGTCATGGTCTTCGCCCGTACCTCGGACAAGGGCGGCCCCGGCGGCTACTCGGTCTTCGCCGTCGAGAAGGCCGGCCTCCCGGCCCGGCAGCTGGAACACCTGCGCGACGAGCCGCTCCACGGGCTGCGCGGCCTCGACATGAGCGGGGTGCGGCTCACCGACTGCTTCGTGCCCGACGCGGCGCTCGTCGGACGGGTCGGGCAGGGGCTCGAAGTCGCCCTGAAGAGCAGCCAGCTGGCTCGGATCGCGATTTCCAGCATCGCCATGAGCTGCGTGGACACCGCCCTGCGCAGCACCCTCGACTTCGCCTCCCGGCGTGTCATCTTCGGCGGGACAGTGCTCGAAGTGCCGTACTCGAAGCGGCAGTTGACCGAGTGCTTCACCGAGCTGCTGATCGCCGACGCACTCACCACCGGCGCCGTGCGCTCGCTCCAGCTCGCCCCCGCCCAGGCCAGCATCTGGTCCTCCGTCGTCAAGTACTTCGTACCCACCCTGCTGGAGGAGACCCTCTCCCGGCTGACCACCGTCCTCGGCGCCCGTTACTACCTGCGCGACCACCCCCGCCACGGCATCTTCCAGAAGGTGCTGCGCGACTTCGCGATCTCCAACTTCGCCGACGGCAACACCGTGGTGAACCTCAAGAACATCGCCCTGCAACTGCAGAACCTGCTCGCGAACGCCGTCGCTCAGGAACCCGCCCCCGTGGCCGAGGCCGTCGCCGCCACCACCCGGCTCTTCGATCCCGCCCACCCCATGGACCCCTACGAACCCGCCGAGCAGCAGCTCTTCAGCCGCGGCGGCGACGACTGCGTCCTCGCCCTCCGCTCGGCCGTCTCAGAACTGCACCGGGCGGCGGACGAAGCGCAGGGCCGTGAGGCCGCATGGCTGGCCGGCTGCGCCGACACCGCGGGGCTGATCGCCGACGAAGTGCACCGCCTCGCCGAGGAGCACGCCAAACTCTTCGCCGAGCAGGGGCGGCAGGCCGGTCAGTCCGCCGAACTCTACGACCTGGCCAAGCAGTACGCGGCCGTGTCGGCGGCAGCCGCCTGCGTCCACCTCTATCTGCGCGGACGCGACAGCTTCGCGCCCGCCCTGCGCTCACCGGCCGTCCTCCTGCTGTGCCTGGAGCGGCTGCTGCGGCGCTTCCACCCCACGCGCCGGGTGACCGGACCCGCGGACGTCGACGCCGTCGCCGAGGCCATGGCGGGCGCCCACCGCGAGGGGCTGCTGTTCTCCTTCCGTCCGTTCCAGGTGAGTTGGTGACCGGGAGATGCGTACGACCGAGGCCCCCGACACCTCGCGCGAGCGCGAGCCCGCCGGCGATCCGCTGGCCGAAGGCGCCGACGTCTGGCTCCTCGCCGAGGAGGACGTGGAACGGTTCGCCGAGGCCACCGGCGGCCTCGAACTGCTCACCGAGGAGGAGCGGGCCCGGCACGACCGGCTGCTCTTCCCCGCCGCCCGCACCCGTTTCCTCGGCGCCCGGCTGCTCTCCCGCCAGGTGCTCTCGCAGTACGCCGACGTGGCGCCGGGCGAGTGGCGCTTCGACAAGGGCCGGTTCGGGCGCCCGACCGTCCAAGGGGCCGACTGGGGGCTCGACTTCAACATCACCCACACCAACGGGCTGATCGCCGCGATCGTGGTGCGCGGCCGTACCGCGGGCGTCGACGCCGAGAACACCCCGGCCCGCCCCGAGGCCCTGCAGTTCGCACCGAAGGTCTTCACCCCGCTGGAGCAGGAGGTGCTGCGCCGGGACCGGGAGGACCAGCAGGGGCACGCCTTCGCGGACTCCTGGGTGGCCAAGGAGGCCTACACCAAGGCCACCGGCATGGGCATGGCCCGCGGCTTCGACGCCTTCTCCGTACACCGGCTCAGGGGCGGCGGGCTGGCCGTCGTCGACGACGAGATCCCGCAGGAGGAGCGGCCGCTGTGGCAGATCCAGGTGCTGCAGGTGTGGGACCGCTTCGCGCTCGGCATCGCCATCCGGGGCAGCGAGGACGAGCCCGGGCCGATCCCCGTACGGCTGCGTTCGGCCATGGCCGAGCTGCTGCCGGAACCCTCCGCGGGCGGCCCCCGATGAGCAACTGCCCTGTCCACGCTGTCCACTCCTGGTCTGACCGCTACCTGACGCCGTCATCCGTTTCCGGCCACCCCGCGCGGCGGGTTGCATGGAAGCCGGAGCCCGCTGCCGTGCGGGCGGTCGCAGGGGGAGGACGAGCGATGCCGGCGAAGGGGAACGCGGAACTGCTCGCGGGCTGTGCCCGTGGCGAGGCGGAGGCCTGGGACGAGACCGTGGGCCGGTACGGCCGGCTGGTCTGGTCGGTGGCCCGCAGCCACCGGGTGAGCCGGGTCGACGCCGAGGACGTGCGCCAGCTGACCTGGTTCCGGCTGATGCAGAACGCCGACCGCATCCGCGACCCCGACCGGCTCGGCGACTGGCTCGCCACCGTCGCCCGCCGCGAGGCCATCAAGGCGGCCACCCGCGACCGGCGGCTGGTCATGGTCGGCGACAGCGCCTCGCTGGAGCATCTGCTCGACCACCACGAGAGCCCGGAGCAGATCACCCTGCGCGCCGACCGCGGCCAGGAGGTGCTGCGCGCCCTCGACGGTCTCTCCGACCAGTGCCGCGAACTCCTGCTGCGGGCCCTGCAGGACCCGCCGGCCTCGTACCAGGAGATCGCCGCCGCGCTGTCCATGCCGGTGAGCTCGGTCGGCCCGATCCGCACCCGCTGTCTGCGCCGGCTGCGGCGCGCTCTCGGCCGGGACGGCACGCCGGCCGCCCCCGACGACGACTGCGCCCGCTGCCCCGTACGCACCCACGACGCAACCGAAACCGAGGTGCCCAGGTGACCGCCCTCACCGCGTCCGAGACCCGGCTGGTCAGCCGGGAGATCACCACCGGCGAACCGCTCGGCGCCGTCGAGCTGTCCACCCCCGACCGCGTCACCTCCGCCGCGCGTCGCGCAGGAGCCGCGGCCCCCGCCTGGGCGGCCACGCCCGCCGAGGAGCGCGCCGCGATCGTCGAACGCGCCGCCGACCTGCTGGTGGAACGCGCCGAGCAGGCACAGGAGCTGCTCGTACGAGAGGGCGGAGCGATCCCCGGCAAGGCATTCTTCGAGGTGCACCAGGCCGCGCAGGAGTTGCGGCACGGCGCACGGCTGGCCCGGCATCCCGGGCTTCCGCACCCGCCCGCCGACGACCCCGACCGCGCGGCCCAGGTGAGCCGCGTCCCGCTGGGCGTGGTCGGCGTGATCGTGCCCTGGAACTTCCCGCTGCTGCTCGCGGCCCGCTCCCTGGGCCCCGCGCTCGCCCTCGGCAACACCGTGCTCCTCAAGCCCGACCCGCACACCCCGCTCAGCGGCGGCCGTCTCCTGTTCGAGGCGTTCGCCGACGCGGGTCTGCCGCCGCATGTGCTGGAGGTCGTGCACGGCGACGCGGAGGCCGGCTCGGCGCTGGTGCAGGCGCCCGACGTGGCCATGGTGTCGTTCACCGGGTCGACCGAGGTGGGCCGCGAGGTCGGCGCGCTGTGCGGGCGGCTGCTCAAGCGGGTCGTGCTCGAACTCGGCGGCCAGAACGCCTTCGTGGTGCTCGACGACGTCGACGTGGAGCAGGCCGCGGCCGCCGGGGCCTGGGGTTCCTTCCTGCACCAGGGGCAGATCTGCATGTCCGCCCGCCGCCACCTGGTGCACCGGTCGATCGCCGAGCGGTACACGCAGGCGCTCGCCCGGCACGCGGCCGCCCTGCGCATCGGTGACCCGTACCGCTCCGACCCCCAGATCGGCCCCCTCATCGACCGGCGCCAGCTCACGACCGTCGCGAACGCGGTCGAGCAGGCCGTCGCGCAGGGCGCCCGGCTGGTCACCGGGGGGCGTCCGCAGCCGCCGTACTACCCGCCGACCGTCCTCGCCGACGTCACCGAGCAGATGGACGTCTTCCACACGGAGGTCTTCGGACCGGTCGCCACGGTCACCGTCTTCGCGGACGACGCGGCTGCCGTCCGCCTGGCCAACACCAGCGACCACGGCCTGACGGCCGCCGTCTACACCGGCGACACGGCACGTGGGGAGGTCATCGGCCGCCAACTCCGGTGCGGGGTCACGCACATCGGCGACCAGACCGTCGTCCAGGACGCCGGGTTGCCCTTCGGCGGTGTCGGCGCCTCCGGCAACGGCTCCGGCTTCGGCGGGCGCGCGAGCCTGGAGGCGTTCAGCCGCTGGCGCACCCTCACCACCAGCACGCCCCCGCGCACGTACCCCTTCTGAGACTCCGATGGGAGCTTCCGTGGCAGCCAAGGTCGAGCTAGTGCCCCAGGTGGCGGACCCGCCCGAGGGAACCGTGGTGTTCCTCATCGGCATGCGGATCAACAGCTTCTGGAAGGTGCACCGCTGGCTGCCGTCCTTCCTGGCGATGGTCCCGATGCTGGTCGAGCTCCACAAGCAGAAGGAGTACGGCTTCCTGGGCGCCCGTACCTGGATCGGTCGCACGGTGGTGGTGATCCAGTACTGGCGAAGCATGGACGAGCTGATGGCGTACGCGCACGACACGGACGCCGCCCACCGGCCGGCCTGGGGCCGCTTCAACCGCACCGTCGCCGACAACGGCGCGGTCGGCATCTACCACGAGGCGTATGTCGTCGACCCGGCGCGCATGCACACCGTCTACCGCAACATGCCGCCGTTCGGCATCGCCGCGGCCACCGGCAGCCGGCCCCAGCGGGCCGTGCCGGTGCCGCGGGAGCGCGGCAGCGGCAGTCGACAAGAGCGGAGCACAACGTGACGACCACACCAGGGCCCATCCGGGCCGGACAGGACGTCCAGTGGCGCCGGTGCGCGTCCTGCGGCGCGTACATCTACGGCAAACGACTCGACCGCAACCGCAAGGTGTGCCCCGAGTGCCAGTTCCACTTCCGTATCCCGCCCGACGTACGGATCGCCCAGCTCGCCGACGCCGGCAGCTTCGAGGCGTTCCCCGACGACTACGCGCCGCGCGACCTGCTCGGCTTCCGCGACAGCAAGCCGTACCCGGACCGGCTGCGGGACGCCCAGTCCCGGACCGGGCGGCAGGACGCCGTGCTCGCCGGGCGGATGAGCGTGCGCGGCCGTCAACTGGTCGTCGCCGTCCTCGACTTCACCTTCATGGGCGGCAGCATGGGCACCGTCGTCGGCGAGACCGTCACCGCTGCCGCCCGCACCGCCCTCGCCGAGCGGCTGCCGCTGCTCCTGGTCGCCGCCTCCGGCGGGGCGCGGATGCAGGAGGGCGCGCTGTCGCTGATGCAGATGGCCAAGACCTCCCAGTGGATCGCCGCCCTGCGCGAGGCCCGGGTGCCGGTGATCAACCTCAACACCGACCCGACCTTCGGCGGGGTCAGCGCCTCCTTCGCGATGCTCGGCGACGTCGTCCTCGCCGAACCCGGCAGCCTCCTCGGCTTCGCCGGGCCCCAGGTCATCCGCAACACCATCCGCCAGGAGCTGCCGGCCGGCTTCCAGAGCGCCGAGTTCCTCCTCGAACACGGCATGATCGACGCCGTCGTACCGCGGGAGAGCCAGCGCGAGCAGCTGGCGCGACTGCTGGCCCTGCTGGGCCCGTCCGTGCCCGAACTTCCGGAAGAGGCCGGGGACTCGGTGCGCACGCACCCGGTGCCCACCACCCGGACCACCCGCGAGACCGTCGCCCTCGCCCGCGACATCCAGCGGCCCACCACCCTGGAGTACATCGGGTACGTCTTCGACGACTTCGTCGCCCTGCACGGCGACCGTGCCTTCGGCGACGACGAAGCGCTGGTCGGCGGGATCGCCCGGTTCGGCGGGCAGAGCGTCGTCGTCCTCGGGCACCAGAAGGGCCATGACACGGCCGAGCTGGTGCGCAGCAACTTCGGCATGCCGAACCCCGAGGGCTACCGCAAGGCGCTGAGGCTGATGCGGTTCGCGGACCGGTTCGGGCTGCCGGTGATCGCGTTCATCGACACCCCGGGGGCCTTCCCGGGCATCGGTGCCGAGGAACGCGGCCAGAGCGTTGCCATCGCCGAGTGCATCCTCGAACTGTCCCGGCTGCGCGTTCCGGTCGTCTCCGTCGTCACCGGCGAGGGCGGCAGCGGCGGCGCGCTCGCCCTCGGCGTGGCCGACTCCGTGCTGATCCTGGAGAACGCCTACTACTCGGTGATCAGCCCCGAAGGCTGCTCCACGATCCTCTTCGGTACCGCCGAACACGCGGACCGCGCGGCCGACGCCCTGCGCCTGACCGCCTCCGAACTGCTGCGCCTCGGTGTCGTCGACGGCATCGTGCCCGAGCCGCCCGACGGCGCCCACACCGCCCCGCACACCACCGCGCTGACGGTCAGGAGCGCCCTCGCGCGGACCCTCGCCCCGCTGCTCGACCTCTCCGGAGAGCAGCTCGTCGACGCCCGACGGAGGCGGTACGACCGCTTCGGGGACCCCCGACTGCAGCCCGTAGTGGACTGGGAGACGCACGATGAGCACTGAGGTGACCACCACCAAAGCCGAGGACAGCACCGACATGACGGTGGAGGAACTACGGGCCCACACCCTGCGCCTCGCCGGTGAACTCCCCGGCACACTCCGGCGCATCACCCTGCGGGCCGGCGCCCTCAGCGTGGATGTGGAGTGGGAGAACACGCCCGCGCCGCCGGCTCCGGCTGCCCCGACCGTGCAGGCGGCTCCCGTGGCGGCGGCCGCGGCTCCGGAGCCGGAGACCGCCCCCGCCGACCTGGTACGGGTCACCGCGCCCCTCGTCGGCACGTTCTACCAGGCCTCCTCCCCGGGCGCGGAGCCCTTCGTCAAGGTCGGCGACACCGTGGAGGCCGGGCAGCAGCTCGCCATCATCGAGGCGATGAAGCTGCTCAACTCCATCACCGCCGAGGTCAAGGGCATTGTGCACGCCATCCATGTACAGGACGGGGACGTGGTCGAGTACGCACAGCCGCTCATCGACCTCGTCCCGGCCGGCTGAGACGAGGCGGACGACGACATGTTCGACAAGGTGCTCATCGCCAACCGCGGCGAGATCGCGCTGCGGATCATCCGGACCTGCCGCGACCTCGGGGTCCGCACGGTCGCCGTGTACTCGACCCCGGATGCCGACGCGCAGTTCGTGAAGGCCGCCGACGAGGCAGTCCACATCGGCCCCGGCGCCCCCACCCGCAGCTACCTCAACATCCCCAACATCATCGGTGCCGCCGTCAAGACGGGCGCCGAGGCCATCCACCCCGGCTACGGATTCCTCTCCGAGGACCCGTACTTCGCCGAGATCTGCGCGGACGACGGCATCACCTTCATCGGCCCGCCGCCGGACGTCATGGAGAACGTCGGCGACAAGGCCACGGCCCGCAAGCTCATGACGGCCGCGGGTCTTCCGCTGCTGCCCGGCACCACCGAGCCCGTCGACTCGGTGGAGGCCGCCGAGGAGATCGCGCGGGAGATCGGCTACCCCGTGATCATCAAGGCCGCGGCGGGTGGCGGCGGACGCGGCATCACCGTCGTACGCCGGCCGCGGGACCTGCGCGACGCCTACACCAGGACAAGGGCCGGCGCCCTGGCGGTGTTCAAGAACAGCGCCGTCTACATCGAGCGCTACCTCACCGACACCCGGCACATCGAGATCCAGGTGCTGTGCGACGACTTCGACGGCGCCGTCCACCTCGGCGAACGCGACTGCTCCGTGCAGCGCCGCCACCAGAAACTCGTCGAGGAGTCGCCCGGCCCCGGCATCCCGCCCGAACTGCGGGCCAGGCTCGGCGCGGCAGCCGTCGCCGGGGCGCGGGCGGTCGGCTACCGGGGTGCGGGCACCGTGGAGTTCCTGCTGGAGGCCGACCCGGACGCGCAGAACGCCTTCTGGTTCATGGAGATGAACGCCCGGATCCAGGTCGAGCACCCGGTCACCGAACTCGTCACCGGTATCGACCTGGTCAGCGAGCAGTTGCGCGTGGCCTCCGGGTCCCCGCTCACCGTCAAGCAGGAGGACGTCGAGGTCCGGGGCCACGCCATCGAGTGCCGCATCAACGCCGAGGACCCCGACCGCGGCTTCGCGCCCACGCCCGGGCTGCTGGAGAACTACCGCACCCCGGGCGGCCCCTGGGTCCGCGTCGACACCGACTATGTGCCGGGCTCCCGGGTCAGCCCCTACTACGACTCGATGATCGGCAAGCTGATCGTCTGGGGCCCGGACCGCGCCGCCTGCCTGGACCGTGCCCTGCGCGCCCTGTCGGAGTTCGAGGTGTCGGGCCCGGGAGTCCACACCACGATCCCCATGCACCAGGAGATACTCGGCCACCCGGAGTTCCGCCGCGGGGGAGTCGCCACGGATTTCCTGGAGCGGCACTTCGCTCTGTAGACGCTCGGAGGCCGACATGTTCGGCGATATCGGCGACATCTGCGACATGGAAGTCGCGATCCTACGTCAACTGGAATGCGGCAGGTCCGACGAATTCATTTCCCGCAGCCTCGGCGTCTCCACCCGCACACTGCGCCGCTATCTGGCCGGAATGTGCGGGAAACTCGGTGTGGTGACCCGCTTCCAGCTGGGCGCGGCCGCCGCCCGGCTCGGTCTGCTCGGTGCCGTGGACACCCCGGACACCTGACGTATGGAAATTCCTGATCTCCGGTCCGGGAACTCCGTTGGGCGGCTTCTGTACTTTCGCCCGGGCGAATCCAAGAGTGATGGGTATGTCTCTCCGTATTGTCGTTTCCAGCGTTTCTTCCGACGCGCACATGTGGAATCTGGTCTATCTGCAGCTGCTGCTGGAGGAGGCCGGGCACGAGGTGACCAATCTCGGGGTGTGCCCGCCGGACGGAACCGTCATGGACGCCTGCCGCGGTGCCGACCGCCCCGACCTCCTGGTGCTGAGCACCGTCAACGGCCACGGTCACCTCGACGGTCTGCGCCTGATCCGGGCCCTGCGCCGCGATGCCGAACTGGCCGCCCTGCCGGTGGTCATCGGGGGCAAGCTCGGGGTGCGGGGCGCGGACGCCGAGGAGGGCCGGCGGTTGCTCGACGCGGGCTTCGACGCCGTGTTCAACGAGTCGGACCAGTCGGCCGGCCGCACTCTGGCCGCCTTCGGCGACTTCCTCGCGGGGCTGGCCCAGGCGGCAGCCGTACGTGAGCCTCTCGTCGCCGGGGCGCCGCGCTGATGGCCCGGTTCGCCGAGTTCGTCCGGACGGCGGCCGCGGCCGGGCGGCTGGTCGTGCAGCCCCGCATGGGCTTCGGTGAACTCGCCCGGATGCGGGCCGGGTTGAGCGCGGTGCGGGACTGCCGGGCGACCACCGTCGGCACCATCACGCTGGACAGCTACACCCGGGTCGGCGACTACGCCTCCGCCCGCCGCGCCCTGCGCGAGGGAGCCGAGCTCAACGGCTTCCCGCTGATGGCGCACGGCGCGGGGACCGTGCGCGACCTGCTGCGCGAGGTCTCGGGTCCGGGCTTCCCGGTCCAGGTGCGGCACGGTTCGCCGCTGCCGCTCGACCTGTTCCGCACGATGGTCGCCGCGGGCGTCGATGCCACCGAGGGCGGCCCGGTGTCGTACTGCCTGCCCTACGGCCGGGTCCCGCTCCCCGAGGCGACCGACAACTGGGCCCGCTGCAGCGAGCTCGCCGCCGGCGCCCCCGACGCCATGCACCTGGAGACCTTCGGCGGCTGCATGCTCGGCCAGCTCTGCCCGCCGTCCCTGCTGGTGGCGCTCAGCGTCCTGGAGGCGATGTTCTTCCAGGAGCACGGGCTGCGCTCGCTCTCCCTCAGCTACGCCCAACAGGTGCACCTGGGTCAGGACCTGGAGGCCCTGTCCGCCCTGCGCCGCCTCGCGGCCGAGCACCTCCCCGACGTCGACTGGCACGTCACCCTCTACACCTACATGGGCGTCTTTCCGCGCACCCCCATCGGCTCCTACCGCCTCGTCGAGGACAGCGTCCGCCTGGCGGTGCACAGCGGCACCGAGCGGCTCATCGTCAAGACCCCCGCCGAGGCCCGCCGCATCCCCGCGATCGAGGAGAACGCCGAGGCGCTGGAGTTCGCCGACGCCGTCGCCCGCCAGGCCGCCGCCGACTGCGCGGTCACCAAGTGCCCCCCGCCCACGGACACCGGCCTCCTGACCGAGGCCCGCACCCTGATCGGCGCCACCCTCGAACTCGGCCGCACCGTCGGCTCCGCCCTGGTCACCGCCTTCGCCCGGGGCGTCCTCGACGTGCCGTACTGTCTGCACCGCGACAACGCGAACGCCGCCCGAGCCGTCATCGACGAGCAGGGAATGCTCAGCTGGTCGAAGGCGGGCGGCATGCCGGTCACGATCCGCGACACGGACACCTCGCCCCTCACGGCCGAGGGCCTGACCACCATGCTCGCCTACAACGAACGCCGCTACGACCGCGAGGACCTGGTCGGCCCCCTCCTACGGACCGCAGCATGAGCCCCCGCACCCGTGCCTCAGGCAGCCGCCCCGGCCGCTGTGTGACCTTTGCCGGCGCGGCGCGCAGGTCTGTTCGGCGGCCGGCGAAATCGGCCTGCACGGAGCGCCGTTGGGGCTGCGGGGGTTTGGTTGTTGCGGGGCGCGGCATGTGGCCGGGTGCGGTGGCTGGGTTCGGTTGCCGTGCGGGTGGCGGCTGGTGCGGTTGTTCTGGGGGCTTTGCCGGTGTGGTGCGAACGGTCGAGTTGACGGCCGACCGCTTGTCGGCGGGGTCGGTCTGGATGGATGGCCGTTGCGGCTGTGTGGGTTTGGTTGCTGCGAGGTGCGGCATGTGGCCGGGTGCGGTGGCTGGGTTGAGCTTCCGTGCGGGTGGCGGCTGGTGCGGTTGTTCTGGGGGCTTTGCCGGTGTGGTGCGCACGGTCGAGTCGACGGCCGACCGCTTGTCGGCGGGGTCGGTCTGGATGAATGGCCGTTGCGGCTGTGTGGGTTTGGTTGTTGCGGGGTGCGGCATGTGGCCGGGTGCGGTGGCTGGGTTGGGCTTCCGTGCGGGTGGCGGCTGGTGCGGTTGTTCTGGGGGCTTTGCCGGTGCGGTGCGAACGGTCGAGTCGACGGCCGACAGCTTGTCGGCGGGGTCGGTCTGTATGGATGGCCGTTGCGGCTGTGTGGGTTTGGTTGTTGCGGGGCGCGGCATGTGGCCGGGTGCGGTCGTCGCCGCGTCCTTGGCCGTGTTCGGCTGCATGGGGCGCCGTCGTGAGGGCCGTTTGGTGTTGTGGGGTGTCGCGTGAGCGCCCGTACGGTGCTTGTCGGGACCCTGGCCGGTGTTCGTGCGCGTGGTGCCGTGCGTGCCCTGGTTTCGCAGGGGCAGCCCGGGTTGTCGTTGTGTGCCGCCGACGGTCGTTGGACCGGGCTGGACGCGGACATCGCGCGTGCGGTCGCCGCCGCCGTGCTGGGGGATCCGGAAGCCGTCGACTGGCGGCCGGCGGGATCCGCCGCGCGGCTCAGCCGGCTGGCCGCCGGGCAGGCCGATCTGACCGTCTGCAACGTCAGCTGGACCATGGGGCGCGAGGCCGCGCACGGGCTTCTCTTCGCCGGGGTCACCTGTTACGACGGCGAGGGGTTTCTCGTGCCCGCGCAATCCGGGTTCGAGGACCCCGCCCAGCTGGCGGGCAGGCGGCTCGCCGTGCACGCCGGTTCCACCTCTCCGGCCAATCTGGCCGCCTGGTACCGGCCGCGGGGCCTCGCCGTGGAGCCGGTCGCCTTCGACCGGCCCGCCGACGCGCTCGACGCCTACGCCTCCGGCGAGTGCGCCGCGTACGTCCTCGACAAGGTGGCCCTGGCGGGGGCGCGACGAACCCTCCCCGACCCCGAGGCTCACCGGATCCTGCCCGCCGAGATCTCCCGCGAGCCGATGGCCGCCGTGGTGCGGGACGACGACCCCGGCTGGTTCCGGATCTGCCGCTGGGTGCTGCAGCTCCTGTTCGCCGCCGAGTACGAGAGCCACCGCACCGGCCGCGAGGCCGTCGCCCGCCAGGCAGGACGGCACGGCCCCGCCGCCGGCCTCGACGAGGGGTGGGCGGCCCGTGTCCTCGACGCCGTGGGCAGCTACGCCGACCTGTACGAACGCAACCTGGGCCGCGCCTCGGGCCTCGATGTGCCGCGCGGCCCCAACGAGCTGTGGACCAGAGGTGGTCTGCACTACGCCGTGCCCCTGCACTGAGACGCGGATCCACCCGGAGAAACCGGAGAAGAGGTACCGACTGTGAGCACTCCCAGCCGTCAGCAGCAGACCAGAGGAGCCGTCGAACTCACCGCGGCCATGGTCCTGTCGGGCACCCTCGGCGTCTTCGTCGTCGAGTCCGGCCAGCCCAGCTTCAACGTGGTCTTCTTCCGCTGCGTCTTCGGCGCCGTCGCCCTCGCCGCGTACTGCCTGGCCCGCGGCCTGTTCAAGAACCACAACTTCACCCGCCGCACCTTCGCCCTCGCGGTCCTGGGCGGCGTGTGCATCGTCTTCAACTGGGTGCTGCTCTTCAGCAGTTACACCAAGACGTCGATCTCGGTGGCCACCGTCGTCTACCACACCCAGCCGTTCTACGTCGTGATCCTGGGCCTCGTCCTGTTCAAGGAGAAGCTCAACCGGCACCAGGCCGGCTGGATCGTCCTCGCCTTCCTCGGCGTGCTCCTGGTCGCCGACCTCACCTCGGCCGACGGCAAGAAGGGCGACGCCTACTTCCTGGGCGTCGGCCAGGCACTCCTCGCCGCGCTGCTGTACGCCTTCGCCACCGTCATCGCCAAGCACCTGAAGTCCGTACGCCCCGAACTCACCGCCCTCACCCAGGTGCTGGTCGGCATCCCGCTGCTGCTGCCGTTCACGGCACTCGGCAAGACCGCCGGTCTCGGCGCCGACTGGGCCTGGCTGGTCGGACTCGGTGTCATCCACACCTGCCTGATGTACATCCTGCTGTACGCCTCGTACCAGAAGCTGCCCACCGCGAAGATCGCGGTCCTGTCCTTCGTCTACCCGGCGGTGGCCATCCTCGCCGACTTCACCGTGTACGGGCACCACATCACGCTCCTGCAGGCCCTGGGCGTCCCGCTGATCGTCCTGGCGGGCCTCGGCGTGAACCTCGGCTGGCGACTGCTGCCGTCCGCGGGCCGCCGTACGCACGGGGACAAGGCGGCGGCACCCGCGCTCACCCGGATCGGAGAACCCCGATGACCTTCGTCAGCGACACCAAGGCGCCGAACATCGCCCTCGTCGGCGCGACCGGAGCGGTCGGCCACACCCTCATCGAGCTGATCGAGACACGCGGCCTGCGCCACAACGGCATACGGCTCGCCGCGTCCGCGCGCTCGGCGGGACGGCGGATGGAGGTCGACGGCCGTACCCGCACGGTGGAGGACCTGGACGGCTTCGACTTCTCGGACGTCGACATCGCGTTCTTCTCCGCAGGCACGTCCGTCAGCGAGAAGTGGGCCCGTCCGGCCGCCGCCCAGGGCGCGCTGGTCATCGACAACACCAACGCCTTCCGCATGGACCCGGACACCCCGCTGGTCGTCCCGCAGGTCAACGCGGACGTGCTCACCGGCCGCCCGGCCAGCGGCATCATCGCCAATCCCAACTGCTCCACCATCCCGCTGGTGCGGCTGCTGCAGACGGTCGAGCAGCGGTGGGGGATACGGCAGGTGGTCGTCAGCACCTACCAGGCGGCCTCCGGCCAGGGCCAGCACGGCATCGAGGAACTCCAGGAGGGCACCGAACTCGCCCTGCACGACCCCGACGCCGAACTGCCCGCGGAACGCTTCACCGCCCCGCTCGCCTTCAACGTCGTGCCGTTCATCGACCGGCTCCTGGACACCGGGTTCACCATGGAGGAGCAGAAGATGCTCCAGGAGTCCCGCAAGATCCTCGGCCTGCCGCACCTCGACGTCACCACCACCTGCGTCCGCGTCCCGGTCGTCAACTCGCACTCCGAGGCGGTGTGGGTGGAGGCCGCGGCCCCCGTCGACCGCGCCGAGCTGATCGGCCGTCTCGCCGCCCTGCCCGAGGTCACCGTCCACGACCAGGACACCCCGGGCCGCTTCCCGACCCCGCTGACCGCGGGCAACCCGGACCACGTCCACGTCGGCCGGGTCCGGGTCGCCCCGCACAACCCGCGCGGCTTCTGGCTCTGGCTGGTCGCCGACAACCTGCGCATCGGGGCCGCCCTGAACGCCGTACAGATCGCCGAGACCGTTCTCGACCGGGGGTTGCTGTGACCGACGCTGCCATTCTGAAGTTCGGCGGCTCCACCTTCCGTACCCACGCCGCCTACGACAGGCTCGCGGCCGGCCTCGAAGCCAGGCTGGAGCGCGAGGGCCGCCGGCTGGCCGTCGTGGTCAGCGCCATGCAGGGGGAGACCGAGCAGCTGCGGGGCCGGCTGCACGAGGTCAACGCCCACCCCGAGGACGCCACCCCGGCCGGCATGCTCGCCACCGCCGACCTGATCAGCGCCCACCTGCTCGCCACCGCCCTGCACCGCAGGGGCCGCACCGCGACCGTCCTGGCCGGCCACCAGATCGGCCTGACCACCAACTCGTCTTTCCTGTGGGCCCGGGTGATCGAGACCGACCCGGGACCGCTCGAGGGGACGCTGGCCGAGTACGAGGTCGTCGTCGTCCCCGGCGGACAGGCGATCGACGCGCAGGGCCGCCCCACCTGGCTCGGCAAGAACAGCTCCGACCTGTCGGCGATCGCCGTCGCCCGCGCCCTCGGCGGCACCGCCTGCGAGATCCACTCCGACGTCGACGGCATCTACACCTCCGACCCGCACCTGGTGCGCGGCGCACGGCTGCTGCCGAAGGTCTCCTTCAACATGGCCGCCCTGATGTCCCTGTACGGCGCGAAGGTGCTGCACCGTCGGGCCGTGCAGCTCGCCCTGCGACACGGCATCGAGATCGTCTGCCGCTACAACCGGGCACCGTTCTCCCGCGGCACGACCATCAGCCGGGAGGGCGACCAGATGGCCGCCATCGTCTTCAACCAGCGGTCGGTGGTGCTGAGTTACGACAACGACGACTGCGCCGACCTGGCCCATGGCGTCTTCCACGCGGCCGGCATCGACACCGTACGGCTAACCGAGAAACCGTGGGTCGCCGTCGTCGGCGGCTTCGTCGACCTGGAGGCCGTGCAGCGCCGCCAGAACCTCAAACCCGGCAGCTACGTCGGTGTCCCGGTCGCCGAGATCCGCGGCTCCAAGGTCACCACCCACATCGCCGAGAGCGGCGAGGACGCCCTGCACATCGCCCAGCGCCTGCACGACCGGATCGACCTGCCCGTCATGGAACCCGCACCAGAGCCCCACCTCGCCGGAGTGTGACCGCCTTGACCTTCGCCGACCTCGAACTGCCCGACCAGGTGCGCGACACCATCGGTGCGGAGCTGTGTCCGCTGCCCGACCCGACCACGGACGTCGACCGGGCCCTGACCCGCTACCACCGCATCTTCGCCGCCCTGCCCACCGAACTCCTCCAGCAGGTCATGGACTTCGGCCGGCACAACGACGCCCCGGGCGTGATGCTCGTACGCAACCTGCCGCTGGACGCCGACCTGCCGCCCACCCCGGTCGACGGCGAACCGTCCGCCGCCAAGAACAGCTTCGTCGCCGAAGGCGTGCTGCTCGGCCTGACCGGACTGCTGGGCGAGCCGATCGGTGTGCTCACCGAGAAGGCCGGCCGGCTCGTCCACGACGTCGTCCCGGTCCCGGAGGGAGCGCGGGCCCAGACCAACCAGGGCTCCGCGGTCTTCCTCAACTTCCACAGCGACATCACCTACGACACCACCGGCCGCTACGACGTCGCCAACCCGGACTTCCTCGTCCTCAACTGCCTGCGCGGCGCCGCCGGCAACGACGCCTACACGTACTACGCCGACGCCCGCGACCTGTCCCGGCACCTGCCGGACCCGCTGGTCGAGACGCTGCGCAGCCCGCTGTACCGGCTCAACGCCCCCGGCAGCTACACCCGCAGCGTGGGGCAGGAGGTGCTGTCCGAGCCGGTGCCCATCCTCAGTGGCGCCACCCGCTTCCCGGAGATCACCGTCTCCGCCAACGGCACCCGCCCGCTCACCCGCGGTGCCCGGACCGCCCTCGACGCCCTGCAGGAAGCCTGCCGGTCCGTCGCCCACACCGTACGGCTGGAACCCGGCCAGGCCCTGCTGATCAACAACCGCAAGGGCGTCCACGCGCGCTCCACCTTCCGGGCCCACCACGACGGCCGCGACCGCTGGCTCCAACGCACCTACATCCGCCGCAACCTGTGGAACGTGCGTTACAGGGCCACGCCCGAGGACCGACGCGTTCATTACTGAATGCGGTGCCGTACCTAACGCTCTCAAGCCGACGGGCGCCGCACGGGAGTTCGGGCCGGGAGAACCGTCCTAGGGTGAAACGGCAAGCAGCAGTGCGCGGCGACGCGCCGACCTCGTGGGGCTCGGGTGTGTTGGGAGAGGTGAGGAATTGACGGACGAGATTCCTCTTCTCGGCGACCTCGCGGTGAAGGCCTACGAGACGGCTCTGCAGAAGGGCCGCTTCGACGACGAGGAGATCGCCACCGCCCTCGGTGCGGACACCACCGCGGTCGAGGAGATACGCAAGTCCCTCCAGGACCTGCACCTGCTCAGCCCGAGCGCCCCCGGGCGCCCCGTCGTCCCCCTCGACCCCGAAGTCGCCGAGGCCGAACTGGTCACGCCACTGGAGGTGGAGATCGGCCGGCGCCGACGCGAAATCGGCCGTATCCACGAGGAGTTGCGCTCCCTCGCCGCCGACTACCGCGCCCGGCCGGGCGGCTTGCCGGCCGACGTACCCATCACCGTCCTCGACGACGTCGAGGAGGTGCGCCGCGAGATCGACCGGGCCCGCTACGGCTGCACCCAGGAGCGCATGAGCCTGCAGTCCGGCGGCGGACGCCCGCCCGAGCTCCTCGAGGCCGACCGGGAACACACCCTGGAACTGCTGCGCCGAGGCGTGCGCGTGCGCACCCTCTACCAGCACACCGCCCGCACCAGCCTCGCCACCCGCACCTACGTCCAGGAGATCAGCCGACGCGGCGCCGAGGTGCGCACCGTCGACGAACTCTCCGAGCGGCTCATCATCTACGACCGCAGGATCGCCTTCATCCCCAAGGAGCGCACCGGCCGGCAGCCGCCCGGCGCCGCCGTCATCACCGAACCGACGGTCGTGGGCTATCTGGCCCGCACCTTCGAGTCGGTGTGGCAGATCGGCCGCCCCTTCGAGGTGGACCAGCAGACCGCCGAATACCCGCAAGTCGCGGAAGAAGTACGGCACTCCATCATTCGCCTCATGGCCCTCGGGCTGAAGGACGAGGTCATTGCGCGCAGGCTCGGCATGGCGACCCGGACCTGCCGCCGCCACATCTCCGCCGTCATGGAGGAAATGGGGGCGGTCAGCCGATTCCAGGCAGGCCTGATAATCGGCCGCGAGGACCGGGAAAACGGGGATGTTGGCCGCTAGCTGACGTCGCCTGTCCCCAAGGGGACAGCGCCGGGACATGGCGCCCGTACCCGTCCGGTGATTCGCTGGAACAGGAAATCCATCCGTTGTCGGACCATGCAGGAGAACACCATGGATATCAGGCAGCTGGCGGCGTTCCACAAGGTGGCCACGCTGCTCAGTTTCTCGAAGGCGGCGACGGAACTGAAGTACGCGCAGTCCAGTGTCACCAGCCAGATAAAGGGACTCGAGATGTCCCTGGGCGTCGACCTCTTCGACCGCCTCGGCGGCCGCATCCAGCTCACCGAGGCGGGCCAGCGGCTGCTGCCCTACGCCGAGCAGATGCTGGCCCTGGCCGGCGAGGCACGCGGCGCCACGGTCGGCTCCGGGGACCCCTCCGGCGTACTGACCATCGGCTCGATGGAGAGCATCACGTCCTACCGGATGCCCCCGTTGCTGGAGTTCTTCCACCACCGCTACCCGGCCCTGCACATCGTGCTGCGCCCGAGCCTGTGCGCGGAGACCTGCCATGCGCTGCGGCAGGGGATGTTCGACATGGGCTTTCTGATGGAGGCCGAGACACAGCACCCGGGCGTCCAGACCGAGGTCCTCGGCTCCGAACCCCTGACCGTGGTGGCCGCCCCCGACCATCCGCTCACCCAGCTCCCGAAGGTGACCACGGAGGAACTCCGCCGCACCCAGGTCATCTCCGCTGAGGCGGGCTGCGCCTACCGGGAACTGTTCGAGGCCGAACTGAACGACGGAACGGGGGAGGCGCTGCCGTTCCTGGAGTTCGGCACGATCGAGTCCATCAAGCGGGGGGTGGCGGCGGGCCTCGGTATCAGCCTGCTGCCGACGGCCTGCGTGCAGGACACCTTGGACGCCGGCCTGCTCGTGAAACTGGACTGGGACATCCCGTTCGAGGTGTTCACGCAGCTGGCCTGGCGTCGGGGAAAAAATCTGACGAGGGAGATGCGGGTCTTCACGGACCAGTCGATCCGGTTCCTGGCAGAGGAATACGGCCGCTGAGGGTTTTAAGGGGCGCGGGGAACTGCGCGATCAACCCCCACCGGCCCGCAGGTTCAATCACAAGCTGATGGCCCCAATTCCAGCAGCGCACTGCGCAGAACATGCACGTGATCGTCCACGGTCGCCAAACCCAAACCCATCGTGCTCAAACAAAGATGCGTCGCCCCCAGCTCCCGCCAACCGGCAACAAAGCTGGCCCACTCACCCCGCGGCACCTCCGCAAGCTTGAGGCGAGCCTCGAACCCGATCGCACCGGGATCACGCCCGGCCGCGGCGGCATAGGACCGCACACGCCGCACCATCGCCCGCGCCGTCCCGTCCGGAGGACGCTGCGGCAGCCAGCCGTCACCCAGCTCGCCCGCCCGGCGCAGAACGGCCTCCGCGTTCCCCCCGAACCACACGGGGATACCGCCCCGCACCGGCCGCGGCAGGATCCCCGCGTCCTCGATGCGATGCCAGCGCCCCTGGTAGGTGACCGTGGGCTCGGCCCACAGCGCGCGCAGTACCTCGACCTGTTCGGCGCTGCGGGCGCCCCGGTCGGTGAACGTCGCGCCCAGGGTGTCGTACTCCACGCGGTTCCAGCCGATGCCCACGCCCAGCCGCAGCCGGCCGCCGCTGAGCACGTCGACCTCGGCGGCCTGCTTGGCCACCAGGGCGGTCTGCCGCTGTGGCAGCACCAGGACCCCGGTGGCGAGCTCCAGGGTGCGGGTGACCCCGGCGAGATAGCCGAACAGCACGAAGACCTCGTGGAAGAGGTCTTCGCTGGTGTAGCCGTACCAGCCGGGGCGGCCGGCGGTGCCCGCGCCGAGCACGTGGTCGAAGGCGACTGCGTGCCCAAAGCCCAGCTCCTCCACGGCCTCGGCCCAGGCGCGCACCGCGCCCGGGTCCGCGCCGATCTCCGTCTGCGGGAAAACCGCTCCGATTCGCATGCTCAGCCGACCAGACCCCAGCCGTCGTCCTCTGCGGACGTGGTCCGCAGTGCGCTGCTGTTCACCATCAGTGCCTCCTCGTGGGTCGATCCGGTCGTCCCACCGTCCCCAGCCGACTCCTCGCCCGGGCGGCGCCGCGCCGCAGGTTCCGGCACTCTGTCACACGGCGGATGACACTGCGTCAAGTGAGCGGTCAGTTCGAATGAACTGACGTAGTACCCAGGTGGAGCTCGCAGAGTGTGCCGGGCGGCCACGGCGCCGGGACCTCCCCTTGGGCACCGTCACTAGCGTCGGCCGGGACCGATCGTCCAGCACGCCCGCCCCGACCGGGCGCGCCCCCACGGAGTTGCCGATGACTTCCGCCGAAGACCGGATCGACGTGACCGAGACCTGCACCAGGATGCTGTGGCACGTCGACCTGCGCCAGTGGGAGGCCCTGCCGGCCCTGCTCGCGGAGAAGGTGACCTTGGACTACACGAGCCTCTTCGGAGGGGAACCCGTGGTCAGCACCCGCGACCGGGTCATCGCCGACTGGCGGGCCGGGCTCGGGCATCTGAAGGCCACCCAGCACCTGATCGGCAACCAGATCGCCGAGGTGCACGGGGACGAGGCGGTCCTCACCGCCCACTTCCAGGCCACCCACCTGCTGCCCGGTGACCATGGCGGCCCGACCTGGACGCTCGGCGGTCACTACCGCTTCGGCCTGGCCCGCGGCGGGTCCGGCTGGCGCATCACCGACGTGGTGATGACCGCGGTGTGGGCGGACGGCAACCAGCAGATCATGACCCCTCCGGACAGCCAGTAGGCCGCGAAACGGCCACAAGGAGACGACATGAGCGACCTCACCGAGCAGACCCGGGACGTTGCCAAGCGGTGGTTCGCCGCCCTGACGAGCGGCGAGTTCCCCGCCGCGCTCGGGCTCCTCGCCGACGACGTCGAATGGATCAACTACCGTCCCGTGCCCGGCTACAACGACGACATGAAGTGGATCGGCACCCTGCACAGCAGCGCCGAAGTGGCCGACAGCGTCGGGGTGTTCGCCGGTCAGTGCGAGGTGATCTCCGAGGAGCTGCTCGACCTCGTCGTCGAGGGCGAGAAGGCCGCCGGGATCATCCACGAGATCTCCCGGGTCAAGGAGACCGGCATCGACTTCGAGATCATCTTCACGCACTGGCTGACCGTCCGCAACGGCCGGATCGTCCGCTGGGAGTCCCACACCGACCCCTCACAGATCATCCGGGCCATCCGGGGCGGGGCGGTGGCCGCATGAGCGCCGCTCTCATCGCGGCCGTACGGGGCCGCGCCACCGAGGAGGTCCAGCGGCTGCTCGACGCGGGCGCCGACCCGAGCACGCGCGAGCACTCCTCCGGGCTCACCGCCTTGATGATCGCCGCCGGCCAGGCCGACCCGGCGACCACCGAGACGCTGATCGCGTCCGGCGCCGACGTCCACACCGCCGACACCAGGGCCGGCGCGACCGCGCTGCACAAGGCATGCCAGGGCGGCAGCCTGGACGTCACCCGGCAGCTCGTCGAGGCCGGCGCCTTCGTGGACGCGGTGGCCCCCACCACCGGGCACACCCCGCTGATGGACGCCCTCTGGTACAAGTACCCGGACCTCGTGGAGTACCTCCTCGACCAGGGCGCGGGCCTCAAGCTCCACACTCACTACGGCTTCTCGCTCGAGGAGCACTTCGCCTACGAACTGAACGTCAACACCTTCGGCAAGGACAAGCTGCTGCGCGCCGAGCAGCTCCTGAAGGAGCGCCGGGAGGCCGACGCGAGCGCCGTGGAGGCCCAGCCCCTGATGGCCGCCACCGCCGCCGGAGACACCGAGGCGGTACGCCGGCTCCTCGCCGAAGGCGCCGAAGTGGACGCCCGCGCGCCCTTCCTCAACGGCTTCAACGACGCCCACACCCCGCTGCTCGTCGCCTCCCGCGACGGCCACGGCGAGATCGTCCGGCTGCTGCTGGGCGCGGGCGCCGACATCAACGCCGTCGAGCCCTGCTTCGGCGCCGTGCCCCTGCACAAGGCCGTCTACAACGGCCACGCCGACATCACCGCCGACCTGGTCGCCCACCCCGGCATCGACCTCGACTTCCAGGGCGCCACCAACGGCTACACCCCGCTGCACGACGCCCTGTGGCACGGCTACGCCGACTGCGTGACCGTCCTGCTCGACGCCGGCGCCCGCACCGACCTGGTCGGCCATGACGGCAAGACCCCGCTCGACCTCGCCGTCGAGGTCTTCGGCGGCGAGGACCCGATCACCCGGCGGATCGCGGCACTCGCGGCGGCGTGACCCCAACTCCCCTAAGGAACCCCCATGTTGTTCTACGTCCAGATGCGCTGGAACCACGAGGGACGGATCTCCCTGGACGAACTCTGGGAGATCGAGCGCGAAGAGGCCGAACACGCCCAGGAGACCCTCGACTCCGGATTCGCCGTCGGTCTGTGGAAGGTCGCCGCGCAGAAGCGGGTGATCGGGATCATCGAGTCCCCGAGCGCCGAGGAACTGGACCGCACCGCCCTCGGCCGGCTGCCGATGCGCGAGTACCTCGAGTTCGAGGAGGTCTGGCCGTTGCGCGACTACCTGGGCTTCGCCGAGGACGTGAAGAAGGCCTACAAGGTCTGACCGAACCGTCCCACCGACCGACTCCCCTGGAGACCGCCATGATCCACCAGCTGATCTTCGCCCATCCCAAACCCGGAATGTCCGAGCAGGAGTTCCAGGACTACTGGGTCGACGTCCACGCGGTGCAGTACGCGAGCAAGATCCCGCAGATCAAGAAGTACCTGATCGACACCCGCATCCCCTTCGGACCGGAGCCCGACGACCCGCTGTGGAGCGGCATCGCGGAGATCTGGCTGGAGAACGACGAGGACCAGCTCGCGTCCCTGCAGACCCCGGAGTTCCTTCAGGGCGCCCGGCTCGACGAGCCCAGGTGGGCCGCCTTCTGGCGCACCGTCGTCCTCGACACCGACGCACACGTCCTGCGGGCCGGGGACCACCCGGCGCCCGAGGACGGCGTGAAGATCGTCGCCCTGGTCAAGCGCACCGAGGGCACCACCGTGGAGCAGTTCCGCGAGCGCAGCCTCGGCGCGCACGCCGAACTGATGCTCCAGGTACCGGGCCTGCGCCGATACCTCCAGTGCTTCACCCGGGACGGCGCCTACGCCATCGGCGAGGCCCTCCTCGACGCCGCCTACCTGCTCTCCTTCGACAGCCTCGAGGACCTGGAGAAGGCCGCGGCCTCCGAGGAGTACGCGAGGGCCAAGGACGACCTCGTCACCTTCGTACAGCCCCGCTATCTGCACCACATGGCGGTCAAGGAGCACTGGATCATCGGTTCGGAAGGCGAAGCACGTGACCACCGCTGAGCACACGCACGACAACCAGGCGCGTCGCACCCAACTCGCCCTGGGCACACTGGCCCTGGGCGCGTTCGTCATCGGCACGGCGGAACTCGTCATCGTCGGCATCCTGAACCTCATCGCCAAGGACACCGGCGTCTCGGTCGGCACGGCCGGTCTGCTGGTCACCGCCTACGCCCTCGGCATCTGCATCGGCGGCCCCCTGCTGACCGCCGTGACGATCCGGCTCGGCCGCCATCTGCTGCTGTGGTCGGCGCTGTCCGTGTTCCTCGTCGGGAACCTGCTCGCCGCGGTCACCACCAGCTTCGGCGCGCTGATCGTGGCGCGCGTCATCACCGGCGCCATCCACGGCCTGTTCATCGGCGTCGCCTCGGCGCTCGCCGCACACCTCGTCCCGGCCGGGCAGCAGGGCCGGGCCGTGGCCATGGTGTTCGGCGGGATCGCCGTCTCCACCGTGATCGGCGTGCCGCTCGGCACCCTGGTCGGCAACGCGATCGGCTGGCAGGCCACCTTCGTCGGCATCGTCGCCCTCGGCGCGCTGGCCCTGGTCGCCACGCTCGCCTTCGTGCCACGGGTCGGCATCACCGGGCCGACAGGGCTCGGCTCACAAGTCCGGCACGCCTTCGCACCACGGGTGCTGGCCCAGCTGGGCGTCGGACTGCTGCTGCTCGGCGGCCAGTTCGCCGCCTTCACCTACCTCGCCTCCTACCTGGAGGACGTCACCGGCATCTCCGGCGGTGCGGTCAGCGCGTTCCTGCTGGTCTACGGCATCGCCAGCGCCGTCGGCGTGTTCGGCGGCGGCCGGTTCGCCGACCGCGGGGCGGCCACCACACTGGTGGCGGCCAATGTCGCCCTCGCGCTCATCCTCACCGCCCTGCACTACGTCGGTGACAACCCGGCGCTGACCGCCGTCGCGCTCGCCGTGTGGGGGCTGGTCGGCTTCGGCCTGGTGCCCTCCTTCCAGCTGCGGGTGATCACCCTGGCCGGTCCCGGCGGCGACCTCGCCGCCACCCTCGGCGCCTCCGCCGTCAACGCGGGCATCGCCGGGGGAGCGGCCGCCGGAGGCTGGGCCGTGGAGGCCCACGGCGTCGGCTCGGTGTTCGTACTCGCCCTGATCGTCATGGTCGTGGCGCTGCCCGCGACCTGGGCCGCGACGCGTCTGCGCCCGGCCGCCGACGAGCCCGTCCAGGCGGTGTCCCCGGTCGCAGACCCGGTCGCCGATCCCACTTGAGGACCCCAAGGACCGACCCATGCAGATCATCGCGAAGAACAGCCTGCCCACCGTGCAGATCAACGGCGAGGTGGCCGCCCACATCCTCAACGCGAGCGACCATCCCGGCCTGAGTGTCTCGGCGTTCATCGTCGACGTCGCCACCGACGCGGGCCCCCCGCGCCACACCCACCCCTACGAGGAGATCTTCGTGATCGTCGAGGGCACGGTACGGCTGGAGGCCGGCGGCGAGAGCGTCGACGCGACCCCGGAGGACATCTGCGTCGTACCGGCCGGAACGCCGCACAAGTTCGCCAACCTCGGCCCCGGCCGGGCCCGCATGGTCAACATCCATGCCGCCAAGGACGTCGTCACCGAGTTCGTCCCCGACGAGGCCGACACCAACGAGTCGTACGCGTACAACCGCCCGGGCGCTTGAGAGGACCCGCACATGAGGATCGGCATCCTGGGCAGCGGCGAGATCGGCGGCACCCTCGCCCGGCTGCTCACCGCCGCCGGACACGAGATCGCCGTGGCCAACCGGCGCGGCCCCGAGTCCCTCGCGGCGCTGGTCGCGGAACTCGGCGGACGGGCCCGGGCGGTCGGAGCCGAGGAGGCGATCGCCTTCGGTGACCCGCTCGTCGTGGTGGCCATCCCGTTCGGCGCCTACGAGAGCCTGCCGGCCGACGCGCTCGCCGGGAAGGTCGTCGTGGACACCACCAACTACACGCCCGGCAGGGACGGCACGTTCCCCGACCTGGAGTCGGACCGGACCACGTCGTCCGAGCTGATCGCGGCCCATCTGCCCGGCGCCCGCGTGGTCAAGGCGGTCAACACCCTCAACTACAAGTACCTGCTCGACCTCGCCCGGCCGGGCGCACCGCGCGAGGAGCGGACCGCCCTGTTCGTCGCGGGCGACGACCCCGAGGCCAACCGGCTCGTCACCGAACTCCTCGACGAACTCGGCTTCGCGCCCCTGCCGACGGGCTCCCTCGCCGGGGGAGGGCGCCGGCAGCAGCCCGGCACCCCCGTCTTCAACCGCCCCCTCGACGCACGTCTCGCCCAAGAGAGGTGGAGCACATGACCACTGTGGAGACCATCCGGTTCAAGCTGCGCGAGGCCGGCGCCGACGCCGACGCCGAGTTCCAGCAGCTCAACCGCACCATGGAGAAGGAGTACCTGGAGACCCGCGCCGGCTTTCTGGCCCGCTCGACCGCCCGCAGCGCGGACGGCGAGTACCTGGTGACCGTCCACTGGGCCTCCCCCGAGGACGCCGAAGCCACCATCGCGGCCTTCTTCGCCGCCCCCGAGACCCAGGCCTTCCTCGCCGCCGTCGACCTGGAGACCGTACAGCCCGGCCGCTACGAGCTGATCGAGAGCTGAGGCCTTCTCCACGGCTTTCTCCTCGGGCTTTCTCCTCGGGCTTTCTCCCCGGCCGGACCGGCTCCAGGACTGTGAGGGGTCCGGAGCCGGCCCGGCCCACCTGTCGACAAGAAGAGAAGGGGGAGCCATGGCACCCTCAACGACCACTCCCGCGTCGGCGGCCGCCGTACGCGCACTGCGCACCACCCTGCGGGGGAACGTGCTCACGCCGGGCGACCCGTCCTACGAGTCGGCGCGGCGCCTGTGGAACGGTGCGGTCGACGCACGGCCCGCGGTCATCGTCCGGCCCGCCGACGAGACCGACGTGACCTGGGCGGTCCGTATCGCCCGCACCCACCGGCTGTCGCTCGCCGTCCGCGGCGGCGGCCACGACTGGGCGGGCCGGGCGACCGCGGACGACGGCCTGATGATCGACCTGTCGGCGATGCGCCGGGTCACCGTCGACCGGGCCTCCCGCACCGCCGTTGCGCAGGGTGGCGCCCGCGCCGGCGACCTCGTCGAGGCGACACGGGCCCTCGGGCTCGCCCCCGTCACCGGCACCGTCAAGGCCGTCGGCCTCGCGGGCCTCACCCTCGGCGGCGGCTACGGACTGCTCGCCGGCCGGTGCGGACTCGCGCTGGACAACCTGGTCGCCGCCCGGGTCGTGCTCGCCGACGGCCGCCCCGTCGTCGCCGGCGCCGAGCAGAACCCCGACCTGTACTGGGCGCTGCGCGGCGGAGGCGGCAACTTCGGCGTCGTCACCGAACTGCGGGTACGCCTGCACCCCATCAGCACCGTCCTCGCCGGCATGATCCTCTACCCCCTTGCACAGGCCGCCTCCGTGCTGCGCGGCTACCGCGAGGTGATCGCCTCGGCGGCGGACGAACTGACCGTCATGACCGGATTCTTCGGCGGACCCGACGGACAGCCCCTGATCTACGTCCTGCCAGTGTGGTGCGGCGACATCGCCCGGGGCCGCCCGGTCATCGACCGCTTCACCGCCCTCGGCACACCCCTGGCCGGACAGGTCTGTCCCCAGGAGTACGCGGGCGTCCTCGGCATGTTCGACCCGGTCGTCGTCGACGGCCGGCACAACGAGATGGGCACCCGATGGCTGCCCGAACTCACCGACACCGCCATCGAGTTGATCGTCGAAGCCGCGGCGGGCGCGACCTCGCCGTACTCCGGCATGTACATCCACCACTTCCACGGCGCCGCCACCCGTGTACCGGCCGCGGACACCGCCTTCGCACTGCGCCGGGACCATCTGCTCGTCGAGATCGCCGCGGCCTGGGAGGGCACCGAACGGGCCGCGCCGCACCGGCGCTGGGCGCGCGAGGTGTCCACCGCGTTCGCGGAGCACGCGCTGCCCGGCGGCTACCCCAATCTGCTCGGCCCCCAGGAGAGCCGGCGCGCCGCGGCCGCGTTCGGCCCGGGCGCCGCACGGCTGCTGAAGACCAAGGAACGCTACGACCCGGACCACGTCTTCAGCGCGGTGGCAGCGCTCGAACCGACCCGTAACGACTCAGGAGCCTGATCACCATGACCGAAGCGGCGAGCACCGCCCGCACCGTGCGGGACGCGACCCTCGACGTCCTGCGCGCCTTAGGTCTGACGACCGTCTTCAGCAACCCCAGCCACACCGAGATGAAGCTGTTCGAGTACTGGCCCGAGGACGAGTTCCGCTTCGTCATGGGCCTCCAGGAGGCCGCGGTCGTCGGCATGGCCGACGGCTACGCCCAGGGCACGGGCGAACCGGCCCTCGTCCTCATCAACGGCGGACCGGGCCTCGGCAACGCCATGGGCAGCGTCTACACGGCGGCCGCGGCGAACACGCCGATGGTCATCCTCGGAGGGCAGCAGGCCCGCAAGATGCTCCTCGGTGACCCCTTCCTCGTCGCCAAGGACGCCACCCAGCTGCCCAAGCCGTACATCAAGTGGGCCGGCGAACCCGGGCGTCCGCAGGACGTGCCCGCGCTGATCGCCCAGGCCTACCAGATCGCCAAACAGGCCCCCCAGGGCCCGGTGTTCGTGGCCGTCCCCGAGGACGACTGGGTCCGCCCGGCCGATCCGGAGCCGGTGCGGATCGCCGAGGTGGAGAGCGCCGTCGTACCCGATCCGGCGGTCCTCGCCCGGATGGCCGAGGCGCTCAACGGCGCCGAGCGGCCCGGTCTGGTGGCCGGCGGTCCGGTGGACGCGCAGGGCGCGCGCGGCGACCTGATCGCGCTGGCCGAGAAGCTGAACGCGCGCGTGTGGGGCGCCCCGGTGTGGAACCGCGGCGCGTTCCCGGAGAACCACCCCCTGTTCGCCGGCGTACTGCCGCCCATCCCGGAACTGGTCAACCAGCGGCTCGGCGAGCAGCACGACGTGGTCGTCGTCCTCGGCGGCCCCGCGTTCACGCTCTTCACCGCCTGGGACCTGTTCTCGACGGCACCCGCGGACCTGGACAGGACGCCTCGGCCCCAACTCACCCCGGACGTACGGTTCCTGCACGTCACGGACAACCCGCAGGCCGCCGCGGCCACCCTGGCGAACACCGGCTTCGTGGCCCCGCCCGGCGCGGTCGTGAAGGGGCTGGTGCCGCTGGTGGAGCAGCGCGAGCGGGTCGAACTCGCCCCGGTGCGCGAACCGGTGGCGGTCCCCGAACCCTCGACACCGCTCACCCAGGCGTACCTCTTCCACGTCCTCTCCCAGGAACTCCCCGAGGACGCCCAGCTGTTCGAGGAACTCCCCATCGCCCGCGCCGACTTCCACGAGCAGATACCCCTCGGCGCCGACAACGGCTACTTCGCCACGGCCAGCGGCGCCCTCGGCTTCCCCTTCGCCGGCGCCGTCGGCTACGCCCTCGCGCACCCGGAGAAGCGTGCCGTCGTCGTGGTCGGCGAAGGCTCGGCGCAGTACACCCTGCACGCCCTGTGGACCGCGGCCCAGCACCGGCTGCCCGTCACCTTCGTCATTCCCGACAACTCCGGCTATCTGTCCCTCAAGTACTACCTCCAGGACCAGAAGTCCTGGCAGAAGGGCTGGGACCTCAGCGGCGTCGACATGGCCCAGCTGGCCCGCGGCTTCGGTGTGCGCGGCGAGCGCGTCGAGACCCCGGAGCACCTGCGCGAGTCCCTCCGCAGCGCCCTGACGGCCGACGGCCCGGTCCTCCTGGACGTCGTGGTCGCCGACCCGGGACTGTTCCGCCTCTGACCCCGAGGACCGACCCCGGACGCCCTCCGCCCAGAGCGGGGGGCGTCCTTCGTTGCGCATGGGACAACAGCCCCGGCCACGGCCCGATTTGCCGTAGTGCGGTCTGCCACTTGGGGATGTGCGCCACCCGGAGCCCTCCCTCCTGGTACCGGCCAAAGCCGGAAAACTAGACATGAGTTCGGCAGTTCACGTGTCCGGAGCGAACACCGACCGAGCCGACCGAGAGGAACCTCATGAGCAGGCGCATCCTCGTCGTCCTGTCCGAGTACGGCTATTGGGGCGAGGAACTGATCGGCCCCCTGGAGACCTTCGACAAGGCGGGATACCACCTCACTTTCGCCACCCCGACCGGCAAGCGGCCCGTGGCGCTGCCTCCGAGCATGGACCCCGACTACGTCGACCCGCCGCTCGGCCGCTCCGTCACGACGCCGGAGATGGCGGCGAAGGTCAAGGCCGTCGAGGCCTCCGACCGCCTCGACAACCCCCTCGACCTGTCCTCCTGGCTGCCCGACCGGCCCTACCGTTCGAAGCCGTACTTCCTGCGCGACTGGGAGGCGTACAACAGCCGCGTGGAAAAGGTCCGCGACCAGATCGCCGACCGCTACGACGCCCTCCTCATCGTGGGCGGCAGCGGCCCGATCGTCGACCTCGCCAACAACTGGCGCGTCCACGACCTGATCCTCGCCTTCCACCACCTGGACCGCCCGATCGCCGCCGAATGCTACGGCGTGGCCTGCCTGGCCTTCGCCCGCGACCAGGAGGACCGCGAGAGCATCATCCGCGGCAAGCACGTCACCGGGCACTGCATCGAGTACGACTACCTCGACGGCACCGGGTTCGTCGGCACCGACTTCAACATGGGTCCGCCGCCGTACCCGCTGGAGTACATCCTGCGCGACGCGACCGCCCCCGGCGGCGCCTACCACGGCAACTTCGGCAAGACCACCTCGGTGATCGTCGACTACCCGTTCATCACCGGGCGTTCGACGCCCGACTCCTACCTCACCGGCCAGAAGACGGTCGAGGTGCTCGACCAGGGTCTGCGCCGGTGGGGCTTCAGGGCCGCCGGCCAGTCGTAGCCACCGATCCCCACGAGAGGCGGTACCACCATGGACAGCAGGCCGGCCCGGGCGGCGTTCCTCGAACAGCTCGCCGTCGAGGGGGTGCCGTACATGTTCGGCAACCCCGGCACCGTCGAGCAGGGCTTCCTGGACGAGCTGCGCCACTTCCCCGGCATCCAGTACGTGCTGACCCTGCAGGAGGCCGTCGCCGTCGGCATGGCGGACGGCTACGCCCGCGCCACCCGCCGCCCGGCCGTGATGCAGCTGCACTCCGGGGTGGGCCTCGGCAACGGCATCGGCATGCTCTACCAGGCCAAGCGCGGCCACGCCCCGCTCGTCGTCGTGGTCGGCGAGGCCGGCCTGCGCTACGAGGCGATGGAGGCGCAGATGGCCGCCGACCTGGTGGCCATGGCCGAGCCGGTGACCAAGTGGGCGACGCGGGTCGTGGACCCCGACTCCACGCTGCGGGTGCTGCGCCGTGCGTTCAAGGTGGCCGGCACCCCGCCGTACGGGCCGGTCCTCGTCGTGCTGCCCGCCGATGTGATGGACCGGCCCACGCGCGAGGAGGCGGTGCCGGTCTCCTACCCCGACACCGCCTCCGCACCAGATCCGCAGTCGCTGGCGCGGGCGGCGGAGCTGCTGGCCGGGGCGCGCAAACCGATCGTGATCGCGGGCGACGGGATCCACTTCTCGGGTGCGCAGGAGGAACTGGGCAGGCTGGCCTCGGTGTGGGGCGCGCAGGTGTGGGGCGCCGACTGGGCCGAGGTCAACCTGTCCGTCCAACACCCGGCCTACGCGGGCCAGTTGGGTCACATGTTCGGTGAGAGCAGCCGACGTGTCACCGGGGCGGCGGACGCCGTGCTGCTGTGCGGCACCTATGCGCTGCCCGAAGTCTTCCCGGCTCTGGAGGGCGTCTTCGGCGAGGGCGTGCCGGTGGTCCACATCGACCTGGACACCGACGCGATCGCCAAGAACTTCCCCGTCGACCTCGGCCTGGTCGCCGACCCCAAGCGGTCACTCGCGCTGCTCGCCGACGCGATCGAGGCCAGGATGAGCCGCGAGGACCGTACGGCGGCCCGGGACCGGCTGCGACGAGGCGCCGCCGAGCGGGCCGAGGCCCGGACGGCCGCCGCCCGCGGCGCCCGTGAGCGCGCCGACGCGGTGGAGCTCCCGCACATCGCCTTCGCCGAGGAGCTGGCGGCCCGGCTCCCGGAGGACGTCGTCCTGTTCGACGAGTCCCTCACCGCATCCCCGGACCTCTTCGGGCCGCTCCCGGCGGACGGGCCCGGCCGCTGGCACCAGACCCGCGGCGGCTCCCTCGGCGTCGGCATCCCCGGCGCGCTCGGCGCCCAGCTCGCCCGCCCCGAGGCCACGGTGGTCGGCTTCACCGGCGACGGCGGCAGCATGTACACCTTCCAGGCGCTGTGGACGGCGGCCCGGCACGACATCGGCGCCAAGTTCGTTGTCTGCAACAACAGCAGCTACCGGCTGCTCGAACTCAACATCGACCAGTACTGGAAGGAACAGGGGATCCCGGAGCACGCGCACCCGGGGATCTTCGACCTCTCCCGGCCGGCCATCGACTTCGTCGCCCTGTCGAGGTCCCTGGGCGTGCCCGCGCTGCGCGTGGAGAAGCCGGGCCAGGTGGCGGCGGCAGTCGACGAGGCGCTGTCGCACCGCGGCCCGTTCCTGATCGACCTGGTCACCGAACGGGGGAGGGGACGGTAACGGTGGGACTGACGGGTCACAAGATCGCCGTACTGATGGAGAGCGACTTCTACGAACCCGAGATCCTCTACTACGCGCGCCGCTTCCCCGAGGAGGGTGCCGAGGTCCACTTCCTGTCCCGGCTGTGGGGCGAGAAGGAGATGACCTTCCAGGGACACGAGCACCGGATGCCGTTCACGGTCACCGAATCCTTCGAGGACGTCGACGAGTTCGCGCTGAAGGAGTTCAGCGCGGTCATCGTCCCCTCCGGCATGGTCGCCGACCGGCTGCGCTACACCGAGGACCCGGACCGGCTCCCGCCCGCCGCAACGTTTCTGCGCCGCGCGTTCGCCGACCCCGCCATCCTCAAGGGCGTCATC
Source organism: Streptomyces longisporus (assembly GCF_039532765.1). Lineage (NCBI taxonomy): Bacteria > Bacillati > Actinomycetota > Actinomycetes > Kitasatosporales > Streptomycetaceae > Streptomyces > Streptomyces longisporus. Next base: position 228,955 of record NZ_BAAASG010000015.1, read on the forward strand.
TGCCACGGCATGTGGCTCGCGGCCCCGGTGCCGGGACTGGTCCGCGGCCGGCGCGCCGTGGTCCACAACAACCTGCTGGGCGATCTGCGCAACATGGGCGGCAGCTACGTCGACCAGGACGTCGTCGTCGACGACGACCTCGTCACCGCCCGCACCGGCGAGCACTGCCATCTGTTCGCCCGCACCATCATCGACCTGCTCGCCGCACACGGTACGAGAAGCGCCGGCACCGGCTTGTGGGCGCGGTGAGCTGATGAACACTCACGGGGGAACGCGCCGAGCAGGCCGGTCAGCTCTGGTGCTGCTGCTGGCCGGTCAGGGCCTGTGCGGGATCGTAGGTCGTGGGCATCCCGGAGGCCTGCAGCGCCTGGTCGTAGGCGTCCAGGGCCTCCTTCGCGCGGCCCTGGCGCTTCCACACGTCACCGAGGTGGCGCCATTCCTGCGCGGTCTCGTAGGACGCCGCGAAATGCCTGAGCTGGCGGGTCGCCGCGTGCAGGCCCTGCAGGCCCTCCTCCGTCTCCCCGCGCAGCAGATGGATCTCGGCGATCCTGACGCGTGCCCCGACCGCCTCGACGCGCGGGCCCGAGCTGAGCAGTCCGAGGGCGCGCCGGGCGTGGGAGACGGCCTCGTCCCACCGGCCGAGCTGGGTGTTCGCGTCGATCAGACAGATCTCGCACCTGGCCTGCTCCACGGCGGTGCCGAGCTCCGCGAGCGTCTGGCCCGCGTCCTGAAGGAGTTCCAGCGCCCGGGCGGGGTCGGGCACCTCGGACTGCAGCTCCAGCCAGGCCACCGTCATCTTGAGCATCGCCACATGCCGCAGGTTGTCGTCGTCGGCCATCATCGCCAGGGCCCGCTCGGTCAGCGCGAGAGCCTCGGGAAGCTGCCGCCGGGAGAGGGCGACCAGCCCCGCGTTCCAGTACACCGCGCCACGGCCGGCGCGTCCGCCGTGGTCCTCCGCCACCGGGACGAGCTTCTGGGCGAGAAGGTGGGCGCGGGTGATGTCACCGCGCATGAGGTACGACCCGATGAGCGTCGCACCGACCTGGATGTGGTCCACGGTGACGTCCAGACCGAGCGCGTCCAGCCTGGCCATGGCCCGCTCGCCGATCTCGATGCCGAGGGTGATGTCGCCCATGTTGCGGTAGCAGCGGCTGAGGGCGACCTGCACACGGCACCACTCGTCGGAGCCGGCCGCGAGAGACGGGTCCTTGCTCAGCTCCTCCAGCACGGGGATGGCCGCCTCGATCCGGTCGAGCTTCTCCAGCGAGGTCGCCTGGCCGATGCGGGCGCGCAGCCGCATGTGCGGGTCCAGCAGGGCCGGTTTGGCGAGGAGTTCACCGAAGGCCTGCAGGGCCTCGCCGTTGTCGCCGTTCCGCAGCGCCATTTCGGCGAAAGAGAGCTTCAGCCTGGTGTCCTCCAGGGCGTGGTCGTCGCGACCGGTGCGCAGATGGTCCGGCGAGCACCCCAGTTTCGTGGCGAGAGCGGAGAGCACCGCATCCGAGGGAGCCCTTTTCCCTGATTCGATGAGGGAGATGTAGCTCGCCGAGATATCCGAGGAGGCCAGATCCTGCTGCTTCAGCCCGAGTTTGACGCGGAGGGTCCGGATGCGCCTGCCCAACTCGACCGGAGATGCGCTTTCTGTTTGATCCATTTGGCTTCCCAGGGGTGAGCACATGACTTGAGATGTCATAGATCACAATACCAGCATGACTGGGCCACGCCAATGGGCTTGACCCGGCTGTGGCCTGGAGCGGCCGAAAACACCCTGCTCCGCTTGTGGTTGTCGTGTGTGCGAACAGGACACGGAAATTCCGATTCCAAAAATGCCAATACAATCCCCATTTTGCTGAAATGCACTTGACTGCCGATGTAATGTTCGATTGACTCTCATCGTAAATAAAAACCTCTAGGGGGAATGGAGAAAAGGAGTGATTCACAAACTCGCCGCAATAATTGTGGCTGTGCTGTTCGTCGCCGGACTGGTCGGCGGTGGGACCTTCCTCGCAGAAGGAGGGGCGTCCGTGCAGACGGTCGTGCCCGCAAAGGAAAACGGCCCGGCGGGCGGCGGCTGCTGCTGAACCGGCCGGCGCACCCCGTCCGGCTGCGTAATGGGAGCCCTACCCGGATACGCCCCGAGGGTCCGTGAGCGGAAAATGACAGGCGACTGAACGGCCACCCCCCACAGCCGTCTTCAGGGTCGCCGGGATTTCCCGTTCACACCTGTGCTGTTCCTCCCGTCGAAGTGAAGCGAACACGGGGCAGCGTGTCCGGAACCGGCATCCCGCCGCGTACGCGTCGACCGTCGACGGATCACCCCGTAGGACAACGGCCGTACGTGTCCGCTGCAACGCGGGATCAGGCACCGGCACCGCGTCGAGCAGCGCCCTGGTGTACGGGTGGGCAGGCCGCTCGAACACCTCCTGGACCTCGCCGGTCTCGACGACGCGACCGGCGTGCATGACCGCGACCCGGTCGGCCAGTTGTCGCACCACGGCCAGGTCGTGCGAGACGAACAGACAGGACGGGCCGGGATCCTCCCTCAGCCTGCGCAGCAGATCGAGGATCCCCGCCCCCACGGACACGTCGAGCGCGGACAGCGGCTCGTCCAGCAGCAGTAGCCGCGGCCGGGCGGCCAGGGCCCGCGCGATGGCGATCCGCTGCCGCTGGCCGCCGGAGAACCGGTGCGGACAGGCGGACAGGTCCTGAGGGCCGAGCCCGACGAGCCGCAGCACCTCCGCCACCCGCGCGGCCACTCGGTCGGCCGGCAACCGTTGCACCCACAGCGGCTCGGCGACGATGTCACCCACGGGCATCCGCGGATCCAGGCTCGACATCGGGTCCTGGGGCACGATCTGCACCGCACTGCGCAGCCGCCGGGCCGCCTCGCGCGACAACGACGAGGTGTCCTGCCCGAGAATCTCGATCGTCCCGCTCTGCGGAACCGCCAGGGAGACCACTTCGAGCAGCGTGGTGGACTTCCCGGCCCCGGACTCTCCCACGAGCCCCACGGTCTCGCCCCGGCGCACCTCCAGATCGACCGACTCCACGGCGCGCACGACACGTTCGGCCGCCGTCCGTCGCCCCCGCCGCAGGGACCAGGGGCTCGACGGGTTCCATGGCCCGAATGCGCCGGGCACGGGATAGGACTTGGCGAGCCCGGTGATCCTCAGAACCGGCTCCGGCGCGGGCCCTCCCGCGGGCCTCCTCCGGTACATCGACGGCGGAAACAGCTCGACGGAGCTGCGCTTCACCGCCTCGTCGCCCCGGTGGCAGGCGGCCATATGCCTGGCCTCTCCCGTGAGTTCGGGCATCCGCTCCCGGCACTCGTGCTCGACGAGCGGACACCGCGGGGCGAAGGCGCAGCCCGGTCCGCTGCCACCCGCGGCCGGCGGCTCGCCCGGCACGGGGGTGGGCGGAGTCCCCCCGTCGACGCGGGGCACGGACCCGATCAGTCCCTTGGTGTACGGCATCCGGGGCTGCGCGAAGAGCGCGTCGACGCCGGCGCTCTCCACGATCCGCCCGGCGTACATCACCGCGACCCGGTCCGCCGTCCCCGCCACCACCCCCAGGTCGTGGCTGACCAGCAGCAGTGCCGCGCCCGTGGCCCGCCGTGCCGTCGTCAGTGCCTCGAGCACCTGGGCCCGCACGGTGACGTCCAGGGCACTGGTGGGTTCGTCGGCCACGATCACCTCGGGGCGCCCCGCCATCGCCATGGCGATCATGGCCCGCTGCCGCATCCCGCCCGACAACTGGTGCGGGTAGGAGCGGGCGGCCCGGTCCGGCTCCGGCACCCCGAGCGCCTCCAGGAGCTCGGTCGCGGCCCGCAGCGCCGACTCCCGCCCCGGGCGGGGGCGTTGATGGATGCGCAGCACCTCGCCGATCTGGTCGCCCACCCGCTGCACGGGGGTGAACGCGCTCAGGGCGTCCTGGAACACCATGGCGATGTGCCGCCCCCGCACCCGGGCGAGTTCGCGCACGGGCAGCCCGACCAGTTCCCGCCCGAGCAGCCGCACCGAACCGCTCACCTCCACCCCGGGCGGGCACAGACCGAGCAGCGCCAGCGCGGTGAGGCTCTTCCCCGCCCCCGACTCGCCGACCAGTCCGAGGACCTCCCCCCGGCACAACCGGAGATCCACACCGTGCACCAGCGGCACCCCGGCCGACCGGCGGCCCCCCGCCCGCCCGACCCGCAGCCCCCGCACGTCGAGCACCACCTCGCCCGTCACACCCGGCTCCCCGTTTCCCCGCCCACCACCACCGCATCCGCCTCGGGATCCAGCGCAGCCCGCAACGCATCCCCGATGAGGTGGAACGCCAGCACGAGCAGCACCAGCAGCCCCGCCGGGAAGGAGAACATCCACGGATACGTCGTCGGGACATCCGCGGCATCCGCGATCAGCGTGCCGAGGGACACGTCGGGCGGCTGCACCCCGAAGCCGAAGTAGGACAGTCCGGTCTCGCTGATGACGGCCCCGGCCACCGCAACCGTCGCGTCGGTGACGAGGAAGGACGCCATGTGGGGGAGGATGTGCCGCCGGATGACCATGGCCGGCCCGACCCCCATGTGCCGGGCCACCAGCACGAACTGACGCTCCTTCAGAGAACGGGTCATGGCCCGCACCGCCCGCGCCGTGACCATCCAGCCGAACGCGGCGATCAGCCCGGCGTACGCGAGCCAGCCGAGGGCCCGCAGCCGCGGCGCCACCACCACCAGGACCAGGAACGCCGGCACCACCAGCATCAGGTCCACCAGAAGCATCAGCGCCCGGTCCGCCCAGCCCCCGAAGTACCCCGCGCAGACCCCCACGACCGCGGCGAGCCCCGTCGAGAAGCCCGCCGCCAGCGCCCCGATGAGCAGCGACTTCTGCAGACCCCGGGCGCACTGCGCATAGACGTCCTGACCGATCCGGTTGGTGCCGAGCCAGTGCCGGGCGTCCGGCGGCCGGTGCAGCGCCGAGTAGTCGATGTCGGCGTAACCCCACCCGGACAGATGCGGTCCGGCGAAGGCGAACAGGAACAGACCGAGCAGGAGGGCCCCACCCGCCACCGCGCCCGGCGAGCGGACCAGCCGCCGCCGTACCGCCGCCCCCCGCGCGGATCTCACGCGTACCGCACCCGCGGATCGAGCGCGCTGTGCAGCAGATCGGCGACCAGGCCGGCCAGCAGGACGAGCGCGCCGCTGAACACCTCGACCGCCATGGCCGCGTTCACATCGCCCCTCTGCACGGACTCGATGAACCAACTGCCCATGCCGTGCCAGCCGTAGATCTTCTCCGTGAAGACGGCGCCCGTGAACAGGGTCAGGAATCCGAAGGAGAAGAACGCCGTCAGAGGGATCAGCGAGGTCCGCAGGCCGTGCCGGAGCAGCGCGCGCCCGGGGGTGAGCCCCTTGGCCCGGGCGGTGCGCAGATGGTCCGAGGCGAGGACGTCCAGCGTGGCCCCCCGCTGATAGCGGCTGTACGCGGCGATCGCCCCCAAGGCGACAGAGATGGTCGGCAGCGCCAAGTGCACTGCGGCATCGCGGAGTTGGGCTGCCGCGCCGCCCTGCAGAGCGGGCGTCCGCTCGCCGGTGTACCGGATCACCGTGCGGCCCGCCGCGTCATTGAGCGTGAGCGCACCCGCCTGCAGCAGCAGCCCCAGCACGAACGGCGGCACCGACAGCACCGCGAAGGAGAACAGCGTCAGCGCCCTGTCGGGCAGCCGTCCCCGCCGCACCGCCGCCCACACCCCGGCCAGCACCCCCAGCACCGTGCCCACGACCGTCCCGACGATCAGCAGCCGCGCGGTGACCCCCGCCCGCCGGCCGAACTCGGCGTCCACCGACGTGCCGTCGAGCGTGCGGCCGAGATCCCCGTGCAGAGCCCGCCACGCCCAGTGGCCGAACCGGTCGGTGACCGGAGTGCCGCCGTCGAGCCCGATTTCGGCGAGCCGCGCATCGACCACGGCGGCCGGCGGCCGGGGCGTCCGGTCCTCGAAGTAGGACCGCGGATCGAGCGCCGCGGAGGAAATCAAATAGCAGAGAAACGTTGAAGCAAGAAGCAATATCAGGCAGTTCGTCAGACGTTTTGCCAACAATGCGAGCATCGGGTGTCGGACTCCTCGGCAACCCGTCGGCTTCATGTGCTTGACATGGGCCAATGTTAAGCTCGCCGCCGCCCCCTGAAGACGTGTTTGCGCTTTCTTACGGCAGACTGCTCGCCGAAGGTAACTTCACATGGGGGAGAGGGCATCGCAATGACGGGATTCCGCATACGCGGCAGACGGTGGTGGCCCGCGCTGGTCTGGATCGCGCTCTGTGCGGTGCTGGGCGGCTGCACCGGGGCCCACGGCCGCGCCGCCTCCGGCACCAGCAGCTCCAGCGCGGCGGTTCCCGCCTACGGCCGCACCGACGTCAACCCCCGCCCGGCGAGCGAACTCAAACAGGGCGGCACCCTGACCCTGCCGATCTACCAGTGGCTGACGCAGTTCAACTACTACCAGGCGGACGGCACCCTGGACGACGTCTTCACGGTGGTCAGCATGCTCGAACCGCGCCTGTTCACCCGCGACGCCGAAGGCGCTCCCCAGCGCGTGCCCGACTACCTGCGCTCCGCCTCCGTCAACTCCACGACCCCCCAGACGGTCACCTACCGCCTCAACCCGGAAGCGAAGTGGTCCGACGGAAAGCCCCTTGGCTGGCGGGACTTCGCGGCCCAGTGGCGTGCGCTGGGCAGAGGCGACGCGCGGTACCGGATCGCCGATCCGAGCGGCTACGAGGACATCGCCTCGGTACGTCAGGGGGCGGACGCGCACGAGGTGAAGGTCACCTTCAAGCGACCCTTCGCCGAATGGCAGCGGCTGTTCACGCCGCTGTACCCGGCCGCCGGCTTCGGCAACCCGGCGGAGTTCAACACCGGTTGGCAGGGCAAGGCGCCGATCACCGCCGGAGCCTTCAGGATCGGTTCGCTGGACGACACCGGCCAGACCCTCACCCTCGTACCCGACCCCGCCTGGTGGGGAACCCGCCCCCGCCTCGACCGGGTCGTCCTCCGCACCCTCGACCCCACGACCGCCGTCCAGGCCTTCCTCAACGGCGAGATCGACGCCGTCAACGCCGCCTCCGCCGACGTCTACGACCGGCTCAAGCACGCCGGCGACACGGACATCCGCACCGGCTCCGCCTGGGACGACGTCCAGGTCGCCCTGAACGGCGCCGCGGGCCCCCTCGCGGACGTCCAGGTGCGCCGGGCCCTGCTGCGGGCCATCGACCGCCATGCCCTCGCCGAGGTGGCGGGCACCGGCCTGCCGGTCGGGGTGCCCCTGCTCGGCAACCACTTCTTCATGACCAACCAGCCCGGATACGCCGACAATTCCGCTTCCCTCGGCACCTACGACCCGATGGCCGCCGAGCGAATTCTCGATCAGCAGGGATGGCACCGCACGGGCGCAGGCGGCACCCGCAACAAGAACGGGCAGGAGTTGCGTCTGCGTTTCGTCCTCAGCCAGTCCACCAACCGACTTGGTCTCGACCTCTCCCAGCTGATCCAGCAGATGCTCCAGCGCGTGGGAATTGCGGTGGAGATCCAGAAAGTCCCGGCCGACGACTACCTCCCCAAGTACCTGAACCGCGGGAATTTCGACCTGGCGATCTTCCGATTCACAGGCCTGACGTATCCCAGCACCCTGTACCCCGTCTACCGGCGGCCGAGCGACGGCCGGTTCTACGAGAACTACGGCAGGATTTCCAGCCCCGAGATCGACGCCCTGCTCGGCCGCGCCGTGCACACCCTGGACGCAGGACGCCGCGACCAGCTCTACAACCAGGCCGACCGCCTGATCTGGCAGCTGGGCCACGACGTCCTGCTCTACCAGCGCCCGCAGGTGCTCGCGGTCAGGAAGGGCCTCGCCAACTACGGCGTGCCCGGCCTCGGCGACATCGACTTCACCGCGGTCGGCTGGCAGCGGTAGGGCCGGTTCAGCGTGTCGTAGCCCATCGCCACCGAGGCGAGCGTGACGTGATGGTGCCAGCCGCGGAAGGACCGGCCCTCGAAGTCGGCGAGCCCGAAGTCCTGCTGGAGCCGGGCGAGGCTCTCGCCCGACAGCGCCCGCAGCTGCGCCAGCGGCAACACGTCCGACAGCCTGCGCCCGGGCAGATTGGTCAGCCAGTACGTGCGCGGGGTGGGCCGGCCGTACGGCCAGTCGGTGACCAGATGCCTCGGCCGCTGCGGCGGCTGCGCCCCCGCGGACCGGGCGCCCGCACCCCCGCCGTGGGGCGCCTCGGTCAGCAACAGGGCCGGCGCGGACAGGACCTGGGACTGCCGCATCCGGGCCGTCGTCCGGTCCTGCCATGCGATCGGCATCCGCTTGCGGTGCTGGACGGCGTGCACGGCGAGCTCCGTCAACGTCCCACTGCCGTACGGGGATCCGGCGCACGGCCTGGGCAGGGTGACCGCGGTGCTGGGCGAGGCCTCGACCAGATACGCCAGCCCGCGCGCCTCGAGCCCACGCAGCAGCGGCGCCACATCGGCCTCACCGCGCCAGTCCACCAGCACCGGAAGCGGCTCCAGATACCACTCCTCCAGCATCTCGTCGACGGCCTCCAGGATGTACCGCCAGCGTGGCCGGGAGCGCTCCTGGGGCGGCAGATGCGCCTGGGTGCGCAGCCGCTCGTCGCGGTCCCAGCGGGCCGGCAGCATCAGCCGCCAGCTGACCGGGACCCCGCCGTGCCGGCCGACCAGCGAAGTGGCCAGCGCCAGCTGGCAGTTGACGGTGCGCTCCAGCGAGGGCGCGTACTGCCGGGCCACACCCACCGAGCGGTCGCCGTTCTTCGCGAAGACGACCTCGTCGACGCACCAGGCCTCCGAGCGCAAGGCCCGGCTCAGCGCTGCGGCGAGCCGCCTGCGCACCGGACCGCACGGCCACGGGCTCTGGTTGACGAACTGCTGGATCTGCTGGACCGCCCGGCGGCCCAGCACCTGCTCGGAGATGCGGGCCGGGGTCTTGCGGCCGGGCACGCCGAGCAGTCCACGGACATAGACCTCGCCCCAGCGCCGCTGGTCGGAGCGGCTCAGGGTGCCGAAGAGGTCCTGGCAGTAGGCCGAGAGGTCCACCGGCTCTACGGGCACCTCGTAGGGCGGGCCGAAGTCCGGCTCCGCGGCAAGGATTCCGGGGGGCAGGGTGGTGGTCACGGTTCAGTCCTCCTCGCCCTCTAGCAGGAAGGCGTCAGTGGCCATCAGGGCTTCGCGGACCTCGGGCAGGACCGCGCCCACGACGACGAAGTCGACGTCGAGCCCTGCCTTGGTGCGCTGCACGAGCAGTTCGTTGACCGCGGGCCGGCACATCTCGCTGACCTCGGACAGATGGAACTCCACCCGCCGGGGACCAGCGGCCATCACCTCACCGAGGACCCGGCGGAACTTGTCCAGTTCACCTGCGTCGACCGCGCCGCCGCAGCGGACGTGCGCGGTGCCGCCGTCGAACTCGCTGCGCATCCGCAGGCGCATCTGAACGGGCTCCAGCTCCACCCGCACCCGCACCGGCCCGTCGCTCTCGGGGAGCTTCACGGTCAGCTGCTTGGCGTCGAAGTGATGGTGCTCGCGCCCGTCGACCCACACCCGGGTCAGCTCCACCGAGCCGGGCGGCAGCAGGTCGGGCGCCACCCGCAGTTCACGCTCCGGCAGGTCGTCGGGGCGCGGCCGGAAGTACAGGGTGAGCGGCTCGTGGCTGATCAGCAGACCGGTGTAGGCGGCCGCCAGGTAGCACAGCTCCAGCGAGTGGTAGCCGGCCATGGCGTGCGAGCCCTTGAGCCGCTCGGTGCCCACCAGATACGGGATCCCGTCGGCCAGCACATTGAAGTAGACCCCGCCGTCCTGGTGGTCCAGGAAGAAGGCGTTGTAGAAGGAGGCGGCCTCCCTGGCGAGCCTGAGCGACTCGGGGTCGTCCGCCGTTCCCGCCAGGATCAGATACGCGAGGATCGCCTGCTCCTGCTGCCACCAGGCCTTGCGGTCGTGCCACACCATCCGGTGGATGCCGCTGTCCGCGTCCGCCCGCCGCTCCACCACGTCGTACCAGCCGCCGCGCTGCTGGTCGCTGCCGACCGGCGGCATGATCTCGCCGATCCGCCGGGCGGTCTCGGCGTACTCCTGTTTGTCGTGCAGGGCCCGGATCCGGGTCAGGTTCCAGGCGATCTTCAGGTTGTGCCCGACCACCGCCCGGTCCTGCTGCCAGCCCCAGGTGCGGTCCGGACTCCAGTCCTCGTGGAAGCGCTCCTGCACGAAGGGGCTGTCGGGCTCGTCCGGGAAGCGCGCCACGATGGTGTCCGCGGTCTCCTCCAGGAGCTCGGCGAAGTCCTCCCGGCCGGTGGCCAGATAGGCGTTGATCAGATACGCCGGGGCGTGGTCGCCGACCGAGTTCCAGTTCTTGCGGGAACGGTTGCGGCCCAGCGCGTCGTCGCAGGGGGAGAGGTTGATCGGGTCGATGTGCGAGAAGAAGCCCCCGCGCTCCTCATCACGGAAGTACCGCTGGAACAGGGCGACCGTCCGGTCGATGTCCTCGAGGATCCGCGGATCGCCGGTCACCCGGTACGTCTGGGTCGGCCCGGCCAGCGCATAGATCTGCTCGTACATCGGGATGGCGTCGAAGTCGTCCCCGAACTCCGAGGCGTACACCTTGCGCCGCCCGGTCGGAGTGATGTCCATGCCGTGGTACCAGTAGACGATCCCGTCCTGCTTGTCGTCGACGCGCATGTACTGCCGTAAGTACTCGGTCCCGCTCTCGGCCGCGTCCAGGAACCGGTCCTCGCCGGTCAGCAGATACGCGGTCGAAAGGCCGTAGACCAGCCGGGAGATGGTGTCGGTCTCCTGCCGCACGTTCGCACCCGCGTGCTCGGGCAGGTGCGCCCCGTCGAGGGTGAGGTGGGTGCGGTAGTTGCGCCAGTCGAACTTGCCGTCGGGGAACTGGCCGCGCAGATAGAAGTCGGCGATCGCCGCGGCTTGCTGCACCCACCAGTTGGGATGCTCGAAGACGTAGTGGCCGCGGCTCTCCTCGGGGAAGGTGATCTCCTTCGCCTCGAAGCGCGCGCCGCCCTCCCACTCGTAGAAGATCCCGTACGCGAACAGGAAGCGCCCGGTGCCCAGCATGTCCCGGGTGCGCGAGGTGGTGTCGTGGTAGGGGTCGCCCAGGTTGCGGACGATGCGGGAGACGACGTTGCGGGCCAGGTGCACGGTGAACTCGCGGCCGTCGGAGGTGCGCAGCCCGAAACGGTGCTGGGTGGGGCTGTGGTACGTCACATATCCCGCGAGGGTGTCGGAGAAGATACGGCGGTCGGTGGTGGCACTCATCTCGTCACGTGCCCTTCTCGTCGGGTAGCGCCACAAGGAGGACGACACTGCGGCCGTGGGCGTGGAAGACGGCCCCGTCGACCGGTTCCTCCGCGCCGGCGGGCAGCAGGTCGTGCGGCCCGGAGCAGGCCGTGTCCAGGACCCGGAACCAGCGGTGGCCCTCGACGGGCGGCAGTTCGAAGTCCAGGCCCAGGTGGTACATGTTCAGGATCAGATGCAGGTCGGGGTCGCCGTCGAAGCCGCCGAGCGTGGCCGCCAGCACCCGGGCGTCCGCGTGGTCCCAGCCGGGGCACAGCAGCTTGGTGCCGTGCCAGGTGACGTCGGCCTGACCCCGCTCGTTGCGGCGCTCGGTGAAGAAGCGGGCCTCGCGGAAGGTCCCAAAACGCTTCCGCAGCCCGATGACCCGTTCGGTGAAGGAACGTATCTCCGTTTCCTTCTCCGCCTGGTCCCAGTCCAGCCAGGAGGTCTCGTTGTCCTGGCAGTAGGCGTTGTTGTTGCCCTGCTGGCTGTTGCGGAACTCGTCCCCGGCGAGCAGCATCGGCACGCCCCGGCTGAGCATCAGGATCGACAGGAAGTTCTTGATCTGCCGCACCCTGAGCCGCTCCACCTCCTCGGAGTCCGTCGGGCCCTCCACCCCGCAGTTCCAGCTGAAGTTCTCGTGCGCACCGTCGGCGTTCGACTCGCCGTTGGCGTGGTTGTGCTTGTGCTGGTACGAGACCAGGTCGTTCAGGGTGAACCCGTCGTGGCAGGTCACGAAGTTGATGCTGTTGGTCGGCAGCACCTGCTGCGGGAAGAACAGGTCCGCCGAACCCCCGAGCCGGGAGGCGATCTCCCCGACCAGGCCGGCGTCCCCGCGCACAAAACGCCGTACGTCGTCCCGGAACGGCCCGTTCCACTGCGCCCAGCGCTTCCCCGGGAACCGGCCGACCTGGTACAGCCCGCCGCCGTCCCACGGCTCCGCGATGATCTTCGTCTCGGCGAGCACCTGCGACAGCTCGATCGCCCAGAGGGCCGGTGGTACGGCCATCTCGTACCCCATGGGCCCACGGGACATCTCCGAGGCCAGGTCGAAGCGGAAGCCGTCGACATGGTGCTCGGTCACCCAGTACTCCAGGCACTCCAGGATGAACTTGGTGACCATCGGATGGTTGGCGTTGACGGCGTTCCCGCAGCCCGTGAAGTCCATGTAGCGACTGCGGTCCTGCGGCCAGAGGTGGTAGTACGCCTCGTTGGCCAGGCCGCGGAAGCTGATCGTCGGCCCGTACTCGTTTCCCTCGCTGGTGTGGTTGAAGACCACGTCGAGGATGACCTCGATGCCCGCCCGGTGCAGCGCCTTGACCATGTCCCGGAACTCGGTGATGTGCCCGGCGAGATGGGGCTCGGCGCAGTAGCCGGTGTGCGGGGCGAAGAAGCCGTACGGGTCGTAGCCCCAGTAGTTGTGCAGCCGTGTGCCGTCCGGGCCGGTGCGCAGGATCTGCGTCTCGTCGAAGTCGAAGACGGGCAGCAGCTCCACGGCGGTGATGCCGAGCCGCTTCAGCTCCGGGATCTTCTCCACGACCGCGGAGAAGGTGCCGGGGTGGGCGGCGCGCGAGGTGGGCGAGGCGGTCAGGCCCCTTACGTGCATCTCGTAGATGACCGTGTCCGTCATCGGTGTCCGTAACGGACGGTCGCCCTCCCAGTCGTAGTCGTCGAGGTCGACGACCAGGCTGCGCATGCAGTGCTCCACGTTGTCCCCGCCGCCGATGGCGTGCGTGCGGTCCCAGCAGCTGTTGATGTTGGCCCGCGCATAGGGGTCGAGGAGCACCTTGCGGTGATTGAAGCGGGCCCCCGAGTGGTGGGTGTTGCGGGGGCCGTCGATCCGGTACGCGTACACCTGCCCCGGGCCGATCCCGGCCACATGGCAGTGCCAGAAGTGGAAACTGCGGTGCCGCTCGGGGTGCAGGCGCACGACCCGGGACGGCAGGGGCGCGTCACAGCGGTCGAACAGCAGGAGGTCGACGCGCGTCGCATGCTCGGAGAAGAGCGAGAAGTTCACGCCGTCGGCGTCGACGGTGGCGCCCAGGGGCTGGGGGCGCCCCGGTGTGACTCTCGGGACGGCCTCCGGCCGACGCTCCATCGTCAGGCTTCCCTGGGTCTTCACAGAGCTTCACCTCTTGTCACCTGGGAGTCACTGGCTCCGAACCAGTCAACAAGCCCTGTAAGGTCGAGTCAAGTAAATTGTAAATCCGGAGGGCGCCACGGAGCCAGGCGCGCGCCGGAGCGCACGGGGGGAGCTGGGACTTCGCCCGACCTCGGGGAATCTTGCGGAATCCGCGCGGGGACGACGCCGGGCGACGGGTGACGGCCGGATCAGCCGTGAAGGTACGACGAAGCCCCCGGCCGCTGAGCGGCCGGGGGCTTCGGCTGGTGTCCGAGGGGGGACTTGAACCCCCACGCCCGATAAAGGGCACTAGCACCTCAAGCTAGCGCGTCTGCCATTCCGCCACCCGGACAAGGTGTCTGTCGTGCGGGGTTTCCCCCGCGGCGACGAAGGAAACATTACCAGGCTTTCGAGAGGTCCCCCCTCACCCCCCGTCCGGCGTGAACGGCGTGTGACGGGCGGGGTCCGGTCTTGGGGAGCGGCCGGACTCAGGGGGAGGATGAGGGGAACCACCAGCAGTGACAGCGGGAGGAAGCAGCGTGAGCGACACGGACACGGCCAGGGGCGTCACCGGCGAGGACGAGGTCGTGGACCTCTGCCGCGAGCTGATCCAGATCGACACCAGCAACTACGGCGACCACTCCGGGCCGGGTGAGCGGGAGGCGGCCGAGTACGTCGCCGAGAAGCTCGCCGAGGTGGGTCTCGACTCGAAGATCTTCGAGTCGTACCCGGGCCGGGCCTCCACGGTCGCCCGGATCGAGGGCGAGGACCCGTCACGGCCCGCGCTCCTCATCCACGGCCACCTGGACGTCGTACCGGCCAACGCCGACGACTGGACCCACCACCCGTTCTCCGGCGAGGTCACCGACGGCTGCGTGTGGGGCCGCGGGGCCGTCGACATGAAGGACATGGACGCGATGACCCTGGCGGTCGTGCGCGACCGGCTGCGCAGCGGGCGCCGGCCCCCGCGCGACATCGTCCTCGCCTTCCTCGCCGACGAGGAGGCGGGCGGCACGTTCGGCGCCCGGCACCTGGTCGACAAGCACCCCGACCTCTTCGAGGGCGTCACCGAGGCGATCAGCGAGGTCGGCGGCTTCTCCTTCACAGTCAACGAGCAGCGGCGGCTCTATCTCATCCAGACGGCCGAGAAGGGCATGCACTGGATGAAGCTGACCGTGGCCGGCACCGCCGGGCACGGGTCGATGATCCACCGGGACAACGCCATCACCGAACTGTCGGAGGCCGTCGCACGGCTCGGACGGCACAAGTTCCCGGTACGGGTGACGAAGACCACCCGGGCCTTCCTCGACGAACTCGGCGACGCGCTCGGCACCGAGCTGGACCCCGAGGACATGGAGGGGACCCTGGCCAGGCTCGGCGGCATCGCCAAGCTCATCGGCGCGACCCTCAGCAACACCGCCAACCCCACGCAGCTCGGCGCCGGTTACAAGGTCAACGTCATCCCGGGCGAGGCCACGGCGCACGTCGACGGGCGTTTCCTGCCCGGGTTCGAGGAGGAGTTCCTCGCCGACCTGGACAAGATCCTCGGGCCGAAGGTGCGGCGCGAGGACGTGCACGCCGACAAGGCCGTCGAGACCACCTTCGACGGGGCGCTGGTGGATGCCATGCAGTCCGCGCTGGTGGCCGAGGATCCGGCCGCCAAGGCGATCCCGTACATGCTCTCCGGCGGCACGGACGCCAAGTCCTTCGACGAGCTGGGCATCCGCGGCTTCGGCTTCGCACCGCTCAAGCTGCCCCCGGAGCTGGACTTCGCCGGCATGTTCCACGGCGTCGACGAGCGGGTGCCGGTCGACGGCCTGAAGTTCGGAGTGCGCGTGCTGGACCGCTTCATCGACGCCTCGTGACCTTCGTAATCGGCCGCGCGTACGGAACGGGCCCGAGAAGGGTGAATGCGACCATCAGCTCGTAGCTCCATTACTTCCTCCTCGTTACAGGTAATGCGATCAGCAACACGAGATCGCTTTTGCCAACAAGGAGGAATAATGCTCAAGAAGGTCGTCGCTGCTGCGGCTGCCACTGGTGGTCTGGTTCTCGCGGGTGCGGGCCTGGCCGTCGCCGACGCCGGTGCTCAGGGTGCCGCGGTGCACTCCCCGGGTATCGCTTCCGGCAACGTCGTTCAGGTGCCCGTGCACGTCCCCGTGAACGTCTGCGGCAACACGATCTCCGTGATCGGGCTGCTGAACCCCGCCTTCGGCAACACCTGCATCAACAAGTGATGTCGACCCGCTGAGGGTCGTTCACGCCCGTCGGCTCCGGAGTGCGGCCATGCGCTCCGGAGCCGACCGGCCGTTTCGCGAATTTCCGCGTGGGATTTCGCGGGATTCCAGGTCAGGAATGAAGGCAGGGAGAATTCAGCAATGCGACAGGTCACCCGCAAGGGCCTGATGACCGTGATGGCGGCGACCGGCGTGCTCGCAGCGGCGGGCGGTTACGCCCACGCCGACTCGGGCGCGAACGGCTCCGCCTCGGACTCGCCCGGCGTACTGTCCGGCAACACGGTGCAGGCGCCGGTACATGTGCCGGTGAACGTCTGCGGCAACACGGTCAACGTCGTCGGACTGCTCAACCCGGCGCGGGGCAACGAGTGCAGCAATGAGGGCGGGCACGGCGGTTCCGGCGGCGGGGCCCAGGCCGGCGGACATTCCAGTGACTCGCCCGGCATCGGCTCGGGCAACACCGTCCAGGCGCCGGTCGACGTGCCGGTCAATGTCTGCGGCAACAGCGTCAACATCGTCGGCATCGGCAACGCCGCCGAGGACAACGAGTGCACCAACGGCGGTTCGGGCGGCGGCCACCAGACGCCTCCGCCCGGGAACCCGGGGCAACCCGGCAACCCCGGCAACCCCGGACACCCCGGTAATCCGGGACACCCGAGTCACCCCGGTCACCCGGGCACTCCCGGCCACCCGGGCACTCCTGGCCACCCGGGCAACCCGAACCACCCCGGTCACCCCGGCAACCCGAGCACGCCGGGCGGCTCCTCGCACACCAACCACCCGGGCACCCAGACGGTGACCCAGCCGCTGGGCGGCGCACAGCTCGCGCACACCGGCAGTGACCTGCCGATCGGCGTCGTGCTCCCGGTGGGCGCCGGGGCGCTGCTGGCGGGTGCGGTCATGTACCGCAAGGCGCGCGCTTCGGTCTGAACCGGCGCATCTCCACGCCGAGCACCGCAAACTTCCCCTACGGTGCGCAGAACGGAGCGGGCCCCGTGCTGGCGGGGCCCGCTCCGTTTCCGTCGTCTCCGTCCTCGCCTCAGCTCACCACGTGGCCCGCACCTGGCGGATGATCCGCCGGCGCAACCGCACCCTGCGGCTGCCGTCGCGCAGCAGGCTCAGACGGTCCAACTCCCAGTGTCCGTACTCGGCATGGTCCGTCAGCAGGCGTGTGGCGTCCTTGCGGGAGACCCCGCGCGGTACGTACACGTCGACAAATTCGTATTCCGGCATCGCATCTATTGTGCGGGCTGGGGCCCGGTACGGATAGCGTCTGCACTATGTCTGATGCTGCGCAGCCCACCGCTGCCGAGGTACGAGCCGCTGCCGAGGCGGTCAAGACCGCGCTCGACCGTCACTTGGCCGCGGTCGAACGCAGGTCCGGGGAGGACGACCAGGCCGTCTACGAGGCGTTCAACGAGCTCGCCGCGGCCGCCGAGACGTACGACGAGTTGCTCTACGACCGCTACGACGAGGTCACGCCCTTCGAGATCCCCGGTGCGGAGGACACGCTGCCGCCGTACACGGGCCCCGAGGAGCCGAACGCGCTGAGTGTGCTGATCCGCCGCGACTATGCCGTGGCGGATCAGCATCGGCTGCTGGCGCAGGCGCAGCGGGTGGAGGCGGCGGACGACGACGGTCGGGGGGCGGAGACCTCCGCGACCGTGCACGGGGCGCTGGGCGTGCTGTTCGGCGAGTTCGAACCGGACGAGATCGCCTCGCGGCACAAGGAGTTCGGTCTCGAGGAGGGCGACTCCACGCTGTGGGTGACGGCCGCGGACGAACCCGCCGAGCCGGGGGACTGGCTGGAGGCGCCGTTCGAGCAGATCGATCCGCAGCGGGTGGTCTGCCGCTTCGACGTCAGCGCGGTCTTCGACGACGAGATCGACGACGGCCGCCTCGCCGGCGTGACCGACGACGACCTCGAGGACGAACTCGACACCGACCTGGACGGCGACGAGGACCTGGAACCACTGGACGCGGACCGCTAGCGCGGGGCCGGACCGTTGTGCGGCGGCGTTCACGGATGACCTCCGTGAACGCCGCCGCCGTTTGGTCTGGCCCCTCGGTCAGCCGGTGGCCGGTACCTGGGTGCTGAGCAGGAGCGGCAGACGGGTCGTGCGGGGCTTTGCCGGGACCTCGGCCACGGCACGGGGGAGTGCCTGGTCCACGCCGTGGACCACGGAGAGGTGGCGGTCCGCCCTGCCGAACGCCGTGTAGACCCACGGGCGGCTGAGGGACTGCGCCGCGTCCCCGGGCAGCACCACGACCACCGCGGGCCACCTGCTGCCCACCGCCTGGTGCGCGGTCAGCGCCCACCCGTGCCGCACGGACTGCTCCACCCGCTCCTTCGGTACGACGACGGAGGCGCCCGCACACGACAGATGCAACCCGGCGGCGTCGGCCGTCACGACCTTGCCCGTTGTCGTACGGCCCGCTGCGGGGGAGTAGGCGATCCGGTCGCCGGGGTCGAAGCCGGCGAAGCGGCCCGGGCCGGGGTTGAGGCGTTCCTTCAGTGCCGCGTTGAGCGCGCGGGTGCCGGCCGCGCCGCCGTGGCCGGGGGTGATCACCACGGTCTGCTCGGGCGGCACGCCGATCGCCCGGGGCACCGAGTCGGCGACGAGCTGCACGGTCCGGTGGACCGCCTCGCCCGCGTCCCGCACCGGGACGATCACGACCTCCTTGCCGGGGGCCTCGACCTGGTTGAGCTCACCGATGCCGATACCGGAGACCAGCTCGCCGAGCGGGCCGAGGTCCGGCCGCCGCGAGGCGATCCGGGGGCAGACCCGCGCCGCCAGCAGATCGGCGAACACCCGCCCGGGCCCCGCCGACCACAGCACCCCCGGATCCCCGGCCAGCACCAGCCGGGCACCGTCGGGCAACGACTCGACGAGCAGGGCCCCCGTCTCGACGTCCAGTTGGGGCGCGTCGAGCACCACGAGGAGATCCAGGTCCAACGCCCCGTCCGCATCCCGCCCGGGCCCCTCGTCACCCGAGAGCAGCCCGGCGACGGTGGCGACACCGGCGGCACCCGTGCCAGGCGCAGTTCCGCCCGCCGTGCTGCCGCCCGGCACCGGCTCGTTGCCTGCGGGGCCTCCCGGTGTGCTGCCGGTCACGGCGGGCTCCCCAGCGGCGCCACTCGCCGCGCTGCCGCCGGCCGCAGGGCCGTTCCCCGCTCGCCCGCCCGGTGTGCTGCTGGTGGGCACGCCACTGCTCGTCACCGCGGGCTCCCCAGCGGCGCCACGCGCCGCGTTGCCGCCCGGCACCGAGCCGGGGCGCCCCGCGCACAGTGCTGCGAAGCGGTCGCGGCCGGTCGGGGTGTGGGTGGCCGCCCAGGCGCGCAGGCCGAGGGTGGTGGCTGCCTGCAGCAGGGCCGCCGGTTCGGTCAGGGAGGCCTCGCCGCCGGTGTGCAGGACCAGGCCGTGGCCTGCGACCGCGCGGACGAGTTCGGCGGCGGTGTCCGGTGCGGAGGCGGCGGCCTCTTCCCAGGCCTCGGCCGAACCGTCCTCCTTCGGGACCGAGTTGATCAGGCGGGCCAGTCCGTCGGCGAGGCTCTCCTCCGCGAGCGCGTACCGCTCAAGGCCCACCAGGATCCGTACCGGACGCTCCTCGGCCTCCTCGGCCGTCTCCGGTGCCGGAGCGGTCGGGTCGAGGGCGTCCTGGAAGACCAGGGCCTCGCCCTCCGCGACAGCGCTCTGCACGGCCGCGTCGGCGTCGGGCACGCCCCGCTGGGTGAGCGCCGCGGTGAGCGCAGGCATCTCCAGCGCCGTGTGCCCGGCGAGGGCCGCCTGCTCCAGCAGCCACCCCGTCAGCGCCCGGCCCCGCCGCTCGTCGTCCGGACCGCACTCCGCGCCCAGCAGCACCCGCGCGAAGCCGTCGGCCTGCTCGGGCCGCACACCGCCGACGCGCAACAGCAGCCAGGGGTCCTCCCGCAGAACGTCCTCCGCACCCTCGCCGAGAGCGGCGGCGACCTGCGGTGCGAGCGCCTCCGGTGCGCCGCCGGCGCTCAGCACGCGCCGTACCGCGTCGACGGCCTCCGGCGCCGCAGCAGCGGGCGCGGCCGGGGGCGTCGGCTGCTGACGCCGTACCGGCTCGGGGGCGGGACGGCGCGGAGCGGACTCACTGAACACGGTGGCCACGGGCTTCGCGCCGCTCTCCACGGCGCGGACGGCGGCCAGCAGATCCGCGGCCTTCCCGCTGAGCTTCGCGCCGCTCTCGACCGGCCCCGCCTTCTCGGCCTTGCGCCGCTCGATCCGCTCCCGCTCCAGCCGCTGGGCCGCCAGCTCGGCCTCGGCTTCGGACAGTTGGGTGGCCGATGCGCCGTCACCGTCCGCCGCGGTCGCGCCCTCGCCGCTCGGCCCCGCGGCGCCCGGCGTCCCCGGCTCGGCGTTCTCTGCGTCCTCGGTGGGCTCGGGCTCCGTGCTCACAGCGTGCTCCAGTCGTGATCGGGATAGCGGTGCACGGGCGCCGACACGTCGTCGAGCGCCCGGCAGATCTCGTCAGGAAGACTAAGGGCCTCCACTGACAATGCCGCCGTGAGCTGCTGGGAGTTGCGCGCACCGACGATGGGCGCGGCCACGCCGGGCCGGTCGCGGATCCACGCGAGGGCGACCTGCAGGGGCGTCACCGCGAGCCCGTCCGCCGCGGTCTGCACGGCGTCCACGATGCGGCTCGCGGTGTCGTCGAGGTACGGCGCGACGAAGGGTGCCAGGTGCTCGGAGGCGCCGCGCGAGTCGGACGGCACGGCCTCGCCCCGGTACTTGCCCGTCAGGACCCCGCGGCCCAGCGGCGAGGACGGCAGCAGGCCGATGCCCAGGTCCAGCGCGGCCGGCAGCACCTCGCGCTCGACGCCGCGCTGCAGCAGCGAGTACTCCATCTGCGTGCCCGCCAACCGGGTCCGCAGCCCGGGCGCCGCCAGCTGCCACGTCGCCGCCTTGGCGAGCTGCCAGCCGCAGAAGTTGGAGACGCCGGCATACCGCGCCCGGCCGCTGCTGACCGCAAGGTCGAGAGCCTGCAGGGTCTCCTCCAGCGGGGTGTGCGGGTCGAAGGCGTGGATGTGCCAGACGTCGACATAGTCGGTGCCGAGCCGGGCCAGTGAGGCGTCCAGCGCGGAGAGCAGATGCCCGCGCGAGCCGTCGACCCGGCGGTCCGGGTCCGGCACACTGCCCGCCTTGGTCGAGATCACCAGGTCCCGCCGCGGAACCAGGCCTTCTATGAGGCGTCCGAGCAGGTATTCGGCCTCCCCGTCGCCGTACACGTCCGCCGTGTCGACCAGGCTCCCGCCCGCCTCCCAGAACGTCTTCAAGAGGTCCGCGGCGTCGTGCTCGTCGGTGTCCCTGCCCCAGGTGAGCGTGCCGAGTCCGATGCGGGACACGCGAAGGCCGGTCCGGCCGAGATACCTCTGCTCCATGAACGCCGAGATTACTGGCCCGGCCCTTCGGCGTGGGGGCCTGTGGACAACCAGTTTCCGCACGCTAGGGTCGGGCCGACAGGGACGTTACTGATCGGTAAGGGGTATCGGCATGCAGCTCGGGATCAACCTCGGCTACTGGGGTGCCGGAATGGACGCGGACAACCTGGAGGTCGCGAAGGAGGCCGACCGCCTCGGGTACGCCGTGTGCTGGGCCGCCGAGGCCTACGGGTCGGACGCGGCCACCGTGCTCAGCTGGGTCGCCGCCCAGACCGAGCGCATCGACGTGGGGTCGGCCATCTTCCAGATCCCGGCCCGCCAGCCCGCGATGACCGCGATGACCGCCGCCACCCTCGACTCGCTGTCCGGCGGCCGTTTCCGCCTCGGCCTCGGCGTCTCCGGCCCGCAGGTCTCCGAGGGCTGGTACGGCGTCAAGTTCGACAAGCCGCTGGCACGCACGCGTGAGTACGTCGACATCGTCCGCAAGGCGATGACGCGCGAGCGGCTGTCGTACGAGGGCGAGCACTGGACGCTGCCGCTGCCCGGCGGGCCGGGCAAGCCGCTCAAGCTGACCGTGCACCCCGAGCGCGAGCACATCCCGCTGTACATCGCCGCGATCGGCCCGAAGAACCTCGAGCAGACCGGTGAGATCGCCGACGGCGCCCTGCTGATCTTCCCCTCGGCCGAGCACCTCGAGGAGACCACGATCAAACACCTGCGTGCCGGGCGGGAGAAGGCCGGCAAGACCCTCGACGGCTTCGACGTCTGCCCGACGCTTCCGCTCTCCGTCGGCGAGGACAAGGACGTGGCCACCCTCGCCGACGCGTTCCGGCCCTACACCGCCCTGTACGTCGGCGGCATGGGCAGCGCCAAGCAGAACTTCTACAACCAGCTGGCCCAGCGCATGGGCTTCGAGGCGGCGGCCGCCGAGGTCCAGGAGAAGTACCTGTCCGGCGACAAGCAGGGCGCCGCGGCCGCGATCCCGCACGACCTGATCGACAAGACGGCGCTGCTCGGTTCCGTGGACCGCATCGCGGACCGGATGAAGGAGTACGCGGCGGCGGGGGTGACCACCCTGAGCCTCAACCCGGCCGGCTTCACGCTGGAGGAGCGGGTCGCCTCGCTCCGCGCCGGCACCGAGGCCCTGGAGCGCGCCGGACTGGCGTAACGCACGCTCCGGGGCGGCGGGGAAAAGTCTCTGCGGCCGTGGTGGGGGCTCGGGGGTCTTCCCCGCCACGGCCGTCACGGAGAACAACGCGCCCGGCCGCGCGCGGTTACGCCTCCGATGCGACCCCTTGCGTCCTCCTTTCGGCCGAGTCCTCCGACACAGCTGTTGCAGCACCTCCAGCGCCGCATTTGACTCGTTCGAGACCGGCAGAGAGGTGCCCACGATGCTTTCGGCCAGGAGTCTTTTCCAGGAGATCCTCGACGACGACGAGTCGTTCGCCCTGTTCTGCTCCATCGCGGCCAGCGGCGAGTCCCAGGGCGGCTGGGAGAACGGGCGGATCGCCGCGCTGGTCCCCGACAGCGAACGCGACCTCGCCCCCAAGATCACCCGGCACGGCGCGGACGAGGACAAGCACGGGCGGATCTTCAACGCCCTGATGAAGAAGCGCGGCCTCGAACCCGTCCCCGTACCGCCCGAGACCGACTACACGATGCTCCTGGAGAAGAACGGCATCGGGCTCCCCCACGACAAGCTCAGGAACGACGAACCGCTCACCGTGCAGGACATCGTCACCTACCTCTCCCACAGCCGGGTCACCGAGCAGCGCGCCTCCGAGCAGATGGAGCTGCTGCGCCGGCACTTCGCCGACCACCCCGACATCGGCCGCGCGGTGCGGATGATCTCCGACGACGAGGACAACCACCTGGCCTACTGCCACGAGGAGTTGCTGCGCCTCGCACACGCCGGACACGGCCGCGCCATCCAGCGCACACTGCGGGAGTGCGCGCTCGCGGAGATCCGCATCTACCGGGACGTCAGCCTCGCCGTCATGGACCACATGGGGCGCATCCTCGGCTGGCCCAGGGCCAAGTCGGCGCTGCTCGCCGCCGGCATCCACGCCGTCTACGCCTACGAGCGGTTCGCCGGCTGGCGGCGCATGGTGAGCCTGAGCATGCCCGAGCGGCGCGACGCACTGGGCGGAACCGCAAGGACGGCACCCGAGTTCGCCTGAGCTACAGCCAGCCCCGGTGCTTGAAGAGGCGGTACAGCAGCACCTCCAGGCTGGCCATCGCCAGGATCACCGCCGGGTACGACACCCGCCAGTGCAGCTCCGGCATGTGGTCGAAGTTCATGCCGTAGATCCCAGCGATCATCGTGGGGACCGCCGCCATGGCCGCCCACGCGGAGATCTTCCGCATGTCGTCGTTCTGCCGCACGCTCATCTGTGCCAGATGTGCCGACAGCACGTCCGAGACCAGCCGGTCCAGGCCCTCCACCGACTCGTTCACGCGCGTCAGGTGGTCGCTCACGTCCCGGAAGAAGGGCTGCGCCTTCTCGTGCACGAAGGGCACCCGGGTGCTGAAGACGCCTCCGCCCGCCAGCCGGGCCAGCGGCTGCGCCAGCGGGCCCGTGGCCCTGCGGAACTCCAGGATCTGCCGCTTGAAGGCGTAGATGCGGGACGCGGTGTGCCGCGAGCCCCCGCCGGTCGGCGAGAACACCTCCGTCTCCAGCTCCTCCAGGTCGGTGCCCAGCTCGCCGGCCACCTCCACATAGTGGTCGACCACCGCGTCGGCGATCGAGTACAGCACCGCGGTGGGGCCGTGCCGAAGCATTTCGGGCTCCTCCTCCAGCCGGTGCCGCACGGCTGCGAGCGGCGCCTCCTCGCCGTGCCGCACCGTCACCACGAACGAGTCACCGATGAAGACCATGACCTCCCCGGCGGTGACGATGTCGCTCTTCGCCTCGTAGCCGACCGGCTTGAGGACCATGAACAGCGAGTCGTCGTACACCTCCAGCTTGGGCCGCTGATGCGCGTTCAGAGCGTCCTCGACGGCCAGCGGATGCAGCCCGAACTCCTCCGAGACCCGGTCGAACTCCTTCTCCGTCGGCTCGTACAGGCCGATCCAGACGAAGGCGTCCCGCCCGCGTCGGCACTGCGCCAGGGCGTGCGAGAAGTCCGCGGGCCCCTCCGTCCGACGCCCGTCCCGGTAGATGGCGCAGTCGACGATCACGGAGCGTATTCTCCCGCCCCGGGCCCGCCGATGCACCCCGTCGTATGCCTACTCTTGGCCGCATGCCCACGCTCATCCTGGTCCGGCACGGACGTTCCACCGCCAACACCGAGGGGGTGCTCGCCGGCTGGACGCCCGGCATCGCCCTCGACGAGCGCGGCGCCGCGCAGGCCGCCGCCCTGCCCGGCAGGCTCGCCGGGCTGCCGATCTCCGAGGTCGTCAGCAGCCCGCTGCAGCGCTGCCAGGAGACGATCCGGCCGCTCCTCGACGCCCGCCCCGAGCTGACCGCGCACACCGACGAGCGCATCGGGGAGGCCCACTACGGCGACTGGTCCGGCCGCAAGCTCGCCGAGCTCAAGGACGAGCCGCTGATGGAGGTCGTACAGGCGCACCCGTCGGCCGCCGCGTTCCCGGGCGGCGAATCGATGCGCGCGATGCAGACCCGCGCCGCCGAAGCCGTACGAGAATGGAACGCGCGCGTGGAGCGCGACCACGGCGCCGACGCCGTCTACCTGATGTGTTCGCACGGCGACATCATCAAGTCGCTCGTCGCGGAGGCACTCGGACTTCATCTCGACCTTTTCCAGAGGATTTCCGTTGAACCGTGTTCCATCACCGCGATCCGTTACACACGTCTGAGGCCGTTTCTCGTACGACTCGGTGACACCGGCGATTTCGCATCGCTGGCGCCGCGCGAGGAACCCCCGGCCGGCGACGCCACGGTCGGGGGCGGTGCGGGCGCACCGTGATCGTCGGGCGCAGTAGGGTGAAGCGGTCGCAGTAGCGCCGCACCCGTCCGCACCAGCAGGCCGTGCGGTCATCCGGTCCGATGTCGATCCACGAATTCCAGGAGACAGGACGTGTCCCGTCAGGTGTTCCTCTACGACCCCCCGGACCGCTTCGTGGCCGGTACGGTCGGTATGCCCGGACGCCGTACGTTCTTCCTCCAGGCCACCGCGGGCCCCCGCGTGACCAGCGTGGCCCTGGAGAAGACCCAGGTCGCCGCCCTTGCCGAGCGCATGGACGAACTGCTCGACGAGGTCGTACGGCGCAGCGGCGGCAGCGCAGCCGTCCCGGCCGTGGCCTCCACCGAGATCTCCGACACCGATCCACTGGACACCCCCGTCGAGGAGGAGTTCCGGGTCGGCACCATGGCCCTTGCCTGGGACGGCGAGGAACAGCGCATGATCGTCGAGGCGCAGGCCCTCGTGGAGCTCGACGCCGACTCCGAGGAGGACCTCGCGGAGGCGGAGGAGCGCCTGCTCCAGGACGAGGAGAACGGGCCCCCGATGCTGCGGGTCCGGCTGACCGGCGCGCAGGCACGGGCCTTCGCCAAGCGCGCACTCGACGTCGTCAACGCCGGGCGGCCGCCGTGCCCGCTGTGCAGCCTCCCGCTCGACCCGGAAGGACACGTATGTCCGCGCCAGAACGGATACCGCCGCGGAGCGTGACGACCGACGAGCCGCTCGCTGACCTGCTCACCCACGGCGAGCTCACCGTGCGCGGCCGGATCCGCGAGGCGTCCAACGCGGCGCTGTACTGCACGATCTCCCACGAGGGCCGGGAAGAGGCCTGCATCTACAAGCCGGTGGCCGGCGAGCGGCCGCTGTGGGACTTCCCCGACGGCAACCTCGCCCGGCGCGAGGTGGCCGCCTACGAGGTCTCCGAGGCGACCGGCTGGGGCCTCGTGCCGCCCACCGTGCTGCGGGAGGGGCCGTACGGCGAGGGGATGGTCCAGCTGTGGATCGAGGTGAGCCCCGAGGCCGAGCTGCTCGCCCTGGTCGACGGTGAGGAGCCGGAGCCGGGCTGGAAGGCGATCGGCTTCGCCGAGGTCGGCGAGGGGAAGACGGCGCTGCTGGTGCACGCCGACGACGAGCGGCTGCGCCGGCTCGCCGTGCTCGACGCCGTGATCAACAACGCGGACCGCAAGGGCGGCCATCTGCTGCCCACGGCCGACGGCCGGTTGTATGCGATCGACCACGGCGTGACCTTCAACACCGAGAACAAGCTCAGGACGCTGCTGTGGGGGTGGGCGGGGGAGCCGCTGGCCCCGGAGGCGGTGGACGTCCTCAAGTCCCTCCAGGAGGCCCTGGCCGCGCAGGGAGCCCTGGCCATGCGGCTGGCGGCCCTGATCACGGAGGCCGAACTCGACGCCACGCGCGCGCGTGTCGCCGTACTCCTGGAGACGGGGAAGCATCCCGAGCCGAGCGGCGAGTGGCCTGCGATTCCCTGGCCGCCCGTATAGAAGCAGACCGGCGGGTGTCACGCAAGAGGGCCTTACCGGCCATCCGGCCCGGTCCGGTTCGTATACGGAACTTCCGTCCGGTTAGGCTCATGACATGCATGCCTGGCCCGCTTCCGAGGTCCCCGCCCTGCCTGGTCAGGGCCGCGACCTGAGGATCCACGACACCGCGACCGGCGGTCTGGTCTCCCTCGACCCCGGTCCCGTCGCCCGTATCTACGTCTGCGGCATCACGCCGTACGACGCGACCCACATGGGTCACGCGGCGACCTACAACGCGTTCGACCTCGTTCAGCGCGTGTGGCTCGACACCAAGCGGCAGGTTCAGTACGTCCAGAACGTCACCGACGTGGACGATCCGCTGCTGGAGCGGGCGCACCGCGACGGCGTCGACTGGGTCGCCCTCGCCGAGCAGGAGACGGCCCTGTTCCGCGAGGACATGACCGCGCTGCGGATGCTGCCGCCGCAGCACTACATAGGCGCGGTCGAGGCGATACCCGGCATCGTGCCGCTCGTCGAGCGGCTGCGGGACGCGGGCGCCGCCTACGAACTCGACGGCGACATCTACTTCTCCGTGGAGTCCGACCCCAACTTCGGCAAGGTCTCGGGCCTGGACGCGGCGGCCATGCGGCTGCTGTCCGCCGAGCGCGGCGGCGACCCGGACCGTCCGGGCAAGAAGAACCCCCTCGACCCGATGCTGTGGATGGCCGCCCGCGAGGGCGAGCCCAGCTGGGACGGCGCCTCGCTCGGCCGCGGTCGCCCCGGCTGGCACATCGAGTGCGTCGCCATCGCCCTGGACCACCTCGGCATGACCTTCGACGTGCAGGGCGGCGGCTCCGACCTCGCCTTCCCGCACCACGAGATGGGCGCCTCGCACGCCCAGGTGCTGACCGGCGAGTTCCCCATGGCCAAGGCGTACGTCCACGCCGGCATGGTCGCCCTCGACGGCGAGAAGATGTCCAAGTCCAAGGGGAACCTGGTCTTCGTCTCCAAGCTGCGGCGCGACGGGGTGGACCCGGCCGCGATCCGGCTGGCGCTGCTCGCCCACCACTACCGCTCCGACTGGGAGTGGACCGACCAGGTCCTTGAGGACGCCGTGGCGCGGCTCGGGCGCTGGCGCGCCGCCGTCTCCCGGCCCGACGGGCCGCCCGCCGAGGCCCTGGTCGAGGAGATCCGCGAGGCCCTCGCGAACGACCTGGACGCCCCGGCCGCGCTCGCCGCGGTCGACCGCTGGGCCGCACTGCAGGACACCGAGGGCGGTACGGACATCGGCGCACCCGGTGTCGTGTCGCGGGCGGTGGACGCTCTGCTGGGCGTGGCCCTGTAGTCACCACAGCCTTGTGGTCACCAAGGCACGGGAAAGGGGCGCTTCCTCCGCGGAGGAAGCGCCCCTCGTGTCATCGGGCCCGGTCAGATCCTGCGCACCTGGATGCTGCGCAGGACGTTCGGTGAGCCCGAGTCCCAGATGCCGACCACCTGGTGGCCGAAGGCGAACGCCTCCTGGACCTGGTCATGGGTCTGCGGGTTCGGGTTGGCGAAGATCCTGAACTGGCCCTGGATGCGCAGTGCGATCAGGCTGGGCTGGCCCGGCAGCGGCTGCACGACGTCGATGTAGCCGTCCGCGATGCCCGCCTGGAGCACCTGCTGCTGGACCTGCTGCTGAACGTGCTGCACGGCGACCTGGGCGATCTGGTGGAGCTGCTGCTGCACCTGCTGCTCGTGCTGCTGCTGTTGCTGCTGACCGTAGCCCTGGTGCTGGCCGAGCTGCTGCAGCAGCTGCTGGAAGGGCTGCTGCTGGCCGAGCTGCTGGAGCTGCTCCAGCGAACCCATGCCCACGCCCATACCCATGGGCTGCTGCTGCTGCCCGAACGGCTGCTGCTGGTACTGCTGGTAGGGCGACGTGCTCGGGAACTGCTGGCCTTGCTGCTGTCCCAGTTGGCTCATCTGCGGGGTGGTGCTCATACGGGTGTCACCTTCCCTTGATGGTTGGGATTCGTCAGCCCGTGACGACCAGGCCGACGATCTCGTCGTCCGAGAACCACACTCGGACGTCGGGCCGTCCCCCCGCGAAGGCGGAGTGCACCGCCTGGCGGATCTCCGGGGACGGGTGGTTCAGGTTCCGCCAGGCACCGGCCACGAACAGCCTCAGCCTGGGCGGGAGTTCACGGGGGTAGGGCAGCAGCTCGTCCCAGTACCGTTCGGCCTGGCCCGAGCCGACCGCCTCCGGCAGCAGATGCGTGACCGCCGCCCTGATGTCGGGCCGGTTGCCGATCCGCTGCGAGGCGGGCCGGCCCGGCGCGTCCTGCTGCGGGGAGCCCGTGGCCCGCAGCACGGCCCGCGCACGCTCCGGGGACATCGGCTGCTGGGCGGCCGCCTTCAGCATGCCCTGCAGCGCGGCCAGGGCGCCGACCACCAACGGGCAGGCGGCGGAGGTACCGGAGAACGTGTCCGTGTACCAGGCGATCTCCTCGGGCCCGCCCTGCAGATCGCCGGGCTTGTCCCAGAAGCCGCCGGTGGTCGTCACCTCGCGGCCCCAGCCCTGGGCGTCAAGGCGGGCGCCGTAGTTGGAGAACGCGAGCCGGGAGCGGTCCGGGCCGTGATCGCGGCCGTGCGTGCCGGGCGGCGGTGCGCCCGCGCCCACCAGGACGGCACCGGAGGACTGGTTGGAGGGATTGAACGGGTTGCGCCACCACTGGGGGAATTCGTCCGGGCGGCGCTCGTAGACCGCGTCGTCCAGCGACTCCCCGCCGTTGCCGGCCGCCTCGACGACGAGGACGCCCTTGGCGGTGGCGTACCGGATGGCCGCGTAGTCGTCCGGCCACCACTCCAGTGCGACATAGCCGCGCTGGTCGTCGCGCTCGGCGTATTCGAACCGCGGTCCGGGGCGGTGCAGTTCGACCAGTACGACGTCGCCGGGGCCGAGCCGGTCGGCCGCCGCATGGATCGCGGCCGCCGTGCCGATGCCCTGGACGGACGCGGCGGCGGTCACCGCCTCGGGCACGATGCCGTTGACGCCGTACTCGCCGGGGCCGCCGCCGATCACGCCGATCACGGCGGTGCCGTGGTTGCGCCAGGCGAGGTCGGTCAGCGGGGTGCCGACCACGACGCCGGCCAGCTTGGCGGCCAGGTCCTCATGGCCCAACTGCCAGGCGCCCTCGACGTCGATGACCGTCACCCCCTGACCCGACCCACCGGGGCGCTGCCATGCCCAGTGGGCGTCTATCCCCTCCGGCGCGGGGCGCAGATAGCCCTGCCGGCTGCTGAAGTCGGGGGTGACGGGCGAACCCTCCTTCAGCCGGCCGCTCTCCTCCGCCAGGGACGCCGGTACGGCGCCGGGCTTGATGTACGCCGTGTCGACGCCCGGCAGCGCGGCGATCCGCGAGCGCAGCTCCTCCGCCCGGCTCTCGCCGCCGCGCACCCGGTAGAACATCGCGAGATCGGGCACGTTGCCCTCGCTCGGGGCGGCGGACTGCTGCAGCCGCTCCTCGCTGCCGAACAGCGGCTCCAGCGCCAGCTGTTCATCGCCGAGGAACATGTTCAGAGCGGAGACGTCGGCTCCCGCGGCCGAGCGGACACCCTCGGCCTGGGCGCGCAGCCGGGCCTCGGGACGGGCGACGACGATCAGTTCCCGCTCGGCTCCTCGATAGGTGAATCCCGCTCCGTCGGGCCCCGGCCCGGACGTTCCCGGCCCTTGCGCCGGCTGTACCTGGTCGCTCATCGGTACCGCTCCCTTCGGTCCGTGCGGGTGCGCCATCGGTGCACAACCAAGCACGGTCTCGGCGAGGCGTCCAGACCGTATTCACCAACTCGGTTTGAAAACAAGTTGAATTGGGTAGCGCGTGCAATCCGTCCTGAAACAGATGTCACGTAGCAAACCGGCCAAAGACTGCAGAGTTGTCAGTCGTGGGGCGGGGCGACAGCCATGGCGCGGGGCGACAGAACGCAAAGAGGGCGGTGCGCAAGCTGCGCACCGCCCTCAACTCGGTCGACCCGGCTAGTCCTCCGACGACTCCTCGTCGTCCGGCCCCGGCTTCGGTGGCTTCGGCGGCTTCGTACGACCGCTGGGGTTGTCCCGCAGATACGACGTGCTGTCGCTGCCGTCCGCGGTCGCGTGTCCGCCGCTGGACGGACCTGAGCCGTCCCGGCGCCGCAGATAGCGCTCGAACTCGCGGGCGATCGCCTCGCCCGACGCCTCCGGCAGCTCCGCGGTGTCCCGGGCCTCCTCCAGCGTCTGGACGTACTCCGCGACCTCGCTGTCCTCGGCGGCCAGCTGGTCCACGCCGACCTGCCAGGCGCGCGCGTCCTCGGGCAGTTCGCCCAGCGGGATGCGCACGTCGATCAGGTCCTCCAGGCGGTTCAGCAGGGCCAGCGTCGCCTTGGGGTTCGGCGGCTGCGACACGTAGTGCGGCACGGCCGCCCACAGCGACACCGCCGGCACACCGGCGTGCGTACAGGCCTCCTGGAGGACGCCGACGATGCCCGTCGGACCCTCGTACTTGGTCTCCTCCAGGTCCATGCGCTGCGCCAGGTCCGCGTCGGACGTGGTGCCGCTGATCGGGACCGGCCGGGTGTGCGGGGTGTCGCCCAGCAGGGCGCCGAGCACCACCACCAGCTCCACACCCAGTTCGTGCGCGAAGCCCAGCAGCTCGTTGCAGAACGAGCGCCACCGCATCGACGGTTCGATACCTCGGACGAGTACGAGATCGCGCGGCTTCTCGCCGCCGACACGGACGACCGACAACCTTGTCGTGGGCCATGTGATCTTGCGCACGCCCGCATCCATCCACACCGTGGGGCGGTTCACCTGGAAGTCGTAGTAGTCCTCGGCGTCCAGCGCCGCGAACACCTCGCCCTTCCACTCCCTGTCCAGATGCGCGACCGCGGTGGAGGCGGCGTCGCCGGCATCGTTCCAGCCCTCGAACGCGGCCACCATGACCGGGTCGATCAGCTCGGGAACCCCCTCGAGCTCGATCACCCAGGCCTCCTTCCGACGTGCCCTCGCTTGACCACACAACCTTACGGCGTTCCGCGGGGGCGCCAGCAGCCCCCTTGCACGGGGGAGTGAACGGATCACTGCCCCGTCCGGGGCCCTCGAACACCCATGATCGCCGTCGCGGGCCCCCGTGCGGGAAGCCGCTCAGAGCGTCGAGCGGAGCCACT
Source organism: Streptomyces longisporus (assembly GCF_039532765.1). Taxonomy (NCBI): domain Bacteria; kingdom Bacillati; phylum Actinomycetota; class Actinomycetes; order Kitasatosporales; family Streptomycetaceae; genus Streptomyces; species Streptomyces longisporus. The sequence continues at coordinate 260,642 of NZ_BAAASG010000015.1, forward strand.
GCTCCACGCTCGCGATGTGCACCGTCGCCCAGGACCGCGCGGCCTCCGCGTCCCGGTCGCGCAGGGCGGCCAGGATCGCCCGGTGCTCGTGCAGGGTGCGGCTGACCGCGTCCTCCTGGGTCAGACCGCGCCAGATGCGGGCCCGGGTGGTCGGCCCCGACAGGCCGTCCAGCAGCGAGCAGAGCACCGAGTTGCCGGAACTCTGCACGATGCCCCGGTGGAAGTCGAGGTCACAGGCGACCAGCTCCTCCACCGACGGGGTGTCCCCGAGCTTCTCCAACTGGGCCGACAGCGCGTCCAGTTGCTGCTCGCTGATCCTGGACGCGGCCATCGCCGTGGCGGCCGGCTCCAGGATGCGGCGCACCGCAAGGAACTCCAGCACGGTGTCGTCGCGGTGGAAGTCGACGACGAAGCTCAGTGCCTCCAGCAGCAGCTGCGGATCGAGGCTGGTCACATACGTTCCGTCGCCCTGCCGCACGTCCAGGATCCGGATCAGCGACAGGGCCCGCACGGCCTCCCGCAGGGAGTTGCGGGACAGGCCCAGCTCGGCGGCCAGTTCGCTCTCCTTGGGCAGCCGGTCGCCGGGGCGCAGCGCGCCGGAGACGATCATTCCCTTGATCTTCTCGATCGCCTCGTCGGTGACTGCCATGGGCGGCCTCCCTGTCGTTCAGACCTGTCGTTCAGACATCCGATGTATCAGCTCATTATGGGGGTTCAGTGGGCTGAACGGGGTGCCGAATGCTCAGCTCAGGGCGAGAACCTCCAGGTCGGCGAGGACGGCGCCCTCGTCGAGAGTCCTCAGGCCACGGTCCCGCATCAGCACCCGCCCGTCCACGACGGTGTCCGGTACGTCCGTCGACGTGTGCCGCATACGCGAGCGTGGACCAAGCGTCGTGCAGCAGCCGCAGGTGCGGGGCGCCCAGGTCGAGGACGATCAGGTCGGCCCGCTTGCCCGCCTGACGGGAGCCCAGCTGGTCGGCGAGCCCCAACGCCCCCGGCCCCTCGATCGTCGCCATGCGTACGGCTTGCTCGGTGCCGACCACCGTGGCGTCGCCGCCCGCTTTGTGGACCAGGGCCGCCTGGCGCACCGCCCCCAGCACGTCCGGCGTGCTGGAGCTGACGGCTCCGTCGGTGCCGAGCCCGACGGTCACTCCGGCACCGAGCAGCCGGGGCACCGGCGCGATTCCGCACCCGGGTTCCAGGTTGCACACCGGCTTCGACCTCAGCCTGTACTGGGCCAACGCCCTGGTCTCGGAGGAACGGGCACGCGCGCTGGGCACCCTGTCCGACCACGCCGACAAGCTCAGCCCCTCCTGGGGAGGCCTTCGAGACGGAGTTCCGCCGCCTGTGGCCCACCCGAGTGTGGCACCTTCTTCGACGACGCATCTGGACGGAGTCACTGGGCTACGCCGGCACGGAAGTCATCCGCCGCATCATCGGCTTCGCCCACCTGACCGACCTCACGACCCTGGCGGAACCGCTACCGGCGTTCCGGCGTGCCCTGCTGCTGGGACGCGAACTGATCCTGCGCCGCGAGGAGTTGGCGTACGTGGCAGCCGTACGCGAGCTCGTCGCCTCACTGGGCTGACGGGGCGTCGAACCACTCCTTGCCGGCCGCCACCCAGCCGGCAAAGCCGGGCTCGGCGGTCGTGAAGCCGAACTCCGAGCCGAACGGCATCGCGCCCACATCGGTGATGTGCCATATGTGCCCGCGCTGAGGGCCGCTGACGACGAGATGCCAGTTCATCGCGCACCCGTCGGTCCCCAGCACGACCGACCCGTGGCCGAGGACACGCTCGATGGCGGCCTCGGGGTCCTCGTACGGTCCCTCGTCCTCCTCCCAGAGCCATGCCGCGGTGAGCGGGAACGGCTCGCCCGGTTTCCGGCCCGACCCGTCGTCCCCCCAGTCGTCGGGCAACTCGGCCAGCCCCAGAAGCCCGTACTCCGGCGGCCCCTGGAACGATCCGTCCAACACCTCCGCCACGAACGTCCGGTAGGGCTCCGGCAGCGCCACCCCGTGCTCCGCCTCGAAGGCGCGCACCGCCTCCCAGCCGAGCGCCGACTCCCCGCCGTCGTCCACGCCGAACGCCGCACGGAGCGCGGCGAGATCCTCGGCAGTGGCCTGATCGATGTTCATGCGCCCATGAAAACATCCGCCACTGACAACGACGGGCACACGCGAAAAGGGCGGCTCCGTCGGCGCGGAGTCGCCCCTCTCGCGGATCCGGCCCCTAGGGGAGAGGGACCGGTCCCCGATCGTGCCGGCCCTGGTCAGGGAAGGGGCCGACGCGAGGTCACTTCTTGTCGAGCAGGTCCTGGACCTTGGCGCGGACCTCGTCCGTGGCCAGGCCCCGGATCGTCAGCGTCGTGCGACGGCGCAGCACGTCGTCCGCCGTCTCGGCCCACTCGTTGTCCCGGGCGTACACCACCTGCGCCCAGATCTCCGGAGCGTCGGGGTGGACACGCTCGCCCAGCTCCGGGTTCTCATTGGCGAGGCGGGCGATGTCGAAGGACAGCGAACCGTAGTGCGTGGCCAGGTGCTTGGCGGTGTCGGCGGCCATCCGCGGACCGGGCGCCGGGTTGTCCACCAGCAGCCGGTGGGCGACCGCACGCGGGTTGGCGACACCCGGCAGCGGCAGCTTCTTCGGGAGCGAGGAGATGGGCTCGAAGTCGTCACCCAGCGGCGCGCCCGGCAGCGCCTCCAGCTTCTGCATCACCGTACGGCCGATGTGCCGGAAGGTGGTCCACTTGCCGCCCGCGACGGACAGCATCCCGCCGCGGCCCTCCGTGACCACCGTCTCGCGCTTGGCCTTCGCCGTGTCGCCGGGGCCGCCGGGCAGCACCCGCAGACCCGCGAAGGAGTACGTGATCAGGTCACGGCTGAGCTGCTGGTCCCGGACGGAGAACGCGGCCTCGTCCAGGATCTGGGATATGTCCTTCTCGGTGACCGAGACGTCCGCCGGGTCGCCCTCGAACTCCTCGTCGGTCGTGCCGAGAAGCAGCATGTCCTCCCAGGGGAGGGCGAAGGTGATGCGGTACTTGTCGATGGGGGTGGCGAGCGCGGCCTTCCACGGAGAGGTCCGCTTCAGGACCAGATGCGCGCCCTTCGACAGCCGGATCGACGGCGCGGCATTCGGGTCCTCCATGCGGCGCAGGTGGTCGACCCACGGACCGGTCGCGTTCAGCACCAGACGGGCGTTGACACCGAACTCGTCACCCGTCGTACGGTCCTTGAGGTCCGCGCCGGTCACCCGGCCCTTGGTGAACCGGAGGCCGGTCACCTCGGCGTGGTTCAGGACGACCGCACCCGCCTCGACGGCCGCGCGGACCGTCATCAGCGCCATGCGCGCGTCGTTCATCTGGTCGTCGCCGTAGACGGCGACGGCCTTGAGGTTCTCGGTGCGCAGCTCGGGCACGTCCTGCGCCGCCTTCGCGGGCGACAGGAGGTGGCCGACGCCGTCACCGAACGCGGAGAGCGCGGAGTAGGCGAAGACGCCCGCCCCGAGCTTCGCAGCGCCGTGCGGCCCGCCCTTGTACACGGGGAGGTAGAACGTGAGCGGGTTCGCCAGGTGGGGGGCCACCTGACGAGAGACCGCACGGCGCTCGAAGTGGTTCTCCGCCACCAGCTTCACCGCGCCGGTCTGCAGATAGCGCAGACCGCCGTGGAGCAGCTTGGAGGAGGCGGAAGAGGTGGCGCCGGCGAAGTCGCCGGCGTCGACCAGCGCCACCCTGAGGCCGGACTGCGCGGCGTGCCAGGCGGTGGAGATGCCCAGGATGCCGCCGCCGATCACGAGGAGGTCGTACGACGCCTTGGCGAGCTGCTCCCGGGTCTCGGCGCGGCTCGGGTTGGAGCCGGAGGCCGGGCGCGTACCCAGGGCAGGCACGGACTGCAGGGTGGACTGACTGGTCATTTCGGGTTCTTACTCCTCATCAGAGCTTTCGAGGGCCTATGCGGAGCCCTCGTCAGCTCTCTTCGTCCTCGAGCCAGCCCATCGTCCGCTCGACGGCCTTGAGCCAGCTCTTGTACTCACGGTCGCGGGTCTCCGCGTCCATGCGGGGGGTCCACTCGGCGGCCCGGCGCCAGTTGGCACGCAGGTCGTCGGTGCTGGTCCAGAAGCCGACGGCGAGACCGGCGGCGTAGGCGGCACCGAGGCAGGTCGTCTCGGCGACCATCGGGCGCACCACGGGCGCGTCCAGGAAGTCCGAGAGGGTCTGCATCAGCAGGTTGTTGGAGGTCATGCCGCCGTCGACCTTGAGGGCCGCGAGCTCGACGCCGGAGTCCTTGGTCATGGCGTCCGTGATCTCACGGGTCTGCCAGGCGGTGGCCTCCAGGACGGCGCGCGCGAGGTGCGCCTTGGTGACGTACCGGGTCAGGCCGGCGATCACACCGCGGGCGTCGGAGCGCCAGTACGGGGCGAACAGACCGGAGAAGGCCGGCACGAAGTAGGCGCCGCCGTTGTCCTCGACCGAGAGCGCGAGCGTCTCGATCTCTGCGGCGGTGGAGATCAGGCCCATCTGGTCGCGCATCCACTGCACCAGCGAACCGGTGACGGCGATGGAGCCCTCGAGGGCGTAGACCGGCTTCTCGTCGCCGATGCGGTAGCCGACGGTGGTCAGCAGGCCGCTGTACGAGTTGATGATCTTCTCGCCGGTGTTCAGCAGCATGAAGGTGCCGGTGCCGTACGTCGACTTGGCCTCGCCCTCCGCGAAACAGGTCTGGCCGAACAGGGCCGCCTGCTGGTCGCCGAGCGCGGAGGCGACCGGGATGCCGCCGAGCAGATCGCCCAGCTTTCCGCCCTTGATCTCGCCGTAGACCTCGGCGGAGGAGCGGATCTCCGGCAGCATCGCCAGCGGGACGCCGATGGACTCGGCGATCTTCTCGTCCCACTCCAGCGTGTGCAGGTTCATCAGCATGGTGCGGGAGGCGTTGGTGACGTCGGTGTAGTGCTTGCCGCCGTCGACACCACCGGTCAGGTTCCAGATGACCCAGGTGTCCATGGTGCCGAAGAGGATGTCGCCCGCCTCGGCGCGCTCCCGCAGCCCCTCGACGTTGTCGAGCAGCCAGCGGGCCTTCGGGCCGGCGAAGTAGGAGGCGAGGGGGAGACCGGTCTCGCGGCGGAAACGGTCCTGCCCGACGTTGCGGCCGAGTTCCTTGCACAGGGCGTCGGTGCGGGTGTCCTGCCAGACGATGGCGTTGTGGACGGGCTCACCGGTGTTCTTGTCCCAGAGCAGCGTGGTCTCGCGCTGGTTGGTGATGCCGATGGCCTTGATGTCGTCACGGGTGATGCCGGCCTTCTGGATGGCTCCGGCGACGACCTCCTGGACGTTGGTCCAGATCTCGTTGGCGTCGTGCTCGACCCAGCCCGGCTTCGGGAAGATCTGCTCGTGCTCCTTCTGGTCGACGGAGACGATACGTCCGTCGCGGTCGAAGACGATGCAGCGGGAAGAGGTGGTGCCCTGGTCGATCGCGGCGATGAAGGGGCCGGCGGTGTGGGCGTCGGTCACGGTGTGCTCCTGAAGTTCCTTGGATAGGGGCTGTCTGTACGGCGCGGTGCTGTTTAAGTGCGGTGAAGGCTGGTGCTCTTAAGCAAAAGCGACGTTGTAGATGCCTGCAGCGATCGCGGCGCCGATCAGGGGACCGACGACCGGGACCCAGGCGTAGCCCCAGTCGGAGCCGCCCTTGTTGGGCAGGGGCAGGAGGGCGTGCACGATGCGCGGACCGAGGTCACGGGCCGGGTTGATCGCGTAGCCGGTCGGACCGCCGAGGGACAGACCGATGGAGACGACGACGAGCGAGGTGATCAGGGCGCCCAGGACACCCAGGCCCTTGCCGCTGTCGTTGAGGCCCTGGGTGAGGACGGCGAGCACCAGCACGATGGTGCCGATGACCTCCGTGGCGACGTTCTGCCAGGCGACCCGGACCTCGGGGCCGGTGGAGAAGATGCCCAGGACCGGGCCCGCGCCCTTCTCCTGGGCCTCGACGGCCTTGGCCGCCGTGGCCTGCGCACCCGGACCGCCGACGATCTCCTTGTCGGTGAGGTGCGCGTGGAACTGACCGTAGTAGGCGACCCAGACCAGAGCCGCACCGATCGCGGCGCCGAGCAGCTGCCCGCCCCAGTAGACCGGGACGTCGCTCCAGGCGATGCCGTTCTTCTTGAGCGCGAGTGCGAGCGTCACGGCCGGGTTGAGATGGGCGCCGGACAGCGGCGCCGAGGTGTAGACCGCCGTGAGTACCGCGAAGCCCCACCCGAAGGTGATGGCCAGCCAGCCGGCGTTACGGGCCTTGGAGGCCTTCAGCGTCACGGCGGCGCAGACACCGCCGCCGAGCAGGATGAGTATGGCGGTACCGATGGTCTCGCCGATGAAGATGTCGGAGCTGGACACCCGCGACTCCTTTGTCCTTCGTCCAGGGGACCGAACCCCGGGTCCCTCCGGGAGTTCGAGCTGCCCTCGGGGGTGAGAGCGAATACCGGCCCTTGGCGTTGTCACACTCTAGCGCGTATTGCCGGTAGGTGTTCGACAATGCCGACCGATGGACGGGAGTCTTGCTCCGGCGTCAGGTGTCCGTCAAGGGCCTGTGTTGGCGAAAATGCGATCGTTATCGATTGCTGTGAGCTGTCGATCTTGCAGGTCAGGTGCGTACGGACGGGTAACAAGCACCCGGCGTACCGACCGGGCGGTCCGCCGGGCGCTGCCCGGGCACGACGAAGGCCGGGGCGCCATGTGGCGCCCCGGCCCACTCCTGCGTTCCGCCGCGCCTCTCAGAACCGTCCGGCGCCCAGATCCCGCGACACCGCACGGGCGCAGTCCCGCACCGCGGCGATCAGCTCCGGGCGCAGCTCGCCGTCCCGGCACAGCCGCTCCACCGCGCCGGTGATGCCCACCGCGCCCACCGGCATCCGCCGCCGGTCGTGGATGGGTGCGGCCACCGAGGCGACGCCCTCCCAGGTCTCCTCGACGTCGGCGGCGTAGCCACGCGCCCGCGAGATGTCGAGGATGTGCTCGAAGTCCTCCTGCTCGCACACGGTCCGGTCGGTGAAGGGCTTGCGGTCGGCCTCCATGGCCTCGCTGTGCGCGACCGGGTCGTACGCCGAAAGGACCTTGCCGAGGGCCGTGGAGTGCAGGGGCTGCATGGCCCCTATCTCCAGCACTTGACGGCTGTCGTCGGGCCGGAAGACGTGGTGCACGATCAGTACGCCCTGCTGGTGCAGGACACCGAGATACACGCTCTCCCCGCTGGACCGGGCCAGGTCGTCCGTCCACACCAGGGCGCGCGCCCGCAGCTCGTGCACGTCGAGATAGGTGGTGCCCAGGCGCAGCAGCTCGGCGCCCAGCTGATAGCGCCCGGAGGCGTCGTCCTGCTCGACGAAACCCTCCTGCTGGAGGGTGCGCAGAATCCCGTGGGCGGTGCCCTTGGCGAGGCCCAGTGACGAGGCGATGTCCGAGAGGCCGAGCCGTCGCTCGCCGCCCGCGAGCAGCCGCAGCATCGCGGCCGCCCGTTCGAGCGACTGGATGTTCCGTGCCATCGCCGTACTGCCTCCGTCCCCTTCGACCGTCGACGTGCGACGTCGCTGCCGCTGTTCGGCAATGTCGAACACTACCGGTCGATGTCGACCTCCCGCTAATGGTCGGTCCGTATCCGTCGGGTTCTGTTGTGTCACTGGTATCCCGGGAGTGACCTGCCCGTCATCCTCGTCCGTCCCGTGGACGCCCCTGACCATCCCCGGCCGTCCCGGTTACTCTGGCGGGGTGCGCCCACCGCGGAGAGTTCCACGGACCGCGCAAAGCCGACAGCCGTCGCACCCTAAGGGAGCCCCTTCATGGCCTCGTCGCCACTGACCCCTTCCGCCGACAGCCGGACCCGTGTGTCCGCGCTCCGTGAGGCGCTCGCCACCCGAGTGGTGGTCGCCGACGGAGCGATGGGCACCATGCTGCAGGCGCAGGACCCCACGCTGGACGACTTCCAGCAGCTGGAGGGCTGCAACGAGGTCCTCAACGTCACCCGCCCCGACATCGTCCGCTCGGTGCACTCCGCGTACTTCGACGCGGGTGTCGACTGCGTGGAGACCAACACCTTCGGCGCGAACCTCACCGCGCTCGGCGAGTACGACATCCCCGAGCGCGTCGCCGAGCTGTCCGAGGCCGGCGCCCGCATCGCCCGCGAGACGGCGGACGAGTACGCCGCCCGCGACGGTCGGCAGCGCTGGGTGCTGGGTTCGATGGGCCCCGGCACCAAGCTGCCCACCCTCGGCCACACCACGTTCAACGCCATCCGCGACGCCTACCAGCAGAACGCCGAGGGCCTGCTCGCCGGCGGCGCGGACGCGCTCCTCGTCGAGACCACCCAGGACCTGCTGCAGACCAAGGCATCCGTGCTGGCCGCCCGCCGGGCGATGGAGACCGCCGGCCATGAGGTCCCGCTGATCGTGTCGGTGACGGTGGAGACGACCGGCACCATGCTGCTCGGCTCGGAGATCGGCGCCGCGCTCACCGCGCTGGAGCCGCTCGGCATCGACATGATCGGTCTGAACTGCGCGACCGGCCCGGCCGAGATGAGCGAGCACCTGCGCTACCTGGCCCGCCATGCGCGCATCCAGCTGTCCTGCATGCCCAACGCGGGCCTCCCGGTCCTCGGCAAGGACGGCGCCCACTACCCCCTCACGGCGCCGGAGCTCGCCGACGCCCAGGAGACCTTCGTACGGGAGTACGGTCTGTCCCTGGTCGGCGGCTGCTGCGGCACCACCCCGGAGCATCTGCGTCAGGTCGTCGAGCGGGTCCGCGGCCTCGCCCCGACCGAGCGCAGCCCGCAGCCCGAGCCGGGTGCCGCCTCCCTCTACCAGAGCGTGCCGTTCCGTCAGGACACCTCGTATCTGGCGATCGGTGAGCGCACCAACGCCAACGGTTCGAAGAAGTTCCGCGAGGCCATGCTGGCCGGCCGCTGGGACGACTGTGTGGAGATGGCCCGCGACCAGATCCGCGAGGGCGCCCACATGCTGGACCTGTGCGTGGACTACGTCGGCCGCGACGGGGTTGCGGACATGGAGGAGCTGGCCGGCCGCTTCGCCACCGCCTCCACCCTGCCGATCGTGCTGGACTCCACCGAGGTCGACGTCATCAGGGCCGGCCTGGAGAAGCTCGGCGGGCGCGCGGTCATCAACTCCGTCAACTACGAGGACGGCGACGGCCCCGAATCCCGCTTCGCGAAGGTCACCCAGCTCGCCCGCGAGCACGGCGCCGCGCTGATCGCGCTGACCATCGACGAGGAGGGCCAGGCCCGCACCCCCGAGAAGAAGGTCGAGATCGCCGAACGGCTCATCGACGACCTGACCGGCAACTGGGGCATCCACGAGTCGGACATCCTCATCGACACCCTGACCTTCACCATCTGCACCGGTCAGGAGGAGTCCCGCAAGGACGGCATCGCCACCATCGAGGCGATCCGCGAGCTCAAGCGCCGCCACCCCGACGTGCAGACCACGCTGGGCCTGTCGAACATCTCCTTCGGTCTCAACCCGGCCGCGCGGATCCTGCTCAACTCCGTCTTCCTGGACGAGTGCGTCAAGGCGGGCCTGGACTCGGCGATCGTGCACGCCTCGAAGATCCTGCCGATCGCCCGGTTCTCCGAGGAAGAGGTGCAGACGGCCCTCGACCTCATCCACGACCGGCGCAGCGAGGGATATGACCCGCTCCAGAAACTGATGGCGCTGTTCGAGGGCGCCACGGCGAAGTCGCTGAAGGCGGGCAAGGCGGAGGAGCTGGCCGCGCTGCCGCTGGAGGAGCGCCTCAAGCGGCGCATCATCGACGGCGAGCGCAACGGCCTGGAGACGGACCTCGACGAGGCCCTGCGGGAGCGCCCCGCCCTGGACATCGTCAACGAGACGCTCCTGGACGGCATGAAGGTCGTCGGTGAGCTGTTCGGCTCGGGTCAGATGCAGCTGCCGTTCGTGCTGCAGTCCGCGGAGGTCATGAAGGCCGCGGTCGCCCATCTGGAACCGCACATGGAGAAGTCGGACGCGGAGGGCAAGGGCACCATCGTGCTGGCCACCGTGCGCGGCGACGTCCACGACATCGGCAAGAACCTCGTCGACATCATCCTGTCCAACAACGGCTACAACGTGGTCAACCTCGGCATCAAGCAGCCGGTCTCCGCGATCCTGGAGGCCGCCGCCGAGCACAAGGCGGACGTCATCGGCATGTCCGGGCTCCTGGTCAAGTCCACGGTGATCATGAAGGAGAACCTGGAGGAGCTCAACCAGCGCGGCCTGGCGGCGGACTTCCCCGTCATCCTGGGCGGTGCAGCGCTGACCAGGGCGTATGTCGAGCAGGACCTGCACGAGATCTACGAGGGCGAAGTCCGCTACGCCCGGGACGCCTTCGAGGGCCTGCGCCTGATGGACGCACTGATCGGCGTCAAGCGCGGTGTGCCCGGCGCCAAGCTGCCCGAGCTCAAGCAGCGCCGGGTGCGGGCGACTCCGGCGGTCGAGGTGGAGGAGCGCCCGGAAGAGGGGCACGTCCGCTCCGACGTCGCCACCGACAACCCCGTCCCCACCCCGCCGTTCTGGGGCACCCGCGTCATCAAGGGCATCCAGCTCAAGGAGTACGCGTCCTGGCTCGACGAGGGCGCCCTGTTCAAGGGCCAGTGGGGCCTCAAGCAGGCCCGCACCGGTGAGGGACCGACGTACGAGGAACTCGTCGAGACCGACGGCCGGCCGCGGCTGCGCGGTCTGCTGGACCGGCTGCAGACCGACAACCTGCTGGAAGCGGCCGTGGTCTACGGCTACTTCCCGTGCGTCTCCAAGGACGACGACCTGATCATCCTGGACGAGCAGGGCAACGAGCGCACCCGCTTCACCTTCCCGCGGCAGCGCCGCGGCCGCCGGCTGTGCCTGGCGGACTTCTTCCGCCCGGAGGAGGCGGGGGAGACCGACGTCGTCGGCCTTCAGGTCGTCACCGTGGGCTCGCGGATCGGCGAGGAGACGGCCCGCATGTTCGAGGCCAACGCCTACCGCGACTACCTCGAACTGCACGGCCTGTCGGTGCAGCTGGCGGAGGCGCTCGCCGAGTACTGGCACGCGCGGGTGCGTTCGGAGCTGGGCTTCGCCGGCGAGGACCCGAGCCAGATGGAGGACATGTTCGCCCTGAAGTACAGGGGCGCCCGCTTCTCCCTCGGCTACGGCGCCTGTCCCGACCTGGAGGACCGCGCCAAGATCGCGGACCTGCTCCAGCCGGAGCGCATCGGCGTCCACCTCTCCGAGGAGTTCCAGCTCCACCCGGAGCAGTCCACGGACGCGATCGTGATCCACCACCCCGAGGCGAAGTACTTCAACGCCCGCTGAAAGCCCGTCGAAAAGGCCGGCGAAAAGGCCGCCCGAGGGCACATCGGCGCACGTCACGGCGGCCCCCGGCGGTATACACGGTGTGCCCCGGACCACGCCGGATAAACGAGGCGCTTCGGCCGCAACAGTCGTACACTGGTCGGTCCACTGCAGGCCGGTTCCCCGCGCGGGAACCGGCCTGCTCGCCCCTCAAGGAGGTGCGCCCGGATGACCAGTACGGTCCCCGCGCTCGGAACCCGTACGGCCGAAGGCTCAGCCCTGCAGGCCGTACTCCTCGACATGGACGGAACCCTCGTGGACACCGAGGGCTTCTGGTGGGACGTCGAGGTCGAGGTCTTCGCCGGCCTCGGCCACACCCTGGACGACACCTGGCGCCATGTCGTGGTCGGCGGTCCCATGACCCGCAGCGCGGGGTTCCTGATCGAGGCCACCGGCGCCGACATCACCCTCGCCGAGCTCACGGTGCTGCTCAACCAGGGCTTCGAGGACCGCATCGACCGCGCCCTGCCACTGATGCCGGGCGCCGCCAGGCTGCTCGCCGAACTGGCCGAGTACGAGATCCCCACCGCCCTGGTCTCCGCCTCCCACCGGCGCATCATCGACCGCGTGCTCGCCTCGCTGGGCCCCCAGCACTTCGCCCTGTCGGTGGCCGGCGACGAGGTGCCGCGCACCAAGCCGCACCCCGACCCCTATCTGACCGCGGCCGCCGGACTCGGCGTGGACCCGGCCAGATGCGCGGTCGTCGAGGACACCGCGACCGGTGTCGCCTCGGCCGAGGCCGCCGGCTGCCATGTGGTCGTGGTGCCCTCCGTCGCCCCCATCGCCCCCGCCGCCCGGCGCACCGTCGTCACCTCCCTCGAAGACGTCGACCTGGCATTTCTGCGCGGACTGATCACGCTCTGATCACCCACTGATCGCCCCTCGATGACGGAAATGCGCTGAGCGTTCACCCAGCGTGCAGAGCTGATAGGACATGAATTCCCAGGGCTGGTGTACGAAAGAATTCGAAGCGCGATGGATGGTCCAATTCCGGCGCCGATCCCTGCGATTGGGAATGTGAGGTTCCCCACTCACCCGGGCCTCGACAGGTCGTGCGGGCTGTGCTCTTCGCCCCGTTTCGGGGTGCGAGGACGTGCCCTTGTGTCCCGATTGATGGAACGCTGCACGAATCCTTCCCCGGTCGGGTTTTCGGTCTGTCCGCAACCGGTTTCGCTGCGTGATGGGGGTTCAACTCCGGTGACTGCGAACCGCCGTGCTGGTGCGGACTAATCTCGTCGCGAGAACCATCGCCTCTACCCCCGTGATCCGCCGCGACACCCCTGCATGCCGGATACACGGACCTGAACAGCTCTGGAGAAACACGAGCATGAACCGCAAGACTTTGGTGCTGCCGGCCGTGGTCGGCCTGCTCGCGCCCGTGCTCGCCGCCTGTGGCAGTTCCAACAGCAGCGGCAGCGGCGGGGACGCGATCGCCGTCGGCACCACGGACCGGTTCACCGCCACGAAGGACGCACCCGCGCCGCTCGATCCGGCGTACGCGTACGACGTCGGCACCTGGAACATCCTGCGCCAGACCGTGCAGACCCTGATGATCCAGCCGAAGGGCGAGGGCGAGCCCGTGCCCGAGGCCGCGCAGAGCTGCGGCTTCACCGACTCGGGCAACGAGCGCTACGCCTGCACGCTGCGCGACGGCCTGAAGTTCTCCAACGGAGACAAGATCACCGCGGCCGATGTGAAGTACTCCATCGACCGCGCCCGCGCCATCAAGGCCGACTCCGGGGTCTCCGCCCTGCTGAACACCATCGACACCGTCGAGACGCAGGGCGACAACCAGGTCATCTTCCACCTGAAGACCGCGGACGCCACCTTCCCGTACAAGCTGTCGACTCCGGTCGCGGGCATCATCAACCCCGTCGACTACCAGAAGAACAAGCTGCGCGACGGCTTCGACGTCGACGGATCCGGCCCGTACACCCTCTCCGCCGAGGTCAAGAACGACGAGATCGTCAAGGCCACGTTCACCAAGAACCCCCACTACAAGGGGACGCTGAAGGTGAACAACTCCAAGGTCGACATGATCTCCTACGCGGACGCCGACGCGATGGGCAAGGCCCTCGACAAGGGTGACATCGACGTCATGACCCGCACCATGGCGCCGGAGCAGATCCAGAAGCTGTCCGCCGGTACCGACAGCAACGAGGACCTGGTCGAGATGTCGGGTCTGGAGATCCGCTACCTCGCCTTCAACACCAACGCGCCCACCGTGAAGAACAAGGCCGTCCGCCAGGCGATGGCCCAGCTGATCAACCGCGGTGAGATCGTCGCCAAGGTGTACGGCACCCAGGCCGAGCCGCTGTACTCGCTGGTCCCGGCGAGCATCACCGGCCACTCCAACTCGTTCTTCAACAAGTACGGCGACCCCAGCACCGCCAAGGCCAAGGCGCTGCTGACCGCCGCCAACATCACCACCCCGGTCAAGCTGACGCTGCACTACACGACCGACCACTACGGCTCGGGCACCAAGAAGGAGTTCGAGGTCCTTCAGAAGCAGCTCAACGACAGCGGGCTGTTCAACGTCGACATCCAGGGCTCGCCCTGGACGACCTTCGTCCCGGCCGAGCGCAAGGGCAAGTACGACGTCTGGGGCATGGGCTGGTTCCCGGACTTCCCGGACGCCGACAACTACCTCGCGCCGTTCCTCGACACGGACAACTTCCTCAAGCTGCCCTACCGCAACAGCAAGATCATCAACACGCTCATCCCGGCGTCCCGCCGCGAGGCCGACCGCATGGCGGCCTCCTCCAACCTGACCGAGATCCAGGACATCGTCGCCGACGACGTCCCGATCCTGCCGCTGTGGCAGGGCAAGCAGTACGTCGCCGCCCGCGGCGACGTCACGGGGACCGCGTACGCGCTCAACTCCTCCTCGACCCTTCAGCTGTGGGAGCTCGGCCGTGGCGTGAGCGGCTGATCTCTCTCGTCCCCGGGGCCCGGGGAGTGTGGCCCCGGGGTTCCGAACCCGACGAGAAGGCACATGCAGTGAACATGCGTAACCAGTGGCCAGTCCTGCCCGTAGTGGCGGGGCTGGCCTCCGGCCTTTTGACCGGCTGTGGAACGGGTGGCTCGGATTCCGGGGGGACCGGCTCGTCCGTCGTCATGGGAATGTCGGACGACGTCCTGGCGACCGACCCCGCATCCGGTTACGACCCGGGTTCCTGGCTGTTGTTCAACAACGTCTTCCAGTCGCTGCTCAGCTTCCCCGACGGAGGCACCGAGCCCGAGCCGGAAGCCGCCGAGTCGTGCGGCTTCACCGACACCTCCACCAAGGTCTACCGGTGCACCCTCAAGGACGGCCTCAAGTTCAGCAACGGTGACCCGCTCACCTCCGAGGACGTCAAGTTCTCCTTCGACCGGATGCTCAAGATCAACGACGCCGCCGGTCCGGCCATCATGTTCCCCATGCTGGACAAGGTCCAGGCGCCGGACGCCAGGACCGTCGTCTTCCGGCTGAAGGTGCCCGACGCCACCTTCCCGAGCAAGATCGCCTCCGGTGCGGGTTCCATCGTCGACCACACCCAGTACGAGGGGACCAAGCTGCGCAAGGACGGCAAGGCGGTCGGCTCCGGCCCGTACAAGCTGGACTCGTTCGGCGCCGACAAGGCCGTCTTCTCGGTCAACGACAACTACAAGGGCAACGCGAAGACGAAGAACTCCGGTGTGACGCTGCAGTTCTTCCACGGCAAACCCTCCGCCCTGAAGAAGGCGTTGCTCGACGGCAGCATCGACATCGCCTACCGGGGGCTCAGCGCGGGCGACATCGCCGACATCGAGAACGCCGACAACAGCTCCAAGGCCGAGGTCGTCGAGGGCAGCAGCGCCGAGGTCCAGCACCTGGTCTTCAACATGAAGGACCCGGTCGCCGGAAAGCTCGGCGTGCGCAAGGCCATCGCCTATCTGCTCGATCGCGACGCCCTCATTAAGGACGTCTACCAGGGCACGGCCACCCCCCTGTACTCGATCATCCCGGCGGGCATCGCCGGCCACAACACGGCCTTCTTCGACACCTACGGCGCCAGCCCCTCACCAGCGAAGGCCGCCGCCGCCCTGCGGAACGAGGGCATCACCGGCAAGGTCAAGCTGACCCTCTGGTCCACCCCCTCGCGCTACGGCCCGGCCACCGACCAGGAGCTCAAGGCGATCGCGGGGCAGCTCAACGCCAGCGGCCTCTTCGACGCCGACGTCAAGTCCGTCGCCTTCGACCAGTACGAGAAGGACATCGCCAAGGGCAAGTACGGCGTGTACGTGAAGGGCTGGGTGCCCGACTACCCGGACGCCGACAACTTCACGGCGCCCTTCTTCGGCCGGGGCAACGTGCTCAGCAACAACTACAGCAACAGCACGATCACCGGCACCCTCATCCCGCGCACCGCCGCCGAGAGCGACCGCGCCGCGACCGACAACGACTACGGCAGGCTGCAGGACATCGTCGCCGACCAGCTGCCCGTCCTCCCGGTCTGGCAGGCCAAGCAGTACGCGGTCACCCGCCAGAACGTCTACGGCCTCGAGTACTGCCTCGACGCGTCGACCGTCTTCCGCTTCTGGGAACTCAGCAAGGGCTGAGCGACGGCCGTACGCAGACGAAGGGCGCCCTCCGTGCGAGAGGGCGCCCTTCGTGTCGTACCGCTGCCGCTACTGCGCGCCCGGCCGCACCAGCCCGCTCTCGTACGCATACACCGCGGCCTGCACCCGGTCACGCAGCCCCAGCTTCGTCAGCACATGGCCCACGTGCGTCTTGACGGTGGTCTCGCTGACGAACAGATCGGCGGCGATCTCCGCGTTGGACAGCCCGCGGGCCACCAGCTTCAGCACCTCCACCTCGCGCTCGGTCAGCGTGTGCAGCGTGTCCGGCACGGGCTCGTCCCCGGAGGGCAGATGCGTGGCGTACTTGTCCAGCAGCCGCCGGGTGATGCTCGGCGCCAGCATGGCCTCGCCGCCGGCCACCACCCGGATCGCCTGCACCAGCTCGTTGGCCGGCGCGTCCTTCAGCAGAAAGCCGCTGGCCCCCGCCCGCAGCGCCTCCACCACGTACTCGTCGAGGTCGAACGTGGTCAGCACCAGCACCTTCGCCGGACCGTCCCGCCCGGGCCCGGTGATCTGCCGGGTCGCCTCCACACCGTCCATGCGAGGCATACGGATGTCCATCAGGACCACGTCGGGCTGCAGCGCCCGCACCTGGTCGAGGGCCTGGAGGCCGTCTCCGGCCTCGCCGACGACCGCGATGTCCTGCTCGGCCTCCAGGATCATCCGGAAGCCGGTACGCAGCAGCGGCTGGTCGTCGACCAGTAGGACGCGGATGGCCACGTAAGTCTCCTAATTGGGTTTCAACAGCTCAGGCCGGTGGCCGTAGCCGGAGTGGGTTGTTCGATTGTGGG
>NZ_BAAASG010000016.1:0-373883 GCF_039532765.1 Streptomyces longisporus
GCTCACGGACGCCGCCCGGTCCACCAACGCCGCCGTCGTCCTCGTCACGCACGAGGCCCGGGTGGCCGCCTACTCGGACCGCGAGATCGTCGTACGCGACGGCAAGTCCCGGGACATGGAGCGGGCCGTATGAGTGCCCGGCGGTGGGCCAGGGACCTGGCCATGGGGGTGCGGTTCGCCTTCGCCGGCGGGCGGGAGGGGTGGACCCGGGCCCTGCTGACGGCCGTGGGTGTCGGGCTCGGGGTGGCGTTGCTGCTGCTGACCACGGCGATACCCAACGCCCTGTCCGCGCGGGACAAGCGCAGCACCGCCCGGGACGACTTCACATACAGCGGGAAGGTGCTGCCGAAGAAGGCCGACACGCTGATCATCGGCAGGGCCGACACGACGTTCCGCAGTACGGATGTGCGGGGTCGGCTGCTGGAGCCCGAGGGCGTGAAGGCGCCGCTGCCACCGGGCGTCGCGAAGTTCCCGGGCAAGGGCGAGATGGTCGTCTCGCCCGCGCTGCAGGAGCTGCTGAAGTCCGGTTCCGGCAAGCTGCTGCGCGAACGGCTGCCCTATCGCGTCGTCGGCACGATCGGACACTCCGGGGTCATCGGGCCCGCCGAACTCGCCTACTACGCGGGGGCGACCGGGCTGGAGAGCCGTCTGTCGAGCGGCTCCGTCGAGCGGATCAGCTACTTCGGGCCCTCCCCCGGGCACCAGCAGGACGGGCTCGACCCGATCCTGCTCCTGCTCATCATGATCATCTTCGTGGTGCTGCTGCTGCCCGTCGGCGTGTTCATCGCGGCCGCCGTGCGCTTCGGCGGCGAGCGGCGCGATCGTCGGCTGGCGGCGCTCAGGCTGGTCGGGGCGGACGGCCGGATGGCGCGCCGGGTCGCGGGCGGCGAGGCACTCGCGGGGGCGCTGCTCGGGCTCGCCCTCGGCACCCTCTTCTTCCTGGCCGGACGGCAGTCGGCGGGGCTGCTGGTGGTGCGGGACATCAGTGTGTTCCCCAGCGACCTCAACCCGTCGCGCCTGCTCGTCGCGCTCGTCGCCGTCGCCGTACCGGCCGCGGCCGTCCTGGTGACGCTGTTCGCACTGCGCGGGGTCGTCATCGAACCGCTCGGCGTGGTCCGTACGGCCAAGCCGCCGCGCCGCCGGCTGTGGTGGCGACTGCTGCTGCCGCTGGGCGGTCTCGCGCTGCTGTACCCGATGATCGGGCAGGGCAACACCCACGGGAACTTCAACGAGTGGATGGTGATCAGCGGCACCGTGCTGCTGCTGATCGGTGTCACCGCGCTGCTGCCGTGGATCGTCGAGGCCACGGTGGCCCGGCTGAACTCCGGCTCGGTCTCCTGGCAACTGGCCGTCCGCAGACTGCAGTTGAGCAGCGGTTCGGCCGCCCGCATGGTCAACGGCATCGCGGTCGCGGTGGCCGGGGCGATCGCCCTGCAGATGCTGTTCGCGGGCGTTGAGCACGACTACGTCAAGGCCACCGCCAGCGATCTGCGCCGGGCCCAGCTCCAGGTCGATGTACAGGGCAGTGTCGCCCCGGACCAGGTCCGCGGGCAGCTCGCGCACACGAAGGGCGTACGCAGTGCGCTGGGCCTGGCCACGGGCTCGGCCGGGAACAAGGCGAAGGACCCGGAGCACTCGACGGAGGTCGCCGTCGGCAGCTGCAGGGAACTGCGCGAGGTGGCGCAGCTTCCGTCCTGCCGGGAAGGCGACGTCTTCCAGATCCTCGGCACCGGGTACGACGACGACACCAGGAAGCTCGCCAGGCCGGGCACCACCCTCTGGTTCGACGGCGGGACCGAGACCCGCACCACGGCCTGGAAGATGCCCGCCGGGATCAAGACGGCCTCCCAGCGCGAGGACCCGACCGGCTACGAGCGCGGCGGCCTGCTGTTCGCCTCGGGCGCGCTGCCCGCGGCGACGGTGGCCGGACTGAGCCAGAAGGTGTTCGTCGCGCTGGATCCCTCGGTGCCGGACGCCCGCGAGTACGCGCGCAACACCGCCGCGCGGCTGGATCCGCTGGCGGACGTGTACGCCCTGACGGCCGGCAAGGTGGACCTGCAGTTCCGCGCCATCCGCAACGGCCTGTTCGTGGGGGCGACCTGCGTCCTGCTGCTGATCGGCGCGAGCCTGCTGGTCTCTCAGCTGGAGCAGCTGCGGGAGCGCAAGAAGCTGCTGTCCTCGCTGGTGGCCTTCGGCACCCGGCGCCGCACGCTGAGCCTGTCGGTGCTGTGGCAGACGGCGATCCCGATCGCGCTGGGCCTGCTGCTGGCGTCGGTGGTCGGGCTCACGCTGGGCGCGGTGCTGCTGCGGATGACCGGCGAGACGGTGACCGTGGACTGGGCGAGCGTGCTGTCGATGACGGCCATCGGCGCGGGTGTCGTACTCGCCGTGACCCTGCTCAGCCTGCCCCCGCTGCTGCGGCTGATGCGCCCGGACGGGCTGCGCACCGAGTAGCCGGCCCAGGGCCCCTCCCCGACGCGGGGAGGGGCCCTGTCCGTTCACAGGCCGTACTCCCGCACCACCCGCCGTACCTGTGCGAACAGCATCCCCACATTGACCGACTTGCGGCAGACGACGACGGCGACGACGTCCTGCTGCTCGTTCATGCGCACGAACAGGTGTGTGAGGTTCTCGCTGTTGACCAGGATCTCCTGGAAGAAGTGGTTGTCGCTCTGGACCCCGCGGCGCTCCTTGAAGACGTCCTCGATCATCACGACCGTGCGTCCCTGGAACAGGTCGAGGGTCGCGCCGGCCAGCAGGTCGAGGACCTCCGGCGGGTGGTTGTCGACGGTCTCGTACGACAGCAGCATGCCGGTGGACATGTCGACGACGCCCGAGGCGACACAGTCGGGGGCGTCGGTGCGGAGGGACTTGACCAGGCCCATCACCTGGTCGGAGAAACCTGGGGTCATACGCTTCGTCGCCATCCCTTCAGACTCCTTCTGCGGTCTTGTTCTGGTGCATGAGGATCGAGCCGATGCGGTCCAGGGCGGGCTGAGTCACCCGGTGCAGGCGGTCGACGTCCATGCCCTCGTCGCCCAGCACGACCATCAGGGCGGTGTCGCCGACGGCGTAGAAGGCGGCGCAGCCGTGGCTGCCGTACGTCACGGTCCGGCGCAGCGTGCCGCGGGCGGTCGCCTGGGCCGTGCGGCGGGCGAGGCCGAGGCCGGCCGCGGCGAGGGCGGCAAGGCCTTCCGGATCGATGGAGTCGGCGGTGTCGGCGGCGATCAGCAGTCCGTCGGCCGCGGCGACCGCGGTGTCGGTGATCCCGGCCACCTGCTCCCTGAGGCCGCGCATTTCGAGCGCCAGAGCTTCGTGATCCATATGCTCAACTCCCCTGTTTCTCTTCGCATTTCTGGTGTTTGGCGGCTGCTCGGCTGATTCATTTCGGGGTTCCGTTCCGCAGGCGGAAGAAGCCGCCCGGTCTGCGCCGGGGCAGGTCGACGGGAGTCGGCGGTTGCGGTGGGGGTGGTGCGGGCGGTGGCGGGGTGCGGTGGCGAATGCCGTCGGGGGGTGCGCGCACCGGGATCGGCGCGGGCGCGGCGGAGCATTCCAGGAGGCCCTCGCCGAGCATCCGCGCGACCTCGACGGTGACGGTGTAGACGCCGCGGCCGACGCGGAAGGCCAGGTCGCGGGCGGTACGGCGGCCGTCGGCGTGCTCCAGCAGCGCGCGTTGCAGCGCGGTGTGCGGGCCGCCGGAGTGCGGGGCGGGGAGGGGCCGTTCGCGGTCGGGGTGGACGGGGCGGGGCAGGGCCGCGAGGGCGGCGAGTTTGCGGGCCGCGTCCTCCAGGAGCCGGGCGGGCGGCTCGCCCACGGCGACCGGAGCGGGCGGTTCGGCGCCGTACTCGGCGCGCTCGCAGCCGTCGACGCGGCCCGCGAGGATCGCGAACGCCGCGTCCTGCAGCGCCATCACGCACACCACCCTGAGCTGGGCGGCACCGGCGTATCCGTGGGCGATCAGACCGGCGGCCGGCCAGCGTGCGCCCCCGGCCTGCCGGACCAGCGCGGCCCACTGCTCGCCGTCGACCCGCCCGGACCGCAGCAGCAGCGTCTCGGGGCCCGGCGCCCCGGGCGACTCGGCGGCGACGACGAGCCCGTCCCGGAGGTGCAGGGCGCCGCCGGGTGCCCCGGACACGCGCAGGACACCGGTCCACTCTTCCCGCCCACAGGCGGCGAGGGCCCGCGTCAGCAGGTCGTAGCCCGGCATCACGCGGGAAGGTGTATCAGTCCGAACGCATATTCCGGGTGCAGATTTCCGAGCTGTCTTCAGGTGACGGAAGTTGAGCCGGGGGCTCGTTCAAATCGCTTTGTTCGGTGCGCATTTGATCGAGCGGTGCGCTCGTTTCAGGCGCCGTCAGCGGGGGCCACGCCCCCGGGCCCCCCTTCGGCCTGAACGGCCTCGTCCTCGAACTCCCCCAGAGGGGGTGCCCCCAGACGGGCTGGTGGTTGCTGATCGGCAGGGAGAAGTCCAGCGGAGTACGCCCTCAAGTACCCCACCACCGTGTTCGTCACCGCCACCAGCGGTACGGCGACCACCGCGCCGCCGATTCCGGCCACCATGCCGCCCGCCGCGACCGACAGGACCACCGCGAGGGGGTGGACGCGTACCGCGCGGCCGAGGATGAAGGGCTGCAGGATGTGGCCCTCGATCTGCTGGACCGCGAGGACCACCAGGAGCGTCATCACGGCCGTGAACACGCCCTGGGTGACCAGTGCGACGACCACCGCCAGCGCACCGGAGGCCACCGCGCCGACCAGCGGGATGAAGGAGAACAGGAAGATGAACACGGCCAGCGGGACGGCCATGGGGACGTTGAGGAAGTAGATGCCCAGGCCGATGAAGATGGCGTCGATCAGGGCCACCAGCACCGTGCCGCGCACATAGGCGGTCAGCGTGCGCCAGGCCCGCGGGCCCGCGCCCGCGACACCGGGGCGGGCCGCCGCCGGCACCAGCTTCAGCGTCCACTCCCAGATGCGCCGGCCGTCGTAGAGGAGGAAGAGGGTCGAGAAGAAGGTCAGCAGGATGCCGGTGAGTGCCTCGACGACGACCTGGACGCCTTCCAGACCGAAGGACGTGATCTGGTCGGTGTTCGCGCCGACCGCCTCGCGCAGGTTCTTGGCGATCTGGTTGATCTGCTTGTCGGTGACGTGGAAGGGGCTCTTCAGCAGCCAGTTGCGCAGGTCGTCGATGCCGTTCTGGATCTGGTTGGAGAGGTTGTCGATGTTCTCCATGATCTGCCAGGTCACGAACCAGCCCAGCAGCCCCATCACGACGAAGCCGAGGATCGCGGTGAGGGCGGTGGCGGGACCGCGCGGCACGCCGTGGCTCTTGAGGCGGGCCACCGTCGGTTGCAGCAGCGCCGTGATGAGCAGGGCGACGACGAAGGCGAAGACGACGAGTTGGACGGCGCTGATGATCCGCATCAGCACCCAGACGGTGCCCGCGAGCACCAGCAGCCGCCAGCCGGCCTCGGCGGCGACGCGCACGCTCCACGGCACGGCCTGCACGGGGTCGGGGCGTACGACGGGCGCGGGCGGCGCCTCGGTCGCGTGGTCCGGGGGCGGCGGGGCCTCCGCGGCGGCCCTGCGGGGCGGGCGCGGTGCGTCGTCCCCGGCGCTCTCCCGCTCCACCTCGGCGCGGCGCTCGTCCAACCGCTCACTCACCTCGGTCAGACCGGCACCGATGCGGCCGAGCCACCCTGGCACTCGCGACATGATCCGTCCTCTTCCCCCGCGTCCCCGGGTGCTCCACACCACTCCCCCCTGGAGTCGTCGCATCGACCGTACAGGGCAACAGCCCCTCCCCCTATGACGGGGAGGGGCTGTCGAAGGTTGAGAGGCGAGACCGCGGGTCTCGGCGGCTCCGCGCCGGGCCTAGTACCAGTGGTTCGCGGCCCAGAAGGACTGCGCCTCGCACGGGCTGCCGTAGCGGCTGTTCATGTAGTTCAGGCCCCACTTGATCTGCGTGGCCGGGTTGGTCTGCCAGTCGGAGCCGGCCGTGGAGTACTTCGAGGCGGGCAGCGCCTGGAAGAGGCCGTAGGCGCCGGAGGAGGCGTTGACCGCGTGATAGTTCCAGCTGGACTCGTGGTCCACTATGTAGCTGAAGCACTGGAACTGGTTGCCGGGCACCATCTGCCGTGCCATCGCCTGGATCTCGGCGATGGAGTACGAGCTCTGGATCGGGAAGTCGCCGGCGCTGCGGCTGGCCTTCTCCTTGGCGTCGGCGCGGTCCTTGGCCTCCTGGGCAGCCTTCTCCGCCGCAGCCTTCTTGGCGATGGCCGTGTCGGCGGCAGCCTTGCGGGCGGCCTCCTCGGCGTCCTTCTTGGCGCTCGCGTCGGCCTGGATGGCCTGGGCGTCGGCCTGCTGCGTCAGGGAGGCGGTCTGGACCTGGGCCTGCTGGCCCGCGGGTATGTCCGCCAGGAGCGTCGCGTCGCTTGCCGTCGCCTCGGCGTCGTTGGGCTGGGCGGTGCTGCCCGAGGCAACTCCGACAACGCTTCCGACGGCGGTGACCGCGGTGGCCGAGGCCACTGCGAATCCCCGGACCGAAATCCGGCTCACACGGTTTCCTTCCAGCATCGCCCGCTTCGGTGACCCTGGCGGACGCAATCGTGCCCCTGACTCTGGCCTCCCAACTACGGGGTCACGGGAGGCGCGGGCCCGGTGGGCAACTCCCGCGAGGGGAGCGCCGCGTGGTGCTCGGGCGGCATACGACGACGCTGTGGAGTTAGCTGTGGTGCTCGTGTGGTGCCGTACCGCTGGGGGTACAGGTGTGTCGTATGCGGGGCCTGACAGGAGTGAGACTCTGCCGTAACCGGACGCCGGGTGGCAATTCTGAGTTGCGTGTGAAAGCTCACATCCCGTTTGACCCCAGGGATTTTGAGAAACCGCAACACGCGAAGGCGCCGCCCCACTAGGCTCACAGCCTTTGCGGGACGGCGCCAACTGACCTGGAACTACCTCAGACTTGGCGGTCTGCCTCAGATCTGCCCGTCTTCGAGCATTTCGGTCACAAGCGCCGCGATCTGGGACCTCTCGGACCTGGTCAGCGTCACATGCGCGAAGAGCGGATGCCCCTTCAGCTTCTCGACCACGGCGACGACACCGTCGTAGCGACCGACGCGCAGATTGTCCCGCTGTGCCACGTCATGGGTGAGAACCACCCGCGAATTGGCGCCGATTCGGGACAGAACGGTCAGCAGTACATTCCGTTCCAGTGACTGCGCCTCGTCCACGATCACGAAGGCGTCGTGCAACGAGCGTCCGCGGATGTGGGTGAGCGGAAGGACCTCCAGCATTCCGCGTGCGGTGACCTCCTCGATGACCTCGCGGCTGGTGACCGCGGACAGCGTGTCGAAGACCGCCTGCGCCCAGGGGCTCATCTTCTCGGCCTCGGAGCCGGGGAGATAGCCGAGTTCCTGCCCGCCGACCGCGTACAGCGGCCGGAAGACCATCACCTTCTGGTGCTGACGCCGCTCCAGCACCGCCTCCAGTCCCGCGCACAGCGCGAGCGCCGACTTGCCGGTGCCGGCCCGGCCGCCCATGGAGACGATCCCGATGTCCGGGTCGAGGAGCAGATCCAGCGCGATCCGCTGCTCCGCGCTCCTGCCCTTGATGCCGAAGGCCTCCCGGTCGCCGCGCACCAGGCGGATGTTGCCCTCGGCGGTGACCCGGCCGAGCGCCTTGCCGCGCTCCGACTGGATGGTCAGCCCGGTGTGCACGGGCAGGTCGGACGCCTCGGGCACATACACGTGCCCTTCCTCGAAGAGGAGGTCCACCTGCTCGCCGGGCAGGGTCAGTTCGGACATTCCGGTCCAGCCGGAGGAGTCCGTGATGGCGAGTTCGGCGCGGTACTCCTCGGCGAGGAGACCGACGGACGAGGCCTTGATCCTGAGCGGCAGGTCCTTCGACACGACGGTGACGTCGAACCCCTCGGCCTGCAGATTGCGGGCGACCGCGAGGATGCGGGAGTCGTTGTCCCCCAGGCGGTAGCCGGTCGGCAGCACGCTGGGGTCCGAGTGATTGAGCTCGACACGTACGGTGCCGCCGAGTTCCCCGATCGGGATGGGGGCATCGAGGCGGCCGTGCCGGACCCGGAACTCGTCGAGCAGCCTGAGGGCCTGCCGGGCGAAGTAGCCGAGCTCGGGATGGTGCCGCTTGGCCTCCAGCTCCGTGACCACGACGATGGGGAGCACGACCTCGTGCTCGTCGAAGCGGCTCAGGGCGTTCGGGTCGGCCAGCAGGACGCTGGTGTCGAGAACATAGGTGCGCCGGTCTGGCTTGTGGCGCTTTGTGCTGGTCACCACGGAAGGACGTACCCCCTCGGATGAGGTCGGGGAGCGACGGAGTGGAGCTGGGCCGGTCGACGGCCGCGATGCACGGGCCGAAAACCGGCCCTCCGCCTGTTCTTCCGTGCTGGAACCGCACGGTCGGGCTGGTGCAAAGGGCCTCCCGGGCGGACGGCCCCGTGCCGCCCGCTGAGATCCGACACCCGTGGTTCGGGCATCGACCTGACTGGCTTATGCCCTCGAACATGCGTCACCATGCCGACGCATATGACGGCACCCTGGTGAACTCCTTGTTACGAGTGCCCCAAATCGGGGTACTCGCGCGCCCTTCGGAGGGGTACGGCGTGTCAGCCGCCGTAACGCCGGTGTCGCGCCGCGTAGTCACGCAGGGCGCGCAGGAAGTCGACCTTGCGGAAGGCCGGCCAGAAGACCTCGCAGAAGTAGTACTCGGAGTGCGCGGTCTGCCAGAGCATGAATCCGGACAACCTCTGCTCACCGCTGGTACGGATCACCAGGTCGGGATCGGGCTGGGCCCCGGTGTAGAGGTGACGGCCGATCATGTCGATGTCGACGGCCTCGGCGAGGTCCTCCATCGAGGTGCCCTTGTCCTGGGCGTCGAGGAGCATCGAGCGCACCGCGTCGGCGATCTCCTGGCGGCCGCCGTATCCGATGGCGACGTTGACCAGTATCCCGTCGATGCCGGCGGTGGCCTCCTCGGCCTCCTTCAGGGTGGTCTGCATCTGCGGCGGGAGCAGGTCGGGGGTGCCGACGTGGTGCACCCGCCAGCGGCCGTCGACGGCGAGGGTCTTCACGACGTCCTCGATGATCCCGAGGAGCGGGCCGAGCTCTTCCTGGGGCCGGTCGAAGTTGTCCGTCGACAGCAGCCAGAGGGTGACGACCTCGACGTCCGTCTCGCTGCACCAGCCGAGGAACTCCTCGATCTTCTCGGCACCGGCCCGGTGGCCGTGCTCGGTGGAGGAGCCCGCGGCCTTCGCCCAGCGTCGGTTGCCGTCCATGATGACGCCGATGTGCTTGGGCACCTGAGCGTGGTCCAGGTGGCCTTCCACCCGGCGTGCGTACAGCCTGACCAGCAGGCCGCGCAGCTTGTCGCGCAGGTTCACGTGATTGTCAGCCCCTCCGTACGGATCGGACAGGCGCGGCCCAGGAGTGTGGAGGGCGATCCTGTCCGTATGGCGGTCCCCGGAGGCGAAGCCTACCCCCGGCTCCACCACGGCTCTCCCAAGGGGTGGTGGGGCGCACAGAAAACGGGCCGGTCCGTGGGGGGGAGACGGACCGGCCCGAGGGGGGGTTTCCACCATAACCCTTTGTAAGTGCTGCTGGGTGCATCGGCGTGCCACAACTACTCTCCGAATTCGAACGACGACGCGCCGATGGCCATGGAGAGGCACTTTCACAGCGGACTCATGGCCGGATCACAGCGGATTTCCAGGGGAAACGTGCGGGAAGCGGAGTGATCCGGAGGGTTTGCCGGGTCTTGGGGCTTGTTCGGCGAGTTGTCCGGGCATCCCCCAGCCGGGTGAACCGGCCCGCGAACGCCGATTTGACGGGGATACGGCACCGCGCAGCCCCCTCCACCGCGCGGTGCCGCCGCGCAGCTTTGCTCACGCGAATTACCTTGGTCTGAACTTACGTGACCGATGGGACTGGAATCGACCCGCGGGGATAACGATGTGGAAACCACCCGCATCGGCACACCGGACGTCGATCTAGGACAGAAACTGTCCTCCTTGAGCCCTACCGTCGTCCCATGACCCTGAGGATCAGCTGGAACGAGGCGAGCGCGCGCCGACTGGAACGGCAGTTCCTGGCCAACCCTGCCGAGCCGGGCACGGCGGTCGCCGATGTGGTCGACGCGATGCTCGCCGCGCATGCGCAGGTGCTGTCCGCGGCCGAGGTGTCGGTGGGGGTGCGGACGGCCGGGACGACCCGGGCAGCGGTGCGCGCCGCGCTGTGGGACGAGCGGACGCTGGTGAAGACGCACGGCCCGCGCGGGACCGTACATCTGCTGCCCGCGCGCGACCTGCCCCTGTGGTGCTCGGCCTTGCCTGCCGTACCGTCCACCGCCGGCCCGTTCGCACCGGGTGTACGGGTCACCGAGGAGCAGGCGCGGCAGATCGTGGTGGCGATCGGGGATGCCCTGGAAGGGGTCTCCCTGACCATCGACGAGCTGAGCGAGGAGGTCGTCGCGCGCACCGGTTCCTGGGCCGGCGACCGGGTGATGCCCGCGTTCCAGGACCTGTGGCCGCGCTGGCGGCAGGTGCTGCACCGGGCCGGCCAGTCAGGCGCCCTGTGCTTCGGGCCGAACCGCGGCCGCAAGGTGACGTACACCCGCCCGCCGCACTTCACCCCGCTGCCGGCGGACGAGGCGGTGCGCGAGCTGGTACTCCGCTACCTGCGCGCATACGGCCCGGCGACCCCGCAGAACTTCGCCAAGTGGCTGGCGGCGCCCGGCGGTTGGGCCGCCAGACTGTTCGGCACTCTCGCCGGGGTGGGA
Source organism: Streptomyces longisporus (assembly GCF_039532765.1). Classification (NCBI taxonomy): domain Bacteria; kingdom Bacillati; phylum Actinomycetota; class Actinomycetes; order Kitasatosporales; family Streptomycetaceae; genus Streptomyces; species Streptomyces longisporus. The sequence goes on from NZ_BAAASG010000016.1 coordinate 10,801, forward strand.
GAGATCGAGGAGGTCGTCTTCGAAGGGGCGAGGGGCTGCTGGGTCGTGGCGGGCGACACGGAGTTCCCGGAGGGGCGGCTGCCCGGGGTCCGTCTGCTGCCGTACTTCGACGCGTACGGCATCGCCGCGCAGCCTCGGGAGCTGCTGTTCCCGGGGGCCGCCCACGAACGCGCGCTGGCGGGCGGCCAGGCGGGCAACTATCCGGTGCTGCTGGTGGACGGCGTGGTGGCGGGGGTGTGGCACCAGCGCCGCCGGGGACGTCGTACGACCGTCACGGTGGAGCCGCTCGGACGGCTGACGGCGCGGCAGGAGCGGGAGCTGGGCGAGCAGGTGGAGCGGGTCGGCGAAGTGCTGGAGGCGGAGGCGGAGTTGGTGATCGGGGAGGTGACGGCGGGAGCGCACGCATAGGGCTCACCGGTGGTGCGGCTTGCGGGCCTCGAAGAGGTGGCGGGTCCTGTGCGCGACGAACGGGCCCTCGGCCTCGATCCGTTCGTGCAGGGCGCGGAGCCGGTCCTGGTACGCCTCGACCGTGAAGTCCGGGACCATCCAGACCACCTTGCGGAGGAAGTGGACGACGGCCGCGATGTCGTGGAACTCGATGCGGAGCCGTTCGGCGCGCAGGTCGACGACCTCCAGGCCGGCGACTTCGGCGCCGGCGCGCTCGTGGTCGGGGTGGCGGGTGCTGCGGGATGCGTCGGGCTGGGGGCCGAGGAAGTACTCGACGAGTTCGAAGACGCTGTTCGGGCCGACGTGCTGGGCGAAGTAGGTGCCGCCGGGCTCCAGGACGCGGGCGATCTCCGTCCAGTGCGGGGTCACCGGGTGCCGGCTGCTGACGAGGTCGAAGGCGCCGTCCGCGAAGGGGAGCGGGGCGTTCTCGGGCACGGCGACGACCACGGTGCCGTGGGGGCGGAGCAGGGCGGTGGCCTTGGCGGCGTTCGGCGGCCAGCCCTCGGTCGCGGCGGTGAGCGCCGGTGCCTTTTCGGCCCGGCCGAGGGCGAAGTGCAGGACCTCGCCTCCGCCGGTCTGGATGTCCAGGGCGGCCTTCGCCCCGGCGAGGCGGTCCGCCAGGGAGACGGCGTAGCCCCAGGAGGGCCGCTGCTCCGTGGCGCGGCCCTGGAACCAGGAGAAGTCCCAGCCTTCGGTGGGTTGGGCTGCGCCTTCGGCGAGGAGGGTCTCGAAGGGGCGGGGTTCCCTGCGGGGCATGGGGTCCGTTCTCTCAGAGGTCGTCTGCGGCTCCGTCGTGGCTGGTCGCGCCCACGCGGCGGTGCCGCAATTCGATGCAGCCCCGCGCCCTGAAGGGGCGCTCTTCACGGGATCAGCGGTCGGACCTCTTGCGCTGCGAAGCGTACGAAGCCCTCGGGGTCCGGCTCGTCGCCCGTTGGTTGCAGGATCACCCTGTCGGCGCCTGCGTCCGCCAGTCGTTGTACGGCCTTGGCCACAGCGGTGGCGTCTCCTGCGACCCCGAGGTCGGGGACGGAGTCGAGGCCCTCGTCGGTGAGTTCGGCGTGGAGTCGGGCGGCGGCGTCCGGGCCGGTGGCGGTGAGGAGGTAGACGACCACCTGGTGCGGGTCGGTGCGACCGGCGGACTCCCGGCCCTCGTCGATGAGCCGACGGGCCCGCCGTACGCCGTCGGCCGTGGTCGACGCGGTGAGGATCGTGCCGTCTGCCGCCTCCCCGGCCAGCCGCAGCGAACGCGGCCCGGTGGCGCCGGCCAGCACGGGCACGGGCCCGGCGGGCGGCCAGTCGAGCGCGACGTCGTCGAGCCGGACGTAGCGCCCCTCGGTCGTCACCCGCTCACCGCCGAGCAGGGCCCGCAGCGCGACCAGGTGCTCCCGGAGCAGTGTGACGGGCGACTCGACCCGCGCCCCGACCTGCCCCATCCAGTCCTGCACCCCGTGCCCGACGGCGACGACCGGGCGCCCCGGGAACATCCGGTGCAGCGCGGCGGTCTCCATGGCGGTGATGGCGACGTTGCGCAGCGGAACGGGCAGCAGCCCGACGCCCACCCGCAGCCGCTCCGTCCAGGCCAGGGCGGCAGCGGCGGTGGAGATCCCGCCCTCCCGGAAGCAGTCCTCCCAGAGCCAGAGCTCCTCGAGGCCGCTCTCGTCCGCGAGGCGGGCGACGTCCCTGAGGCGCTCGGGAGGCAGTTGGGGTCGGAACACGGCACCGAGTCCAGTCATGCGTTCTTCCTATCCGGGCGGGAACGAACGGGACAACTCCTTTATGCACCGCTGCCTTTGGTGTGCGGTGCGCGCCGTCAGGCCGCCGCGACCGCACCCAGCAGCAGCCCTGTGAACGCCCCACCGATCATGAACGGGCCGAGCGGAATGGCCGACTTGCGGCCCGCGCGGCGTGCGAGAACCATCCCGAAGCCGTACACCGAGCCGTAGACAAGGCCCGCGAAGGCGCCCGCCACGAGGATCTGCCAGCCGTACCAGCCGAGGGCCGTGCCCAGGGCGAGGGCGAGTTTCACGTCGCCGAAGCCCATGCCGGACGGGTGGACGAGGAAGAGGACGAGGTAGACGGCGCCCAGGGTCGGGCCGCCGAGGAGGGCCGTGGGCCAGGATCCCGTGGCGGAGGGGAGGGCGGCGGCGACACCCAGGAGGGCGGCGGCCATGGCGGCCAGCGGCAGCGTCAGGACGTCGGGGAGGCGGTGGACACGGTGGTCGACGAGGGTCAGCAGGACCGCCACGGGGGTGAGGAACACCCAGACCGCCGTCTCGGGGTGGGGACCGGCCGCGGCGGCAAGGGCCGTACAGGCGAGGGCGGTTGCCGTGGAGACGGCCACCGTGCTCGGGCCGTACGGACCGCACAGCCCTGTCCCCTGTGCCCCTTCGGTCTGCCGGCAGGCCGCCCTGCCCAGCCAGCCGGAGAAGGTGCCCGTGATCCGGTGGCCTGCGGGGCAGCGGTCGCGCCACGGTTGATCCGGGTCGACCGAGAGGCGGTGGGCGGCGCGGGGCAGGAGCAGGCCCGCTCCCGCGCCCCACAGGGCCGCCACGAGGGTGAGGAGTGTGCGCACGGCGGGACCCTATGCCCGGCGCGGGCCGGGTGGCACGGGTCCCCGGGCCCATGGGGGACCCACTGCGGTGGGGAACGGATACCTTCGGTTCCAGGCAGCGGACGACGGCGGTGGGAGGGGGCCTCGGGGTGGGGCGGCAGTGGGCGGACGGGCCGGGGAAGTTGATCGTGCGTACGGGAGGTGGCGGGGCGGACGCTGTCACCGTTCCGCTGGAGATCGCCGGCTCCTACCGCGCCCGTACGAAAGGGCTGTTGGGGCGGGACTCGGTCGACGGGGCGATGCTGCTCTCCCCCGCCAACAGCGTGCACACGTTCCGGATGCGGATGCCCATCGACGTCGCCTACCTCGACCGCGGGCTGACCGTCATCGCCGTGGTCACCATGAAGCCCTGGCGGCTGGGGCTGCCCCGGCTCCGTTCGCGGCATGTGCTGGAGTCGGAGGCCGGGGCGATGGCGGGGTGGGGGGTCAGGGTGGGGGCCCGGGTGGAGGTGAGGGTCGACGGCTGAGGGGCCTGCGGTTCCCGGGCTGTTCCGCTAGAGACGTGTCGCGGTGCGGACGAGGCCCGCGACGGCCCGGGAGCGGCTGTGCGGGGGCCAGGCGATGACCGTCGTGACCGCCGGCGCGTCCAGCACCGGCACGGCGACGACGTCGTCGCGCAGCTGGGCCCGGCTCGACTCCGGCGCGATCCAGCAGGCGCGGCCGAGCGCGATCAGCTGGTACAACTGCGCATGGTCCCGGGCCTGCGGACCCGGGCCGTCGGGGTATGTGCCGTCCCGGCCGGGCCAGCGCGGCATCGGCAGGTCCGGCAACTCGCTGACGTCGGCCATCTGCACATGGGGCCGGCCGGCGAGGGGGTGCCCGGCCGGCAGGATCACGACCTGTCGTTCCGTGCGGAGCTCTTCGGTGTCCAGCCCTGCCGTCGCGTCGAACGGCAGATGCAGCAGAGCCACGTCGGCGCGGCCGTCGCGCAGCAGTCGTTCCTGCTCGCCGATTCCGCACAGGAGCACCTCGACGGGGGCCGCATCGGGCTCGGCGGCGTAGGTGTCGAGCAGTTTCGCCAGCAGTTCGCTGGACGCGCCGGCCTTCGAGGCAAGGACCACGCCGGTCTGGCCGCCCGCGGCGAGGGCGGCGCGGCGGGTGCGACGCTCGGCGGCCTCGACCGCGTCCAGCGCCGCGCGGGCCTCCCGCAGGAGCACCGACCCGGCCTCGGTCAGGGCGACCGTGCGGCTGGTGCGTTCCAGCAGGACCGCCCCGAGGCGTCGTTCGAGTTGGCTGATCGTCCGCGACAGCGGGGGCTGTGCGATCCCGAGCCGCTGTGCGGCCCTGCCGAAGTGCAGCTCCTCGGCGACGGCGACGAAGTACCGCAGCTCACGTGTCTCCACGCCGCCAGAGTACCGACCGGGACCGGGATCGATACCCCTGCGGTATCGCTGCCCACCCGATCGGTGTTGGCCTGCTCCCACCGTGCCCGGACAGGATTGACCGCATGAGCGAACAGACGATCGCGCTGGTGACCGGCGCGAACAAGGGAATCGGTTACGAGATCGCGGCCGGGCTCGGCGCCCTCGGCTGGCGGGTCGGGGTCGCCGCCCGGAACGAGGAGCGGTGCGAGGCCGCCGTGGCGAAGCTGCATGCGGGCGGCGTGGACGCGTTCGGCGTGCCGCTCGACGTCACCGACGACGCGAGCGTGGCCGCCGCCGCCGAGTCGCTGCGGGACCGCGCCGGACGCCTCGACGTGCTCGTCAACAACGCCGGGATCACCGGCGGCATGCCGCAGACGCCCACCACGGTCGACCTCGACACGGTGCGGGCGGCCGTGGAGACCAACGTGATCGGCGTCATCCGCGTCACCAACGCGCTGCTGCCCTTGCTGCGCCGGTCGGCCTCGCCTCGGATCGTGAACATGTCCAGCAGCGTCGGCTCCCTCACCCGGCAGAGCACTCCCGGCACCGAAACCGGCCCGATCGCCGTTGCCTACGCCCCCTCGAAGACCTTCCTCAACGCCGTCACCGTCCAGTACGCCAGGGAGCTGCGCGACACGAACATCCTGATCAACGCCGCCTGCCCCGGCTACTGCGCCACCGACCTCAACGGCTTCCGCGGCGTCCGCACCCCGCAACAGGGCGCGGCGATCGCCCTCCGCCTGGCGACCCTGCCGGACGACGGGCCGACGGGCGGGTTCTTCGAGGATGCGGGGGAGGTGCCGTGGTGACCCGGGTTCGATGAGACCGACGGGCGGCAGCGGCCTCGGGGCGGTCGCATGGGGCCGGGGGGTATCCACAGCAGAGCGCCGTCCTTGCCGACCTGCTCCTCAGCTCTCCGATCGCGGGAACGTGACCTCCACCCGTCGGTTCTTCCTGCGGCCCGCCTCCGTCGAGTTGTCCGCGATCGGGTACTGCTCGCCGTAGCCGCGCACCTCGAAGGTGATGTTGGGGTCGTGCAGTTCCTGGTCCAGGACGTCCTGTACGGCGTTGGCGCGTTGCCGGGAGAGGACGTCGCCGTGGGCCGCCGAGCCCAGGTTGTCCGTGAAGCCGAAGACGCGGACCTTTGTCGCGTTCTGCTTCTTGATCTCGTCCGCGATCGCCGCGATACGCGCCTTCGCCTCGTCGCTCAGCTTGGCGCTGTCCTTGCTGAACAGGACCTCGGCCTGGAGGGCGAACTTGACGTCGGAGTTGGTGTCCTCGCGGCGTTCGTCACCGCTCTGGTCCTCCACGACGGACTTGATGTCCAGGACCTTGGGGGCGGCGAGGGTGGCGCCCTCCGGGAGTTTGAGGTCGGGGTCGTTGGGGTCCACCTTGACCGGGGCCGAGGCCGATGGTTCGGTGCCGGGCGGCACGCTGGGGGTGTCGTCCGCGTGGGCCGTCACGGTGCCGATGAGGTTGGTGGCGACCATGAGGGAGGCGGCGGTGAGGGCGAGAGCGAGGCGGGGTGCCCCTGTTCGCGGTGAGGTGTCCGTCATCGCGTGCCTCATCCGGAGATCGTGATCGTGCCGCTGGAGAACGTCGGCAGTTGGAAGGTCACTTCGGCGGTACTGGTCGGCGGCGAGGGAAACTGCATGAACACAGCCAAGCTCTCGCCGGCCTTGATCAGCGAGAAGCCCGTCGTGGTCAGGGGGCGGCCCTCCGTGTCGCGCAGCACGTAGTAGCGCTTCTTTCCCTTCGAGTCGACGAGCGTGGCACCGCCGAGAGATCTGCCGTTCCTCGTGATCTCCGTTTCATTGCCGCTCAACGCAGAAGGAATCACCACGCTCTTTGGACCATCGTTCTTCAGATTGGCGTTCACGGTGACGAAGCCACCCGAATCTCGCTGAGCTGAGGTGATCTGCAAAAGCAGTCCGTCCGAGCCTTTCAACTCGGCCAGAGGAGTGTCCGACTGGCCTTGCTGAGCACTCGGCTCGGATCCACTGCTCTTGGAGGCGGACGCCGACGTGCCCGGCTTCTTGTCGTCGCCGCCACCGCTGCCGCAACCGGCCACCCCAATGGCCAGACCGGTCGCAACGGCCAACGCGACCATCCCCCTACAGGCCTTCGCAGTGAACCGAATGCTCATGACTCCGCTTCCTTCATCACTCGTCGTTCGCTTGTCAGTCGGCCAGATGGACGGAGAAGAGGTCCTCGGGACCCGGCAGGCCGGCGGGATCATCCGGGTTCAGGTCCCAGATCCGGTTGCCCTTGCAGGTGAGCTTCGGCAGTGGGTTGCCCCGGGTATCGCCGCCGGGGAGCTCACAGAGCGGCTCGATCACAGCCTTGGCTGACGCATTCGCATGTCGGCTCTCCGTACCGGGGACGATGGAGTTGCCGACGGACTTGTTCGTCTCGACTGCGACGGTGTAGCTCAGATCCAACAGCTGGGGGACGCAACGCCCGTCGAGCACATGTGAGTCGTTCTGCTCTGCGAGCTGGTAGGCACGCCAGCACCCGTTGAGTTGCGCCGCGTTGCCGTCAAGGATGTCCTGCCACTTCGTGGGGTCGCGTACGACGTCCAACCACTGTCCTGCGAGCTTGTCCCGGGTGTCCTGCGCCGCCGCGAGAGCCGCCGCGTCGGCTGCTGTCTGGGCACTGTTCCGGGTCGCGGCGGCTTGGCCGACCGCAAGATACGCGAACGCGAGAAAGAGCAGACCCGCCACCACCGTGATGTAGATGGGGAAGGCCTGCCCTGCATCGTTGTACTTGCGGGGCCGCATCAACCACCAGTGACTTGGGCAATCTTGGCGGTGATGGCATCGAAAATCGTCTGACCGATGTCCGTCCCCGTGATCGCCAACACGATCGCCACCACCACCGCGATGATCCCCAGGTACTCCACCGCCGTCTGCCCCTTGTCGTTGCGGGCGGTGCGGGTCTGCAGGTACGCGACAGTGGTGTTGATCCAGTTGCTCATGGTGTTCCCCTCCGGGTCGGATCTCCGTGCCGCTCTCGGCACGAGAACCGTACGGTGCAACACCCCTCCCGCTGAAGGGCCCCAGGGCCCAATCAAGGGCCCAGAGCATGGCCCGGCCACGATCTCGCGGCTTCCCGTTCCCCCCTGCCGTCACCTCTGGTCACCCCACCCCTCGGCCCGAGCCGGGCGCGGTGCCGAGCCATTTGGCGGCTGCTTCGGCGCGGCTGGTGCTGTGGAGTTTCGCGAAGATGCGGTTGATGTGGTTCTTGACCGTCTTCTCGCTGATGAAGCAGGCGGCGGCGATCTGCTGGTTGTTCATGCCGGACGCGATGAGGTCCATGATCTCCGCCTCCCTCGTGCTCAGTTGGAACCTTGCCCTGTCGGGAGCAGCCACCGGACGGCCACTCGACCACCCAGACGACGACTGTCCCACATGCGGTTGCATCTGCGAAAGGTTTTTTGAAGAAATAGTGGAGGTCGAGGTGGTGGGTGCGCCCAAGTCTGCTGGCGGGAGGGGTTGTTGAGTAAGTGAAGGTGAATGCGCTGAGCTCTCATCTTCGTATGCAGTTGCACTACCCAGGCCTTCCGGAAGCGGAAGGCCTCCTTCACCCTGGCGCAGCTGCTCCAGCAACGCCCCCGCCGCCGTCGACGTGAAGTGGGCCCTGCCCTCCTTGATGTCCCATACCGCTGTGACCAGTTGGTCCGCGGTGAACTCGCCGTGGACCAGGTAGCCGCCGGCGCCACGGCGCAGGGCCTCCTGGACGATCTCCGATTCCCTGCTGTACGTGAGCATCACGACCGGGGCGATCCGCACCAGGTACGGGAGCGCCGAGATGCCGTCGACGCCGGGCATGCGGACGTCCAGGAGGATGACGTCGGGGTGGTGCCGACGGGCCGCTTCGTAGGCCTGGCGGCCGTCTGCCGCTTCCGCCACCACGGTGATGTCGGCGCGGCCGGAGAGGAGCGCCGTCAGGCCCGCGCGGACGACCGGGTTGTCGTCCGCCACCACGACTTTGAGCGGCGCGGGCGCCGGGGCTGCTGAGAACGGGCTGTCGGGGGGCTGCGGTTGTGGACCTGAGGGGGGAGTCGTGGGGTCCGGCATCGGGCGGCCTCCTCTCGGGAGGGGGGAAGGACGGGGGGTGGGCGCGATGTCTACGTCGTCACCGCCGCCAGCGGGAGTTCCAGGCAGACCTCCGTGCCCTTGGAGTGGGCGCCCCGGCCGATGCTGATGCGGGCGCCCACCGATGCCGCGCGTTCGACCATGCCGACCAGGCCGAAGTGGCCTGCGCGGCGGAGTTGTTCGAGGGTGATGCCGGAGGGCAGACCGCGGCCGTCGTCGTGGACGCTGATGCGGAGGAGGCCGCCGTGGACGCCTGCGTGCACGTCCACCCGGGTCGCGGCCGCGTGCCGGTGGGCGTTCTCCATCGCCTCGGAGACGATGGTGAGGAGTTGCCGGGCCACGGCCGGTGGGACGGGTGGCACGGGGTCGTCGCCCGTCACGCGGTAGGCCGCCGGGACGCCGGTGCGGGCGGTGAAGTCCCCGGTGCGGGCGGACAGTTCGGACAGGACGTCGGTCGCGTGGTCCGGGTCGGATTCGCGGCGCAGATCGGCCAAAAGCTCGCGGGACTCGGCGGCGGCCCGGCGGGCCGAGCGGGCGACCAGTTCGGCCTGTTGTTTGACCAGCTTCGGGTCGAGGTGAGGGCTGCCCGCCGAGCCTGCCAGACCGTCCGCGGCGAGGGCCACACCATGGAGGGTCTTGGCCACGGAGTCGTGCATCTCCCTTGCCAACCGGGCCCGTTCGGCGCTGACCGCCTCCGTGACCGCCAGCCGGGCCTGCATCGTGGTCAGGGCCTGCGTTGCGGCGCCGAAGCGGAACATGAGGTTGCGCAGGGCCGAGCCGACCGCGCCCGCGATCACGCACAGGCCGGGCAGGAGCAGGGTCTCCGCGGGACGGCCGGAGTGCAGGTCCCTCGCCGCCGCGTGCACGAAGAAGAGGATCAGGGACTGCAGCGACGCGAAGACCGCGGCGCCTCGCCAGCCGTAGACGATGCCGGCCAGGAGCGGGGTGCAGACGCTGACGTAGGCGAGGGGGGTGTCCGGGCCCGCGGAGATCAGGAGCAGGGAGCCGAAGAGCATGTCCACGGCGAGGAGCGTGGGGTGCCGCAGGAGCAGGGGGCCGAAGCGCTCCCAGTCCCTGAAGAGGACGTACGAGCCCATGAAGGTGGCCACGACCGCCGCGCCCACGAGGCGGGTGGCCAGGCCCGGCGCCGCGTGCAGGAGGGCGGCGGGGGCGGCCAGCGCGATCATGGCGAGGCGGAAGCCGAAGACCTGGCGGCACATGGCCTGGAGGGCGTTGATCTGGAGGGGGATCGTGGGGGGTGTGCGGCTCTCGTCGTCCGGTGCGGGTGGTCCCGTCGGCGACACCACAGCTGCCGCCACGGGTGCAGGCGCCCCAGGCTCCGGCGGCCACGCCCGGCCTCGGGGATCCGGCTGCGCCGGGAGCGCCGGCAGCGGTGCGTCCGCCCGTTCCCATCCCGGGGGCAGCTGCGGTGTGGCCGACGTCGCCGGGATGTCGTGGGCGCCCGTGCGGGCGTGGGGCGGCAGGACGGTGCCCGTCGGCGGGGTCGTGATCTCCGGGGTCTTCGGGCGTCGTCGTAGCAGCCGCGTGCGTGCCTCGCGGCCCGCGCGTTCCTCTGTCGTCGCCATCGTCCTCCTCACCCCGTCCCTACTTGCCCGTGAGAGAGCCGAAGTCGGTGCCGGAGCCGAGGATCAGGCCGGCGCCGAGGAGGATCATCGTGGCCGGGACCATGAAGGTGGTGATCATCATGGTGGCCTTGGGGACCGCGCGGGCCGCCTTGCGGCGGGCGTTCTGCGCGTCCGTGCGCCGCATGTCCTTCGCGAGAGCCACAAGGGTGTCGACGATGGGGGCGCCCAGTTCCTCACCCTGCTGCAGCGCCGTCACGAACATCGCGACCTGTTCGGAGTCGTTGCGGCGGCGCAGCTCCGCGAAGGCCTGGCGGCGGCTCATGCCGAGGTCCATCTGGCGGAGCGTGATGCGCAGTTCGTCCGCCCAGGGGCCCTCGTACTTCGAGGCCACCCGGTCCAGGGCCTGGCGGAAGCCGAGGCCCGCGCTCACCACGACCGCGAGCACGTCGAGGAAGTCCGGCAGGGTGCGCTCGATGACGTCCTTGCGGACGCGGATCGCCGACCAGATGCCGACCTCCGTCCAGAACGCGCCGAAGGCGAACAGGACCACGGCCAGGATGAGGTTGCCCTTCATCAGGAACACCAGTCCGCCCACGCCGCCCAGGAAGCCGTAGACCGCGCGGCGGGCCGCATAGCGGTCGATGGTCAGGCCGCCGGGGTTGCCCGCGAGGTCGATCTTGCGGCGGTACCTGGCGACCAGCTTCGGGCCCATCAGGCGCAGGACCGCGGGCGCGTACCGCATGCCGAGGCGGTCGATGAGCGAGTCGACCGCGCCGGTGCGGGTCGAGCCCACCTCCAGGGCGAGCACCAGGTCGCCGGGCAGCTTGGCGTCCGCGCGGTACATGCGGATGCCGGCGAAGATGCCCGCGACGCCGAGGCCCATCACCAGTGCCAGCAGAAGTCCCATGGCCGTCCTCCCTCCAGAGTTCTCAAAACGCCCGGCGTCTCAGACGTCGATGCGGGACAGGCGGCGGATGAGGATGAAGCCGACCGCGTAGAGCGCGAAGGCGATGATCACCGCGGCCTGGCCGACGGGCGAGCCCGTCATACGGTCCAGGGCGCCGTGCTTGACGCCGTTCATGAGGAACAGGGAGCCCACGCCGAGCACGGGGACGGCGTACGAGGTCATGTTGACCTGGGAGAGCTGGGTGCGGACCTCGCGCCGCGTCTCCTTGCGTTCCTCCAGGGTGTCCGTGAGGTTGCGCAGGGCCGTGACCACCTGTCCGCCCGCCCGGTTCGACAGCACCAGCGTCGTCACCAGGACGACCAGCTCGCGTGACGGCAGCCGCTCGGCCAGTTCGCCCAGTGCGTCGTCCATGGAGGCGCCGAGTGCCAGCTGGTTGGCGACCTTGGCGAGTTCCTCCCCGGCCGGTGCCTCCAGTTCCTCCGCCGCCATCCCGATCGCGGTGCGCAGGGCCAGTCCGGCCTGGGTGGCGTTGGCCATGATCCGGGCCAGCTCGGGCAGTTGGTTGATGAACTTCTCGATCCGCTTCTGCCGCTGCCAGTTCAGGAACTGCAGCGCCACCCCGATGCCCAGCAGACCGGCCAGCGGTCCGAAGAAGGGCGCGAGGGACGCCTGGCCGATGAGCCACAGTCCCGCCACCGTCGCCAGCATGTAGACGAAGAACTCGCCCGGAGTGATGTCCAGGCCCGTTGCCACCAGCCGCAGTTCCAGCTTCTTGCCGAGCTTCGTACGGCGCAGGCGGCGGTCCAGGTTGCGGAAGCGCCGGCGGCGGCCGCCCGCCGGTAGCTGGCCGGCGGCCGAGAGGCGGTCGACGAGTGCCTGGCGCTGGGCCTTGCCGGTGGCGTAGGAGTGCAGGCCCAGGACCGCCAGGACGCAGGTCAGCAGGGTGATGCCGGTGGTGAGCAGGACTAGGGTGTGCAGATCCATCGGACGGTTCCTACCTGGCTTCTCGGATGGCGAGCTGTGCTACGGACTCGGCGACGCCGAACGCCTGGGGAACAGGCTGGCTCGCCATGTAGAGGCGGTCCGCGGTGCGGCGTGGCAGCGGGAAGTACTCGAAGGCGCCGTAGATGCGGCCGTCGGCGGCCATCGGCCGGGCGTTGAAGCGGGCCACCGTCGCCAGGCGGTACGGCTCGCTGCCGTGGCTGTCGAGGATCGCGATCTCGGTGATGCGGCGGGCGCCGTCGGCGAAGCGGGTGAGCTGGATGATCACGTCGATGGCGCTGTTGATCTGGTCGTGCAGCGCCTCGAAGGGGACCTCGACCTCGGACATCGATGCCAGGGTCTTCAGTCGCATCAGCGCGTCCTCCGCGCTGTTCGCGTGCACCGTGGCCAGGGATCCGTCGTGGCCCGTCGACATCGCCTGGAGCATGTCGAGGGACTCGCCGCCGCGGACCTCACCGACGACGATGCGGTCGGGGCGCATACGGAGGGAGTTGCGCACCAGGTCGCGGATGGTGACCTGGCCCTTGCCCTCGACGTTCGGGGGGCGGGACTCCAGCCGTATCACATGGCTCTGCTGCAGCTGGAGTTCCGCCGAGTCCTCGATGGTGATGATGCGCTCGGTCTCGGGGATCAGCCCGGACAGCGCGTTCAGCAGCGTCGTCTTGCCCGTGCCCGTCGCGCCCGACACGATCACGTTGGACTTCGCCTGCACCAGCCCCGCCAGCAGATACAGGATGGGCTCGTCCAGCGAGCCGAAGCCGATCATCTCCTGGAGCGTGAAGGAGCGCGGGAAGCGGCGGATGGTGAGGGTGGCGCCCGTGAGGGACAGCGGCGGGATGATCACGTTGACGCGCTCGCCGGACGGGAGGCGGGCGTCGACCATGGGGTTCGACTCGTCCACGCGCCTGTTGACCGTGGAGACGATCCGCTCGATCGTCTGCATCAGCTGGTCGTGGGAAGGGAAGCGCAGGGGCAACTGCTCCACCCGGCCGCCTCGTTCGACGAAGATCGCGTCCGGGCCGTTCACCATGATCTCCGTGATCGAGGCGTCCTCGAGCAGCGGCTCAAGGATGCCGAGGCCCAGGGCCTCGTCCACCACCCTGCGGATCAGCTGCGAACGCTCGACCGTGGACAGCACCGGGCCCTCGCGGCTGATGATGTGCCCGAGCACCCGCTCCAGGCGGGCGCGGCGCTCGGCCGCGGCCAGCGCGCTCATCTCCGCGAGGTCGATCTCCTCCAGGAGCTTGGCCCGGTAGGAGGCGACCAGGTGGCCGTCCTCGCCCCGGTGGCCGTTCTCCTCGGGGGTGTTGATGCGTGCGCGCAGGCTCATCGTCGGTGCTCCTTGTTCCCGCGTCAGCCGGTGGTCGGGTGGGTCGAGTCGAGCGGCATGGTCGCGGTCTTCCTGGCGGGGTCGAAGTCCCAGCCGGGGACGATCGACGGGATCTGGACGGTGGCGGTGACGGTGACCGTGTCCGCGTTCGGCGCGGCGGTGCAGGAGACCGACAGCCCGCTGCTGATCGCGTTCGTGCAGCCCTCCTGGGCGGTCCCCGGCTTCAGCGATTCCGCCCGCGCCCCGGCCCGGGCCGCCGTACCCGCCTGCTGGGCGGCGTAGGCGATCAGACCCAGCTGCACGACCGCCATGCCGACGATCAGCAGGATGGGCAGGAACCCCAGGTACTCGATGGCGACTTGGCCGCGGTCGCGGTCTTTGCGGTCGTACGACATCTCAGTGCGTCGCCTCCTGGACCGCGCCCGCGTGGCCCTTCACGTGGAGCGGGAAACTGAACGTGCCCGGGAAGAGGAGGGGGACGGTGAGCGTGACGTCGCCCGTGACATAGCCGGGTGCTCCGGGACTGCAGGTGACGGTGGCGCCGCCCTGCCATGCGCCCGGCAGCTTCTCCTTCCCCTTCTGCGCGCACACCCCCTGCCAGTCACCCTTCGCCGCGGTCCCCGCCCGCACGGCCTCATCCGCAGCATTCCCCGCAAGCGTGTACGTGTACCCCACCAGCACGAGCTGCCACAGCACCACCAGCGTGATGATGATCGTCGGCATCATGCCCAGGAACTCGATGGTGACCTGGCCCCTGTCCCCGCCTGCACGCAGCGCCAGCCGCATCCCTATCCCCCACCCTCCCGGCGCCGCCGGAAACTCACCGACCCGCGGTCCCCCCGGAACCGCCCGCCCCGCTGCGCCCCCTCGACCGCCTTGACCAGCCCCAGCTCCCCCGCGAGCGCCCACAGCGCCTGCTTCACGGAGCCCCTGCTGTCCAGCTCGTGGACCCGTCCCGCGTCGACCGCCCCCTGCAGCTCCTTGAAGTTGGCGGGGATCGCGGTCCCGGCGACCGCAGTGCCCGTGATCTTCTGGATCAGCGGCGGCTGGATCTCCGTACCGCGCGAATGCCGGTTGACGACCACCGTGGTCTCCTCGGCCTTGCGGATCTGCAGCCGGTCCCACATCCGTACGGTCCGCTTGGCGCCGCGCACCGCGACCACGTCCGGGGTCGTGACCAGCAGGGCCGTGTCGGCCATCTCCACCGCGGCCGCTCCCGCCCCGCCCAGCTGGGCGCCGCAGTCGATGACGACGACCTCGTAGCGGGAACGCAGGGCGCTGACGATCTGCCGGGCCGCCCGGTCCGTCACCTCCTCGCCGCGTTCGCCCTCCCCGGGGGCGAGCAGCAGCGCGAGGCCCGTGTCGTGGCGGAAGACCGCGTCCGCGAGCACCCGGGGTGAGATGTCGGTGATCGCCGCCAGGTCCACCACCGACCGGCGGAACTGGACGTCCAGATACGAGGCCACGTCCCCCGTCTGCAGGTCCATGTCCACCAGCGCGGTGCCGCGCCCCGAGGCCTGTGCCGCGAGCGCCAGTTGGATGGCGGTCAGGGTCGCGCCCACGCCGCCCTTCGCGCCGCTCACCGTGACGACGGTGCCGCCGACGCCGGTGAAGACATCGCCGCCGGAGCCGAGATGGCGCCGTACGCCCACCGACCACTGCGCGACGGCCTGGACGCGGCTGGCCAGCTCCTCGTAGCTGAGAGGCAGCGCCACCAGGCCGCGCGCGCCGTAGTCCATCGCCGCCTGGAACAGGCCGGGGCTCGCGTCCGAGGTGACGAGGATGACCCCGACCGCGGGAAAGCGCAGGGCCACCTCGCGGATGAGTTCCAGCGCCGGGACCGGGCCGATCCGTTCGTGCACCACCACGACCTCGGGCAGTTCGTCGACGGACTCGGCGGCGAGCCGCGCGAGGGTGTCGACGAGCTGGGTCGAGTCGACGACCGGGGTGACCGGCTCGGCGTCCGGGAGCTGGCTGAGCAGTGTCGTGATGGACCGGACCGCGTCCACGTCACCGACTGCCGGGAGGATCCTCGTGGGCATGGGGGCCTCTCACTTGTCCTTGGCGAGTTGGTACGTGCGGTCCTGCTCCGGGATGGTGCCGGTCTCGCTCGGCGCGACCAGCGCGAGCCTGACCCGCTTGGCGAAGGACTCCGCGTACGTCAGGCGCTGGGCGTCGAGCGCGGAGAGCGCGAAGGTGATGGGGACGGCCTTGGTGGGCTGGCCGGTGCGGTTGTCGGCGTCGGGCTGGAGCGAGGTGAGGTCGCCGACATCGAGGACCCTGGCGTTGGTCACGATGATCTTGGACAGGTCGGGGTCGCCCTGCTTCTGTCCCTCGAAGGTGGCGTAGACGTTGACCTTGGAGTCCGGCGTTATCTTGCCGGCGACGCCGGTCGCCGCATCGATCATGATGGCGACCTCCTGCTGCCCGGGCTGCAGCGCGGGCTGGTCGGCGATCATGTCGCTCTGCAGCAGGGAGCCCTTCTTCAGGGTCGTCACGGCGACCTTGCCGCGGACGCCGGCGAGATCGGTGACCGCGTTCGCCGACAGCCACCGCTTGGGCATCTCGGTCTTCTCGAACTGCGACGCGCTGAGGCTGGTGTACGGCTTGATGTCGCTCTTGACCTCGTACGCCGTGACCTTGGGCCCGACCTGGGACTTCACGTCACTGATGACGGACAGGACGCCGACGAACGCGCCGAGGGCGCAGACGACCGACAGAAGCAGGAGTAGCACGCCACGGCGCTGACGGGAGTTCATGAACCGTACAACCTCATTGGGGGATATCGGTCGAGCGGACGGGATCGTGCGGGCGTTACGTCTGCGGCGCAGCCGGCGGGCGGTTCAGGAGCCTCTCCCCGCCGGGAGCTGGTTCTCCAGGACGGGCGGCGGTCCGGCGGAGCAGAAGACGCAGCGGTCGCCGATGACGTCGATGCCGCACCAGTGGCAGGAGCCCTGCCGTACCGAGGTGACCAGCTGGTACAGCACGGACAGGTCGGGCAGGAAGGAGGCGAACTCGATCAGCTTGCCCGTCCCCCACCAGAGGGCGGACTCGGCCGGCAGCGCCGCCTCCCGCAGCCCCTGGGCGTTCCACTGCGGGACGAGGCTCGCGGTGACCCAGTCCGACTGCAGCTGCCCCTTGGCGACCAGCATCGAGGTGCCGAACTCCGGCCCGGGGAGGGAAGCGCCGGGGGCGAGCTTCACCAACCGCGGCTCGGGATGGGCGAGTACGGCGAAGTGCTGGCCCGGCACCCAGGACTTGGCGTGCTGCTTGAGGCCCACCTCGACGCGGTCGAGGCGGGCGACCGAGCCGAGCAGTGCTCCGGCGTGGATGTAGTGGGTGAGGAGGCGGCCGGCGGAGGCGAGCACCCCGGGGCTGAGGTCGCAGGAGGCCAGCTGCCTCAACTGGCGGGCCAGGACGGCGAGTCCGAGCGGGGGCAGAGCGGGACGGAACAGGGCGATACGGTCGGTCTCCAGCAGGGAGCGGATCGTGTGCAGCCGCCGGCCCGTCTCCGCGGAGACCGCCTGTGAACAGACGACGACCAGATGGCCGTGCTGGTCGATCAGACTCTGCACACCCGCCAGCGCCTGCTCCAGCGGCTGCTTGTCCAGGTCCTGCAGCACGACGGCAGGCAGGGTCCGCTCGTCCTGCGGTGGCAGCGCCATGTCGGCACTGGTCACGGCGATGGCAGTTGGCACGCGCAGCTCCCCGGTGACTTCACTCCGTGACTACCTCAGCACTGTATCCACGCCTCTGTGGCCGGAGAACAGCGTTTGTGTAGCTGGTGAGGAACTGGCGTTTCACAAGTAGCGTCAAAACGGGGCAGGTTCGAGCATCTCGCCGATCCCGAAACGAGTCGGCGAGCCATTTGGCCTGGACCTCTTGACACCCGGATTGGTCTGGACCAACTTGTTGTCATGTCCCCACTGAGACGATCGGCAGCAAGGCTGTCGACGACACGGCTCCTGTCAGGAGCCGTCACCGCCGCCCTCGCCCTCACCTTCGCGGGCACGGGCCAGGCGTCCGCAGCGGACGTCAACAACGCGAAGAACGCCGGCTTCGAGTCCGGCCTGAGCAACTGGACCTGTTCCGCGAGCAGCGGTACGACGGTCTCCTCCCCCGTGCACAGCGGCGCTGCCGCGCTCAAGGCCACCCCGGCCGGGCAGGACGACGCCCAGTGCAGCCAGACGGTGGCGGTGAAGCCGAACTCGACGTACTCACTGAGCGCCTGGGTGCAGGGCGGCTACGCCTTCCTGGGCGTGAGTGGCACCGGCACCACTGACGTGTCGACCTGGACCCCGGACTCGTCCTCCTGGAAGCAGCTGACGACGAGCTTCACCACGGGGTCGGCCACGACCTCCGTGACGGTGTACACGCACGGCTGGTACGGCCAGGCGGCGTACTACGCGGACGACGTGTCGGTGTACGGCCCGGACGGCGGCGGAGGCGGCGACCCGGCACCGACGGTCCCCGCCGCGCCGAGCGGCCTCTCGGTGTCCGCCACGACCTCCTCCTCGGTCTCCCTGGCCTGGAACGCGGTCTCGGGCGCGACCGGCTACAACGTCTACCGCAACGGCACGAAGGTGACGGCGGTGACGGGCGCTTCGGCGACGGTCACCGGCCTCGCGGCCTCGACGTCGTACTCCTTCCAGGTCACCGCGACCAACTCGGCCGGTGAGTCGGCGAAGTCGACGGCGGTGACGGGCACGACGACCGCTTCCTCCGGGGGTGGCGGTGGCACCGCGCTTCCCAAGCACGCGGTCACCGGGTACTGGCAGAACTTCAACAACGGCGCCACGGTCCAGAAGATCTCCGACGTCTCGTCCCAGTACGACATCATCGCGGTGGCCTTCGCGGACGCCACGACGACGCCGGGCGCGGTGACGTTCAACCTGGACTCGGCGGGGCTGGGCGGCTACACGGTCGACCAATTCAAGGCGGACATCAAGGCCAAGCAAGCGGCCGGCAAGAAGGTCATCGTGTCCGTGGGCGGCCAGAACGGCACGGTGTCGGTGAGCGACTCGACGTCGGCGGCGAACTTCGCGAACTCCGTGTACTCCCTGATGCAGACGTACGGCTTCGACGGCGTGGACATCGACCTGGAGAACGGCCTGAACGCCACGTACATGTCCCAGGCCCTGCGCTCCCTGTCCGCGAAGGCGGGCTCGTCCCTGATCATCACGATGGCCCCGCAGACGATCGACATGCAGTCCACGTCGAACGCGTACTTCCAGACCGCGCTGAACGTGAAGGACATCCTGACGGTCGTCAACATGCAGTACTACAACAGCGGCTCGATGCTGGGCTGCGACGGCAAGGTGTACAGCCAGGGCTCGGTGGACTTCCTGACGGCTCTGGCCTGCATCCAGCTGGAGGGCGGCCTCGCCCCGTCCCAGGTCGGCCTGGGACTGCCGGCCTCCACGAGCGCGGCGGGCAGCGGGTACGTCTTGCCGACGGTCGTGAACAACGCGCTGGACTGCCTGACGGCCGGCACGAACTGCGGCACCTTCAAGCCGTCGAAGACCTATCCCGACCTGCGGGGCGCGATGACGTGGTCGACCAACTGGGATGCGGCTGCGGGTGGTTCCTGGTCGAGTGCGGTGGGGGCGCATGTGCATGGGCTGCCGTAGCGGCCGAACGGCCATGAAACATTTCCCCGGGCCCACCGCGTCAATGAAGTGAGGGCGGTGCAGGCGGACAGGGGGAACGGGTATGAGACAGGCACGCGCGGACGAGTACGCGCAGTTCGCGGCGGTGCGTGCCGGGCATCTCTACCGGTCCGCCTGTCTGCTGACCGCCGGTGACACACATCTGGCCGAGGATCTGGTGCAGGAGACCCTCGGGCGGCTGTACGTCCGTTGGAGGCGCGTGTCCCGTGTGGAGAATCCCGCGGGATACGCGCAGACGGTTCTCATGCGTACGTTCCTCACCCATCAGCGCAGGCGCAGCAGCACCGAGCGCGCCACCGACGTGCTGCCCGACGTGCCCGCCGACGGCCGCGACACCCCGCTGCGGCTGACCCTGCTGGAGGCACTGGCCCGGTTGCCCGCCAAGGACCGGGCCGTGGTCGTCCTGCGGTACTGGGAGGACCGCTCCGTCGAGGAGACCGCCCAGGCCATGAACGCCAGTTCGGCGGCCGTGCGCACGCGGTGCGTCCGGGCCCTGGGGCGGCTGCGGGAGCTGCTCGGCGAGGACCTCGGCGAGTACGCCAGCCCCTGATCGGCACCTGTCCGTCTGTGGAGCCGTCCTCTTCCCCTCTCTTCTCCATCCATTTCGCGAAACGGTGGTCCGTCATGCCCTTCGAACAGCACGGCAACCCCTTCGAGGAACAGCTCTCGGCCGAGCTGCGACAGGCCGGCGACACCTTCGTGGCCGACCGGGCCGCGCTCGTCGCCGCCGGTGAACTGCGAGGGCGGCGCCGGCTGCTGCTGCGGCGGCGGGCCGCCGCCGTCAGCGGGGCCGCCTCGCTCGCCCTCGTCGGCGTGGGCGGCGCGCTGCTGCTGCCCGGTGGCGGATCGTCGGCGCACCAGGACGGGGCCTCGGTCGGCACCGGGCGCCACACCGCCGCCGCCACACCCACCCCCTCCCCCGCCTCCGGCGACCAGATGATCCGCACCCTCGAAGGCCTGCTTCCCGAGGGGAAGTTCAGCAAAGCGGAAGCCCGCGGGTCGTACGTGCAGCTCGTGTACAACGACGGAAAGGGCGCAGCGGCCATCAGCGTCAACCTGGGGCGGGTCGAGCCGGGCAGTGACGAGGCGCGGCGGACCACCGAGTGCCCGGGGAAGGCGTTCGCCCACTACGACGCCTGCAGCACGACCCGGCTTCCGGACGCCTCGGTGGTCATGGTGCTGCAGGGGTACGAGTATCCGGACCGGCGGGTGGACACCAAGTGGTGGAGCGCCGAGCTCGTCACGCCACAGGGGCAGCATGTCAGCGTGAGCGAGTGGAACGCGGCGGCCGAGAAGGACGCGCCGATCAGCCGGGCCGAACCACCGCTGTCGCCGGCGCAGTTGAGGCAGCTCGCCGCCGCCGGAGCCTGGCGGGACGCCGTCGACGCGATGCCGCAGGACACGAGCACGCCGACCGCACAGCCGAGCGACACGGCGACGGCCGCCTCCGTGGCGGTCGCTCCGACCCTCAGGTCCCTCCTCCCCAAGGGGGCGTTCAAGGTGTCCGAAGGCAGCGGCGACGACTCCGGATTCGGCTACCTCGTCCTCGACGACGGCAAGGGCAAGAGCCTCGTCCAGGTCAACGTCCAGGCCAATATGTCGGACGTCGAGGGCGACCTCTTCGGCTCCGACGCTCAGGTCCTGGCCGACGGGACGAAGGTCGCCACGCACCAGATGCCGGGCGAGAAGGGCGGCGCCGGTGTCGTGATGTGGACCGTCGACACCATCAGGACCGACGGGAGGCGGGTGGTGATCAGCGCTTTCAACTCCGGCGCCCAGGACACCGCCGCGACCCGCAAGACCCCCGCGCTCACCATGAAGCAGTTGCGTGCGATCGCTCTCAGCCCCAAGTGGTGGCAGTGAACGGTCGGAGAGATCCCTGGGCGTGAGGCGGTGCAGGAAAGAGGGCCGTCAAGAACCGCAGCCGTCCGCCCCGCACGTGCCCAGTTCGAACCACACCGTCTTGCCCTGTCCGTCCTGGTGGCAGCCCCAGCGTCTGGCCAGCGCGTTCACCAGGAACATCCCGCGGCCGCTCTCCGAGGCCCCCGCCTCAAGCACCTGCGGGGTGCGGCGGCCGCCGTCCCGCACCTCGCAGCGCAGGACGCCGTGCGCGGCGGAGAGGGTGAGCCGGAAGCGGCTCGCGGAGTGCAGCAGGGCGTTGGTGGCCAGTTCGCTGACGAGGAGTTCGGCGATGTCCACCAGGTCGTCCCGGTCGGTCAGCCCCCAGACCTCCAGCTGTCTTCGGACCTCTGTACGGGCCTCGCGGACGGCGGTCGGGCGCGGATCGTACTCCACGCTCGAATGGCCTGCCCGCAGGGGCGGTTGAGGGTACGCGGCGAACTGAGCGTCCGAGTCCGGGTGGGGGGTCCCGGAGAGATCCAGCATGATTTCAGGGTGTCCTCCCCGGTGCCGCGGCAAACGGGGAGGACTACCTGTTTCCATACCTGCGTACGGGCAAGCGGTTACCCGTACTGCAGCCGTACGGTCGTCCCCGTCCCGTCGTCACGGATGTCGACGTAGGCGCAGACCTGGCGGCTGAACCACAGGCCCTGGCCCGGTTCCAGTTCGGGGACGGGCGGCGGGACGAAGCCGGCCAGCGGGTCGTCCAGGCGGCGGGGTGCGCGCAGCTCGCAGATGCAGGCGGGTGCCTCGCCCCACATCAGGGCACCGGTCAGGGGACCGAGGGCGGTGACCGCCGCGGTGACCGCCTCAGTGAACAACTCGGCGTCCGCGGGCGCCAGTCCACGGGCCGCGGCCCCTGAGCGAACGGCCTCCGGGTACGGCTGGGTGAGCGGCTGTGCGGTGGCCGGGGGCAACGGCAGCGGCACGGAGTCCAGTTCGGCCGCGAGGCGGACCGGGTCCTCGTAGACGGCGGTGTCGGGGTGGGCGCGGCGGGCCGCCTCGATGATGGCCGCGCCGGCGGTGCGGGTGTCGTAGGCGCACAGGGCCGTGGTCGCCAGCGGTGCGAAGAGGAGGTTGGCGAGCGCCTCGTAGCGGATCCACTCGGTGGTCTCCCGGACGGAGCGTCCTGCGCGGCCGTTCCAGACGGGTTCCATGAGGAGGTGGACACGGCCGCCGGGGCCTGCGTGCGCGGCGAGGTAACCGGCGCCCTGAGCCACGGCGTTGGCGGCCGAGCCGGTGTACCACTCGGTGTGCGGCACGAAGGTGACGCTCTTCGTGTCACCCCCGAGGGCCTCGCGCAGCAGATCCAGCTTGTCGGGGGCGGCGATCGCCACCGGCGGGGGCTCGCCGGGGGCGCCGAGGCCTTCGACGAGGAACGGCAGCGCGGCCGCCACGAACTCGTCGTCCGCGCCGTACACCGCCATGCGGTGGTCGAACGGGGTGGGGGCGGGTGGTGTGCTGGTCATGGTTCTCCGCTCTGTGGGGGGTGTGGGGGCCGGGAGGGGAGCCTGGACGGGGCTCAGTTCTGGGCCGCGACCCAGGCGGCGATCTGGCTGCGGTTGCTGAAGCCGAGTTTGCTGAGGATGCGTTCCACATGGCCTTCGGCGGTACGGCGGGCGATGACGAGCCGGTCGGCGATCTGCTGGTTGGCGAGGCCCTGGGCGACGAGTTCGGCGACCTCGGTCTCACGACGGGTGAGCATGCCGTCCTGCGGGGACCCGGATCTGCGCCGACCACTCCTCTCCCTTGCCCGTGCGGGGCGTGGGGGTTCCTGGTCCTCCGTCGCATACGCCACGAGTTCCGCGAGTCCGAGGGCGCCTCCTTTCTCGTACGACCGCTCGAAGGCGGCCCGCCCCAGGGCGGCCGACGCCCGCTCGCCGCTGTCGCGGCGGATGGCGCCCAGGTGGGTCGAGCCCCAGCGGTCCCGGTCGATGTCGGCCCAGGTGCGGTCGGCGCCGCCGAGCAGGGCGGCCGCGTGTGCGTGGGCGCCCGCCCGGGTCGCGATATGGGCCAGCAGGTCGAGGGTGAGGGCGATGCCGGTGACGTCGTTGACGGCGAGCTTGAGGCGCAGGGCCTCGCGGGCGTGCCGTCCGGCCTCGTCCCAGTCCTCCTTCACGGTGTGGGCGAGGGCCAGCATCCGCAGCAGGTACGAGCGCACCCACTCCTCGCCGTGCTCCTCGCACAGCCGGCGGGCCCGCTCGCAGACCTCGACCGCGCGGTCGGCCTCGCCCAGGAAGCCCAGGGCGCAGGCGAGTTCGACCTGGTCGAGGCCGTGCAGGCTGAGGTGCTGACCGGGGACGGGCCCGCGGGCGACGGAGGCCTCGAAGTGGTCGAGGGCGGCGGGCAGTTCGTTGCCGAACAGGCGGATGACACCGATGACGTAGGCGGCGTGGGCGGCCTCGGCCCGGTCGCCGAGGCGCTCGGCCAGCGCCTGGGCGTCCCGCGCGCGGCGCAGGCCTCCGGTCATGTCCTGGGTGGCGCCCGCAAGGAGACCGGCCACCCACAGCCCGCGGGCCCGCTCGACGGTCGGTTCGGGGTTGGCGTCGAGGGCCCGCTCCAGCCAGTAGCGGCCCTCACGGGGTGCCCCGCAGGCGTGCCAGTAGAACCACAGGGTGCCCGCGAGGCGCAGGGCGGCGAGCCGTTCGCCGGGGTGGGTGAGGCTGAAGTCGAAGGCGGCGCGCAGGCTGTCCTGGTCGGCCCGCAACCGGGCGACGATCTCCCGCTGCCCGGGTCCGAACCAGGCGCGTTCGCAGTCGGCGGCCCGCCGCTGCATCCAGTCGCGCTGACGGCGCCGGGTGGCGTCCTCCTCGCCCTCCAGCCGCCGAAGCCGGTCCAGGCCGTAGTGCCGCAGGGTGTCCAGCAGCCGGTAGCGGACCCCGTCCGGTCCCGTCTCCCGCCCCAGCACGGACTTGTCGACGAGCCCCGCGACCGCCTCCAGCACCTCCTGCGGCCGCACCTCCTCGCTGTCCGCGCACACCGCCTCCGCCGTCTCCAGGTCGAAGCCGCCGGGCAGGACGGAGGCCCGAGCCCACACCAACTGCTCCTCGTAGGTGCACAGTTCATGGCTCCAGTCGACGGCGGCACGCAGGGTCTGATGGCGGGGCAGCGCCGCGCTGCTGCCGGCCGTGAGGAGGCGGTAGCGGTCGTCGAGGCGCTCCAGGAGCTGTTCGACGCCGAGGACCCGCATCCGTACGGCGGCCAGCTCGATGGCGAGCGGAAGGCCGTCCAGGCGGCGGCACAGACGGGCCACGGCGGCGCGGTTGCCGGCGGTCAGCCGGAAGCCGGGGACCACGGCGGCGGCACGGTCGGCGAAGAGGGCGAGGGCCGGGTAGCCGTCGGCTGCCGAGAGGTCGCCGTCCGGGTCCGGGACGGGTAACGGCCGTACCTCCAGAAGGTGTTCCTCGGTGAGCGCGAGGCGGTGCCGGCTGGTGGCGAGGACACGGACGCCGGTGGTGCCGTGCAGCAGGGCGGCGGCGAGCTCGGCGCAGGCCTGCAGCAGGTGTTCGCAGTTGTCCAGGACGAGCAGCAGGCGCCGGTCCCGTACCTGCTCGACCAGGGCGTCCAGCGGGGGCTGCGCGGAGTGGTCGTGCAGGCCGAGCGCGTCGGCGGCGGCGAGCGGGACGAGCGCCGGGTCGTGCAGTCCGGCCAGGTGCACGAAGCGCACACCGTCCGGGAAGGCCCGTTCCACACGGGCCGCGATGCGTGCGGCGAGGCGGGTCTTGCCCACGCCGCCCGGTCCGGTCAGCGTGACCAAACGCGCCTTGGCGAGCAGTTCGCGGCCCTCGGTCTGTTCGCCGCGCCGGTCGACGAAGCTGGTGGTCTCGACCGGCAGGTGACGGTCCCGTCGCGGCGCTGATCCGCCCATGATCAGCCTCCCTGACTGCATTTCCCGGGGGCCGACCCCCGGACCCCCAGCAGAACAGCAGGCTGGCCAGCGTGACCGGCACGGACATCGCAAGGCGAACCTGAGTGAAGCGGAACCTCACTCTTCTCCGCAATCGGCATATATGCACGTTCCCCTCACACCCGCGAGTGCACTTCGCCGGACGGCGCCTGTGCGGTGACGGCTGCGCGTACACTCCGGCCGACCTCCGCCCCTTGACCTGTCCATGCCAATCCATGACGACGGGCAGCGCCCGCACAGGTGGCTCACAGGCACGTCGCACGAACCACCCCCCTCCCCAGGAGACTTCATGCGACTTCGGACACGAGGCTCGGGCGCCCGCGGCGGCAGACGCACCGCCGCGTTCGCCGCCCTGCTCGCCCTCGCCCTTGCGGCACCCGTCTCGGCGACGGCCGACAGCGCCCACAAGACGGCGCCATCGGCCGACGACGTCCGCCGGTACGAGATCCACGTCGACCACAACACCCCCGTCACCCGCCCGGCCATCGCCGCGGCCGGTGTGACCGTGGACGAGGCCGACGAGGAGACGGTGGTCGTCTCCGGACGCGCGACACAGATCAGCACACTCCGCCGACAGGGCTACGACGTCTCGCCGTTGGGCTCGGCACCGGACCGCTCCTCGGACTCGGACGGCGTACGGCCCTACGACTTTCCCTCGGCCGACTCGAAGCACCACAACTACGCCGGGATGAACACGGAGATCGACCAGCGGCTCGCGGCCTAGCCGAACATCATGAGCAAGCGGGTGATCGGCAAGTCGTACCAGGGCCGGGACATCGTCGCCATCAAGGTCGGCGACAACGTGGCGACGGACGAGAACGAGCCGGAGGTGCTCTTCACCTTCCACGACGCGGACTGCATGTACCGGTCCATCGGCAAGGCGGCCCAGTACTGCGGCTAGCGGCTAGTCGGCGGCCTCGGTCTCGGCCTCGGTGCCGTCTTCGAAGTAGGCGTCGAGGACCGCGTCCAGCTGTTCGTCCCACTCGCTGAACTGCGCCCTGGCCGTCGCCTCGATCTCGATCGGGTACCAGCGGCGGTCAGGGGTGTGGACGGTGATGGTGAACCGCTTGCCGAAGCGGGGCGACTCGGTCTCCACGGCGCCGATCTCGTCCCAGCGGAACTCGCACTCCTGGTCGTCCAGGGTGAGGCGGACGCCCCTGTGATCGGCGACGATCTTGGCGCGCCGGTCGGAGGCCTCGAAGACGGGCCCGTCGGGGGCCTCGTCCTCGTCACCGTCCCCGGAGTCCTCCTCCGCGGCCGGCTCCTGCTCCTCGGCCCCGGACTCGACGTCCTCGTCCTTGGGCTCGGGTTCGGACTCGGCGGACTCGGCGTCTTCCGCCTCGACCTCCTCCGGCTTCTCGGAGACGGGTGAGGTGAGCCCGGGAATGAAGGCCGGGTCGAATCCGGCACCGGTCACGGGCTCGCCCTTCAGGGGCTGGCTGCTCGATCCTATGCGCTGCTCCACAGCGGGCAGTATGGTCGAAGATCCTGTGGCGGACACAGCCAGCCCCAACTTCGTTATGAGACGCCTACACGAACACGCTCAGCACCGCCGCCACCAGGAACCCCACGACGGACAGCACCGTCTCCAGCACCGTCCATGTCTTCAGGGTGTCCCGCTCGCTGATGCCGAAGTACTTGGCGACCATCCAGAAGCCTCCGTCGTTCACGTGCGAGGCGAAGATCGAGCCTGCCGAGATGGCCATGATGACGAGGGCGACGAAGGCCTGGGAGTGGTGGCCCTCCGTGAGGAGGGGGGCGACGATTCCCGCTGTCGTGACGATCGCCACCGTTGCCGAGCCCTGGGCCACGCGCAGGACCACCGAGATCAGGTAGGCGAGGACGAGCACAGGCAGGCCCACGTCGTGGAAGGTGTCCGAGAGGGCCTGTGCGACGCCGCTCGCCTTGAGGACCGCGCCGAAGACTCCTCCCGCGCCGACCACCAGCAGGATGTTGCCCACCGGCTTCAGCGAGGCCGTGGACACCGTCTCCAGGGACTTGCGGGACCAGCCGCGGCGGATGCCCAGCAGGTAGTACGCCAGCAGCAGCGCGATCGTCAGGGCCACGAACGGGTGGCCGAAGAACTCGATCACCGAGCGGCCGGTGGAGGGGGCGAGCGCGATGGAGGAGAAGGTGGCCGCGAGGATGAGGATCAACGGGGTGCCGATGATGCCCAGCACGGTACCCAGTGGCACCGGGTGCTCACGCGGCTCCACCCCCTGCTCCCGCTGCTCGTTGATGACCGCGAGCTTCGCCTCCGCCGCCGCCTCCACCATGTCCTGGGGTACGGCGACGAAGATGCGGCGGCCGATCCAGGCGGAGAACGCCCAGGCGGCCAGAACGGCCGGGATGCCGCAGACGACGCCCATCAGGATGACCCAGCCGAGCTGCACATGGAGCAGTCCGGCCGCGGCCACCGGGCCGGGGTGCGGGGGCAGGAAGGCATGGGTCATCGACAGGCCCGCGAGGAGGGGCAGGCAGTAGAGCAGGATCGATTTGCCGGAGCGCTTGGCGGCGGCGTAGACGATGGGCGCGAGGACGAAGATGCCCACGTCGAAGAAGACCGGGATGCCGAAGATGAGGCCCGTCAGGCCCATCGCGAGCGGAGCCCGCTTCTCGCCGAACAGGCCCAGCAGGCGTGAGGCCAAAACCTCCGCGCCGCCGCTGACTTCGAGGATCGCGCCGAGCATCGTGCCCAGGCCGATGATGATCGCGACATGGCCGAGGATGCCGCCCATACCGGTCTCGATGGTGGACACCGCGTCCGAACGCTGGACCGTACCGAAGAGCTCGGTGACCGACAGACCCGCCAGCAGCCCCACGGCTATGGAGACGGCGAGCAGGGCGACGAACGGCTGGAGTCTGACCTTGATGATCAGGAAGAGGAGCAGGGCGATGCCGATGGCGGCGACGGTGAGGAGGCCGGCCGTTCCGTCGACCAGCAGGAGCAGGCCTCCGGTGTGGGGTGGAACCACGGGGGCTGGGGCTGTTGCGGCGAGCGGGAGGGACATTTGGGGGTCCTCTACGTAAGTGCATAGGGCTTTCGGGCAGGGGGGATCGCGGCACGGCGCCCCTTGGGATGACGGGCGCCGCACCGTGAGTGCGTACGGTGTGCGGGAGTCGGCTTGCGGGAGTTGAGAGACCGTCAGCCGAGTACGGCCAGCGCGTCGATCTCGATGAGGAGACCCGCGGGCAGACCGACGTAGACCGTCGTGCGCGCGGCGGGCGGCTGGGTGAGGCCCTGTTCCTCGAAATAGGCGTTGTAGACGGCGTTCATCTCGGCGAACTGGTCGACGTCCGTGAGGTAGACGCGGATCATCATCACGTCGTCCCAGCTCGCGCCGCCCTCCTCCAGGATCGCCTTGACGTTGGCGAGGGTCTGGAGGGTCTGTTCGCGCAGGGTCGGGCCGGCGGGCGTGGGGGGCTTGCCCTCCTCGGCGGGCAGGAAGCCGACCTGGCCGGCGACCTGCAGGATGTTGCCCTTCTTGACGCCGTGGGAGAACTTCGCGGGCGGGGTGGTGTGGGTCTTGGGAGTGAGGGCGATCTTCTCGGTCACGGGCTGTCCTTCACTGGCTGTCCTTCACTGGCGTTCTTCCGGAGTACTCACCGCTGATCGCGTCGGCCGTGCGGCGCACCAGGGGGAGCAGGGTGAGGAGTTCGTCGGCGGTGACGACGACGTTCGGCGCGGAGACCGACATGGCGGCGACGACCCGGCCGTCGGCACCGCGGATCGGTGCGGCGACGCAGTTGATGGACTCCTCGTGGCCGCCGAGGTCGGTGGCCCAGCCCTGTTCGCGCACCTTGTCCAACTCCCTGAGGAAGGCTGGGGCGTTGGGGGTGGAACGGGAGGTGTACATGGGGTAGTCGAGCTTGTCGGCGAGCGCACGGCGCTCCCCTTCGGGCAGGTCGGCGAGGAGCAGTTTGGCCACCGCGGCGACGGTGATCGCGACCGGCTTGCCGATCCGTGAGTACATCCGGACCGGGTACCGGCTCTCCACCTTGTCGATGTAGAGGACCTCGGACTCCTCGTACACGGCGAGATGGACGGTGTGCCCGCACTGCTCGTTGAGGCGTACGAGGTGGGGGTGGGCGATCTCGCGGATGTCGAGGTTCTCCATGGCCTCCTGGGCCAGGGCGATGAGGCGGGCGCCGAGGCGGTAGCGCTGGTCGGACTGGCGGTAGACGAGACCGTGCTCGTGCAGCGTGCGCAGCAGGCGGAGAGCCGTGGACTTGTGCACGTCCAGGCGGTCGGCGACCTGGCCGAGGTCGGCGGGGCCCTCGGCGAGCAGCGGCAGGATGCTGAGCGCGCGGTCGACGGTCTGGCTCATGGCGTACGTACCTCCTCGTCGGCCCGATCGACGGCTCGCTCCACGGCGTGATCATCGGCTTGCGTCCAGCCGGGGCCGAGTCGAAGTTTCCCCCACGCGTCGTCGTCGAGGGCGGCGAGGCGGTCGGCGTGGTGGCGGGTGGGGGGTGGGGCGAGGTCGCCTTGGGCGGTGAGGGTGGCTGCGGCCGTCAGGTGGCCGTGGCGCAGGCAGGTCTCTGCCGGGAGGCCGCGCAGGGTTGCCGACAGGAATCCGGCGGCGAAGGCGTCTCCGGCCCCGACTGTTGCTACGACGTCCACGGCGAGGGCGGGCACGAAGATACCCGGCGCGGGGGCTGAGGCAGGGGCGGCGTCGCCGGCCCGCGCTTGCGGGGTGCCGCCTTTCTTCGGCTCGGGAGCGGCACAAGTGCCCGCAGGCTCTGCGCAGTGGCTACCGGCAGACGGCGCGGCCTCGCTCGCACTGCCGTATGGGAACCCCGGCGTGCCGGCCACCACGACGCCCGGACCGCGCTGGCTCACAGGCTCCACGGAGCAGCCGGCCGCGGGCGGCAAGGAGTGACGCGCAGGCTCCGCCGAGCAGCCGGCCGCGGGCGGCGCGGAATGGCGCGCAGGCTCCGCCGAGCAGCAGTCCGCGGGCGGCGCGAAGTGGCTCGCGGACCGCACGGCGTGGTGACTCGCAGGCGAGGCGGAGTGGCCGGCCGCGGGCGGCGCGGAGTGACGCGGAGGCTGCGTGGGCTGCGCGGAGTGGCCGGGCGTGGGCTGCACGGTGTGGTGAATCGCTGGCTGCGCCTGTTGAGGGGAGCGGTCGGCGGTGGGTTTCAGGGGCGCGGGGAACTGCGCGAACAGCCCCCGAGCGCCCGCGGCCGACACGAAAGCGGTAGCCCCCACGCGCCCTTGCTTCACCACCAGCACCCCCGGCTCCGGCAGCGCGGCGCGAACCGCGTCCGGGCCGCCCGTCACCCCCCACGCCTCCTCCGCCTCGTCCTCCCCCACGAAGACGATGTCGGCGCCCCGCGCCAGCTCCAGCAGCACACCCGCCCCGTCGGCGTCCGGCCAGAGCCCCGGCCTGTAGTTGACGTCGAAGGAGATCAGCGGGCGCCCGGCCCGCGGCGCGGTCAGTTCGCGCATCAACCCCAGACACCCCTCCGACAACGCCGCCGTGATCCCCGACAGGTGCAGTACCCGGCCCGCGCGCACCGCGTCCAGGTCCGTGTTGCCGACCGTCATCGCGGAGGCCGCGGAGCCGGTCCGGTAGTACGCCACCTCGTGGTCGGCGGTCGACCGGTCGCCGGCCGTGCGGAAGTAGATGCCGGTCGGGCGCGCCGGGTCCCGTCGTACGGCGGTGACGTCGACGCCGTACGCCCCGATCGCCTCGACGAGGTGGTCGCCGAACCCGTCGGCGCCGACCCTGCTCACCCAGCGCACGCAGTGCCCGGCGGCCGCGAGGGTGCAGGCCACGTTGGATTCCGCGCCGCCGATGGCGCGGTCGAAGGAGGGGACGTCGGCGAGGCGACCGGGACGGGAGGGCAGGAACGTGACCATGGACTCGCCGAGCGTGACGACATCGACGACCTCGACGGCACCGACGCCGTCGGGGGCATTGCAAGGTCCGGTCGCGGTCACGATCGTCGTAACTCCTCGGTGCTGTGGCGGGCGAGCGGAAGTTCGTTGACCCCGCGTTGGCCGAGATGTTAGACAGCGGTAAGCGATATATGCAATGGACGTTGCAAGTACTGCAACACACCAGATCAGGGAGGCCTCAATGGTCACGGAAGACCTCGCCCGGCTCGCTGGGGAACGCGTCGACCACCGGTTCAAGGGCCTCCCGCCGGACGCCGACGGACTGACCGTCGGCGAGCTGGCCGCCCAGCGCCGCAACCTCTTCACCGGCGGCTTCGCGACCCCCGTCCTCGCCCTGTCGGCCGAGCGCCTGGAGCACAACCTCGCGCTGATGGAGACGTATGCGACCCGCCACGGCCTCGCCTTCGCCCCGCACGGCAAGACCACCATGGCCCCCCAGCTGTTCCGGCAGCAGATCGAGCGCGGCGCCTGGGGCATCACCCTGGCCGTCCCGCACCAGGTGCGCGTGGCGCGGGCATTCGGGATCCAGCGGGTGTTCCTCGCCAACGAACTGGTCGACCCGGCCGCCCTGCGGTGGATCTCCGCCGAGCTCGACGCCGATCCCGAGTTCCGTCTCGTCTGCTACGTCGACTCCGTGCGCGGGGTCGAGCTGATGGACGCGGCGTTGCAGGGGGCCGCCCGGCCGCTGGACGTCGTGATCGAGCTCGCGGCCGGTGAGGGCGCCCGTACCGGGGTCCGTACGGAGGCGGAGTGCGCGGCGGTCGCCGATGCCGTGGCCGGGACGGGGACGCTGCGGCTCGTCGGTGTCGCGGGCTACGAGGGCGAGGTCCCGCAGGCCGACCCGGAGCGGGTGCACGCCTGGCTGCGGCGACTGGTCGCACTGGCCGTCGACTTCGACAGGGCCGGCCGCTTCAAGGACACGGACGAGATCGTCGTGAGCGCGGGCGGCAGCGCCTGGTTCGATGCGGTGGCCGACGAGTTCGCCGAGATCCCCGAACTCTCCGCTCCGGTCCTGAAGTTGCTGCGCTCCGGCGCCTACGTCTCGCACGACGACGGCCACTACCGCAAGCTCACCCCCTTCAACCGGGTCCCGGAGGAGGGCGCCCTGGAGCCCGCCTTCCGTCTCTGGGCCCAGGTCGTCTCCCGGCCCACCACCGATCAGGCCTTCGTCAACGCGGGCAAGCGGGACGCGGCGTACGACCTCGATCTCCCCTTCGCGCAGGTCGTCCGGCGGGACGGCGCCGAGCACCCGGCGACCGGCATCTCGGTGACCGCCCTGTCCGACCAGCACGCCTGGCTGCGGACGACTCAGGAGGCGGACCTGGAGGTCGGGGACTGGCTGGGCATGGGCCTGTCCCACCCGTGCACCTCCTTCGACAAGTGGCAGCTGATCCCGGTGGCGGAGGCGGACGGCACGGTGGTCGACTACATCCGTACCTTCTTCTAGGAGGCAGGCCGTGGAAGAGCTGGTCATCCGGGACGCGGACGTCGTGGACGGCAGCGGTGAGCCCTCGTACCGGTCGGACGTGGTGGTCGACGGCGGCAGGATCGTGTCGATCGTCAAGGAGGCGGCCGCCGCGGGCTGTCTGCGCCCGAAGGCGCGCCGGGAGCTGGACGCGGAGGGGCTGGTCCTCTCCCCCGGCTTCATCGACATGCACGCCCACAGCGATCTGGCCCTGCTCCGGGACCCCGACCACAGCGCCAAGGCCGCGCAGGGCGTCACGCTGGAGGTCCTGGGCCAGGACGGGCTGTCGTACGCCCCCGTCGACGACCGCACGCTCGCCGAGGTGCGCCGCGCGATCACCGGCTGGAACGGGTACGGCGACGACATCGACTTCGACTGGCGTTCGGTGGGCGAGTATCTCGACCGGCTGGACCAGGGGATCGCGGTGAACGCGGCCTATCTGATCCCGCAGGGGACGGTCCGCATGCTCGCCGTCGGCTGGGAGGACCGCGAGGCGACCCCGCAGGAGCTGGACCGGATGCGGCAGTTGGTCGCGGAGGGCCTGGAGCAGGGCGCGGTCGGGATGTCGTCCGGGCTGACCTACACGCCCGGCATGTACGCCAAGGACTCCGAACTGACCGAGCTGTGCCGGGTGGTGGCCGCGTACGACGGCTACTACTGCCCCCATCACCGCTCGTACGGGGCGGGCGCCCTGGAGGCGTACGAGGAGATGGTGGCCCTGACCCGTCAGGCGGGCTGCTCGCTCCATCTCGCCCACGCCACCATGAACTTCGGCGTGAACAGGGGCCGGGCGCCCGAACTGCTGTCCCTGCTGGACGAGGCGCTGGCGGCCGGGGCCGACATCAGCCTCGACACGTACCCGTACACCCCCGGCTGCACAACTCTCGTGGCTCTGCTGCCGAGTTGGGCGAGCGAGGGCGGCCCCGAGGCGATCCTGAAGCGGCTGGCGGACGACGAGAGCGCGGAGCGGATCCGGCACCACATGGAGGTCGTGGGCGCGGACGGCTGCCACGGCGTGCCCGTCGAGTGGGACACGATCGAGATCTCCGGCGTGGCGGATGCGGAGCTGGGCGAATTCGTCGGCCGTACGATCCTGCAGTCGGCCGAGGCGCGCGGCGAGGCCCCGTGGGCCACCGCCCGTCATCTGCTGCTTGCGGACCGGCTGGGCTCGACGATCCTGCAGCACGTGGGCCACGAGGAGAACGTCCGGGCGATCATGCGGCACCGCGTCCACACCGGCGGCTCGGACGGCATCCTCCAGGGCACGAAACCGCATCCGCGCGCCTACGGCACCTTCCCGCAGTATCTCGGCCGGTACGTACGGGAGTTGGGCGTGCTGTCGCTGGAGGAGTGCGTCGCCCATCTGACCTCACGGCCCGCCGCCCGGCTGCGGCTGCCGGACCGGGGCCTGGTCCGCGAGGGCTACAAGGCCGATCTGGTGCTGTTCGACCCGGAGACGGTGGCCGCGGGGTCGACGTACGAGAATCCGCGCACGCTTCCGACGGGCATTCCGTACGTCTTCGTCGACGGCCGCTTCGTCGTCGAGGACGGCCGGCGGACGGATGTACTGGCGGGCCGGGCGGTCCGTCGCAGTCCCGTGCGACGGAACGCCGACCGGCGGTGAGCTACGGGACTACGGCTTGGGCAGGGTGCAGCCGACGGCGCTCAGGTTCAGCTTGTTGCCGGCTCCGAAGCAGGCCGGGATCTGGTAGGTCTCCTCGGCGTAGTTGATGCCCTGGCGGACGGTCACGTTGCCGCTCGCGTCGACCTCGCAGGGGTTGTTCTCGGTGCAGCGCTCGCCGTCCTCGTTGCCGGTGTTGTTGACGGCGACGACCTTGCCGGTGGCGTTGTCGACGACGGGCGAGCCCGAGGTGCCGCCGATGGTCTGGCAGGCGGAGGTGTAACGGACCGAGTCCTTCCAGGTCCAGTCGCCCTCCTTGAGGCGGTAGACGAAGCCGTCGATGTTGCAGGCGTACGTCCGCTTCCAGTAGCCGGAGACGACCGTGATCGCGGTGCCCGCGGTCGGGTGCGTGTCCTGCACGGTGAGCGGGCTGATGCCGTAGGTGCTCTTGATCTTCGCGTAGGTGGTGGTGAGCTGGTAGATCGTGACGTCCGTGTCCGTCATGGTCGAGTACGCGACCTTGCTCGCCCGCAGCGTCCCGACCTTGGTGGCCGAGGCGTTGAGCAGGCTGAAGCTACGGCTGGAGGCCTGGTCGACGATGACCTCGCCCGCCGCCGGGAATCCGGTCTCCAGGCAGTGGCCGTTGGTCAGGACGAGCGCCGGGTCGGTGTCCACGGAGTTCGGGAAGCGGATGACGGAGCCGGAGCAGTTGCTGAGCGCCACGGTGCCGGCGAAGTTGACGGCCTTGACGGCGGGCGTGGCCGTCTTCGTCGTCGCCTTGGTGGCCGCGCCGTCCGTCAGCAGGGGCGCCGCGACCGCGGGCGCCATGCCCGCCCCGGTTATCACCAGGGCCGAGAGCACGGCGAGGAGAGGCTTCTTCATGTGGGGGTCCCCTCTTGCGACTTGGGCGACCGGAGATTTTCCGGCCGCCCATAGATTTGACATGTGCATTGTGAGGGGAGAGGGGTGCTTGGGCAAGAACGTATCCGGCCCTACGGCTACTTGGGCCCCTTGCTGCCGCCCTGACCGTGACCCGGATTGCTGCCGGAGCGGCCCGGGCCCGATGCGGTCACGGTGGGAGTGGGCACAGCCGTGGCACCGGCGGTGGACGTCCCGGCAGAGGGCTCGTGGGTCACCCGCTCGGACGCGGTCCGGGTCGGGGCACTCGGCCCCGGATAGGCCGCCTGGGACGATTCCGCCCCGCCGCCGGACGGCCGACCGGTGGAAGACCCTGCGGGGACCTCGGAAGCCGTAGGCGAGGCAGAGCCGCCGACCGCAGGCGCCGCACTCTCCTCCTTGCCCTGCACCCCACTCGGGGGCGCGGTGGGGGACCCGGCAAGAGAAAACCCCACCATCAGGGCACCCACGACACCACCGGCGACCAACGCCCCCTTAAGGGGCGCGGGGAACTGCGCGACCAGCCCCCACCGACCCGCAGACGCCCGACGACCGTTCCCTCGTCGCCCCGAGGCGCGCTTGGGCTTACGCCGGGAGGGCCGCGGCACATACGTCTCGTCCACCGCCGGAGGCACAGGCATCTCCCGCGTCGAGTCATACGCATTCAGCCACCCATGCGCAACGGCCGGATCGGCATACTCCTCGTACGAGGGGGCCGGCTCCGGCTGCGGGTGGTACACGTTCGGCGGACCCTGAGGTGCCCCGTATTCGTACTCGGGTGGCCTGGACATGACCGCGCATTGTAGAGACGGGCGGGACTCGTGGGACAGCTACCGGCGATAACGGCCCAAACCCCATGTCTCACGTGGCGGATAACACGGGCCAAGACGCGTTACCGGGCCGTAAGCTCCCAGACATGCAGGTGATCCAGTCGACCAAGCTCGCCAACGTCTGTTACGAGATCCGGGGCCCGGTGCTCGAGGAGGCGATGCGGCTCGAGGCGGCCGGTCACCGCATCCTCAAGCTGAACACGGGGAACCCTGCGGCGTTCGGCTTCGAGTGCCCGCCCGAGATCCTGGAGGACATCCTCCGCAACGTGTCGACGGCGCACGGCTACGGCGACGCGAAGGGCCTGCTGGCCGCGCGCCGGGCGGTCGTCATGCACAACCAGACCCTCGGCATCGAGACCGACGTAGAGCACGTCTTCGTCGGCAACGGCGTCTCCGAGCTGATCGTGATGGCCATGCAGGGCCTGCTCGACGACGGCGACGAGGTCCTCGTACCGTCGCCCGACTACCCCCTGTGGACCGCCGCCGTCTCCCTCTCCGGCGGCACGGCCGTGCACTACCGCTGCGACGAGCAGTCCGACTGGATGCCCGACCTCGCCGACGTGGAGCGCAAGGTCACCGACCGCACCAAGGCGATCGTCATCATCAACCCCAACAATCCGACGGGGGCCGTCTACGATGAGGCGATGGTCAAGGGCCTGACCGACATCGCCCGCCGTCACAACCTGCTGGTCTGCTCGGACGAGATCTACGACAAGATCCTCTACGACGGTGCCACGCACACCCCGACCGCCGCCGTCGCCCCCGACCTGCTGACCCTCACCTTCAACGGCATGTCGAAGGCGTACCGGGTGGCGGGCTACCGGGTCGGCTGGATGTCGATCTCCGGGCCGCGCGCCCACGCGGACTCGTACATCGAGGGTCTGACGATCCTGGCGAACATGCGCCTGTGCGCCAACATGCCGGGGCAGCACGGCGTGGTCGCGGCGCTGAGCGGACGGCAGACCATCAACGACCTGGTGCTGCCGGGCGGGCGACTGAAGGAGCAGCGCGACGTCGCGTACGAGCTGCTCACCCAGATCCCGGGCGTGACCTGCGTGAAGCCGAAGGGCGCGCTGTATCTCTTCCCGCGCCTCGACCCCAAGGTGTTCAAGATCAAGGACGACCGGCGGATGGTCCTGGACCTGCTGCGCCGCGAGAAGATCATGGTCGTGCAGGGGACCGGGTTCAACTGGTCCGAGCCCGACCACTTCCGGGTCGTGACCCTGCCGTCGGTCGGGGATCTGCGGGACGCGGTCACCCGGATCGGGAACTTCCTCGATGGTTACAGCCAACTTTAGACGAAATCTAAGCTAGGATGGTTTCCTGACAGCACAGGAGGCCGTCCATGTACGAACCGATCCGCACCAAGTCGGTCCACAGCACGACGGCCGGCACCACCTCCGACTTTCCGCACCGCTCGCGCGAGGAGGAGCTGGACATCCAGCTCGCGGGTCATCTCGGGGCGCTGCTCGCCGTCACGGACGAGCTGCGGGCGGCTGCCCCTTCCGAGGAACTGGACGCCGCGGCCGAGCGGCTCGCGGGGCAGGTGGCCCGACTGCGGGGCGGAATGACGCCGGTCCGCATGCCCGTGGCGCTGTCGGACGACGACCCCATGGCCCTGCACGAGCGGGCCCACGCCCTCGCCGGACGCGCCCTGGTCGTGGCGGCGTCCAGGGCGGACACGGCGGCGGCGATTCTTGCCGCCGAGCAGATGGACGTGCATGCGGCGGCTCTGGAGCCGCGCGAACTCTCGTCCCACTGAGCCCTCGGGGCTCCCTTTGACGGCCCCGGTCCGCGTGCTACCCGCAGCGTCGCGCGGACCGGGTGCCACAGCACTGCGTTGGCCAGGGCGGGAGTGCCCGATCGCCGCTGGGGTCCTGTTGCTTGGCGGGTGCGGGTCCGTCGTGGCTTGTCGCGCAGTTCCCCGCGCCCCCAAAAGCCGCTGCAGTGCAGCGCCCCTTGAGGGGCGCGGGGAACTGCGCGATCAGCCCCAACGGACCCGCACCCGTGAACGGCGAAGGCCCGCCGGGCCGGTTGCGTCGGGGCGGACGGAACCGGCACGGCAGGCCCGAGCCGCGTACGTCGTTGTACGCGGCCTCGCCGTACCTCACCGCGGCCGGCCGTGACGATCACTGGTCAGGGCACATCCCAACCGGCCGCGGAGCTTTCCCCGGAGGGGGCCTCAGCCCAGGCGCTGCACCAGCGCCCGGTACTCGTCCCAGAGTTCCTTCGGGGTGTGGTCGCCGAAGGTGTTGAGGTGCTCGGGGACCAGGGCGGCCTCCTCGCGCCAGACCTCCTTGTCGACCGTGAGCAGGAAGTCGAGGTCGGACTCGGAGAGTTCGAGGCCGTTGGTGTCGAGGGACTCCTTGGTCGGCAGGATGCCGATCGGGGTCTTGACGCCCTCCGCCTTGCCGTCGAGGCGGTCGACGATCCACTTCAGGACGCGGCTGTTCTCACCGAAGCCGGGCCAGACGAACTTGCCCTCGTCGTTCTTGCGGAACCAGTTGACGTAGTAGATCTTGGGCAGCTTGGACTGGTCCTTGCCCTTGGCGACGTCGATCCAGTGGCCCATGTAGTCGCCCATGTTGTAGCCGCAGAACGGCAGCATGGCGAACGGGTCGCGGCGCAGCTCGCCGACCTTGCCCTCGGCGGCGGCGGTCTTCTCGGAGGCCACGTTGGCACCGAGGAAGACGCCGTGGTTCCAGTCGAAGGACTCCGTCACCAGCGGGACCGCGGTGGCACGGCGGCCCCCGAAGAGGATCGCCGAGATCGGCACGCCCTTCGGGTCCTCCCACTCGGGCGCGATGATCGGGCACTGCGCGGCGGGGGTGGTGAAGCGGGCGTTGGGGTGCGCGGCCGGGGTCTTTGACGCGGGAGTCCAGTCGTTGCCCTTCCAGTCCGTCAGATGGGCCGGAGTCTCCTCCGTCATGCCCTCCCACCACACGTCGTTGTCGTCGGTGAGGGCCACGTTGGTGAAGACCGAGTTGCCCCACAGCGTCTTCATCGCGTTGGCGTTGGTGTGCTCACCCGTGCCGGGCGCGACGCCGAAGAAGCCGGCCTCCGGGTTGATCGCGTACAGGCGGCCGTCCTCGCCGAAGCGCATCCAGGCGATGTCGTCGCCGATCGTCTCGACCGTCCAGCCGGAGACCGTGGGCTCCAGCATGGCGAGGTTCGTCTTTCCGCAGGCGCTCGGGAAGGCTGCGGCGACGTACTTGGACTCACCGGTCGGCGGGGTGAGCTTCAGGATCAGCATGTGCTCGGCCAGCCAGCCCTCGTCGCGCGCCATCACCGACGCGATGCGCAGGGCGTAGCACTTCTTGCCGAGCAGCGCGTTGCCGCCGTAGCCGGAGCCGTAGGACCAGATCTCGCGGCTCTCGGGGAAGTGCGAGATGTACTTGGTCGGGTTGCACGGCCAGGGGACGTCCTTCTCGCCGTCCTCCAGAGGGGCTCCGAGGGTGTGTACGGCCTTGACGAAGAAGCCGTCGGAGCCGAGCTCGTCGAGGACCGGCCGGCCCATGCGCGTCATCGTGCGCATGGAGACCGCGACGTAGGCGGAGTCGGTGATCTCGACGCCGATCGCGGAGAGGTCCGAGCCGAGGGGGCCCATGCAGAACGGGACGACGTACATCGTCCGGCCCTTCATCGAGCCGCGGAAGACGCCCTTCTCGCCCTGGAAGATCTCCCGCATCTCCGCGGGAGCCTTCCAGTGGTTGGTCGGACCCGCGTCCTCCTCCTTCTCGGAGCAGATGAAGGTGCGGTCCTCGACGCGCGCGACGTCGGTCGGGTCGGAGGCCGCGTAGTAGGAGTTCGGGCGCTTGATCGGGTCGAGTTTCTTGAAGGTGCCCTTCTCGACGAGCTCCTCGCACAGGCGCTCGTACTCGGCCTCGGATCCGTCACACCAGACCACGCTGTCCGGCTGGGTCAGTTCTGCGATCTCGTTCACCCACGAGACCAGTTCCTTGTGCTGGGTGGGGATGACGGGGGGAGCCGCGTTGTCGCGCGCCACGATTGCTCCTAAATGAGGGATTTTTGTTGTGGAGGCCCCGTGGGGGCTGCGACCCGGATGCTTCGTGGCTGGATCTTCAGCGCTCATCCGGTGCCGACCGCACTCATTTGATCATCCGACGCGAGTGCCCATATGTCCAGAGGGCCTCACAGGTGAGCGGAGTGGGGATCGTCACGCGGAAGAGTGTTTCCAAGCGTGTTTTTGCGTGCACGTTGAGTTCATCTGAAGGTTCTTTTGCCCGACGGCCTCAGCCGTCAACTGCCGTGAGATGATGGCCACTCTTGGCCCGTTCTCAGCCCGCACTCATCCGCAACTTACGGTCCCGTAGGTACGATGAAGGGCATGACTGCGCCCGTCCCCGACGCGCCAACGGACACGCCGGCCGCCGGCCGCGGTTCCGCCGCGCCCTCCATTCCGCACCAGATCAAGCAGCACGCCCAGCAGCTCGCCGAGCCGATCAAGCCGAAGCTCCGCGGCTGGCTGCATCTCGGCATGTTCCCGGCCGTACTCATCGCGGGCCTGGTGCTCACGGCCCTCGCGGACTCGACCAGAGGCCGCATCGCCTGCGGGATCTACGTGCTCACGGCCTGCCTGCTGTTCGGCGTGAGCGCGCTGTACCACCGTGGGAACTGGAGCCCGCGCATGGACGGCATCCTGCGCAGGCTCGATCACGCCAACATCTTCCTGATCATCGCGGGCACGTACACACCGCTGACGATGCTGCTGCTGCCGGGTGCGAAGGGGCAGTGGCTGCTGTGGGGCATCTGGGGTGCCGCGGCGGCGGGCATCGTCTTCCGGGTCTTCTGGGTCGGCGCCCCGCGCTGGCTCTACACGCCCTGCTACATCGCGATGGGCTGGGCGGCCGTCTTCTTCCTGCCGGACTTCATGCGCGCGGGCGGCATCGCGGTGCTGGTCCTGGTGATCGTGGGCGGTCTCCTCTACAGCGCGGGCGGCGTGATCTACGGCATCAAGCGGCCGAACCCGTCACCGCGCTGGTTCGGCTTCCACGAGGTCTTCCACTCGTTCACGCTGGCCGCGTTCGTCGTCCACTACGTGGGGATCTCACTGGTGGCGTACCAGCACGGATAGCACTGCACAGCACCGCGAGGGCCACGGCTCACAGCCGTGGCCCTTTTTGCATGCCCAAACCGATTGACAGCTCCTATATTTTGAGAGCTACTCTCATTTCATGGTTACTGCCACCTTGAACCCTCGCCGTTGGTGGGCCCTCGGGGCTCTGGTCGCGAGCATGCTGACGCTCGGCTTCGACATGACGATCCTCAATGTGGCGCTGCCGACCATGGCCGGCGATCTCGGCGCCACCACCGGCCAGCAGCAGTGGATGGCGGACGCCTACGTCGTCGTCTTCGCGGCGCTGATGCTCCCCGCCGGGCTGCTGGGCGACCGGTTCGGGCGGCGCCGGATGCTGATCGCCGGCCTCGGGATCTTCCTGGCCGGCTCGCTGGTGGGCGCGCTCGCCGGGGACGTGGACTGGGTCGTCGCGGCCCGCGCGTTCATGGGCATCGGCGGTGCGCTGGTCACCCCGCTCGCCCTGTCGGTACTGCCCTCGCTGTTCGGCCCCGACGAGCGCACCAAGGCCGTGGGCATCATCTCCGCCGCCTCCGCGCTCGGACTGCCGCTCGGCCCGATCATCGGCGGCTGGCTGCTGGGCCACTTCTGGTGGGGCTCGGTCTTCCTGGTCAACGTCCCGATGGCCGCCATCGGCATCGCGGCCTGCGTCTTCCTGCTCCCGGAGACCCGGGACCCGGCCTCTCCCAAGGTCGGCGTCCTGTCCACCGCGCTCACCGCGACCGGGCTCGGCGCCCTCATCTACGCGATCATCGAGGCGCCCGACCGCGGCTGGAGCGACCCGCTGGTACTGGTCATGTCCGCCGCGTCGGTGGTCCTGATCGCCGCACTGGTGCTGCGTGAGCGGCAGGCGGAGCGGCCGATGCTCGACATGACGCTGCTCGCCCACCGCGGCTTCCTGTTCAACACGCTCGCCGCGACCCTGGTGATGTTCGTCCTGTCGGGCCTGCTGTTCGTGCTCCCGCAGTACCTGCAGGCCGTTCTCGGCCACGACGCCCTCGGCACCGGTCTGCGGCTGCTGCCGATGATGGGCGGCCTGGTGATCGCCGCCCGTGGCGCGGGTCCGGTCGTCGCCAGGTTCGGTCAGCGCGCGGTGGTGAGCGCCGGTCTGGTGGTACTGGCCTTCGCCGCTCTGCTGGGCAGCCGTACGACGGTCGACTCCGGCTACGGCTTCACCGCGCTGTGGCTGTCGATCACCGGTCTCGGCTTCGGGTTCTCCGTGGTCCCCGCGATGGACGGCGCTCTCGGCACCCTGCCCCGCGACCGGGCCGGCAGCGGCTCGGGGCTGCTGATGACGCTGCGCCAGGTCGGTGCCGCGATCGGGATCGCCCTGCTCGGCAGCCTGCTCTCCGGCATCTTCCGCGACCGGCTCGACGTCACCGGACTGCCCGCCAAGGCGGCCGACACGGCCGGGGACTCCGTGGTCGCGGCGCACATCGTCGCCGAGAAGGCGCACTCCGCCCACCTGGCTGCATCCGCGAACGGCGCGTACGTCCACGGCATGAGCCTCGTCCTGCTGGTGTGCGGCATCGCCGCCCTGGTCTCCGCGCTGCTGGCGGCGACCCTCCTGCCGCGGGGGACGGCCGAACGGCGGGCGGACAGCGCCGAACCCGACTTGGTCGGCGCCGTCGAGGATGCCTGACAATGAACCCCATGACGGCCGCACGCTCCTCCTTCTCCTCCCCCGCCGACCGCCCCCAGCTGGGCCTGCGGGAACGCAAGAAGATCAAGACCCGCGAGGCGATCCGCGCCGCGACGTACGGGCTGATCAAGGAGCAGGGCTACGACGCCACCACCATCGAGCAGATCGCCGAGCGGGCCGAGGTGTCGCCGTCGACCGTCTTCCGGTACTTCCCGACCAAGGAGGACATCGTCCTCTCGGACGAGTACGACCCGCTGATGGTCGAGGAGTTGCGCTCCCGGCCCGCCGACGAGTCGTGGATGGACTCGCTGCGGCACGTGATGCACATCGCCATCGACGCGCTGATGGCGGAGGACCCCGAGTCGGTCCGGATGCGGGCGCACCTCGCGATCCAGGTCCCCGCCGTCCGCTCCCGGATCTACGAGAGCATGTCGCAGACCGGGCGGACACTGCGCGGCGCGATCGCCGAGCGCTTCGGCCTCGCCCCGGAGAGCTTCGAGGTGCGCGTCTACTCGATGTCCCTGATCGGTGGCCTGATGGAGGTCAACATGTACTGGGGCGAGAACGGCTGCGAGGGCGACCTGCGCGCCCTCGTGGACCAGGCCCTGGACGTCCTGGAACACGGCCTCCCCACCGAAAAGCCCTGAGCCCGCCACCCCCACGCGTGACATCCTGACCAGGTGAACGGTCCCGAGATCCACGTCGAGTTCGCCCCCGCCCTGGCCGTGTTCGTCCAGCACCACCTGGAGCGAAGGCTCGCCACCGACGGCGTCTCCTCCCTCGGCCACGCCGTCGAGTCGGCCGGCGTCCCGCTCACCGAGGTCGGGACGCTGTGGGTCAACGGCCGCGAGGTGCCGCACTCGTACGTCCCCGCCGCGGGCGACACCGTGCAGGTCCGGCCCGTCGAGCGCCCGCAGCGGGTCCCCGGCGCCCCGCTGCGCTTCCTCCTCGACGTCCACCTCGGCACGCTCGCCCGCCGGCTGCGCCTGCTCGGTGTGGACACGGCGTACGAGTCGACGGACATCGGCGACCCGGCCCTCGCCGCCCGATCGGCCGCCGAGGAGCGGGTCATGCTCAGCCGCGACCGGGGCCTGCTGCGCCGCCGCGAGCTGTGGGCCGGGGCGTATGTCTACAGCACCCGGCCCGAGGACCAACTCCGGGACGTCCTCGACCGGTTCCGGCCCGAACTCAGGCCCTGGACCCGGTGCACCGCCTGCAACGGGCTGCTGAAGGAGGCCACCAAGGAAGAGGTCGCCGACCAGCTGCACGGCGGCACCCACCGGTCGTACGACGTCTTCGCGCAGTGCCGGGACTGCGGCCGCGCGTACTGGAAGGGCGCGCACCACCACCAGCTGGTGGCCATCGTGGAGCGCGCCCTGGAGGAGTTCGCGAGTTAGTCGTTTCAGCTGGTCAGCGCGGTGCGCAGATGGTCCGGATCGGTGGTCGGGGCGTCGCAGGTGAAGTTGCGGCAGACGTAGGCCGCGGGCCGGCCCTGCTGCAGCGGCCGGTCGGCGAGAAGCGGGAACTCGTCGCTCTCCGGAACTCCCACGGCCACGACCGCGCCCGGGGCGTTGCCCAGAAGCGCCGTGCGGTGCAGGGTCTTCGTGGCGGGGTCGTCCAGCGCCGGGCCGACGATCGCGACCTCCCGAGGGCCGTCGAGGAGGGCCTCGGCGACCGCGAGCCCCCAGCCGATGAAGCGCGGCACCCGCGGCCCGAGCGCCTTGACCACGCCCAACGCCTTTTCGGCGGCGGTGCGATGGGGCTCCGAACCCGTGTGGGCGGCAT
Source organism: Streptomyces longisporus (assembly GCF_039532765.1). NCBI lineage: Bacteria > Bacillati > Actinomycetota > Actinomycetes > Kitasatosporales > Streptomycetaceae > Streptomyces > Streptomyces longisporus. The sequence goes on from NZ_BAAASG010000016.1 coordinate 54,860, forward strand.
AGCTCAGCAGGGCGCCCGCGGCCGCGGTCCAGCCGGACGGCGTGGCGTTGTCGGTGGGGTCCTGCGGCCGGCGGATCAGCTGCTCGGCGTCGGCGGCGGTGTCGTAGAGGGTGCCGGACCCGGCGTCGACGAAGCGGGCCAGGACATGGTCGAGCAGGAACCCGGCGAACTCGAGCCAGACGCCCTCGCCGGTGACGGACGCGAGCGCGAGGAAGCCCTCGGCGACATCGGCGTAGTCCTCCAGCACCCCCGCGTTGGCGCCTGCACGGCCGTCCTTGCTGGTACGGGCCAGGCGGGCCTGCTCGTCCAGATGCAGCCGTACGAGGAGATCGGCGGCGCCGACCGCGGCCTCGACCAGGTCGGGGCGGTCGAAGTAGGCGCCGGTCTCGGCGAGGGCGGCGACGGCGAGACCGTTCCAGGCGGCGACCACCTTGTCGTCGCGGCCGGGAGCGGGGCGCTCGCTGCGCCTGTCGAGCAGTCGCTCACGGATGGAGGCGATCTTCTCGGCGTCGAACAGGCCGTCGTGCTGCGGGAGTTGGAGAACGGACTGGCCGTGCTCGAAGGTGCCTTCCTCGGTGACGCCGAAGTAGTGGGCGGCGAGCCGGCCGTCCTCCTCGCCGAGGACCTCGGTGAGCTGCTGGGGCGTCCACACGTAGTACGCGCCCTCGACGTGCCTGCCCGTGCCGTCGTCGCTGTCGGCGTCGAGGGCGGAGGCGAACCCGCCCTCGGCGGTGCGCAGTTCACGCACCATGAAGTCGGCGGTCTCCAGCGCGACCCGGCGGGCGAGCTCCGAACCGGTGGACCGCCACAGGTGCGCATACACACGGCACAGCAGGGCGTTGTCGTAGAGCATCTTCTCGAAGTGCGGGACGACCCACTCACGGTCGACGGAGTAGCGGGCGAAGCCGCCGCCGAGCTGGTCGTAGATGCCGCCGCGGGCCATGCGCTCGCAGGTGTCCACGGCCATCTGCAGGGCGCCCTCGGAGCCGGTCCGGGCATGGTGGCGCAGCAGGAACTCGATCACCATGGACGGCGGGAACTTCGGCGCGCCGCCGAAACCGCCGCGCTGCGGGTCGTACTCACGGGTCAGCCCGAGCAGCGCCTGCGCCAGCTCCTCCTCCCCCGGGACCTGTGCGTCGCCGTAGGAGATCTCCCGCCCGGCGAGGTCCCGCACGATCTTCCCGGCGACCTCGGCGACCTCGTCCCGCCGGTCGGACCACGCCGAGCGGACGCCCTCCAGGACCTGCCGGAAGGAGGGGCTGCCGTGGCGGGGGACGGGCGGGAAGTAGGTGCCGAAGTAGAACGGCTCGGCGTCGGGCGTGAGGAACACGGTCATGGGCCAGCCGCCCTGGCCGGTGGCGGCCTGGACGGCCTCCATGTAGACGGCGTCGACGTCGGGGCGCTCCTCGCGGTCGACCTTGACGCTGACGAAGTGCTCGTTGAGGAAGTCGGCGGTGGCCTGGTCCTCGAAGGACTCGTGGGCCATGACATGGCACCAGTGGCAGCTCGAGTACCCGACGCTCAGCAGGACCGGTTTGCCGCTCTTGCGCGCCTCCTCGAAGGCCTCGGCCGACCACGGCCACCAGTCGACGGGGTTGTCCGCGTGCTGGAGCAGGTAGGGGGACGTCTCGTGAGCCAGTCGGTTCGGCATGAGGTCCATCCTGCCGCAGTACCCCCGGCGGCACGCGCCAGGCAGGTCCCGGACGCCTGTGATCGCTGCCCTCTGTCGCTGACGGCTTCCCCGAAGGACACTCGTAGCCAAAGGAGTTGCCGCCGGAGGGGGACGTGACATGCGGGACAGCCATCGGGCGGATGCCGAACGGCTGTTGGCCCGGGCCGTGGAGGAAGAGGTACGGCGTTCGGGCGGACGCACCGACGGAGCGGTGCTGCTGTCGCGCTCGCGCGGCGCGCTGGACGCGATGGCTCAGACGGCCGCCGAGGAGTACGAGGCCTACATACGCGCACTGGACGAGGCGGAGGGCGACCGGCTCACCTTCGGGCAGCGCTACGCGAAGGAGGGCTCCGGGACTCCCCTGCTGGTGGCGGTCGTTGCGGCGGTCGCGGCGGCGGTGGCCGACCTGGCCTTCGGCACGGACACCGGCACGGCGGTGGGGGCGGGCGTGACGGCGGGCGTGGTCGGCGCCGCGGCGACCGTGATCAAGGTGGCCGGTTCCCATCTGCCCGCCGCCCACCACCGGGCCGGCGCCGCGAACCAGCCCGGCGGTCCCGAACAGCTGCGGCTGCAGTGGCTGACGGCACTGGAGGTGCGCGGCATCCGGCCGTTCCTCGACCAGCAGCGGGTGCGCGCCGCGTCCACCGGGCCGAAGAAGCCGGGACCGCAGCTGCGTGGCACCGACAAGAGCGCGGCGGCCCGCGGGCGGAATGTGCTGGCGCAGTCGTTCGCCCAGCTCCCGGAGCCCCCCGGGGCGTTCGCGGGGCGGCGGCAGGAGATGGCACGCATACGGCAGTGGGTGCAGGCGTCCCGCGCGAACACGGACACCCGCCCCACGGTGGTGATCCTGCACGGGGCGCCCGGCAGCGGCCGTACGACCCTGGCGATGCGCGCCACGCACGACCTGAAGGACTACTTCCGCGGCGCCTGCGTGGTCGACCTGCGCGGTGGCAGCCCCAAGGAGCCGCCGCTGTCCACCCGGGACGCCCTGCTGCACCTGCTGAACCGGCTCGGCGCGCCCCGCGAACAGCTGCTGTTCCGCGAGCGTTCCTCCCCGGACCAGCAGGTCAAGCGGCTGAGCGAGCTGTACCACCAGCATCTGACGGGCCTGCCGGTGACGGTCGTCCTCGACGACGCCTCGGACCCCGAACAGATCCGTACGCTCGTACCCGAGCGCTCCGACAGCCTGGTCCTGGTCACCGCCCGCGAACCCCTCGAACTCCCCTCCGACCTGCAGGCCCATGTCCACGAGCTGCCGGTCGAGGCGCTGGACGCGGCGGGCGCGGAGGAGCTGCTGGACGCGGCGGCGCAGGACAGCTCGGGGCCGTACGACGCCGATGCGGCGGACCGGATCCGGGAGCTGTGCGGCGGGCTGCCGCTGGCGCTGAGCATCGCCGGTTCGTCGCTGGGACCGCGCTCACCGCGACAGCTGGCCACGGACCTGGCGGCGTACGGCCCCGTGGAGCCGATCGAGCGCGTGCTGTGGCTGCGCTACACGGACCAGTCGGAGGCGGCCCGCCGGCTGCTGCGCCGGCTGGCCCTGGCCGGGCGGGCCTCCCTCGGTGCCGCCGCGGCCGCCTCCCTGCTGGCCACGGACGAGACGGAGGCGACCCGGCATCTGGTGGCGCTCTCCCGGGCCGGCCTGATCGATCATGTGCGCGGCAGCCGCTACCGCCTCCACGACCTGGTGCGGGCCTTCGCCCACGCCCGTCTGCTGGACGAGGAGGAGGCGGGCGAGCGCACGGCCGCGCAGGAGCGCCTGATCGTGAACTACGCCGACCTGGCCGACTCGGTGCTGCGGCTGGTCGACGGCAACATGTCGACCCGCTCGGACCGCTTCAGCCCGCACGGATTCACCTCCCTGGACGAGGCGCTGCGCTGGCTGGACGACGAGTCGAGCTTCATCACCTCCACGCTGCGGCACGCGGAGGGCGTGAACCAGGCGGCGGTGCTGAATCTGCTGGGCGCGCTGTGCGACTACTGCCTGCTGCGCGGCGACCTCTACCGCCTCGGCGAGATCAGCGAGCTGGCGCAGGCCGTCGACCAGGGCCTGCTGGTCCGCTCGGTGCAGTGGCGCACGGGCATCGCGGCCCGCCAACTGGGCGAACTGGACAAGGCGCGGACGACCCTCACATCGGTCGTCGACCTGTACATGGAGGCCCACCACGACGCGGGCGCGGCCCGTGCCCTGTGCTCCCTGGGCATCACCCTGCACCACCAGGGCAATCTCACGGAGGCCGCGGCGAAGCTGCGCGAGGCTCTGGAGCTGCAGGCGGCCCCCGAACTGGCGACGGACCGCGGCTGGACGATGCACGCCCTGGCCGCCGTGGAACGGGACCGCGGCCAGGTCCAGGAGGCGCTGCGCCTGCTCGCCGAGTCCCTGGTCCTGCACCGCGCCGGCGAGTCCGTGCACGGCGAGGCCTGGGCCCACTTCCAGCTCGGCCAGCTGTCCCTGCGCATGGGCGACGTCCCGCGCGCGGAGTCCGAGCTGAACGCGGCCCTCGACCGCTACGGCCGCACCCGCGACGCCCGCGGCGAGGCCTGGGCCCTCACCCAGCTGGCCCGCGCCCGCCTGGTCGCCGGCGACCCGTCCCAGGCGGTGGACGGCCTGCGGCAGGCGGCGTCCCGGCACCGGGACAACGAGGACGCCCGCGGCGAGGCCTGGACGATCTACTACCTGGGCCAGGCCCTGGAGGAGACCGGCAACCTCGACCACGCGGTCCGCGAACTGGAACGCTCCCGCACGATGTTCTCCCGTATGCGCGACGTCTACGGCCTGGCCTGCGCCCGCCACCACTCGGCGAGAGTCACCCGCGACCAGCGCGCCGCCCAGACCGGGTCTCTCAGGAACTCCGGTTTCGCCCGCCAGCTCCTGGTCGACGCCCGGGCCGACTTCCAGCGCATCGGCGTCGCCCACGGCGAGGCATGGACCTGCCTGGAACTCGCGGTCGTGGACGCGGGAAATGCCCGCAACCAGCAGGCGCTGGCGCTCTGCGACGAGGCCGTGGACCTGTTCACCTCGTACGGCGACCAGCGCGGCGCGGACTGGGCGCGCTTCCTGCGCTGCACCCTGCTCCCCTACGCGGCCCCCGGCGGCGTGGAGATCGGCACGGCCGTCGCCCAGGAGGAACTGGCCCAGCTCTCCCGCACCGGCCATCCCCTGCGGGACCGGAAGCTCGACGAGTACGTGGAGGCGTATCAGCTGCTGCTGGAGCGGGGCGTCGACCTGGAGGAGGGCTGGCAGGCCTGGCGGCTCGGGATGGTGCCGAGCCGGCATGCGCGGGAGGTGATGGGGGTGGCGGTACCGGCCAGTCACTGACCGCCGGCCACCCCCGCTCCCACTGCGTCAGCTCCGGCGCGCCTCGGAGTCGGCCGAGGACTCGGCGGACCCGGCGTCCGCGTCGGCCGGCTCCTTGAACTTCACCTTGCCCATGTGCCGGTTCATCGACTTCATCAGGGCCCACACCGCCAAGGCCATCGCCGCGAAGACGATGAAGCCGAGGACACCGGGGGTGACCTTGTTCTCGTCCACCTCCTTGGCGAGGGGGACGAGGTGCGTCATTGCCAGGCTCACGCTTGCACTCATGTCAGGCATTGTCGCGGACGCCCGCGAAGAGGTCGTCCTCGGGGAGGGAGGTATCCACGAGGGACTTCGCCAGCTCGTACTCCTCCGTCGGCCAGACCTCCTTCTGGATCTCCATCGGGACCTTGAACCAGCCGCCGTCGGGGTCGATCTGCGTGGCGTGGGCGATCAGCGCCTTGTCGCGGATCTCGAAGAACTCGGCGCACGGGATGTGCGTGGTCAGCGTGCGCTCGACGCGCTCGAACTCGCTCCAGCGCTTGAGCCAGTCCCCGTACGGCGACTCCAGGCCGCGGTCCAGCAGCGCGTTGTGCAGCGCCTCGGTGCGGGGGCGGTTGAAGCCCTGGTTGTAGTAGAGCTTGAGCGGCTGGTAGATCGGGCCGAACTCGGACTCCGGGTACTTCTCGGTGTCCGCCGCGCCCTCGAACGCCACCATTGAGATCTTGTGGGTCATGATGTGGTCGGGGTGCGGATAGCCGCCGTTCTCGTCATAGGTGGTGATCACCTGGGGACGGAAGGAACGGATCTGCTTCACCAGCTCGCCGGCCGCCTTGTCGACGTCCTCCAGGGCGAAGCAACCCTCGGGCAGCGGCGGCAGCGGGTCGCCCTCGGGCAGACCGGAGTCGACGAAGCCGAGCCACTCCTGGCTCACCCCGAGGATCTCGCGGGCCTCGTCCATCTCCTTCTTGCGTACCTCGTGGATGTGCTCCTCGATGTACTTGTCGCCCTGCAGCTTGGGGTTGAGGATGGAGCCGCGCTCCCCGCCCGTGCAGGTCACGACCAGCACGTCCACCCCCTCGGACACGTACTTCGCCATGGTGGCCGCGCCCTTGCTCGACTCGTCGTCGGGGTGGGCATGCACGGCCATCAGTCGCAGCTGGTCAGTCAAGACTCAATCCTCGGTAAGTCGGCGCCCGGTGTGAACCGGCGCGATCGGCGGCTTCTATAGTGACCGAATCCGGGGGAGAAAAATTCCGTGGTCCGGTTTCGGAGAGGACGATCATGAGTACGGCGAGCACGCGGCTGCCCGAGGGCCGCTACGGCCGCTCCTCGGACGAGCGTGCCGACCGCAAGCTCAAGATCGCCGGGGCGGTGCTCGGGGCCTTCCTGCTGGCGCTGATCGGCTACTTCGCCTACCACTACGTCGCCCAGAACAAGATCAGCGCCGAGGTGATCACCTTCGATGCGCAGAAGGACGCGGTGAAGGTGCATCTGGAGGTCCGCAAGGACGCCGACACCTCCGGCTACTGCACCATCCGCTCCCAGTCGAAGGACGGGGCGGAGGTGGGCCGGGCCGACTTCCGCTTCGGCGGGCACGCCACACGCATCGACCGGGTCGTCACGCTGCGTACGACCTCCGAGGGCACCACGGCGGAACTGCTCGGCTGCCACGCCGACTGACGTCAGCCGGAAATACCCAAGCCTTGACCTGCATTGATGCAATTCTGGTGGCTTATGTCCTCCCCCTTCAGCCGCTGAATTGTTAGGCTCGTGGTTTCGCCCATCCGTGAAGGACCATTCTTCTGGGTAGGGCGATGCTTTGTATTCCCAGTACCTACGAGGAGCACCTGTGACCCAGACCAGCGAGAACGTCACCTGGCTGACCCAGGAGGCGTACAACCAGCTCAAGGCCGAGCTGGAGTACCTGTCTGGTCCTGCGCGCACGGAGATCGCCGCCAAGATCGCGGCCGCGCGCGAGGAGGGCGACCTGCGTGAGAACGGCGGGTACCACGCGGCCAAGGAAGAGCAGGGCAAGCAGGAGCTCCGTGTGCGCCAGCTGACCCAGCTTCTGGAGAACGCCAAGGTCGGCGAGGCCCCGGCGTCGGCGGACGGCGCCGTGGCGCCCGGCATGGTCGTCACGATCGCCTTCGACGGCGACGAGGACGACACGATGACCTTCCTGCTCGCCTCGCGCGAGTACGCGAGCTCGGACATCGAGACGTACTCGCCGCAGTCCCCGCTGGGTTCCGGCGTGATCGGCCACAAGGTCGGCGAGGACGCGGAGTACGAGCTGCCGAACGGCAAGAAGGCTTCGGTGACGATCCTGAAGGCCGAGCCCTACACCGGCTGATCCGGTCCGCACGTTCTTCGGTGCCCCCGGCGTCCTGGTGACGCCGGGGGCGCCTTCGTTCCGTCGGTCACGCCGTCGCCGAGCGGTACTTCCGCACCGCCAGCGTCCTGAATATGACGATGATCAGGACCGAGTAGATCAACGAGGCCCACACGGGGTGCGCCATGGGCCAGGCGTCCGAGGGCGAGACGCCGGGGTTGCCGAAGAGCTTGCGGCAGGCCTGGACCGTCGCGCTGAACGGATTCCACTCGGCGATGTGACGCAGCCAGGGGGTCATACGGCTGGAGTCCACGAACGCATTCGAGATGAATGTGACGGGGAACAGCCAGATCAGACCCCCGGAGGTGGCCGCCTCGGGCGTGCGCACGGACAGGCCGATGACCGCGCCGATCCAGGTGAACGCGTAGCCGGTCAGGAGCAGCAGGCCGAAGGCGCCGAGCACCTCGCCGATGTTGGTGTGGGTACGCCATCCGACCAGCAGGGCGACCATGGCCAGCACGAACAGCGTGAGCGCCGTCTGCACCAGGTCGGCCAGCGTCCGTCCGGTCAGCACCGCGCCGCGTGCCATGGGCAGCGAGCGGAAGCGGTCGATGAGCCCCTTGTGCATGTCGTCGGCTATGCCCGCCCCGGCGCCCGCGGTGGCGAAGGTGACCGTCTGGGCGAAGATGCCGGCCATCAGGAACTCGCGGTAGACCTGGGGGTCCGTGGTGCCGCCGATGTTCATGGAACCGCCGAACACATAGCTGAACAGCACCACGAACATGATCGGCTGGATGAGGCCGAAGATGACCATCTCGGGGATCCGGGACATCCGGATCAGATTGCGTTTGGCAACGACCAGCGAGTCGCGGATCGACTGGCTGACCGGGTTCGCGGGCGGCGCGACCCGCACGGCGTCGGTGACGGCGCTCACTTGGCTGCCTCCTTCTTCTGCTTGCGGTCCTTGGTCTCCGCCGGCGTGCCGTTCTCCTCGTCCTCGGCCTCCGCCACGTGTCCGGTCAGGGACAGGAAGACGTCGTCGAGGGTGGGGCGGCGCAGGCCGATGTCGTCTATCTCGATGCCGCGGGTGTCGAGGTCCCGGATGACCTCGGCGAGCAGCTTCGCGCCGCCGGTGACGGGCACGGTGAGCTTGCGGGTGTGCTCCTCGACGGTGAGCTCGCCCTTGCCGAAGCCGGTGAGGACCTCGCCGGCGGTCGACATGTGCTCGCGCTCGTGCACCACGACCTCGACGCGCTCGCCGCCGGTGCGGGCCTTGAGCTGGTCGGAGGTGCCGCGGGCGATGACATGGCCGTGGTCGACGACCACGATGTCGTGGGCGAGGTGATCGGCCTCCTCCAGGTACTGGGTGGTGAGCAGCAGGGTCGTACCGCCGGAGACGAGCTGTTTGATGACCTCCCACAGCAGCTGGCGGTTGCGGGGGTCGAGGCCGGTCGTCGGCTCGTCCATGAACATCACGGGCGGCGAGACGACCAGGGCCGCCGCGAGGTCGAGCCGGCGACGCATGCCGCCGGAGTACGTCTTCGCGGGCCGGTCGGCGGCCTCGGCGAGGTCGAACTGGTCCAGCAGCTCCCCGGCCCTGGCCTTCGCGGCCCTGGCCTTCATCTGGTACAGCTGACCGACCATCTGCAGGTTCTCGCGGCCGGTCAGATACTCGTCGACCGCGGCGAACTGGCCGGACAGGCCGATGGAGCGCCGCACCTCGTTGGGCTGCTTGAGGACGTCGAGGCCGGCCACGACCGCCCTGCCGCTGTCGGGGCGCAGCAGAGTGGTCAGGCAGCGGACCGCCGTCGTCTTGCCCGCGCCGTTCGGCCCGAGCAGGCCCAGCACGGTGCCCTCGGGGACATCGAGGTCGACGCCGTCCAGAGCCCTTACGTCGCCGAAGGTCTTGACCAGGCCTTCGGCGTAGATGGCGCCTGGCATATGAGTCTCCACGTCGTCGGGGGAATCTTCGGAAAGCCTTGGTTGCGCACGTGCTCCGCCTGCCGGGTGGCATGGCAGGCGGCCGCCACGACACTCACCATAACGCGATGTATCGCGTCTCTCAACGCATTTACTCGATCGAGCGACGAAGAGCCTCTGAGCTGGGGTTGCTGCTCAACCCGGGTCGCCAGGCGGCTCAGTCGATGACCGTGTAGCCCGCCTCGCGCAACGCCCGGCCGACCTCGGCGCAGTGCTCCCGCCCCTTGGTCTCCAGGTGCAGCTCGACCTCCGCCTCCGTGAGCCCGAGCCGTGGGTCGGTCCGTACGTGACTCACATCGAGGACGTTAGCGTCCACCACTGACAACACCCCGAGAAGCGTCGCGAGGGCCCCCGGCCGGTCCGTCAGCCGCAGCCGTACGGCCAGGTAGCGGCCCTGCGCCGCCATGCCGTGGCGCAGGACCCGCTGCATCAGCAGGGGGTCGACGTTCCCACCGGACAGCACCGCCACCACCGGGCCCTCGAAGGCTCCCGGCTCGCTCAGCAGCGCCGCCACCGGGCTCGCACCGGCCGGTTCGACGACCAGCTTGGCCCGCTCCAGGCACAGCAGCAACGCGGTGGACAGGGCGTCCTCGGAGACCGTGCGGACCTCGTCCACCAGGTCGCGGACGATCTCGAACGGCACGTCGCCGGGCCGCCCGACCTTGATGCCGTCGGCCATCGTCGCCGGGTGCTCGACCGACACCGGGCGCCCGGCCGCGAGCGAGGGCGGGTACGCCGCCGCGCCCTCCGCCTGCACGCCCACGATCCGTACGTCCGGCCGCAGCGCCTTCACCGCGATCGCGATGCCGGCAGCGAGGCCTCCCCCGCCGATGCCGACGACTACGGTGCGCACCTCCGGGCACTGCTCCAGGACCTCCAGCCCGACCGTGCCCTGGCCCGCGATGATGTCCGGGTGGTCGAAGGGGTGGATGAACACCGCGCCGGTCTCGGTCGCGTACGCCTGCGCGGCGGCCAGCGTCTCGTCGACCACCTGCCCGTGCAGGCGCACCTCGGCGCCGTACTCGCGGGTTGCGCTGATCTTCGGCAGCGGGGCGCCCTTCGGCATGAACACCGTCGCCCGCACGCCGAGCAGCGAGGACGCCAGCGCGACGCCCTGCGCGTGGTTGCCGGCGCTCGCCGCCACCACCCCGGCGGCCCGCTCCTCGGGCAGCAGCCCGGCGATCCGGACGTAGGCGCCGCGCAGCTTGAACGAACCCGTGCGCTGAAGGTTCTCGCACTTGAAGTGCACCGGCGCGCCCACCAGCTGGGACAGATGCCTGCTGCCCTCCATCGCCGTCACCCGCGCCACGCCCGAGAGCATCTTCTGGGCGCCCCGCACGTCGTCGAGGGTCACGGGCCGAAAGGAGTCAGCCGTGCTGTAGCTCATGACTCAAGCATCGCAGTTCACAGGCGCGCACGGTCGCTGTGACCAACGTCCGAGACTGGTTTGCGCAGCGCCGGTACGGCTTGCCCCCCGGCCGCGTACTCTGTCCCCCATTCCAGACAGCCCCCCTTCATGAAGTGAGCCTCCGGCCATGCCCACAACACCTGAAATGTCGATGGACATGACGACCGTCGGTGACACCGGTCTCCTCGACACGCTGCAGCACGAGGTGGCGGTCTTCGCCCGCCGTGCCGAACAGACCCGGCTCGGCGGCGTCGGGCAGGTGCGCAACTCCATGGACCGCGCCGCATACCTGCTGCTCAACCGCCTCGACAAGGAAGGCCCCATGGGCGTCAAGGCGCTCGCGGCGAGCATGGGCATCGACTCCTCGACGGTCACCCGGCAGGTGGCTCCGCTCGTGGACACCGGGCTCGTCAAGCGCACCTCGCACCCCGAGGACGGGCGTGCGGTGGTGCTCCAGCTGTCCCCGCGCGGCCAGTCACGGCTGGAGGAAGTGCGCTCCTCGAGGCGTCAGTTGATGGCCGAGCTGACACACGACTGGGCGCCGGAGGAGCGCGAGGCGTTCTGCACGCTCCTGACGCGCTTCAACACCGCTCTCTCCTCCCGGATGGCGGTCCAGGGGGTGCCGGCGCCGGAGGCGTCGTCGGCCTCGTAGCCGCCCGCGGCCCGCCCCGCCTGTCCTGTTCGGCACACGCACGTGCCGCGCAGCTCTTGACCGAAAGGCCACCCCTGGCCTCAGATGAGACCGGGCCCCGTCGTACGCGGTTGTGCACCCGTACGCGGCCGGGTCCGTTCGGTCAGGGTCGCGTCAGGGCGGGAGGCGCGGTGCGACAGCGGCAGGTGTCCCAAAGTGCCCGCCGGGCCCGGGAGTTCGAGGCGTTCGTCGCGGGCGCGGCAGGGCGGCTGCTGCATGCCGCCACGCTGCTCACGGCGGAGGCCCCCGACGACAACCCGCGCGCGCGGCGCCTGCTGACGCTGGCCCTCGCGCACACGTACGCGTGCTGGGACCGGCTGCGCGGGGAGGACCCGTACGACCGTGCCCGCCAGTACCTGGCGAGCCGCTTCGCGCGCGGTGCCTGGCACCAGTACGGCGGTTTCGGCCGGGGCCGCCCGCATCCCGGCAGTCCGCTGGCCCTGCTGGCACCGCAGGAGCGTCTGATCCTGGTCCTCAGGCTGTACGAGGGGGTCGGCGAGGAGCAGACGGCGGCGCTGCTCGGCCTGCCGACGGAACGTGTCCGGGCGATCTGCGACCGGGCCACGGCCACACTGCTGCATCCGCCGCGCAGCCCGGCACCGGTGGTCGGCGGGGCGAAGGTGGCGCCGTCATGAGGCGTACTGGCGGAGGGGGACGCGGGTGAACCGGGCGGAGCGCGAGGCCGCCGCACGGCGGATCATGGAGCAGGTGCCGCCGCCGGTGCCGCCGGACCTGTACGGGGAGGTCGTGCGGCGCGGTACCCGCAGCCTGCGCCGCAGGACGCTCGCCCGCCGTCTGATGTGGCTGCTGCTGTGCGCCGCGAGCGTGGCGTTCCTCGTGTGGGCCATGATGGCCCGTCCGTGGGTGGAGCCGCCCTCGCAGACGACTCCCCCGTACACGGGCTGGTGAGCGGGCGGTTCGGCTAGCCGAGCGCCTGCTGCAGGTCCTCCAGGAGGTCGTCGACGTTCTCGATGCCGACGGAGAGGCGCACGAGATCGGCGGGCACCTCCAGGGCCGAGCCGGCCACGGACGCGTGGGTCATCCGCCCGGGGTGCTCGATCAGCGACTCGACGCCGCCCAGGGACTCGCCGAGCGTGAACACCTTGGCGCGGTTGCAGACCTCCACGGCCGCCTCCTCGCCGCCCTCGACCCGGAAGGAGACCATGCCGCCGAAGGACCGCATCTGCTTGGCGGCGACCTCGTGACCGGGGTGGTCGGGCAGGCCCGGGTAGAGGACGCGCGTCACGCGTGCGTGCCGGGTGAGCATGTCGGCGACCTTGCCGGCGTTCTCGCTGTGCCGGTCCATGCGCACGGACAGCGTCTTCGCGCCGCGCAGCACCAGCCAGGAGTCGAAGGGGCCCGCGACCGCGCCCATCGCGTTCTGGTGGTACGCGAGCTCCTCGCCGAGCGCCTCGTCGGCGACGACCAGCGCACCGCCGACGACGTCGGAGTGGCCGCCCATGTACTTGGTCAGCGAGTGCACGACGACGTCCGCGCCGAGCGCCAGCGGCTGCTGCAGGTACGGCGTGGCGAAGGTGTTGTCGACGACGAGCTTCGCGCCCGTGTCCCGGGCGATCTGGGCGACCGCGGCGATGTCGGTGATGCCGAGCAGCGGGTTGGAGGGGGTCTCCACCCATACGGCCTTGGTCTTGGGGGTGATGGCGGCCCGTACGGACGACGGATCGCTGGTGTCGGCGACCGACCACTCCACCCCCCACCGGGCGACGACCTTCGCGAACAGACGGAACGTGCCGCCGTACGCGTCATTGGGGATGACCACGTGGTCGCCGGGGCTGAGCAGCGTACGCAACAGGCAGTCCTCGGCCGCCAGTCCGGACGCGAACGCGAGGCCGCGACGGCCGCCCTCGAGGGCTGCGAGGTTCTCTTCCAGGGCGGTCCTGGTGGGGTTGGCGCTGCGGCTGTACTCGTAGCCGCCGCGCAGACCGCCGACGCCGTCCTGCTTGTAGGTCGAGACCTGGTAGATCGGCGGGACGACCGCGCCGGTGAGGGGATCGGCGGTGTTGCCCGCATGGATCGCGAGGGTCTCGAAGTGCTGACTGATGTGCCTGTCGCTCATGGGCACCGAGGGTAGTGCGCTCGCGGGGCGCGCGCCGGACGGCGAGGCGCGGGAGGCCGTACTGCCGGGTTTTCCCTCGGTTCCGGTGCCGGGTTCGAGGAGTTTTCCACAGGCCGGCGACCGGGTTCGCCATTTGTCACCGGCGTCTGGAACGCTTGAGCCATGGAATTTCTCTGGGTCCTGATCGCCGCCGTCATGCTGGGCTTCGTGCTGCTCCCCGTCCTGCGGCGCAGGCGGGGCATGATCGAGCAGGTCCCGGCCGGTCACCCGGACGCCGCCGACCCCGCGAACTACGGATTCGTGCGGGAGGAGGAGCTGGACGTCCGCATGCCCGGCCCCGACCAGGACCTGCTCGACGTCCTGGACCTGGTACAGCGCACGCAGGACCACCGCGCGGCCTCCCAGCTGCTGGCGGGCACGGAGGCGGAGGGCGAGCTGCGCTGGCAGCGCGTGCAGGCCTTCGCGGGTGCCGCGTCGCTGGAGCTGCAGCAGCGGCCCGGCGGGGTCAGCGAGACCCCGGGCGGCCAGTGGCTCAGGGTGTGGCGGGCCGAGCGGCCCAAGGACGCGGGCGGCGCCGCGGTGCACGCGGAGTTCCTGGTCCAGCAGGCGTGGCGGACGTCGACGCCGGGCACGGACGAGTTCCGGATCATCATGGAGGAGGCGAAGGCGGCGTGCGGCGATGCGGCGCTGCTCGCCCCCGGTGACCCGGTCCCGTACATCATCGAGCTGTCGGTGGCCCGCGGGCTGGCCTATTCGCAGCCGGAGTTCGAGCAGCTCTGGCTCAGGATCCTGGACCGCGCCCCGGCCCACATGGGCGCACACCTGGCCGCCCTGCACTACTGGTGCGAGAAGTGGCACGGCTCGCGCGAGCTGGCGAACTCCTTCGCGGAGGCGGCAGCCGCGCGCGCACCCCGGGGTTCCCTCCTCGCCGCGATGCCCCTGTTCGCGGTCTTCGAGCACCTGCCCGAGGTGAACCTGGTCAGCAGCTTCTACCAGAGCGAGACCGTGACGAAGGCGATCCACGGGGCGCTGCACGCCGTCCACTCGGCCCGCCCCGACGACCCGATGCTCGCGCACGTACGCCACCTGCTGGTCTTCTTCCTGGTGCGCGCGGAGCGCTGGGCGGAGGCCATGAACCAGCTCATACACATCGACGGCCATGTCGGCGCGCTCCCCTGGACCCTGTCCGCCGACCCGGCAGCCGAGTTCGCGGTCTACCGGGCGCTGGCGGTGGCGGGCTACGAGGCGAACGGCGGCAGCCCGGCGACGCTGCCGCACTGAGCAGGCGACCGGGTGGTCAGCCCTCCGTGCGGGCGGGCAGCCGCCATCCCGGGCGCGGGAAGTGGCAGGTGTAGCCGTCCGGGTAGCGCTGCAGGTAGTCCTGGTGCTCGGGCTCGGCCTCCCAGAAGGGGCCGACCGGCTCCACCTCGGTGACCACCTTGCCCGGCCACAGGCCGGAGGCGTCCACGTCCGCGATCGTCTCCTCGGCGATCCGCTTCTGCTCGTCGTCCACGTAGTAGATCGCCGAGCGGTAGCTGAGGCCGATGTCGTTGCCCTGGCGGTTCTTGGTGCTCGGGTCGTGGATCTGGAAGAAGAACTCCAGGAGCGCGCGGTAGTCGGTCTGCTCGGGGTCGAAGAGGATCTCGATGGCCTCCGCGTGCGTGCCGTGGTTGCGGTACGTCGCGTTCGGCACGTCACCCCCGGTGTATCCCACCCGGGTCGCCGTCACGCCCGGAAGCCGGCGGATCAGCTCTTCCATCCCCCAGAAGCATCCGCCCGCCAGCACGGCCCTCTGCGTCTGCGCAGCCATTGCAGTCCTCCCATGTCGGTCAGCTCGGGTCACTCGGGCGACGCTGCTCGCGCACCATCGGCATCCCGTGCCCACCCCCCTCAACGCGCGAGGGTGGCAGGCGATTCCGGGCCGCCCCTCGGGGGAAAACCGGTCGCCGCGCGGGGCGGCGGTCCCCCACGCTGTATGCCATGGAAGATCCACAGCGCGGCATCCGTGCGGTCCACGCAGAGTCCACGATCACCGTCTACCAGGCCTACCCACCGGAAATCGGCGGGCCCGCGGTCCGCAAGGGACGTTTCCCCGCCGCGTGGAAGCGGGACCGGATGACGTGGATCAAGCCGTCGTTCCTGTGGATGATGTACCGCTGTGGCTGGGGCACCAAGGCGGGGCAGGAGACCGTGCTCGCCGTCGAGATCAGCCGGGGTGGCTTCGAGTGGGCGTTGGGGCATGCGTGTCTGTCGAGCTATGAGCCCCGGGTGCATGCCGACCGTGCGGCCTGGCAGCGAGCGTTGAAGGCGGCGCCGGCCCGGGTGCAGTGGGATCCCGAGCGGGATCTGCGGCTGCAGCCGCTGCCGTACCGGTCGCTGCAGCTCGGACTCTCCGGTGAGGCCGTACGACGCTATGCGGACGAGTGGACGGTCGCCATCAGTGATGTGACCCCGCTGGCCCGGGAGATATGCGCGTACGTGGGCAGCGGGGACCTCGACTCGGCGGCCCGGCTGCTTCCGCGGGAGCGCCCGTACCCTGCGGCGGAGGAACTCCTGGCCCATCTGCGTCCGTCGGCGGGACAGCGGGCGGCCGCTAATTCGGTTGCCGTGTCGCGTGCCGATGCGGGCTAATGCCACCCATGGCTGACATCCAGGGCTCGTACGACGGTCTGTTCACCGCGGTGCCCAATCGGCTGGCGGAGATGCTGGACGCCGGGGACACGGGCGGCTCGGTGGCCGTCTTCGTGGACGGCGAGCCGGTGGTGGACGTCTGGGGCGGGTTCGCCGACGCCGAGCGCACCGTGCCGTGGGAGCGGGACACCATCGTGGGCGTCTTCTCCGTCACCAAGACCATGACGGCGCTGTGCGCGCTCGTCCTGGCCGACCGCGGCGAGCTCGACGTGGACGCACCCGTGGCCCGGTACTGGCCGGAGTTCGCCGCGGCGGGCAAGGAGCGGGTCCTGGTGCGGCATCTGCTCTCGCACACCGCCGGTCTGCCCGACTGGGACGGTCCGGTCGAGGAGATCTACGACTGGGCGTCCGCCACGGCACGGCTCGTCGCACAGGCGCCGCAGTGGGAGCCGGGCAGCGCGGCCGGGTACCACTCGCTCACCCAGGGGTTCCTCGTGGGCGAGGTGGTGTGGCGGATCAGCGGGCGGAGCGTGGGCGAGTTCTTCGCTCAGGAGATCGCCGGGCCGCTGGGGGCCGACTTCCACATCGGGCTGGCCGCCGAGCACGACCGGCGCGTCGCGCTGACGGTGCCGCCGCCGGGACGGGACGAGGAGTACGCCGCGAGTGCGCCGGGCCGGGGCTCGACGCCCGCCGCCGGGACCGCCATCCGGGTCCGGGACGGCAACAGCGTGGCCTGGCGCCGTGCGCAGATCCCCGCGGCGAGCGGCTTCGGCAACGCCCGGTCGGTCGCGCTCGTACAGTCGGCGATGGCCTGCGGGGGGACACTGCGCGGAGTGCGGCTGCTGTCGCAGGCCGGGTGCGAGCGTGCCTGGGAGGAGCAGTTCAGCGGCGACGACCGGGTGCTGGGCATGCCGGTGCGCTGGGGCCTGGGCTACGGGCTCTTCGGCAACACCTACGGGTGGGGCGGCTGGGGCGGGTCGATGGTGATGATCGAACCCGAGGCCCGGATGGTGGTGGCGTATGTGACCAACCAGATGCGCGAACCCGCCGACGACAACCGGGGGCTGGAGATCGTCATGTCCGCCTACGACGGTCTCGTGGGCCTGCGGGCCTGACGGGCGGACGGGGAGAATGTGGGGGCAGTGATGGGCAGCCGTGGCAGTCGTACGTTCCTGATCGGGGGCGGCTGGGACGCGACGGCCGCGCATGCCGTCTACGGGCGGTTCCTGCGGGCGGCCACCGGGCCGCGCATCGGCTGCGTCGTGCTCGACGAGGGGGACGGCAGCGAGCAGTTCGGCCGGTACGACGCCGTGCTGCGGAAGGTCGCCGACTGCAGCCCCGTACCACTGCTGGTGCCGCTCGGCGGGGAGTTCGCCCCGGACCGCGTCCAGGATCTCGACGGGCTGCTGGTCTGCGGCGGGCTGACGCCCGCGTATCAGGACGCGTTCGCCGGGCGCCTGGACCAACTGCGGTCCGCCCTCGCCGAGTTCGGCATTCCTTACGCCGGTTTCTCCGCCGGGGCGGCGCTCGCCGCGCGGCACGCTCTCGTCGGAGGGTGGCTCGACGACGGCGTACCCGTGTGCCACGAGGACACCGCCGAGGACCTGGAGGAGATCGAAGTGCGGCCCGGGCTGGGGCTGGTCCCCTTCTCCGTGGAGGCGCACGCCGCGCAGTGGGGGACACTGCCGCGCATGATCGCCGCGGTCGCACGGCACGGAATCCCGCACGGCGTGGCGATCGACGAGAACACGGTCGTGGAGGTCGGCGCGGACGGACGCGCCCGGGTCTCGGGGCTCGGACGCGCGCACTCCGTGCAACCGTCCACCGACGGGAGCGTTCTCGTACGGTCCTACGGGGCCGGCGAGTTCCTTGCCGCCGAGTGAACCGGCGGGTCAACTCCCGCTGCCGTACGGCCTGGTGATGATCTCCAGGTTGTGGCCGTTGGGGTCGTCGAAGTACACGCCCCGCCCGCCGTCGTTGTGGTTGATCTCTCCGCGGCGGTGGTGGTACGGGTCCGCCCAGTAGGTCAGCCCGGCGTCCTGGACACGGCCGAAGATGGTGTCGAAGTCGTCCTCGGACACCAGGAACGCGTAGTGCTGGGGCGTGATGTCGCCGTCCGTCTCCATGTAGTCGAGGGTCACGCCGTTCGGGATCTGGACGGGGATGAAGGGGCCGAACGGCGGGCTGGGCTCCAGCCCCAGGATGTCGGTGAGGAACTGGGCCGACGCCTTCTTGTCATGGGCGGCGACGATGGTGTGGTTCAGCTGCACGTTCATCGTGTGGGCCTCCTCACGCCCAAGATACTCCGAAGGGCAAACAGGTAAGGCTCGCCTCAGAACGGCGTCCAGGAACCACACATGAGAGGCCCCGGCGTCGCCTTCCGCCGGGGCCCCACCTGCCGGACGCGTCAGATCGTCGCGGTGTCGATCACGAAGCGGTAGCGGACATCGCTCGTCAGCACCCGCTCGTACGCCTCGTTGATCTGGTCCGCGCTGATCACCTCGATCTCGGCGCCGAAACCGTGCTCGGCGCAGAAGTCGAGCATCTCCTGGGTCTCGGCGATACCGCCGATCATGGAGCCGGCGAGGGTCTTGCGGCCGGCGATCACCGAGAAGAGGTTGAGGGCGATCGGCTCCTCGGGGGCGCCGACGTTCACCAGCGCGCCGTCCCGCTTCAGCAGCGACAGGAAAGCACCGAAGTCGAGCGGCGCCGAGACCGTGGAGAGGATCAGGTCGAAGGAGCCCTGCAACTCCTTGAAGGTCTGCTCGTCGCTGGTCGCGTAGTAGTGATCGGCGCCCAGCTTCAGACCGTCGTCCTTCTTGCGCAGGGACTGCGAGAGGACCGTGACCTCGGCGCCGAGGGCGTGGGCGATCTTGACGCCCATGTGGCCGAGGCCGCCCATGCCGAGGATCGCGACCTTCTTGCCGGGGCCGGCGTTCCAGTGCTTCAGCGGGGAGTAGGTGGTGATGCCGGCGCACAGCAGCGGTGCGGCCACGTCCAGCGACAGGGCGTCGGGGATGCGGACGACGAAGTTCTCGTCGACGACGACCTTCTCCGCGTAGCCGCCGTAGGTGGGCTCGCCGTCCTTGCCGATCGAGTTGTACGTGCCGACGTTGCCGCCGGTGCAGTACTGCTCCTCGCCGGCCTTGCAGCTCTCGCACTCCCGGCAGGAGTCGACCAGGCAGCCGACGCCCACGCGGTCGCCGACCTGGTACTTGGTGACGCCCGAGCCGACCTCGGAGACGATGCCCGCGATCTCGTGACCGGGGACCATCGGGAAGATCGCCTCGCCCCAGCCCTCCCGCGCCTGGTGGATGTCGGAGTGGCAGATACCGGCGAACTTGATGTCGATCAGGACGTCGAACTCACCGACCTCGCGGCGCTCGATGGTGGTGCGCTCCAGCGGAGCCTTCGCGGCGGGGACGGCGTAAGCGGCGACAGTGGTCATGCCGAGGGGTCTCCTAGCAGTGGTTACGCGCCCGGCTGCCTTCTGACCGGGCATGTCGTTCAGCATGCCGGACCGCAGGGACTTCACCCAGCCCACGCTTCTGCGTACGTCCGCTGTGCCTACCACTGGCGGGGTCAGGATGGTGGGCGTACGACAGTGAATACTTGAGGCATGGACGAACAGCCCCATCCCGTACCCGAGCCCGCGGGGGCGCTGGACCGGCGTGCCGAGCTCAGCGAGTTCCTGCGCACCCGGCGTGCCCGGCTGAAGCCGGAGGACGTGGGGCTGCCGGACTTCGGCCGGCACCGGCGGGTGCCCGGGCTGCGCCGCGAGGAGCTGGCGCAGCTGGCGGGTGTCTCGGTGGCGTACTACACGCGTCTGGAGCAGGGCAACGGGCGGAACGTGTCGGCGGAGGTGCTGGACGCCATCGCGCGGGCGCTCCGGCTGACGGACGCCGAGCATGCGCACCTCACGCATCTCGCCAAGCCGAAGCAGCACAAGAAGAAGCCGGCGGCGCGGTCGCAGCAGGTGCGGGGTGCGCTGCGGCAGCTGCTGGACTCCATGGACGGGGTGCCGGCGTACATCTCCGGGCGGCGTGCGGACATCCTCGCGTGGAACCGGATGGCGGCGGCCGTCTTCGGCGACTGGGGGGAGCTGCCGGCGCAGGAGCGGAACTGGGCGCGGCTGGTGTTCCTGCGGCCGGAGTACCGGGAGCTGTTCGTCGACTGGGAGCAGAAGGCCAGCGACGTCGTCAGCTTTCTGCGGATGGACGCGGGCTGCTATCCGGACGACCCGCGGCTGTCCGCGCTGGTGGGCGAACTCTCCGTGAAGAGCGAGGAGTTCAGGCGGCTGTGGGCCACGCACGACGTGAAGGAGAAGGGCTACGGGGTCAAGCGTCTGCACCACCCTCTGGTCGGTGATCTGACGCTCCACTTCGAGTCGTTCCGGTCGGCCGATGACGACGGTCAGGCGCTGACGACGTACCACGCCGAGCCGGGGTCCGCGTCGGCGGAGGCGTTGCGGCTGCTGGCCAGTTGGGGGGCGGACGCCACTCGGGCGGGGCAGTCGGCGACGTCTTCCTGAGCTGTGCCCGGCGGTTGGCGCGTCCCTGCTGGGGGCTGCCGCCCCAGACCCCCGCTCCGGCCTGAACGGACTCGTCCTCAAAACGCCGGACGGGCTGGAAACACGCACCGGCGCTGAAAGGCGTCACCCCTGGTACGGCGGCATCGTCCCCCACGTCCACCGCGGCACCGGCTGCTCCGTCGGCGGCTTTGCGTCCGGGCTGGAGAAGTACACCGCCAGCCTTGTCCCCCATTCCACATACGCCAAGAACGCCGACCGGAACTCGGCGTCCGTCGGAAGGCCGGCCTCGTCCGCCGCGTCCTGGATGAGGTTGACCCAGCGGCGGCGCTGTGCCTCGGTGATGTGTTTGCCGAGGTGTTTGGCGACCATGTGGCCGTGGCCGCCCTGGGTGAGGGAGTAGGTGGCGGGGCCGCCGAAGACCTCGCCGAGCCAGAGGGCGACGTGTTCGGCGTGGTCGGCGGCCAGGTCGGCGAAGAGCGGGGCGAGGAGGTCGTCCTTGAGGACCTTGTCGTAGAAGACCGACGTCAGACGGGTGAAGGCGGCGGCGCCCCCGGCCCAGTCGTACAGCGTCGGCAGCGAGGAGCCCGTACCGCGTACCGTCGTCGGCTTGTAGTGGCGCATCTCCTCGATGTTGCCGACGTAGGGGCGGATCTCCGCGAGGAAGTCGGGGAACAGGTCCGAGCTGCGGAAGCCCTCCACGTGGTCCTCGGTCGACGTCCAGGTGATGCGCAGGACGTAGTGCTCGAAGTCCTCCTCGCAGCGCGCGAGTTCGTAGTCCACGCACTGCGGTGCCGCGGCCAGTTGGCCCGCGGCCCGTGTGTAGGCGGCGAGGAACTCCGCCGAGCGGTCTTCTGGGATGCGGTAGCGGATGTACTCGACGGTCTGTGTGGTCATGTGCCCACGGAAACACGGACCGCCCGCCGGAAGCTGTACTTCCGGCGGGCGGTTTGCTCAGCGCTCAGCGAACCCGCGGCTCACCTGGCGTCGTACGCGTTGTAGCGGACGTCGGCCTTCGCGGCGGTCGCCGCACCCTGGTAGCCGACGATGACCTTCAGGCCCTTGCCTGGGACTTGCGGGTCGCGGACTTGTTGAGCGCGGTGATGTCGAACAGCCGCTGGTCCAGCTTGCCGGTGGACATGCCCGCCGCAAGGGCCACGGCGGACGTCGTCGCAACGGAGGAGGAAGGTAGGAGACGGCCCTGGGGACGGTTACGAGCCGGTCCCAAAGCCGTTGTCTTTCCGTGCGGTTACGCGCCCGCGTTCTCCTTGACGGTCAGCTTGCCCTTGCGGATCGTCGCCAGCCGCGGGGCCTTCTTCGCGATCGCGGAGTCGTGGGTGACCATGATGAAGGTCAGTCCGAGCTCCTTCCACATGCGCTCCAGCACCTCCATGATCTCGTCGCGCATCGACTCGTCGAGATTTCCGGTGGGTTCGTCGGCGAGCAGCACCTTCGGCTGCTTGACGAGTGCTCTGGCTATGGCGACGCGCTGCTGCTGTCCTCCGGACATCTCGCCGGGCAGGTGTCCCAGCCGCTCGCCGAGACCGACCGAGGTCAGCGCCTCGGCGGCCCGCTCGCGCCGCTCCTTCCCCTTCACTCCGAGGGGTACGAGAGCGGTTTCGACGTTCTCCTGTGCGGTGAGGGTGGGGATGAGATTGAAGGACTGGAAGACGAAGCCGATGTTCTCGCTGCGGACGTTTGTGAGCCTGGCCTCGGAGAGGCCGGCCAGGTCGGTGCCGTCGAGGACTACTTCGCCGGAGGTGGGGCGGTCGAGACCGCCGAGCATCTGCAGGAGGGTGGACTTGCCGCCGCCGGTGGGGCCCTGGATGACCAGGCGGTCCCCGTCGGCGATGGAGAGGTCGACTCCGTCGAGGGCGTGGATGGTGTCCTTGCCTCGGGTGTAGCGCTTGGTGAGGTTTCTCAGCTCATACATGGGGTGACTCCTGGGTGGGGTTCGGGGGTGGTGCGTGTCGTTGTTCGGCTGCGGGTGGGTGGCGGCTGGTCGCGCAGTTCCCCGCGCCCCTCAAGCCCGTTGCAGCTGCCCGGCAGGCGTGCAGAACCGCCGTAGCTGCGGGCAGTCGTGCCGCCAGGGGCGGCTCCCGACCCGAAGAGAGCGGCACCCCGCACACGTGGGCTGAGCGCACCCACCCCTCCCCAGCCGCAGCCCACGTCGGCTACTCGACGCGGCGAAGGGCATCCGCGGGACGCAACCGCGACGCCCGCCAGCCTCCAAAGGCACCGGCAATCAGACCCCCGGCCACCGCGAGGGCCACCGCGAGCGCAATGGTCGTCACGCTCACCGGCGCCGTCAGCGCAACCTCCAGCGTCTTCGCCGCCCGCCGCCCGGGCCCGCCGAAGCCGCCCCCGGGACCACCGGGCCCGTCCGTACCGCCGCCACTCCCCAACTGCGCCTGCAGCGTGGGGCTGACGCTGGTCACGACGTACGCCCCGGCCAGGCCCAGCGCGATCCCCAGCACACCGCCCAACAGCCCGTTGACCATGGCTTCGCCGACGACCTGCCGGGTCACCCGCCCCGACTTCCACCCCAGCGCCTTCAGCGTGCCGAACTCCCGCACCCGCCGCGAAACGGCAGCGGACGTCAGCAGCCCCGCCACCAGGAACGCGGCCACCAGCACGGCGATCGACAGCCACTTGCCGACATTCGTGGCGAGGGAGGACGCCGTGGACAGCGACCCGGACACCGTCTTCGCAAGGTCCGCGGACGTCGTGACCGTCGTACCCGAGACGTTCTTCTGGATGGTCGACTTGACGGAGTCGATCTGCTGGGAGTCGGTCGCCTTGACGTAGACCGTGGTGATCTTGTTCTTCTCGCCGGCCAGCGTCTGCGCCTGCTGCAGCGGGATGTAGAGATTGGCCGCCGCGTCCCCGCTGTCCGCGGTCGCGATGCCGATCACCGTGAACTTGACGTTCTTGATGGTGACGGTCGAACCGACCTTGTACTTCTTCTCCTTGGCGTACGCGGAGTCCGCCACCACGACCTTGGCGTCGATCTCGGTCGTCTTGAAGGTACGGCCGCTGGTGATCTTCGACGAGGTCAGCGGGCCGAGCGCGGTCTTGGTGACGTCGGTGCCGTAGACCGTGTACTGGTTGATGTCGAAGTCGGCGCCCCCGCCCCGCACCTCGCCCTGCGGCTGCCCGGTGCCGCCACCTGCGCCGCGGCCGGCCTGGCCGCCCGCGGAGTTCTGGTTCTGCTGGAACTGCCCGCGGGTGAACTGCCCGTTGACCTTCACCACGTTGAGGCTCAGCCCGCCCACCGCGGACGAGACGCCCTTCTGGTCCCCGACCTCGCTGACGGTCGAGGCGGCCAGGGTCGTGAAGCCCTGCACCATGACCCGGTCGCTGCTCTGTGTCGAGTCGTCGCCGTTGGCCCGCGCGTCGAACTGGAAGCGCGGACGCTGGGAGCTGCCGGCCGTCGGCGTCGCCGCCTTGGTGACCGTCATGTCGGTTCCCAGCCCGTACAACGACTGGAGGACCTTGTCCTGCGCCTTGCCCATGCCGGACGACACGGAGCTGACCACGATGACGAGCGCGATGCCGAGGGCAAGACCGGAGGCGACGACGAGGGCCGCCTTTCTGCGGCGGCGCAGTTCGCGCCTCAGGTAGGTGAAGAACATGCGCCGCAAGCTAGGGACGCCCCGTGATGACTCGATAAGGCCCTGATAAAAGATGCATGAGAAGGCTTGCAGGGCCCGGAAACACCGATGCCGCCCCTGGGGGCGGCATCGGAGAGCTGTGGACCGGCAGCGGGTCAGATGGCCGAACCGGCCTTCCAGTCCGCCCAGCTCAGGTTCCAGCCGTTGAGGCCGTTGTCCGGCTGGACGGTCTTGTCGCCGGTGTTGGAGACGACCACGACGTCACCGACGATCGAGTGGCTGTACATCCAGTAGCCCGGCGTGCTGGTGTCGTTGGCGCCCTTGGTGTCGGAGAGGCCCACGCAGCCGTGACTGGTGTTCACCGAGCCGAAGATGGACTTCGCGCCCCAGTAGTTGCCGTGCAGGAAGGTGCCGGAGTTGGTGAGGCGGATGGCGTGCGGCACGTCCTTGATGTCGTACTCGGCCTTGCCGTCGTTGTCCGTGAAGCCGACGGTCGTGCCGTTCATACGCGTCTGCTTGTACTTCTCGGACATCACCATGATGCCGTTGTACGTCGTGTGCTCGGGCGAACCGGCCGAGATCGGGATGGTCTTGACGACCTTGCCGTCCTGCGTGACCTTCATCTGCTTGGTCTTGGCGTCGACGTACGAGACCTGGTTGCGGCCGATGTGGAAGGTGACCGTCTTCTGCTGCACCCCGTAGACACCGGAGGCACCCTGGACACCGTCGAGCGCGAGCTTCAGCGTGACGGTGGAGTTCTCCTTCCAGTAGTTCTCGGGGCGGAAGTCGAGGCGGTTGGCGCCGAACCAGTGGCCGACGACCTCCTGGCCGCTGCTGGAGGAGACCGTGATGCCCTTCTGGACCGCGGCCTTGTTGGTGATCGCCTTGTCGAAGTTGATCGACACCGGCATGCCCACGCCGACGGTGCTGCCGTTGTCCGGAGTGAAGGTGCCTATGAAGCTGTTGGCCGGGGCGACCGTGGTGAACGAGGCGTTCTCGTGCGCGACGCGACCGGCGGAGTCCTTCGCCACCGCCGCGACCTTGTAGGTGGTCGAGCGCTCCAGCTGGGCGTTCGGCTTCCAGCTGGTCTTGTCGGCGGAGAGCGTGCCGGCGACGGCGGTGCCGCTCTCGGTCGTCATGGTCACGTTCGTGAGCGTGCCCTTGCTGACGGTGACGGCCGCGGAGTTGTTGATGGAGGCGTTGTCGGAGCCGTCCTTCGGCGTGATCTTGATGTCCGCCTCGGACGCCTTCTGGGCCGCCGCCTCGTCGGCCTTGGCCTGCGAGGTGTCCTTGCCCTTGCTGCCGGAGGCGTCGCCGCCACCACCGCCGGAACAGGCCGAGAGCACCAGAACCCCGCCGAGCAGTGCGGACGCGACCGTCAGGCCCCTGCGCCGCTTACTGTTCGTCATCACACGCTTCTCCATTGTTGCCGTATCCCCAAAAAGCCCCGAGAGCCCCGTCAACGAACTTCAACGCTACGGCCGGTACGTCCCGTTCCACATGTCCCGTAGGTGTGGGGCACACCACGTCGGAGGCGAAGAAAAACCCCGGACGGCGGTCGCCACCCGGGGTCACGTTTGCCCAAGCCGCTCAGGAGACGCCGTCGGCCCCCTCGTCTTCGTCGTCTTCGTCCACATCATCCTCGTCCAGGTCCCAGTCCGGCGAATCGGGGTCGTAGTCGATGGGCTCGCTCGACCAGGAGGCCTGCGCGAGGTCGACCCCGGGCACCTCGCTCACCAGGTCGAACGGGTCGACGAGAGAAGCCAGGGCCTCCGCCGTGTCTTCCGTCACAGCACCCTCGGCGTGCGCCCGCTCGTCGGCCGGCATGTCGGTGTCGTCGGCGAGACGCCGCAGCGCCGCCTTGGTCAGTTCGCCGGGGTCCTCGATTTCGAGGACGAGTTCCACGCGAAGGCGGACAAAACGTGATGTCTCTTCAGTGTTCATGCCCGGAGCGTAAGGCCCGGGGCTCCCGTGACTTTCCTGTGACCCGCGCCTTTCACTAACATCGCCCCACACGGCCAATTCGCCAGCGCCACAAGGGGATCGATATTCCGTGTCATCCGCTCGACGTCCGTTGCTGACCGCCACCGCCGCAGGCACCGTCCTGTGCGCCCTGTGGTTCGTTCCCTCCGCCAAGGCGACCGGGGAAGAACCGGCGAGAACAGCGTCGTCCGCGGCCCCGGTTTCGCAGGTCACAGCGCAGGCGCGGGCCGTCTCGGAGACCACGGACGGCTCCGGCGCCCAGGCCCAACTCGCCGACACGGGAAGCCCCGACACCACTCCTTACGTCGTCGGCGGCACCGTCTTCCTCGGGATCGGCGCCGGATTCGTGGCGTATTCGGTGCGCCGGGAGCGCCTCGGTTTTTGAATTCGCTTGACGTTTCCTTGACGTCACCTTCATAGTCCGCCCATGAAGAGATCATCGAGGGTGCGCGCGGGCGCCACGGCTGCCGTGAGCGTTCTGTCGCTCGCCCTCATCACGGGTTGCGGCGGGAATGCGGACGACTCCCGGGGCTCCGGCTCCAAGGACTCGGCCTCCTCGTCGACTGCGGCCGCGAAGGCGCTCAGCGCGGCCGAGCTGAACAAGCTCATCATCAGCGGGGCGGACCTCGACGGCTACGACGTCAAGTCCGCGGACACCGGCGGCAAGTTCGCCGCGTCCAAGGACCAGGTGAAGGTGGCGGACGCGAAGTGCGCACCGCTCGCCTACGTCCTCACCGGGTTCGCGCCGGGCGACACGAGCGCGTACGTGAACCGGATGGCCACGGAGAAGAGCGACAAGCCCACACCGACGGGCACCTCGGACAAGGACCTCGACGCCGCGATGAACGGCCTCCAGGACGTCCTGGAGTCCAAGTTGACGATCGTCTCGCTGTCCTCGTACGACGGCGGGGGCGCCCAGGACACGATGAAGTCGGTGTCGGACGCGGTGAGCGGCTGCGCGAACGGCTTCACGGTCTCCGCCAAGGGCCAGGACACGCAGAAGTTCACGAAGGTCGCCGAGGAGAAGTCCTCCGGCAGCGGTGACGAGTCGGTGGCGTTCGCCGTGACCGGCAAGACCGAGGGCGACACGACGACGGTGCACGCAGAGGTGGTGCGACACGGCTCCACGGTCGCCACCTACTACTCGATCAGCCTGGCGGCCCTGGCCGGCAAGCAGGACAAGTACGGCGTCCCCGCCGAGATCGTCAAGGCCCAGGCGACCAAGCTCGCCCAGAGCTGACATGCAGGGAGGGCCGCCGCCGGGGAAAGACAGCGGCGGCGGCCTCGTACCTACCGGAGCGGTCAGGCGAGCGGTCCCGTCACTCGCTCCACCGCGGCGACCAGATGCCCCTCGCGCACGAACGCGTCCGCGGCGGCCAGGTCGGGCGCCAGGAACCGGTCCGGACCGGGGCCCTGGACCCCCGCCGCGCGCGCGGCCGTGATGGCGGCCTGCGAGGCGGGCGCCGGCGCCAGGCCCTCGCGCAGTTCGATGGCGCGGGTGGCGGCGTACAGCTCGATGGCGACCACGCGCGTGAGGTTGTCGACGGCCGTACGGAGCTTGCGGGCGGCCGACCAGCCCATGGAGACGTGGTCCTCCTGCATGGCGGAGGAGGGGATCGAGTCCGCGGACGCCGGTACCGCCAGCCGCTTCATCTCACTGACCAGCGCGGCCTGCGTGTACTGGGCGATCATCAGCCCCGAGTCGACACCGGCGTCGTCGGCCAGGAACGGCGGCAGACCGTGGCTGCGGTTCTTGTCGAGCAGCCGGTCGGTGCGCCGCTCGGCGATCGAGGCGAGGTCGGCGGCGGCGATGGCGAGGAAGTCCAGGACGTACGCCACCGGGGCGCCGTGGAAGTTGCCGTTGGACTCGACGCGCCCGTCGGGCAGGACGACCGGGTTGTCCACGGCCGAGGCCAGCTCGCGCTCGGCGACCAGCCGGGCGTGCGCCATGGTGTCCCGTCCGGCGCCGGCGACCTGCGGGGCGCAGCGCACCGAGTAGGCGTCCTGGACGCGCGGCGCGTCGTCCTGGTGGTGCCCCGTGAGCTCCGAACCCTTCAGTACGGCCAGCATGTTGGCGGCGGAGGCGCCCTGCCCGGGGTGCGGGCGGATGGCGTGCAGCTCGGGGGCGAGCACCTTGTCCGTCCCGAGCAGCGCCTCAAGGGACAGAGCGGCCGTGATGTCGGCGGACTTGTAGAGGGCTTCCAGGTCGGCGAGGGCCATGACCAGCATGCCGAGCATGCCGTCGGTGCCGTTGAGAAGGGCGAGGCCCTCCTTCTCCCGCAGTGCGACGGGGGCGATCCCGTGCTCTGCAAGGAGCTCGCCGGCAGGGCGCACGGTGCCGTCCGGTCCTTCCGCCTCTCCCTCGCCCATGAGCGTGAGGGCGCAGTGGGACAGAGGAGCGAGGTCTCCGGAGCAGCCGAGGGAGCCGTACTCGTGGACGACCGGGGTGATCCCGGCGTTGAGCACGTCGGCCATGGTCTGCGCGACCTCGGGCCGCACGCCCGTGTGCCCCGAGCAGACGGTCTTCAGCCGCAGGAACATCAGGGCCCGTACGACTTCCCGCTCCACCCGCGGCCCGAGGCCGGCGGCGTGCGAGCGGACGATGTTGCGCTGCAGCTGAGCGCGGAGTTCCGGGCTGATGTGCCGGGTCGCCAGGGCCCCGAAGCCGGTGCTGACGCCGTAGACGGGCTCGGGCTTGGCCGCCAGCGCGTCCACGATCTCCCGGGCCGCGGCCAGAGCCGCCACCGCCTCCGCGGAAAGCTCGACCCGGGCACCGCCGCGCGCCACGGCAAGAACGTCGGACGCGGTCACCCCGGACGTCCCCACCACCACAGTGTGCATATCCATATTCAGGAGCGTACGCAGTGAAGACGAAGATGTCACTACCGGGTCGCGGGTAAGCCCCTTACAGAACTCTTCAGCCCGTCCCGCGTTCGAGAGCGAGGCCGTTCAGGCCGACCGGGGGTCCGGGGGCGGCGCCCCCGGCACGTCCCCGCGGGCCCCCCGGAACCGACGCCGCTCCGCAGGACCCTGCGGCGACGGCTCGTCGGCCAACCGCACCACCGGATCGTCGGGCCCCGCCCGCCCCGCCACCACGGGGCTGCTCGCGCGGAGCGCCTTCGCCCGGTACTGGGCCGCGTCCGCCAGCCGGAACAGCCGCCGGGCCGACCGCACGGGCCCGATGGGATCCTCGGTGGAAGCGACCCCGCAGGCGACCCCGTCGCCGAGTTCCAACTCGGCGGCGCGGCGGCAGAGTTCGTCGGCCGCCTTGACCGCCTCGTCGGCGGACGGGCCGACGGAGAGCAGACAGAACTCGTCGCCGCCGAGGCGGGCGGCCAACGTGCCGGGGAGCATCGCGCCGCACAGGGAGAGGACGGAGCCGAACCGTTCCAGGAGGCGGTCGCCGACGGCGTGCCCCTGGGTGTCGTTCACGCGCTTGAGGCCGTTGAGGTCGCAGACGACGAGGCTGACGACCGTGCCGTCCGCGCGGTGCCGCTCCACGGCCTCGTCCAGCTTCGCGTCGACGGCACGGCGGTTGGCGAGACCGGTGAGGGCGTCGGTGTAGGCGAGCCGCCTCACCTCCTCCAGCCGCTCGGCCTGCGCGATCCCGGCGGCGACGACGGCGGCCAGAACCGTAGCGAAGTCGGCGTCACCCCGGTCGAAGACGGGAGCACCGGCAGGGCGTGCCACGTAGAGCTCGCCCCACGCGCGCCCGTGCAGCACGATCGGGGCGACGACACAGCACCCGCGGCCCCGGCGGCGCAGGGCCGCGACCCGCTGGTGGAGGTATCCGGGACGGCCGCCCGCCGCGGGCCCCTGCGCGGTCTCGACCCAGGCGTCGGGCTCGCCGCCGCCGGCCCATCGCTCGTGCAGGAACTCGGTGATCTCGGGGAACTGGTGCACGGGGTACGACTCGTCCTCCGGGAACTCCTCCTCCCCCTCGGCCCGCTCCCCCACGTTCGCGAGGACCCGCAGCCGGCCGAGCTCCCGCTCCCACACCGACAACGCGGCGAAGCTCCCGCCGAGCGCACGGCACCCCCCGGCCGCCGCCGCCCGCCACGCCTCGCGCGAGCCGTGGGCCGCGGCCATGCCCTGCGCCAGCGCGACGACCGCTGCGAGCCGTTTGTCCTCACCCATTACTCCAGGTTAGGGAGGTTTCTATTGATTTGTTCTCCTGATACGGCGGTGGGGTGACCGGCCCTGGGCTTCACCCCCCGGACCCCGGCTGGTTTCACTCACCCGGCCAATCGGGCCGCCGCTTCTCGTTGAACGCCGCCACCCCCTCCGCCCGGTCCCCCGAGAACGCCACCGACCGCCATGCCGCGTCCTCGACCTCAAGCCCGGCCCGCAGATCGAGCCCGTGCCCGAGACGCAGTGCGCGCTTGGCGGCCCGCAGGCCGACCGGGGAGTTCGCGGCGATGCGGGCGGCCAGCTCCAGCGACGCCTCGCGGTCGCGTCCCTCCTCCACCAGCTCGTCGACGAGCCCCAACTCCCGTGCCTCCGCGGCCTGCAGACGCCGTGCCGTGAAGATGAGCTCGGCCGCGCGCGCGGCCCCCACCCGCCGCGGCAGCAGCTGCGTACCGCCGCCGCCGGGGATGACGCCCACGGACACCTCCGGCAGCCCCACCACCGCCGTACGGTCGGCCACGATCAGGTCGCACGACAACGCCAGCTCGAAGCCTCCGCCCAGGGCGAACCCGTGCACCGCCGCGATCGTCGGCACCGGCAGCTCCAGGACCCCGGTGTAGGCGGCCCGCGCGACCGGCCGCTGCCGGAGCAGATCGGCGTCGGTGAAGGAGTTGCGCTCCTTGAGGTCGGCACCGACGCAGAACGCCCGCTCGTGCGTGGACGTCACCACGACCACCCGTACGTCACGGTCCGCGGCGAGTGCCGTGCAGGCCGCGGCGATCGACCGCGCCATCTCGCTCGACACGGCGTTCATGGCCTTGGGCCGGTCGAGGACGAGTTCCGCGACATGCCCGACGTCCCCGACACCCTCGTCGCCGTGTCGCCGCACCAGCACGAACTCCCCGAACCGCTCCTCGCCCATGACACCCTCCGGTTAACGCGGGTTAACAACCGTCGGCCCGATCATTGCAGGGTTTCGTTCCGTTGTCCCCGTTCGGGTGACATCCCGCCCAACTCCCGCCACACCGCCCACGGGAGCGCATACGGTGCGTCCGCCACGGCGCACAGGGGAGCGCGGGCGCAAAGGGGGAGGGGACATGATGACGGTGACGGCGGAAACATCGATGAGGCGGGGCCGCCATCGCAGGCCCCGCCCCCGCAAACTGCTGTTCGCCGTCAGCGGCCTGGCCCTGGCCGCGGGCGCCCTGAGCCTCGTACGGATGGCCCCGGATTCGGGAAGCGCCGGTCTCGGCACCACGGAGGCGGACCCCGGGCAGGATCCGGCTGCCGGCACCGACCAGGCGAGCACCGCCGTAGCCGCCGTCGCGGCCGCCCCCCGGGTGAGCCCGTCGGCGACGTACGCGATGGGCGGGGCGACCACGACCCCGACGGCGCCTTCCACCCTCGTACCCATGCAAACGGCGCCCCCGTCACCGAGCCTGGCGCCCACTCCGGGCTCCACAACCATCCCGGTCACACCGAACACCCCGGCGGCCACGGCCACTCAGCAGCCGCCTGCGACAGAGGCTCCCGCCCCACGCTCAAGTCCGACACCCGGTAGGACGACATCCCCGCCGACCCCGCAGCCCAGCGAGACGGAGCCAGGTCTGTGCGTACCAGCCATCGGCCTGTGCGTGGACTCACTCGCCAGGCGCTGAGGAGCGCCCCATAGGGGCGCGGGGCTGTATCAATATGCGGCTCCGCCGCGTGGGCGCGACCAGCCACAACGAAGCCGCAGCCGAAAAGGCTCGATCAGCACCCCCCGCGGCGGAGCCGCAAATCAGGCACACCCGGCGGGGCGCTCAGCCCCGCCGCGTCAGGAGCCACGGCTCGACGACGCCAAGCCCCCGCACCGGCCGCTGCCACATCGGCTGCAGCGCAAACCGGTACGCCGGCGGCTCCTCCCCCTCCTTCTCCGCCGCGGCAGCCGCTTCGGCCGCCTCGGCCTCGGAGGCCGGCGCCTCCCCGGTGCGGATCAGCTCCTGGGCGAAGTCGGCGTCGACCAGGACGGCGTCACGCGGGGCTATCGACGTCAACCGGGAGGCGAGGTTCACCGTCGTACCGAAGACATCGCCCATACGAGTGGTCACCGTGCCGAAGGCGATGCCGACGCGCAGCTCGGGCATCGTCTCGTCGTTCGCCATCGTCTCTATGAGACGCAGCGCGATCTCGGCGGCGATCCCGGCGTCGTCGGCCGCGTAGAGCACCTCGTCGCCCAGCGTCTTGACCAGCCGGCCGCCGTGCGCGGCGACCAGGTCGGCGGCGGTGGTCTCGAAGGCCTCGACGAGTTCGCCGAGTTCCTCCTCCTCCATACGGCGGGTCAGCCGGGTGAAGCCCACCAGGTCCGCGAAGCCGACGGCCAGGCGCCGGTCGACCATCTCCTCGTCGTCGGCGGCCTGCACCACCCGCCCGGCCGAGGCGGCGAGCTGGCGCCGCCAGACGTAGACGAGGAACTCCTCCAGCTCGGGCAGGAGCAGTTCGACGATCGGGTACGTGACCTCGGTGCGCGTCATCCCGGGCTCCGGGGGCTCGGTGAGGCCCTCCAGGAAGGAGTCGATCTGCCACTCGGCGAGCCGGGCGGTGGTCTGCCCGGTGGACCGGGCCACCTGCACCGCCATCGCCTCGCTCAGCAGCCCGGCCTCGACGAGGCCGGACAGCCGGCGCAGCGCGAGTACGTCGGCCTCGGTGAGCGCCTTGGCCTGTCCGATGTCGGCGAAGCCCATGGCCCGCCAGAAGCGGGTGGCCAGCTCCACCGAGACGCCCGCGCTGCGGGCCGCCTGAAAGGGGGTGTAGCGTCGCTCCGCGCCGAGGATCAGGTGTTCCAGACGCAGGGCGAGCGGGTCCTCGCCGGGATCGGCGGCGTGGGGGTCCACCCGGCCGTCCGCGCCCGTGCCGGAGCCCGTGTCGTCGACGGTCACGCCTGCTGCCCTTCCGATCTGCCACGGTCAGGTATCGACCGGCCTCAACTGTACGGCAGGTGTGCGGTAGCTCACTCCGTTCGGGGGCCGGCAGGGGTGGTCACCCCTGAGCCGGTCGCAAGTGGACGACGTCTCCCGCACCCACTGGTTCCTGCACTCCGTCCGCCGTGGCGATCACCAGCCTTCCGTCGCCGTCCACCGCCACCGCCTCCCCGGTGATCGAACGGTCGCCCGGCAGCTCCGCCCGCACCGTCCTGCCCAGCGTCGCGCAGCCCGCCGCGTACGTCTCCTGCAGGCCGCTGACCGACGGATCACCGCCCGCGTCGCGCCAGCGCCCGTACCACTCCTCCAGGGACCGCAGCATGGCCCTGAGCAGGGGGTCACGGTCGGTGCTCACCGCTCCGGCGAGGGCCAGCGAGCCCGCCTGCGGCACCGGCAGCTCGTCCTCCCGCAGCGTGACGTTGATGCCGACCCCGATGACGACCCCGTCGTCCCCGGCCCGCTCGGCGAGGATGCCGCCGGCCTTGCGTTCCTCGCCGCCGATGGAAACAAGCAGGTCGTTGGGCCACTTGAGTGCCGTGTCGACGCCCGCCGAGCGGGACAGCCCGGTCGCCACGGCGACCCCGGTGAGCAGCGGCAGCCAGCCCCAGCGGGCGACCGGCACCTCGGCCGGCTTCAGCAGCACGGAGAAGAAGAGGCCGGAGCGGGCCGGTGCGGTCCACCGGCGGTCCAGGCGGCCCCGCCCGGAGGTCTGCTCCTCGGCGACCAGGACGTGCCCCTCGCCCGCCTTGCCCGCGCCCGCCAGGGCGACCAGGTCGGAGTTGGTGGAGCCGGTGCTGCGCACCACCTCCACCTCGCGCCACAGCCCGCCCTCCTGCACGAGCCCGCGGCGCAGCGCGACGGCGTTGAGCGGAGGCCGGTCCAGGTCGGACCAGCGGCTGTCGTCTGAAGCATCTCGCGGCGTCATGCAAGCCACCCTAGGTGTGTGAAACGCCGCACTGCTGATTCGTAGCGCCACCACTACTCTACGGATGAGTAACCGTCCCCCCTTTTGAGCAGGCAGGGAGCCGCGATCCCGATGTCCGAGCCGGAAGAGATCGATATCCACACCACCGCGGGCAAGCTCGCGGATCTCCAGCGTCGTATCGAGGAAGCGACGCACGCCGGCTCCGCACGCGCCGTCGAAAAACAGCACGCCAAGGGCAAGTTGACGGCCCGTGAGCGGATCGAGCTCCTCCTCGACGAGGGCTCCTTCGTCGAGCTGGACGAGTTCGCCCGGCACCGGTCGACGAACTTCGGTCTGGAGAACAACCGCCCGTACGGGGACGGCGTGGTGACCGGTTACGGCACCGTCGACGGCCGCCCCGTCGCGGTCTTCTCCCAGGACTTCACCGTCTTCGGCGGCGCCCTCGGCGAGGTCTACGGCCAGAAGATCGTCAAGGTCATGGACTTCGCGCTGAAGACCGGCTGTCCGGTCATCGGCATCAACGACTCCGGCGGCGCCCGCATCCAGGAGGGGGTCGCCTCCCTGGGCGCGTACGGCGAGATCTTCCGCCGCAACACCCACGCCAGCGGTGTCATCCCGCAGATCTCCCTGGTCGTCGGCCCGTGCGCGGGCGGCGCGGTCTACTCCCCCGCGATCACCGACTTCACGGTCATGGTCGACCAGACCTCACACATGTTCATCACCGGCCCTGACGTCATCAAGACGGTCACCGGTGAGGACGTCGGCTTCGAGGAGCTGGGCGGCGCCCGCACCCACAACTCCACCTCCGGCGTGGCCCACCACATGGCCGGCGACGAGAAGGACGCCATCGAGTACGTCAAGCAGCTGCTGTCGTACCTGCCGTCCAACAACCTCTCCGAGGCGCCGGTCTTCCCGGAGGAGGCGGACCTGGCGGTCACCGCCGAGGACCTCGAGCTGGACACCATCGTGCCGGACAGCGCGAACCAGCCGTACGACATGCACACGGTGATCGAACACGTCCTTGACGACGCCGAGTTCTTCGAGACGCAGCCGCTGTTCGCGCCGAACATCCTCACCGGGTTCGGGCGGGTGGAGGGCCACCCGGTCGGCATCGTCGCCAACCAGCCGATGCAGTTCGCGGGTTGCCTCGACATCGACGCGAGCGAGAAGGCGGCGCGCTTCGTGCGCACCTGCGACGCCTTCAACATCCCGGTCATCACCTTCGTCGACGTGCCGGGCTTCCTGCCGGGCGTCGACCAGGAGCACACCGGCATCATCCGCCGCGGCGCCAAGCTGATCTACGCCTACGCCGAAGCGACCGTCCCGCTGATCACGGTGATCACCCGCAAGGCCTTCGGCGGCGCCTACGACGTCATGGGCTCCAAGCACCTCGGCGCGGACATCAACCTCGCCTGGCCGACCGCCCAGATCGCCGTCATGGGCGCCCAGGGCGCGGTCAACATCCTGCACCGCCGCACCATCGCGGAGGCGGAGGCCGCCTCAGACGTGGAGGCGACCCGCGCCCGTCTGATCCAGGAGTACGAGGACGCCCTCCTCAACCCCTACATCGCGGCCGAGCGCGGCTACATCGACTCGGTGATCATGCCGTCCGACACCCGCCGGCATGTCGTCCGCGGCCTGCGTCAGCTGCGCACCAAGCGGGAATCCCTGCCCCCGAAGAAGCACGGCAACATCCCCCTCTAGGAGCCGCCATGACGATCAAGGTCGTACGGGGCAACCCGACCCCGGAGGAGCTGGCCGCCGCCCTGGCGGTGGTCCGAGCCCGCGCCGCGGCGGCAGCCTCCGTCCCGCCGGGCGCCACACGAGACAGGGACTCCTGGTCGGATCCGGCCAGGATCGCGTCCCACCGCCTGCCGAAGCCGGGCCCGTCCGCGTGGACCCGCACCTACTGGCCGGGGTGAGGACCTCCAGGGGCGCGGGGAACTGCGCGATCTTTTAGGGGGCGCGAGGAACTGCGCAGCCTTTCAGGACCGCGGGAACTGCACGCTTTCAGGGGCGCGAGGTACTGCGCGACAAGCCCCCACCGGCCCGCAGCCGACAACGAACCGGCTGCGGGCCCCCAACTTGAGTACGCGTACTCAGGCGCCCTCACCCGGCCCAGCCCCACGCTGGTGGCATGCTGTGGTCCGACCCTGAGAACGAGCCGCCCAAGGAACTCCGCGACATGCAGGAGATGCTGCGGCGGCTCGGCCTCCTCATGGCCTTGGCCATGATCCTCGCGATGGTCGTGATCGGCCTGAGGTGACCCCCGCTCACCCGACCGCGCGGCTACGCTGACCGCATGACAGACGCGCCCCGCCGCCGCCTCATCCTCGCCTCCCAGTCCCCCGCCCGGCTGAACCTGCTGCGCCAGGCAGGCCTCACGCCGGAGGTGATCGTCAGCGGCGTGGACGAGGACGCCGTGACCGCCCCCACCCCCTCCGAGCTCGCCCTCGCCCTCGCGGAGGCCAAGGCTTCCGTCGTCGCCGCCAGGCCGGAGGCGCACGGCGCCCTGGTGATCGGCTGCGACTCCGTGCTGGAGCTGGACGGCGAGGCCCTGGGCAAGCCCGCGGACGCCGAGGAGGCCACGGCCCGCTGGAAGTCGATGCGCGGCCGGACGGGCATCCTGCAGACGGGGCACTGCGTCTGGGACACGGCGAACAAGCGGTACGCGTCCGGCACCGCCTCCACCGTCGTCCGCTTCGGCGAGCCCTCCGACGAGGAGATCGCCGCCTACGTCGCCTCCGGCGAACCGCTCCACGTCGCGGGGGCGTTCACGCTCGACGGGCGCAGCGCGCCGTTCATCGAGGGCATCGACGGCGACCACGGCAATGTGATCGGCATCAGCCTGCCCCTCGTCCGCCGGCTCCTCGCCCAGCTGGGCGTCGGCATCACGGAGTTGTGGGCGCCGGCGGAGAAGTGACCGGGGAGTCCCCTCCGTCCTTGCTGCCGCCGCCGTTGTCGGGGCCGGGTGCCGCGGGCGGGACCGCGTCGGTGGGTTCGGCCGGGCGGTCGTACGTCATCAGGAGCAGCACGATGAGGGCGAGCACGACCACCATGAACAGGAACGCGGTCCAGCCCACCAGCCCCCACACGAAGGCCCCCAGCAGCCCGTGCACGACCGCGGCGCTGATCAGCAGGATGCGCCCGAAGCCGGCCGGCGGGCGGTTGCGGATCGCCACGAGGAGCGCGACCAGGCCGCACAGGGCGAAGTAGAGGCCGAAGACGATGCCGCCGATCTTCGAGGACGCCGACATCATGTCGGGGTCGAGACCGGCCAGCGACATGTCCTGACGGTCGACGACGACCCCCAGGAACCAGTTCAGCGCCGCGATGCCGAACGCCTCCACGAAGAGCACGACCGCCACGACCCATGCCACCGGTCTGCGCACCACCGGGCCCACCCACTTTCGACTGCCGCCCGAGCGGGCCGGCCGAGGCTGCTGCTACCTCGAGTACGTACGAGACATCGCGAACGCTACTAACGGGTAAACCTTGGGACAAGGGTTCTGCGGGCGGCAAAGATTCGTTGGGCCATTCGTAGGGACTCCACAAAGAAACGGAGTGGCCCGCAGCACGCTCTCACAGAGACCTTGACCACATGGGAGAGCTAGGGTTTCCGGGAGGAGTCCTGCGTACCGAGGTGCGACAAGGGATTTCGCGGGTCGAGCAAGCCTCGCATCACGCTCCGTGTGGGCAAGCTCACCACTGGGGACGGGTCGTAGTGCCGTGTAGCCAGTCCCTAAACTCGGCTTGTTTCAAGGAGGGAGCCTCAATCGTGCGCAAGGTGCTCATCGCCAACCGTGGCGAAATCGCTGTCCGCGTGGCCCGGGCCTGTCGGGATGCCGGGATCGCGAGCGTGGCCGTCTACGCGGACCCGGACCGCGACGCTCTGCATGTCCGCGCCGCGGACGAGGCGTTCGCCCTGGGCGGTGACACCCCGGCGACCAGTTACCTGGTGATCGACAAGATCCTGAACGCGGCGCGCGAGTCCGGCGCGGACGCCGTCCACCCCGGATACGGCTTCCTCTCCGAGAACGCCGACTTCGCGCAGGCCGTCCTGGACGCCGGGCTGATCTGGATCGGCCCGCCCCCGCAGGCCATCCGCGACCTCGGCGACAAGGTCGCCGCCCGGCACATCGCCCAGCGCGCCGGCGCCCCCCTGGTGGCCGGCACCCCCGACCCGGTCTCGGGTGCGGAGGAGGTCGTCGCCTTCGCCAAGGAGCACGGTCTGCCGATCGCCATCAAGGCCGCCTTCGGTGGTGGCGGGCGCGGTCTGAAGGTCGCCCGCACCCTCGAAGAGGTGCCCGAGCTCTACGATTCCGCGGTGCGCGAGGCCGTGGCCGCCTTCGGCCGTGGCGAGTGCTTCGTCGAGCGCTACCTGGACAAGCCGCGGCACGTGGAGACCCAGTGCCTGGCCGACCAGCACGGCAACGTGGTCGTCGTCTCCACCCGTGACTGCTCGCTGCAGCGCCGCCACCAGAAGCTGGTCGAGGAGGCCCCGGCGCCGTTCCTGTCCGAGGCACAGGTCGCCGAGCTGTACTCGTCCTCCAAGGCCATCCTCAAGGAGGCCGGCTACGTCGGCGCGGGCACCGTGGAGTTCCTCGTCGGCCTCGACGGCACGATCTCCTTCCTCGAGGTCAACACCCGCCTCCAGGTCGAGCACCCGGTCACCGAGGAGGTCGCCGGCATCGACCTGGTCCGCGAGATGTTCCGCATCGCCGACGGCGAGGAACTCGGCTACGGTGACCCCGAGCTGCGCGGCCACTCCTTCGAGTTCCGGATCAACGGCGAGGACCCGGGCCGCAACTTCCTCCCGGCCCCCGGCACCGTCACCACCTTCGCCCCGCCGTCCGGCCCGGGCGTGCGCCTGGACGCGGGCGTCGAGTCCGG
The DNA here is from genome assembly GCF_039532765.1 of Streptomyces longisporus. Lineage (NCBI taxonomy): Bacteria > Bacillati > Actinomycetota > Actinomycetes > Kitasatosporales > Streptomycetaceae > Streptomyces > Streptomyces longisporus. The sequence continues at coordinate 93,980 of NZ_BAAASG010000016.1, forward strand.
CAGCGTCATCGGCCCGGCCTGGGACTCCCTGCTCGCCAAGCTGATCGTCACCGGCGCCACCCGTGAGCAGGCCCTGCAGCGCGCGGCCCGCGCCCTGGAGGAGTTCCAGGTCGAGGGCATGGCGACGGCGATTCCCTTCCACCGTGCGGTGGTCAAGGACCCGGCGTTCGCCCCCGAACTCACCGGCTCCGCCGAGCCGTTCACGGTCCACACCCGCTGGATCGAGACCGAGTTCGTCAACGAGATCCCCGCGTTCGCCGCCCCGGCCGAGGCCGAGGCCGAGGAGGACGCGGACCGCGAGACGATCGTCGTGGAGGTCGGCGGCAAGCGCCTGGAGGTCTCCCTGCCGTCCTCCCTGGGCATGTCCCTGGCCCGCACCGGCCTCGCGGCCGGCGCCAAGCCGAAGCGCCGCGCCGCCAAGAAGTCCGGCCCGGTCGCCTCCGGCGACACCCTCGCCTCGCCGATGCAGGGCACGATCGTCAAGGTCGCGGTCGAGGAGGGCCAGGAGGTCAAGGCGGGCGACCTGGTCGTCGTCCTGGAGGCGATGAAGATGGAACAGCCGCTGAACGCCCACAAGTCCGGCACCATCAAGGGCCTGTCCGCCGATGTCGGCGCGTCCGTCAGCTCCGGCGCCGCGATCTGCGAGATCAAGGACTGACCGGGCTCAGGCACTGACATCCCAAGGCGCCCGGCGGACTGAAGCACTGAGTCCGCCGGGCGTCTCGTCTTCGCCGAAGTCCGGCACCATCAAGGGCCTGTCCGCCGATGTCGGCGCGTCCGTCAGCTCCGGCGCCGCGATCTGCGAGATCAAGGACTGACCGGGCTCAGGCACTGACATCCCGAGGCGCCCGGCGGACTGAAGCACTCAGTCCGCCGGGCGTCTCGTCTTCGCCCATTCGCCGGTCCCCCGAGTCGGTGGCCCACGAGCGCCCCTCAAGGGGCCGCGGGGCTGTATCGATATGCGGCTGCGCAGCGTGGGCGCGAGCAGCCACATGCGGCCGCAGCTTCTGATCGGCCTTTCAGAAAGCGTGCGGTGGTCAGCAGAGCGATGCCGACCAGGGCCGGCAGGAACAGCGCGGCGCCGACCGGCGATGGCATGCTGGAGGCAGACCGGGGCGCGCGAGAGGGCAGGCGGGAGGCATGGTGGGCACGACGTCGGCGGGGACCGCGGCGAACGGCGGCACAGAGGTGACGCCGACGCCCCCGCGGGTCATGCGTGCCGACGCCCGGCGCAACTACGAGCGGCTGCTCACCGAGGCCCGCGCCGCCTTCGCCGCGCACGGAACGGACGCGTCCCTGGAGGACGTGGCCCGGCGCGCGGGCGTCGGCATCGGCACCCTGTACCGCCACTTCCCCAACCGTCACGCCCTGTTGAGCGCCGTCTTCGAGGAAGCGGTGAGCGACCTCCTGGACCGCTCCCGCGAACTCCTGAACGCCCCCGAGCCGTGCACGGCCCTGGTGACCTGGCTGCGCGAGATCATCACCCACGCCGGCGAGTACCGCGGCCTGGCCCTGGCCCTGATGTCCGTGACCTCCGACACCAGCTCTGCCCTGGCCAACTGCAGCGCCCCCATGCACGAGGCGGGCGCCGCCCTGCTCAAGCGCGCGCAGCAAGCAGCCAAGGTCCGCGAGGACGTCACCATCACCGACCTCCTCCAACTCACCAACGCCATCGCACTGGCGGCAGAGGAGTCCCCGTCAGACCCTCAGCTGGCAGACCGCTTGCTGACCCTCACCCTGCGGGGCTTGAGGCCGGGTTGAGTCATTGCCGGCCTGGGGGAGCGCCCCGAAGGGGCACGGGGCTGTATCGATGTGCGGCTCCGCCGCGTGGGCGCGACAAGCCACATCCAACCCGCACCCGCCCGACAACACGAGCCCCTACGGCGAATAGGCAAACAACCTAACGCCGCCGCAAATCGGCAACCCGAGCCCGCTCCCGCTCTCCCCCGGAGGGATCAAGCATCGCCGCCGTCCGAAGGCCGGAGGCCGGCTGCCCGCGCCGCGGCCCCGGCAGGGCGACGTCCCGGCGCGCCTGCCGCGGGGGGACGGAATCACCGCCCGAATTCCCCGAGGCCCCGGCCACGGCGATCTGCACGCCCTGATCGGCGAGCGCCTGCAATTCGGTGGCCGCCCGATCGTCATGCACCGGCGGCTCATCGGTCACCAGTCGGGTGATCACATCCGTGGGCACGGTCTGGAACATCGTGTCCGTACCCAGCTTGGTGTGGTCGGCGAGCACGACGACCTCCGCAGCCGCCTGCACCAGCGCCCGGTCCACGGACGCCGACAGCATGTTGGACGTGGACAGCCCGCGCTCGGCGGTGAGCCCGCTCCCGGACAGGAACGCACGGGACACCCTGAGTCCCTGCAGTGACTGCTCGGCGCCGCTGCCCACGAGGGCGTAGTTGGAGCCGCGCAGGGTGCCGCCGGTCATCACGACCTCCACGCGGTTGGCATGGGCCAACGCCTGGGCGACCAGCAGGGAGTTGGTGACGACAGTCAGCCCGGGGATCCGGGCGAGCCGGCGGGCCAGCTCCTGGGTGGTGGTACCCGCCCCGACCACGACGGCCTCGCCCTCTTCCACGAAGTTGGCGGCGAGGTCGGCGATGGCCGTCTTCTCGGCGGTCGCGAGATGTGACTTCTGCGGAAAGCCGGACTCCCGCGTGAACCCGCCCGGCAGTACCGCACCGCCGTGCCGGCGGTCGAGGAGTCCTTCTGCCTCCAGTGCGCGCACGTCCCGCCGTACGGTCACTTCGGAGGTCTGGACGACGCGGGCGAGCTCACGGAGCGACACGGCCCCGTTCGCTCGCACCATTTCGAGGATCAATTGGCGACGTTCTGCAGCGAACACGAAACTGACAGTAACCCCAACGACCGTCTGGTTTCAGCTGTTTGCGCCGAATAGCAGAAGTTGTTCGCACAGGAGGGCGGGAAGTGGTATAGGGCCTACCCGCCCCGCCTATGCCGTACGCATGCTCGACAACTCCCTGTGACCAGCGAGGAGTCGGTTTCGGCCGTCAGACCTCGCCGCCGGTCTTGCGGGTGTGGAGCTGCCGGGCGACCTCCGCGATCGACCCCGAAAGGGAGGGATACACGGTGAACGCGTTCGCGATCTGTTCGACCGTCAGATTGTTGTCGACGGCGATCGAGATCGGATGGATCAGTTCCGAGGCGCGCGGGGACACGACCACACCGCCGACCACGATGCCCGTGCCCGGACGGCAGAAAAGCTTCACGAAGCCGTCGCGGATGCCCTGCATCTTGGCGCGCGGGTTGCGCAGGAGCGGGAGTTTGACCACCCGTGCGTCGATCTTGCCCGCGTCGACGTCGGCCTGGGTGTAGCCGACGGTGGCGATCTCCGGGTCGGTGAAGACGTTGGACGAGACGGTCTTCAGGTTCAGGGGGGCCACCGCGTCGCCGAGGAAGTGGTACATGGCGATGCGTCCCTGCATGGCGGCCACCGAGGCGAGGGCGAAGACGCCCGTCACGTCACCGGCGGCGTACACACCGGGAGCGGTCGTCCGCGAGACCTTGTCGGTCCAGATGTGCCCGGACTCGCGCAGCTTGACGCCGGCCTCCTCCAGGCCCATGCCCTCGCTGTTGGGGATGGCGCCGACCGCCATCAGGCAGTGGCTGCCGGTGATGACCCGGCCGTCGGAGAGGGTGACCTCGACGCGGTCGCCGACCCGCTTGGCGGCGGCGGCGCGGGAACGGGCCATGACGTTCATGCCGCGGCGGCGGAAGACGTCCTCGAGGACGGCGGCGGCGTCCGGGTCCTCGCCGGGCAGCACGCGGTCCCGGGAGGAGACGAGGGTGACCTTGGAGCCGAGGGCCTGGTAGGCGCCGGCGAACTCGGCACCGGTGACACCGGAACCGACCACGATGAGCTCCTCGGGGAGCTCGTTCAGGTCGTACACCTGCGTCCAGTTCAGGATGCGCTCGCCGTCGGGCTGGGCGTCGGGCACCTCGCGCGGGTGGCCGCCGGTCGCGATGAGCACGGCGTCGGCCGTGAGGGTCTCCTCGGTGCCGTCGGCGGCGGAGACGATCACCTTGCGGGAGCCGTCGAGGGCCTGCATGCCCTCCAGGCGTCCGCGGCCGCGCATGACCCGGGCGCCGGCGCGGGTGACGGAGGCGGTGATGTCGTGCGACTGGGCGAGGGCGAGCCGCTTCACACGGCGGTTGACCTTGCCGAGGTCCACGCCGACCACCCGGGCCGCCTGCTCCAGCGGCGGGGTGTCGTCGGCGACGATGATGCCGAGTTCCTCGTACGACGAGTCGAAGGTGGTCATCACCTCGGCCGTAGCGATAAGGGTCTTCGACGGTACGCAGTCGGTCAGCACCGACGCCCCGCCCAGACCGTCGCAGTCGACGACGGTCACCTCCGCGCCGAGCTGGGCGGCCACCAGGGCCGCCTCGTATCCGCCGGGTCCGCCACCGATGATCACGATCCGAGTCACGTACCCCATTGTCCCGCACCGTTCAAGGTGCTACTGCCCGGGGGCGGGGCAATGGGTTGGCAAGGGGCCGCTGATACGTCAGGGGCCCGTGGGTCGGCTGCCGTACTCTCGATCCATGTCGCTCTACGCCGCGTACGCCGGCAACCTCGACGCGCGGCTGATGACCCGCCGCGCCCCGCACTCGCCGATGCGCGCCACGGGCTGGCTGAACGGCTGGCGGCTGACGTTCGGGGGCGAGCACATGGGCTGGGAGGGCGCCCTGGCGACGATCGTCGAGGACCCGTTCTCACAGGTCTTCGTCGCGCTGTACGACATCGCGCCGCTGGACGAGGAGTCCATGGACCGCTGGGAGGGCGTCGGCCTGAACGTGTACCGCCGGATGCGGGTGCGGGTACACACGCTGGACGGCGAGGAGCCTGCGTGGACGTACGTCCTCGACGGGTACGAGGGCGGTCTGCCCTCGGCGCGCTATCTGGGCGAGATCGCCGATGCCGCCGAGTCCGCGGGAGCGCCGCACGACTATGTGATGGAGCTGCGGAAGCGCCCCTGCTGAGGGCGCGGCTGGTTCACAGTCGGACCACTGGGGCCGCAAAGGTCCCGTTGTGTCACCCGGTTCGTTGGAAACGACAAGACAACGATCGCCATCCCGTGAGCTCTGCCATCTACGCGCGTAGGCGTTGAGCGGCTACTCTCGACGCGTGAACGCATCTCTTCTTCCGGACGACATCCAGGGCGACCCGCACGCCGCCGCCGACGCCGCCGCCGCGCGCCTGCGCGCACTGACCGGCGCCGAGACCCACGACGTCGCCCTCGTGATGGGCTCCGGCTGGGCACCGGCCGTGGACGCCCTCGGCGCCCCCGACGCCGAGCTCCTCGTCACCGACCTGCCCGGTTTCCCGCCGCCGGCGGTGGAGGGGCACGGCGGCAAGATCCGCTCGTACAAGATCGGTGAGAAGCGGGCCCTGGTCTTCCTGGGCCGCACGCACTACTACGAGGGCCGCGGGGTCGCCGCCGTCGCGCACGGCGTCCGTACCGCCGTCGCCGCCGGCTGCAAGACCGTGGTGCTGACCAACGGCTGCGGCGGGCTGCGCGAGGGCATGCGGCCGGGACAGCCGGTGCTGATCAGCGACCACATCAACCTGACGGCGACGTCGCCGATCGTCGGCGCGAACTTCGTCGACCTGACCGACCTGTACTCGCCGCGGCTGCGCGCCCTGTGCAAGGAGATCGACCCGAGCCTGGAGGAGGGCGTCTACGCCCAGTTCCCCGGCCCGCACTACGAGACGCCGGCCGAGATCCGGATGGCCCGGGTGATCGGGGCAGACCTGGTGGGCATGTCGACCGTGCTGGAGGCCATCGCGGCGCGTGAGGCGGGTGCGGAGGTTCTGGGTATCTCCCTGGTGACGAACCTTGCCGCGGGGATGACGGGTGAGCCGTTGAACCACGAGGAGGTTCTGCAGGCGGGCCGGGACAGCGCGACGCGGATGGGGTCGCTGCTGGCCCAGGTGCTCGGCCGGCTGTGATGTCAGCCCGTCCGGCTTTTGAGGACGAGGCCCTTCGGGCCGAAGGGGGGACTGGGGGCGCAGCCCCCAGGGACCCGCACCACGAGACAACGAGAGGCTGACCCGGACGTGCACGACGAACTACTGACCCGCGCCAACGCGTGGCTCGGCGAGGACCCCGACCCGGAGACCCGCGACGAGCTCGCCAAGCTCATCGAGGCCGGTGACGTCGCGGAGCTCGAAGAGCGCTTCAGCGGCACCCTCCAGTTCGGCACCGCGGGTCTGCGCGGTGAGCTGGGTGCCGGGCCGATGCGGATGAACCGGGCCGTCGTCATCCGTGCCGCGGCCGGTCTGGCCGCGTATCTCAACGCCAAGGGGGAGCGCGGCGGGCTCGTCGTCATCGGCTACGACGCCCGGCACAAGTCCGCTGACTTCGCGCGCGACACGGCGGCCGTGATGACGGGCGCGGGCTTCCGGGCCGCGGTGCTCCCCCGCCCGCTGCCCACGCCCGTGCTCGCCTACGCGATAAGGCACCTCGGTGCGGTCGCGGGCGTGGAGGTCACCGCCAGCCACAATCCGCCCCGGGACAACGGCTACAAGGTCTACCTGGGGGACGGTTCGCAGATCGTGCCGCCGGCCGACGCGGAGATCGCCGCCGAGATCGACGCGATCGTCTCCCTGGACGACGTGCCGCGTCCGGAAGCCGGCTGGGAGATTCTCGACGACAGCGTCCTGAACTCCTATCTGGCGCGTGCGGAGGCGGTGCTCGCCGCCGGTTCCCCGCGCACCGCCCGCACCGTCTACACCGCGATGCACGGCGTCGGCAAGGACGTCCTGCTCGCCGCGTTCGCCCGGGCCGGTTTCCCCGAGCCCGTCCTGGTCGCCGAACAGGCCGAGCCGGACCCGGACTTCCCGACCGTCGCCTTCCCCAACCCGGAAGAGCCGGGCGCCATGGACCTCGCCTTCGCGCAGGCCCGCACGACCGACCCCGACCTGATCATCGCCAACGACCCCGACGCCGACCGCTGCGCCGTGGCAGTCAAGGCCGACCAGGAAAAAGGGGCCTGGCGGATGCTGCGCGGCGACGAAGTGGGCGCGCTGCTCGCCGCCCACCTGGTCAGGCGCGGCGCCCGGGGCACCTTCGCCGAGTCGATCGTCTCCTCCTCCCTGCTCGGCCGTATCGCCGAGAAGGCGGGTCTGCCGTACGAGGAGACCCTCACCGGCTTCAAGTGGATCGCCCGCGTCGAGGGGCTCCGCTACGGCTACGAGGAGGCCCTCGGCTACTGCGTGGACCCGGACGGGGTGCGCGACAAGGACGGCATCACCGCCGCGCTGCTGATCACCGAGCTGGCCTCCGAGCTCAAGGAGGAGGGGCGGACCCTGCCGGACCTCCTCGACGACCTCGCCGTGGAGCACGGGCTGCACGCCACCGACCAGCTCTCGGTCCGGGTGGAGGACCTGTCGGTCATCGCGCGCGCCATGCAGCGGCTGCGGGAGCAGCCGCCGAGCGAGCTCGCGGGCCTCGCCATCACCAGGGCCGAGGACCTCACCCGGGGCACCGAGAAGCTGCCGCCCACCGACGGGCTGCGGTACACGCTCGACGGCGCCCGCGTCATCGTCCGCCCCAGCGGCACGGAGCCCAAGCTGAAGTGCTACCTGGAGGTCGTGGTTCCCGCCCCCACACACGCCGACCTCCCGGCGGCCCACGCCACCGCGAACGACCTCCTCGCGGCAATCAAGCGGGACCTGTCGGCGGCGGCCGGCATCTGAGCAGCACCACTCGAACCCGCCCCACCTCGAAGGGCCGCCCTCGCCCATCGCCCCGGGGCGGCCCTTCGAGGGGTTTGACCGCCAGGCGGTAGCCCGGAGACCACTGCCGAGGCCTGTCATCGCCCGGGGGGGTTCGGGCGGGGCCGGAGGTCTGGCGAGGCCAGAGGTCCCGGCGAGGCCGGAGGTGCTGGCGAGGCCGGAGGTGCTGGCGAGGCCAGGGGCCTGGGCGGGCAGGGGCTGGGCCCAGCCAGGCGGCGGGGCGACAGAACGCCGAGGCCCGCCAGCGACCCGGGCGGGGCCAGGCGGTCCGGGCACCGGGACGCAGTGGCCGGCCAGCGGCCCCCAGCAGTCCGGACGCAACTGCCCTGACGGCCGGGACCCAGCGGCCCGGGCAGGCCCAACAGCCCGGGCGGAGCCAATGCCCACCGGCCCAGGCAAGGCCAAGCGCCCCAGAACGCAGGACCCAACGGCCCTGACGGCCCACACCCAGCAGCCCGGGCAGGCCCAACAGCCCGGGCGGAACCAATGCCCACCGGCCCAAGCAAGGCCAAGCGCCCAGAACGCAGGACCCAACGGCCCTGACGGCCCACACCCAACAGCCCCGGCAGGACCAAACAACCCGGGCGGAACCAATGCCCACCGGCCCACGTAAGGCCAAGCGCCCCAGAACGCAGGACCCAACGGCCCTGACGGCCCACACCCAACAGCCCCGGCAGGCCCAAACAACCCGGGCGGAACCAATGCCCACCGGCCCAAGCAAGGCCAAGCGCCCCAGAACGCAGGACCCAACGGCCCTGACGGCCCACACCCAACAGCCCCGGCAGGACCAACAGCCCAGGCGGAACCAATGCCCACCGGCCCAAGCAAGGCCAAGCGCCCAGAACGCAGGACCCAACGGCCCTGACGGCCCACACCCAACAGCCCCGGCAGGACCAACAGCCCAGGCGGAGCCAATGCCCACCGGCCCAGGCAAGGCCAAGCGCCCGAGCAGAGCCAAGCGCCCCAAAAGGCAGGACGCCGTGGCCGACCGCAGGACCCAACAGCCCGGGCGGAGCCAATGCCCACCGGCCCAAGCAAGGCCAAGCGCCCGAGCAGAGCCAAGCGCCCCAAAAGGCAGGACGCCGTGCCCGACCGCCGGCCCCGGCGGCCCGGGGCAGGACCCAACCCCGTCGGGCCAGTGCCCAGCAGCCCGAGCGGTGCCGGTGCCCCAGGCGGCTCAGCCCCGGTCAGCCCGTAGCCGCCAGGATCGCCAGCAGCAGCGCGCCGGCCAGCGCGGGACCCGCGATCTCGTATGCCCAGCGCACCGTCACCTCGCCCTGCGCCGTGTCCGTCTTCTCATGGGCTTCGAGCAGTTCGCGCAGGTCGTCCATGATCTTGTCGCTCTCGGCGCGGACGGGCCCCGCGGGGACGGAGGTGCCGTCCGGAAGTCCGCCGGGTCCGAAGACACCGCCCAGACGGCCCCGCCGGCCCCGGCCGCTCGCGCCCGCCGTGGCCCTGGCCTCCTGGCGCGCCGCCCTCTTCCGGGCGCGCAGCGAGACGGGGACGGCCCACAGCTGGTACTTGCTCCCCGACTTCACGACGACCTCGTTGGAGTAGCCGGACCGCAGCAGGGCGACCTCGCTCCAGGGCACCACGACGATGCGGAAGGGGTTGCGGATGCGCAGCCGCTCCGCGTTGGCGTGGACGGCGGGGCGCAGCGTGAAGGCCAGGATCAGCGGCACGACGAGGATCAGCGTGGCGAGCGCCAGCCATGGGGTGCGGCCGTGCCCGGAGACGATCGCGTCGATGCCCAGCCAGCCCGCGATGGCAAGCAGCAGGACGCCGCCGGCGAGACCCCCGGACGACCGGTAGGCGCGGTCCTTGTACTGAGGGGCCGGGGGCTGCGGTGCTGGTGACTCGTGGTCCGGGGTCGTCATACCGCCGATTCTGCCCGACGGCCCGGACGATGCTCGTACGTGGTGCGTGCGCACTTGATGAGCAGCCGGGGGTGTACAGCCGCTACGCGCGTAGATATGCTCGTCTGGTGACCATGCCCACCACTGCACCCAACGCAGCCCACGCACTCGAAGACGTCACCGCGTCCGACAGCACGCTGCGCCGCTTCCTTCACGGGCTGCCCGGCGTCGACGCGGTCGGTCTGGAGGCGCGCGCCGCCTCGCTCGGCACCCGTTCCATCAAGACGACCGCGAAGGCGTACGCCATCGACCTCGCCATCTCGATGGTCGATCTGACGACGCTGGAAGGCGCGGACACCCCGGGCAAGGTCCGGGCGCTCGGCGCCAAGGCCGTCCACCCCGACCCCACGGACCGTACGACCCCCGCGACCGCGGCCGTCTGCGTCTATCCCGACATGGTGCCCGCCGCGAAGGAGGCCGTCGCCGGCTCCTCCGTGAAGGTCGCCTCGGTCGCCACCGCCTTCCCGGCGGGCCGCGCGCCGATCGCCGTGAAGCTGGCCGACGTCCGCGAGGCCGTCGCCGCGGGCGCCGACGAGATCGACATGGTCATCGACCGCGGGGCGTTCCTCGCGGGCCACTACATGAAGGTGTACGACGAGATCGTCGCCGTGAAGGAGGCCTGCGGGGCGGACGCCCGCCTCAAGGTCATCTTCGAGACGGGCGAGCTGTCGACGTACGACAACATCCGCCGCGCGAGCTGGCTCGGCATGCTGGCGGGCGCGGACTTCATCAAGACGTCCACGGGCAAGGTCGCGGTCAACGCCACCCCCGCCAACACCCTGCTGATGCTGGAGGCCGTGCGCGACTTCCGCGCGCAGACCGGGGTACAGGTCGGCGTGAAGCCCGCCGGCGGCATCCGCACCTCCAAGGACGCCATCAAGTTTCTCGTCCTGGTCAACGAGACCGCGGGCGAGGACTGGCTGGACAACCACTGGTTCCGCTTCGGCGCCTCCTCGCTCCTGAACGATCTGCTGATGCAGCGTCAGAAGCTGGCCACCGGCCGCTACTCCGGCCCCGACTACGTGACGGTGGACTGATCACCATGGCATCCGCATTCGAATACGCCCCGGCACCCGAGTCCCGCTCGATCGTCGACATCGCGCCGTCCTACGGCCTGTTCATCGACGGAGAGTTCACGGATGCGGCCGACGGCAAGGTCTTCAAGACGGTCTCCCCGAGCACCGAGGAGGTGCTGTCGGAGGTCGCCCAGGCCGGTTCCGAGGACGTCGACCGCGCGGTGAAGGCCGCCCGCAGGGCCTTCGAGAAGTGGTCGGCGCTGCCCGGCTCCGAGCGCGCCAAGTACCTGTTCCGCATCGCGCGGATCATCCAGGAGCGCAGCCGTGAGCTGGCGGTCCTGGAGACGCTGGACAACGGCAAGCCGATCAAGGAGACCCGCGACGCCGACCTCCCCCTGGTCGCCGCGCACTTCTTCTACTACGCGGGCTGGGCCGACAAGCTGGAGCACGCCGGCTTCGGCGCGGCCCCGCGCCCGCTGGGCGTGGCCGGCCAGGTCATCCCCTGGAACTTCCCACTCCTGATGCTGGCGTGGAAGATCGCCCCGGCACTCGCCACCGGCAACACGGTCGTCCTCAAGCCCGCCGAGACGACCCCTCTGTCCGCCCTCTTCTTCGCGGACATCTGCCGCCAGGCCGGCCTTCCCAAGGGCGTCGTCAACATCCTTCCGGGCTACGGCGACACGGGCGCCGCGCTCGTCGCACACCCGGACGTCAACAAGGTCGCGTTCACCGGCTCGACGGCGGTCGGCAAGGAGATCGCCCGCACGGTGGCGGGCTCCCGCAAGAAGCTCACCCTCGAACTGGGCGGCAAGGGCGCCAACATCGTCTTCGACGACGCCCCCATCGACCAGGCCGTCGAGGGCATCGTGGGCGGCATCTTCTTCAACCAGGGCCAGGTCTGCTGCGCGGGCAGCCGGCTCCTCGTACAGGAGTCGATCCAGGACGAGCTGCTGGAGTCCCTCAAGCGCCGCCTGGCCACCCTCCGCCTCGGCGACCCGCTCGACAAGAACACGGACATCGGCGCGATCAACTCCGAGGAACAGCTCTCCCGCATCACCACCCTCGTCGAGCAGGGCGAGGCGGAGGGCGCCGAGCGCTGGTCCCCGGCCTGCGAGATCCCGTCCTCCGGCTACTGGTTCGCCCCGACGCTCTTCACCAACGTCACCCAGGCGCACCGGATCGCCCGCGACGAGATCTTCGGCCCGGTGCTGTCCGTCCTCACCTTCCGCACCCCGGACGAGGCGGTCGCCAAGGCCAACAACACCCCGTACGGCCTGTCGGCGGGCATCTGGACGGAGAAGGGTTCGCGGATCCTCGCCGTCGCGAACAAGCTCCGTGCGGGCGTCGTCTGGTCCAACACGTTCAACAAGTTCGACCCGACCTCGCCGTTCGGCGGCTACAAGGAGTCGGGCTTCGGCCGCGAGGGCGGCCGCCACGGCCTGGAGGCGTACCTCGATGTCTGAGAAGAACGAGAAGACCGAGCAGCGCCTGTCGGTCTTCAAGACCTACAAGCTGTACGTCGGCGGGAAGTTCCCGCGTTCCGAGAGCGGCCGGGTGTACGAGGTGACGGACAAAAAGGGCAACTGGCTGGCGAACGTGCCCCTTTCGTCCCGCAAGGACGCCCGTGACGCGGTGGTCGCCGCCCGCAAGGCGTTCGGCGGCTGGTCGGGCGCGACGGCGTACAACCGCGGTCAGATCCTCTACCGCATCGCCGAGATGCTGGAGGGCCGCAGGGATCAGTTCGTCCGCGAAGTGGCCGACTCCGAAGGCCTCTCGAAGTCGAAGGCGGCTGCGGTCGTCGACGCGGCCATCGACCGCTGGGTCTGGTACGCGGGCTGGACCGACAAGATCGCCCAGATCGTGGGCGGCGGAAACCCGGTCGCGGGCCCGTACTTCAACCTGTCCTCGCCCGAGCCGACGGGCGTCGTCGCGGTCCTGGCTCCCCAGGAGTCGTCGTTCCTCGGCCTGGTCTCGGTGATCGCCCCGGTGATCGCGACCGGCAACACGGCGATCGTGATCGCGAGCGAGAAGTCCCCGCTTCCCGCGCTGTCCCTGGGCGAGGTCCTGGCCACCTCCGACCTGCCCGGCGGCGTCGTCAACGTCCTCTCCGGCCGTACGGCGGAGATCGCAACGCCGCTGGCCGCCCACCAGGACGTCAACGCGATCGACCTGGCCGGCGCCGACGACGTACTGGCGAAGGAGCTGGAGATCGCCGCGGCGGACAACCTGAAGCGGGTTCTCCGTCCACAGCCTGTGGACGAAGTCGACTGGTCGGCGACTCCGGGTATCGACCGCATGACGGCGTTCCTGGAGACGAAGACGGTCTGGCACCCGACGGGGTCGCTGGGCGCGTCCGGTTCGGCCTACTGAGCCCTCCTCGACCGAGCCGCGCTTCCCCTCCGTCCGGGGGAGGCGCGGCTCTTTCGTCGGGGCGCACCATGCAGGCGTATGGTCACATGAATTGCACACTAGAGTAATCTTGTGCCACCATGAGCGCATGGTAGAGATCGCCATCAGCGCAGCGCGTTCCCAGCTCGGCGACCTGGTCCGCCGCGCCGCTCACGGGCGCGAGACCATCGCCCTCACCGACCACGGGCACGTGGCCGCTCTCCTCGTATCGCCGCAAGTGATAGAGGATCTCGAAGACGCCCTTGTATTCGCGGACTACCAGCGGCGCAAGGCAGAGGGAACGCTCGAACCGGGCATCCCGCATGAGGAAGTCGGCCGGATGCTGGGGCTGCGGTAAGTGGCCTACGAGATCAGCTGGGAGCCTCGCGCCACGAGCGCGGCCGTGCGGTTCCTCAAGGAGGATCCTGCCGGACTGTCCGCTGTTTACGCGGCCGTGGACGCCTTGGCCACTCAGCCTCGCCCGTCGGGCTCCATTCCCTACGGATCACCCGACCTCCGACGCCTGCACGTCGGGGACTACCGAGTGCTGTACGTCATCGACAACGACGTGATCCACATCCTGGTGACCCACCTCGGCCGAACCACCTGATCAGAGACCGAGAGCCGCGCCCTCCCCGTCCGGGGAAGACGCGGCTCTCTTTCATGCGTGGGCCGGGTTCAGACCAGGCGAGGCCCTCCCAGCAGCATGGCGGCCGTCTCCAGCGCCGCCGGAACCGTGCCGACCGGGCTCTCCTGGCTCAGAGCGGCCAGACCGGAGAGCGGACCGGCGATGTGGTTGCTCGTCGGGTCGACGGTGTTGGCGGGGAGAGCGCTGCGCTTCAGGCCCGGGACGGAGCCGGTGACCGACCGCACCTGGCCGGTCGGCCCCTGCAGGGTCTTCTGCGCGTCGATCTTGCTGAGCGCGTTCGCCGCGGTCGCCGGCGACAACGGCACCTTCACGGCGGCCGTGGAGTCCGCGGAGGCCGTCGCCGCGCTCGCGCCGAGTGCCGCCGAGACGGTGGCGAGGGCGATCAGGACGCGCCGGGCGTGCGGCTTGGAGGGGGAAGCGTGTCGTGCCATTGCAGTAGTCACCTTGGATTCGCTGAGTAATCAGGTCGACACGAAGGGTAGTTGAGATGTGATGCGCACACCAAAGCCGACCCGCGGGGTCGGCAGGGCGTACGGAATACGTCAAACTGGTGTCCCGTGAGCATCCATCTCCCCTCCTCCGCCCGCGTCGTGCTGCTCTGCGGCCCCTCGGGCTCGGGCAAGTCCCTTGTCGCCGCCCGCTCCGGCCTGCCCGTGCTGCGCCTCGACGACTTCTACAAGGAGGGCGAGGACCCGACGCTGCCGCTGGTGGCGGGAAGCTCCGACATCGACTGGGACCACCCGGACTCCTGGGACACGGACACCGCCGTCGCCGCGATCGCGGAGCTGTGCCGCACCGGCCGTACGAAGGTTCCCGTTTACGACATCTCCCTATCGGCCCGCACCGGTGAGGAGACCGTCGACATAGGACGGACCCCGCTGTTCATCGCGGAGGGCATCTTCGCGGCCGAGATCGTCGAGCGCTGCCGGGAGTTGGGGCTGCTGGCCGACGCCCTGTGTCTGAACCGCGGCGCGGTCCGCACCTTCCGCCGCCGCTTCCTGCGCGATCTCAAGGAGGGCCGCAAGTCGGTGCCGTTCCTGCTGCGCCGCGGCTGGCGCCTGATGCGCCAGGAACGCTCGATCATCGCCCGCCAGACCGCCCTCGGCGCCCACGCCTGCGACCGGGACGAGGCCCTGGGCCGGCTGGCCGCGGCCGCGGTGGGCCGGCGCCCCGCGGCCACGCCCACATCCTGACCGCACCCACAACCAGCGGGAGCGCACAACAAAAAGCGGGACTGGACGGACCCCCCGGCCCTCCAGTCCCGCTCTCCCCCGTTCCCCCCGTGTGCTTCCCCCATGCACCCCCGTTGTCCCCCGTGGGTCCCCCCGGTTACCGCTCCCCCGTGCTTCCCCCGTTACTTGCTTCCCCCCGACCCTCAGGCGACGAGCTCCCCGAAGGCGTCCTCCTCGTCACGGCCGAAGCTGAGGACCTCGTCCTCGCGCAGCCGGCGGAGCGACCGCCAGATGCTGGACTTCACCGTGCCGACACTGATGTCGAGGATCTCCGCGATCTCCGGGTCCGTGCGGCCCTCGTAGTAGCGCAGGACCAGCATGGTGCGCTGGAGTTCGGGGAGGCGGGCGAGCGCCTGCCACAGGACCGCGCGCAGCTCCGTGCCGCGCATCGCGTCCGTGTCGCCGGGCGTCTCCGGCAGCTCCTCGGTCGGGTACTCGTTCAGCTTGCGGCGGCGCCACGCGCTGATGTGCAGGTTCGTCATGGTGCGGCGGAGGTAGCCCCCGACCGCGGCCTTGTCGCTGATCCGGTCCCAGGCCTTGTACGTCGAGAACAGCGCGCTCTGCAGCAGGTCCTCGGCCTCGAAGCGGTCACCGGTCAGGTGGTAGGCGGTGGCGTACAGGGAGGCGCGGCGCTCCTGGACGTAGGCGGTGAACTCCGCCTCCGACAGCGAACGGCGCTCCCCCGTGTCCTCCCTGTACGCGCTTCCCCCGTGCGTTTCCCCCGTGAAGGTGTCAACCACCGTCATGTACGCGGTGTGCTGACGCCCGGCGCCGCGAGCGCACCCCCGCCCGCTCACGGCACCGGACTTCTCGGAACCCCGGCCCCCGTTCACGTCGTGCAGGCGCGTGACCACTGCGCTGGTGCTGGTGCTGTGCAGCATGTTCATCTCGCGCCCCCCGTCGTGGACTTCCGGTGTTCGGCTTGCTCAGGCGGTGGATCTCTGCGGTGCTTGTTTGCCTGTGCCGAGAAGCTTGCCCTCGCACCTTCATGGCCGTGTCCGCCGACTGTCACAGACCTGTCACAGGGGTCGGCCGCAGGGAAGACACAGCGCGGTCACAGAGCAGAGCGGTACGGGCACACACGCGTACGGGTCCGCAGCAGAGTCGAAACCCCGACCCACCATGGGCCAGAATGAGCGCGTGCCTACCCTGTTGCTGATCGAGGATGACGACGCCATCCGTACGGCCCTGGAGCTGTCTCTTACGCGCCAGGGACACCGGGTTGCCACCGCTGCCACCGGTGAGGACGGTCTGAAGCTCCTGCGGGAGCAGCGGCCGGACCTGGTCGTGCTGGATGTGATGCTGCCCGGCATCGACGGGTTCGAGGTGTGCCGGCGCATCCGGCGCACGGACCAGTTGCCGATCATTCTGCTGACCGCGCGCAGCGACGACATCGACGTGGTCGTGGGCCTGGAGTCCGGCGCCGACGACTACGTGGTCAAGCCGATCCAAGGACGGGTGCTCGATGCCCGGATCCGGGCCGTGCTGCGGCGCGGGGACCGCGAGTCGACCGACGCGGCGAGCTTCGGCAGCCTGGTCATCGACCGCGCGGCGATGACGGTGACCAAGAACGGCGAGGACCTGCAGCTCACGCCGACCGAGCTCAGGCTGCTCCTGGAGCTGAGCCGGCGGCCCGGGCAGGCGCTGTCCCGGCAGCAGCTGCTGCGGCTGGTGTGGGAGCACGACTACCTCGGCGACTCCCGGCTGGTGGACGCGTGCGTCCAGCGGCTGCGTGCCAAGGTCGAGGACGTGCCGTCGTCCCCGACGCTGATCCGTACCGTGCGTGGCGTGGGCTACCGGCTGGACACGCCTCAGTGACCGAAGCGCAAGGGGGGGTTCGCGGCTGGGCCGCGACTCGCAAGGGACATCTTTCACGGCTGCGCTTCACCAGTCTGCGGCTGCGCCTGGTCGTCGTCTTCGGCCTTGTGGCGCTCACCGCGGCCGTGTCCGCGTCCGGGATCGCGTACTGGCTCAACCGCGAGGCCGTGCTCACCCGCACCCAGGACGCGGTGCTCGGCGACTTCCGGCAGGCGATGCAGACCCGGGCCGGCACCCTGAGCGCGCACCCCACGCAGGACGAACTGCAGCACACCGCGGGCCAGATGGCGAACAGCAGCCAGCGCTTCAGCGTGCTGCTGGTCGCGCAGGACGCCGACGGCAGGACCGTCTACGGCAGTTCGAGCGGTCTGGACGGCTTCTCGCTGCAGGACGTGCCCCAGTCGCTGCGCGCGGCCGTGACCAAGAAGCAGCAGGTCGGCTCCGGCAACAAGTACGCCTACCACCTGTACTGGCAGCGCGTCGTCAACCACGGCACGCCGTACCTGGTGGCCGGCACGAGGGTGATCAACGGCGGGGCGACCGGCTACATGCTCAAGTCGCTGGAGCCGGAGGCCAAGGACCTCAACTCCCTCGCCTGGTCGCTGGGGATCGCCACCGGCCTCGCGCTGGTCGGCTCGGCGCTGCTCGCGCAGGCCGCCGCCTCGACGGTGCTCAAGCCGGTGCAGCGGCTCGGGGTCGCCGCGCGCAGGCTCGGCGAGGGCAAGCTGGACACCCGGCTCAGGGTGTCGGGGACCGACGAACTCGCCGATCTGTCACGGACGTTCAACTACGCGGCCGAGGCGCTGGAGAAGCGGGTCGAGGACATGGCCGCGCGGGACGAGGCCTCCCGGCGGTTCGTCGCCGACATGAGCCATGAACTCCGTACGCCGCTCACCGCGATCACCGCCGTGACGGAGATCCTTGAGGAGGAGCTGGAGGCGGACTCCGGGTCGATGGACCCGATGATCGAACCCGCCGTACGGCTGGTCGTCAGCGAGACCCGGCGGCTCAACGACCTCGTCGAGAACCTGATGGAGGTCACCCGCTTCGACGCGGGCACCGCACGGCTGGTCCTGGACGACGTCGACCTCGCCGACCAGATCACCGCCTGTATAGACGCCCGCGCCTGGCTGGACGCGGTCGAGCTGGACGCCGAGCGCGGCATCCACGCGCGTGTCGACCCGCGCCGCCTGGACGTGATCCTCGCCAACCTGATCGGCAACGCGCTCAAGCACGGCGGGTCGCCGGTGCGGGTGTCGGTGCGGCCCGAGGACGACGTGATTGTGATCGCGGTCCGGGACCACGGGCCGGGCATCCCCGAGGACGTCCTGCCGCACGTCTTCGACCGCTTCTACAAGGCGAGCGCCTCCCGCCCGCGCTCCGAGGGCAGCGGCCTCGGCCTGTCCATCGCCCTGGAGAACGCGCACATCCACGGCGGTGAGATCACCGCCGCCAACTCCCCCGACGGGGGTGCGGTGTTCACGCTGCGGCTGCCGAGGGACGCGTCGGCGCTGACGGAGGGGTCCGAGAAGGACACGGGGAAGAACGGGAACGCCTCATGACCGTACGACGCCTCCTGGCGCTCCCCGTTCTGGCCGCCGTGCTCACCGGCTGCGGCATCCGGCCCACCGAGGTGCCCACGGACTTCGGGGCGGCGCCCTCCCAGGTGCAGTGCTCGCCCGCCGAGCCGGACGTCTCGACGCAGGCCTCGCGCGGGCTGCCCGTGCAGGTGTTCCTGCTGTGCGGGTCCTCGCTGGTCGCCGTGGACCGGACGGTACGGGTTCCGGACGGCTCCCCGGACTCGCAGCGCCGGGTGCTGGTGGCGCAGGGGCTGCTCGACCAGCTCGCGGCGACGCCGTCGACCGCCGAGAAGGAGGCCGGGTACACCACGGACGTACGCGGCGGCATGACCGTGACCGGCCCCCGCGCCGGCGACCCCGACGACACGCTCCGGCTCAGCAACCCGCCCGGCGGCCTCACGTCCTTCGCGCTGGCCCAGCTCGTGTGCACCTTCTCCGACTCGACGGCGGCCGGGGGCGACGGCTCGGTCATCCTCGGCGGCCCCGGCAAGGAGCCGCTGCGCCGCTACGAGTGCACGGACGAGGTCCGCTCCCGCCCGGGCACCGAGCAGCCGCCGTCCACCCCGGTTACGGGCGGCTGACGTACGGGTGTGGCGGAAGCCTCATCCAGGTACCTCCGGACAAGCCGGAACCGATCCTGCCGCACCCGGCGTCTTGGGGGTCGTGCAGCGTCAAGGCTCCATCGGCGGCAACGCCGCGATCCGCATCCGTGTGACAGGGAGTGTCCTCCTTGTCGCACACCTCGCGTTCGTCGCCTGGCTCACGCTGCGCCCGCTGGACGTGCCCTGGGTGATGCCCCCCAACCTGCATCCGTTCGCCGGGATACGCGCCGACCTGGCCCTGGGCCGGCCGGAGGCGGTCCATCGCATCGGCGAGGGAGTCGGCCTCCTCGCACCGCTCGGCGTACTGCTCCCGATGGCGCACGGCAGGCTGTGGGCCTTCCCGTTCGCCTCGTTCGTCCGTACGGTCGCCGCGGGCGCGCTGGTCTCCGCGGGCATCCTGCTGCTGCAGACGGGGGTGCCCGGACGGGTGCCGGACGTGGACTCGCTGCTGCTGAACACCGTGGGTGTGGCCCTCGCCCATCTCGCCGTCGTCCCCGCGGCCCGCTCCTGGCTCCGCCGCAGGTCCGAGCGGAGGGAAGGGGCGGCCGTCCGTCAGGAGGAAGCGGTTCAGGGTCGAACCCCGACGTTTCCCAGGGTCGGGATCGCCCCGTAGAGCGACGTTTTGCCCCCTTCGTCTCCGTAGCGTTGACGGCAGATGAGGAAGCCACCAAGAGGCCCCTCCTACCGACGCTCACGAAGGAGCCGCACATGTCCGCCCTCGTCCGCCCCACCCACGGCCGCATGATCGGCGGCGTGTGCGCCGGTCTGGCGCGGCGCTTCGGAACCTCCGCGACCACCATGCGCGTGATCTTCCTGCTGTCCTGTCTGCTGCCGGGACCGCAGTTCCTGCTCTACATAGCGCTGTGGATCCTGCTGCCCTCGGAGGAGAAGGCCGCCCGCACCGCCTGGTGAGCCCCTTTTGGCAGGTACGCCGATGGGGCGCACCCCGTTCCCGGGGTGCGCCCCATCGGCGCGTTCGCGAGGCGGACTCAGCCGATCGGCATGCCGTTCACGGGCAGGCCGTGCGTGGGCAGGCTCGACTGCACCGGCAGACCGCCGAGCAGCCCGGCGACCGGCGCGGACCCGTCGGTGAGCGCACCGGCCGACGGCTGCACGGAGGACAGACCGCGTTCGAGGGTGGGCTTGCCCTGGGCCACCGCCGCCTGGGCACCCGGCAGCGCCTGGGAGACGTTCTGCGCCGGGAGCGCGCTGGTGACGGAGCCCAGCATGCCGGTGGCGTCCGGGACCGCCGGGGCCGCGTTCGCGGCGCCCGCGCCCGTGGCGGCGAAGGCGGCACCGAGAGCGGCGACACCGAGGGTCTTGGCAGCAGACTGCTTCATGAAATGAATCCTCGAAATGGGGTTGGAGAAATGTGAGCGGTGTCCACGACCGTAAACACGGGCACCCGCCCGCCGCAAACATCGAAATGCGAACGGGTTGTGAATACCCGTCCGCATTCCATACACCCCAATATCCCCGGTTACTCCTCCGAGGAGACAGAACCCCTGGTGGAGGCGGTCTGCTGGAACAGCCATTCGGACTTCAGCTCGGCATATCCGGGCTTGATCACGTCATTGATCATCGCCAGTCGTTCATCGAAAGGAATGAACGCTGATTTCATCGCATTGACGGAGAACCACTGCATGTCGTCGAGCGAATAACCGAAGGCGTCGACAAGGTGCTCGAATTCCCGGCTCATACTCGTGCCCGACATGAGTCGATTGTCGGTATTCACGGTCGCACGGAAGTGCAGTCGGCGCAGCAGCCCGATCGGGTGTTCGGCATACGACTCCGCCGCCCCGGTCTGGAGGTTCGAACTGGGGCACAGTTCGAGCGGGATGCGCTTGTCCCGTACGTACGAGGCGAGCCGCCCGAGCTTCACCGAGCCGTCGGCGTGCACCTGGATGTCGTCGATGATGCGCACCCCGTGTCCGAGTCGGTCGGCGCCGCACCACTGCAGGGCCTGCCAGATGGACGGCAACCCGAAGGCCTCACCGGCGTGGATGGTGAAGTGGTTGTTCTCGCGCTTCAGATACTCGAAGGCGTCGAGGTGCCGGGTGGGCGGGTAGCCGGCCTCGGCGCCGGCGATGTCGAAGCCCACCACCCCCAGGTCCCGGTACCTATTGGCGAGTTCGGCGATCTCCAGGGCGCGGGCGGCGTGCCGCATGGCGGTGAGCAGGGCGCCCACTCGGATCCGGTGACCGCTCTGCCGCGCAAGCCGCTCCCCTTCCCGGAAGCCCTCGTTGACGGCCTCGACGACCTCTTCGAGGGTCAGCCCGCCCTCCAGGTGCTGTTCGGGGGCGTACCGCACCTCGGCGTAGACGACCCCGTCCTCGGCGAGGTCCTCGGCGCACTCGCGCGCGACCCGGACGAGCGCGTCCCGGGTCTGCATCACGCCGACGGTGTGGGAGAAGGTCTCCAAGTACCGCTCCAGGGAACCGGAGTCGGCGGCCTCCCGGAACCAGACGCCGAGCTTGCCGGAGTCGGTCTCGGGGAGGCGGTCATAGCCCGCGTCGCGGGCGAGTTCGACGATCGTCCCCGGGCGGAGACCGCCGTCGAGGTGGTCGTGCAGCAGAACCTTCGGCGCCCGGCGGATCTGCTCCGGCGTCGGGGTGTTCGAGATGGTCTGGCTCGTCATTTCCGCACTCTACCTCCTACGCGCGTAGATCGCGGGTTGTACAACTCCGTCGATACGTAACGGTGACCGCATGGACGGGGCACGTACACCTGCGCTTCTGACACTGTTCTGTCATGGCACACCAAGCGACGCCGGTTCGACGGGCCCGGCTGGGGAGGGCGCTCGGCCCGGAACCGACGGCGGTGAGCGGAGTGGTTCTGCTGCTCCCCGGTGGCGACGAGGAGTCGGCCCGCAGACCGTCCCCCATGCTGGCGACCGCCTCCGTCCGCGCACTGGGCCGCCGCCTGGCCCGCGCCGGGCGGGAGGAGGGCCTCGCCACCCATGTCGTCCATTACCGCTACCGCGGCTGGAACGGCAGCGAGGCCCATCTGGCGCAGGACGCCTCCTGGGCCGCGGACGAAGCCGTACGGCGCTACGGCGACGTCCCCGTCTGCCTCGCCGGCCTCGGCATGGGCGGGCGGGCCGCACTGCGCGCGGGCGGGCACGAGGCGGTCAACTCCGTACTGGCGATGGCGCCTTGGCTGCCCGAGGAGGACGTCGCCGCTTCGCCTGAACCGGTGAAGCAGCTGGCGGGGCGGCGGGTGCTGATCGTTCACGGTACGAATGACGAGCGGACCGATCCCGAGTTGTCCTTCCGGCTGGCGGCGCGGGCGAAGAAGGCGAACCGGGACGTCTGCCGGTTCGAAGTGCACTCCGACGGTCATGGGTTGCATCAGTACCGGAGTGAAGTGCATGCCTTGGCAGAGGACTTCGTGATGGGGGCGTTGTTCGGGCGGTCGTTCTCGCGGCCGGTGGAGGATGCGCTGGCGGCTCCGCCGCCGTTGGGGTTGCGGATGCCGTTGGCTGCGGGGTTTGGCAAGTCGTTGCGCCGGTGACCAACTGGGGGTTCCTGTCGTCTGCGGGGTGCGGGTCGTTCCTGGCTGGTCGCGCCCACGCGGCGGAGGCGCATATCGACACAGCCCCGCGCCCCTTTCGGGGCGCCGCCGTTCAGGCTGGTAGCAAGTTGCCCCTTCTTGAGAGCAGGAACTTCTTGAAGGCTGCCACCGGGGGTGTGTCCGGGTGGCCGTCCAGCCATGCCACGCCGATCTCTCTTGCCGCTCTCGGGGCTGTGACCGTGAGTTCCACAACTCCTGGGCGGGGGAAGGCGGGTGGAGGGAGGAGGGCCACTCCGAGGCCTGCTGCCACCAGGCCCCTCAGGGTCTCCGCCTCTTCTCCCTCGAAGGCGATTCGAGGCCGGAAGCCGGCCTCCTTGCAGAGGTCGTCGGTGATACGGCGCATGCCGTAGCCCGGTTCGAGGGTGACGAAGGTTTCGTCGGCCGCTTCGGCCAGGCGGATGCGGCGGCGGGACGCCAGGGGGTGGTCGGCCGGGACGACCAGGCGGAGTTTCTGTTCGTCGAGGCGGCGGGCCACCAGGTCGGGGGCGTCGGGGACCGGGGAGGTCAGACAGAGGTCGAGTTCGCCCGCGCGCAGCTTCTCCAGCATCGCCTCGCCGTAGTTCTGGACGAGGCTGAAGCGGACGCGGGGGTGGTCGGCCCGGAAGGCGTGGATGAGACCGGGGACGGTTTCGGCGCCCATGGTGTGCAGGAAGCCGAAGGCGACCTTGCCGGTGGCCGGGTCGGCGTCGGCGCGGACCTCCTCGGCGGCGCGCTCGATCTCGGCGAGGGCGCGTTCGACGGAGTTCAGGAAGGTGCGGCCGGCCGGGGTGAGGGAGACGGTGCGGCCGCGGCGGGCGAACAGGTCGACGCCCAGGTCCTGTTCGAGGCGGACCATGGCCCGGGAGAGGGTGGACTGCGGGACCTGCATCTCCTGGGCGGCGCGCGTGACGTGCTCGGTGCGGGCGACACCGGCGAAGTGGGCGAGGCGCGGGGCGAGCAGGGAGACGATGTCCTCGGTGTCTTTTGTGTCACTGGACGGTGACAGGCGAGCTTGTGACCTCTGCTGATGCACCATGGGAACGATTATGGCGATTCCATGCATTGGACGGATGAGCGGGGTCGTACGTAGCTTCGAGGCATGTCTCCCGCCAGTACCGGGGCGTCCACCGTCGTGGGCGCCGCATCCGTTGTCCCCACTGTTCCTGTCCTCCCCGCCGTCGATTCCCGTATGACGCCGGGCGGCCCCGGATACCGCCGGATGAGCTTCGCCCTCTTCCTCGCGGGGGTCGCGACCTTCGCGCTGCTCTACTCCACGCAGGCCCTGCTGCCGCTGATCTCCGGCGAGTTCGGGGTGGCGGCGAGTGCGGCGAGCTGGACGGTGGCGGCGGCGACCGGTGGCCTCGCGGTGTTCGTCCTTCCGATGAGTGCGCTGTCGGAGCGGTTCGGGCGTCGCACGGTGATGACGGGCTCGCTGGCGGTCGCGGTGATGGTCGGGCTCCTGGTGCCGTTCGCACCTTCGCTGACCGCGCTGGTGGTGCTGCGGGCGGTGCAGGGGGCCGCGCTGGCCGGGCTGCCGGCTTCTGCGACCGCGTATCTCGCCGAGGAGGTCCGGCCGAAGGCGCTGGTCACGGCGATCGGGCTGTTCGTCGCGGGCAACAGTGTCGGCGGGATGAGCGGCCGGGTCATCACCGGGTGGGTCGCGCAGGAGTGGGGCTGGCGGGTCGCGGTCGGTGTCATCGGGGTGATCGCGGTGGTGTGCGCGGTGGCGTTCCGACTGCTGCTGCCCGCTCCGCGTCATTTCAAGGCGGGTTCGCTGCGGCCGCGGGTCCTGGCCCGCACGGTCCGCGACCACCTGTCGAACCCGCTGCTGTGCCGGCTGTACGCGATCGGCGCGCTGTTCATGACGGTGTTCGGCGGTGTGTACACGGTGATCGGTTACCGCCTGACGGAGGCGCCGTTCTCGCTGCCGCAGGGCATCATCGGGTCGATCTTCCTGGTGTACCTGGTGGGTACGGTGTCCGCGTCCACCGCCGGGCGGCTGGTGGGGCGGCTGGGCCGCCGTGGGGCGCTGTACCTGGCGGGCGGTACCACGGCGTCGGGACTGGCCCTGACCCTGGCGGGGTCTCTGGTACCGGTGCTGCTGGGGCTGGTGCTGATCACCGCCGGGTTCTTCGCCGGGCACGCGGTCGCGTCGTCGGCGGTGAGCAAGACGGCGACGACGGGGCGTGCGCAGGCCTCCGCCCTGTACCAGTCGGCGTATTACATCGGCTCCAGCGCGGGCAGCACGGTCGGTGCGCTGGCCTTCCACGCGAGCGGCTGGACCGGGACGGTACTGGTCGGTCTGTTGGCGGTGCTGGGGGTCGTGACGATCACGGTGTTCGGAACACGGGCGGCACGGGTCGCTGCGCGACAGGAACGCCGGCCGGCATCTTTCAGCCCGTCCGGCGTTTGAGGACGAGGCCGTCAGGCCGATCGGGGGTCCAAGGGGCGGAGCCCCCTGGGGACGGGACCGCCACCCACCTGCACATTCCTCTGCTCGGCACGCCATTGTCAGTGCCCTGCGCTAGCTTCGGACGTGCTGGGCGCAAAGGCGCGACACAGAACGGCCACAGGGGTGGGTGGACCATGACGACAGACCTCGACGTCAGGCTCGAGAAACACCGCGTCGAGCTGACCGGTTACTGCTACCGCATGCTCGGCTCCTCCTTCGAGGCCGAGGACGCGGTACAGGACACGATGGTCCGCGCCTGGCGCAGCTACGAGAAGTTCGAGGGCCGCTCCAGTCTGCGGTCGTGGCTGTACCGCATCGCGACGAACGTCTGCCTGGACATGCTGACCGCCGGCAACAAGCGCGCCCGTCCGATGGACCTGAGCGAGTCGACGCCCCTCGCCAGGGCCGCCCTCTCTCCCCGCCCGGACAACACCTGGCTCGAGCCGATGCCCGACGCCCGTGTGCTGCCGACCGTCGAGGACCCGGCGGAGGCCGCCGTCGCGAAGGAGTCCGTGCGCCTCGCCTTCATGGCGGCCCTGCAGCAGCTGCCCGCCAAGCAGCGCGCGGTGCTGATCCTGCGCGAGGTCCTCGCCTGGAAGGCCAGTGAGGTCGCCGAGCTGCTGGACACCTCGGTGGCGTCGGTCAACAGCGCCCTGCAGCGGGCCCGGGCGACGCTCGCCGAGCGCGAGCAGGGCGACAAGGCGGCAGCCGCGGCCGTCTCCGACCCTCTCGACGAGGAGCAGCGCAAGCTCCTGGACCGCTATGTGGCGGCCTTCGAGGGCTACGACATGACCGCGCTGACGGCCTTGCTGCACGAGGACGCCGTGATGACGATGCCGCCGTTCGACCTGTGGCTGACGGGCCACGACGACATCACGGGCTTCATGACGACCCTGGGCTCCGCCTGCGAGGGCTCCCGGTTGCTGCCGGTCCAGGTCAACGGCCTGCCGGGGTTCGCCCAGTACAAGCCGGACCCGGAGAAGGGCGGCTTCACCCCGTGGGCGGTGCAGGTGCTGGAGATATCAGACGGCGGGCTCTCCGGGTTCCACTTCTTCCTCGACACGCAGCGCTGGTTCCCGCTGTTCGGCCTGCCCCTCCACCTCGAAGCGGAGCCCGACCAGGTCGAGGAGGGCGTGTAGGGAGGGCGCCGGGTCCTGCAGCCGGATCCGGCCTCCGGCCCGCCGGGCGGCCAGCTCCAGCCGCGCCAGCAGATCCACGGCAGCCAGCCCCGGCGGCCCGATTGCGGCGACGTCGACCACCACCACCCCGGCACCGGTGGCCTCCAGCAGCGCCCGCACGTCCTCGCACAGCCCGCTCACCTCGTCACGGGTGACGGGGCCGGGCAGCACGAGTACGGCGGGTGTCATGGCATCCACGGGGGGTAGACCGGACGGGCGGGCGGAACTCATCGCGGCGCACCCGCCTGCCGGGCGTGTCCGCCGACCGGGATCACATTGACCTGCCACCCTCCTCCCCCGGAGGGTTGGGTGTATGCCCCAAGCATCAGCACCGCCCCGGATACCCGACGGCCTCCTCCCCGCCGAGGGGGCACCGTGCAGGGAGTGCTGACGGGCTTCGCGGTCATCGCGGTCGTCATCGGGGTGGGCTACGTCATCGGACGGCGGGGGTATCTCGGCGAGCAGGGGCGCGAGGTGCTGACCAAGCTGGCCTTCCATGTGGCGTCCCCGGCGCTGCTGTTCACCACGCTCGCGCGGGCCGACCTGTCGGTGATCTTCTCCAGCCGGCTGCTGGTGACGGCCATGAGCACGGCGGCCGCGGCCGGTGTCTTCGTGGCGGCCGGTGTCGTACGGGGCTGGAGTGTGGGCCGTACGACGATCGGCGCCCTGTGCTCCAGTTACGTCAACTCGGGCAACCTCGGCATCCCGATCGCGGTGTATGTGCTGGGCGACGCCTCGCTGGTGGCGCCGGTGCTGCTGTTCCAGATCATCGCGGTCACCCCGATCGCCCTGACGGTCCTGGACCTGTCCGGCAAGGGCGAGAAGGGGCCGCTGTGGCTGCGGCTGCTCACGCCGCTGCGCAACCCGATCGCGGTCGGCTCACTGGCCGGAGTGGCCGTCTCGGCGCTCGGCGTGAAGGTCCCGGCCCCGGTCATGGACCCGGTGACCCTGATCGGCAACATGTCCGTCCCGGCGGTCCTGCTGGCCTTCGGCATCTCCCTGTGCGGCAGCACGATGCCGGGGCGGGGCGCCGACCGGTTCCCCGTGTTCCTGTCGGTCGCACTGAAGGCGGTGGGCCAGCCGGTGGCTGCCTGGGCGCTGGCGGTGGGGGTGTTCGGGCTGCACGGCCACCAACTCCTCGACGTGGTGGTGACGTCGGCGCTTCCGGCGGCGCAGAACCTGTACACGTATGCGAGCAGGTACCGGGTGGCGGAGGGCTTGGCGCGGGACTCGATCCTGTTGTCGACGGTGTTGTCGGTGCCGGTGTTGGTCGTGGTAGCAGCCCTACTCGGTTGAGCCTCCTGCAAACGGCGGGAAGACACTCGTATCGACTTCGAGGTTGAAAGGCTCCGGCAGTGTCAGCTTCTCGCCGTATTCCACGGACGCGAGGACCCGGTATGTGCCGTCCTCCGGTTCTCCGTAGAGCGTGGCCGTAGGGCGACCGCTGTGCCAGGGGTCCAGAAGGAGGTAGAGCGGTGCGCCGGCTCGCGCGTATCCGTGCACCTTCTTGATGCGGTCGTGGTTGGCATTGCTCTGGGAGGTGACCTCTACCACCAGTTCTGCCTCGCTGGCATGGACACGTTTTCCTCGACGCAGCGCGGCTCTCGGCACAACGCACAGGTCGGGCTGGAACAGTCCTGCGGTTTCCGGAACGGCCAATCCGAGCGTCTGGTAGATCCCCCAATCGGAGCCGGGAGGTCGTGCGCCGTACAGGAGCTCGTGAAGCAGCTCAGCCGTGTCGTTGTGCTCTTCGGACGGCGGAGGGGGCACGGTGACGATCCCTTCGATGATCTCCACCTTGCAGCCCTCGGGAGCATCCGTCTCCTCCCAGACACGGACGATCTCGTCCCAGTCCGTGTCCCCGGGGGACTCGGACTCGGCGGCGAGTGCGCTCATGGCGGTCTCCAATCGGTCGTCACCGATCCCAGCATGCCGAACGGGACCGGCGGAGGTCCACCGATCCCGTCCACCCGAACGAGGAAAGTCCAGGTCAGGCAATACGTTCCAGCACCACCGGTGAAGCCGAGAACTCCGTGCCCGCCGCCCCGATGTCGTAAGAACCCTCCACCGCCTGGAGTGCGTACTCGAAGCGCTCGGGGGTGTCGGTGTGCAGGGTCAGCAGGGGCTGGCCCTCGGTCACCGTGTCGCCCGGCTTGGCGTGCAGCTCGACGCCCGCGCCCGCCTGCACCGGGTCCTCCTTGCGGGCGCGGCCCGCGCCCAGGCGCCAGGCGGCGACGCCGATGCCGTAGGCGTCGAGGCGGGTCAGGACGCCTGAGGACGGGGCCTTGATGACGTGCTGCTCGCGCGCCACTGGCAGCTGTGCGTCCGGGTCACCGCCCTGGGCCGCGATCATGCGGCGCCAGACGTCCATCGCGGAGCCGTCGGCCAGGGCCTTCGCCGGGTCGGCGTCCTTCACTCCGGCCGCGTCGAGCATTTCGCGGGCCAGGGCGATGGTCAGCTCCACCACGTCCGACGGGCCGCCGCCCGCGAGGACCTCCACCGACTCGCGGACTTCGAGGGCGTTGCCCGCGGTCAGGCCCAGCGGGGTCGACATGTCCGTCAGCAGCGCGACCGTCTTCACACCGTGGTCCGTGCCCAGGCCCACCATCGTGGAGGCAAGTTCCCGTGCGTCCTCGATCGTCTTCATGAAGGCGCCCGTGCCCACCTTCACGTCCAGGACCAGGGAGCCGGTGCCCTCGGCGATCTTCTTGGACATGATCGAGGACGCGATCAGCGGGATGGCCTCGACCGTGCCCGTGACGTCGCGGAGCGCGTACAGCTTCTTGTCCGCGGGGGCCAGACCGTCGCCCGCCGCGCAGATCACCGCGCCGGTGGTGTCGAGGACGTGCAGCATCTCCTCGTTCGACAGCAGCGCGCGCCAGCCGGGGATCGACTCCAGCTTGTCCAGGGTGCCGCCGGTGTGGCCGAGGCCGCGGCCCGACAGCTGCGGAACGGCGGCGCCGCACGCGGCGACCAGGGGGGCCAGCGGCAGCGTGATCTTGTCGCCGACGCCGCCGGTCGAGTGCTTGTCGGCCGTGGGGCGGGACAGGGAGGAGAAGTCCATGCGCTCGCCGGAGGCGATCATCGCGGCGGTCCAGCGGGCGATCTCACGGCGGTTCATGCCGTTGAGGAGGATGGCCATGGCGAGCGCGGACATCTGCTCGTCGGCGACCTCCCCGCGGGTGTACGCGTCGATGACCCAGTCGATCTGCTCGTCGCTGAGCTCACCGCGGTCCCGCTTGGTGCGGATGACGGAGATGGCGTCCATGGCCATGGGTGCGTTCCTTCCGAGGTTCATGGAAGTGTGCGGCCCCTCCGCTCGAAGGGTTCAAGCCGGAGGGGCCGTACGGGAGTTACTTGGTGAGATGGTCCGGGCCGAAGGCCTGGGGAAGCATCTCCGACAGGGGCAGGATTCCCGCCGGTGTCTCCAACAGCAGGTCGGGGCCGCCGAACTCGTACAACAGCTGGCGGCAGCGGCCGCACGGGACGAGGACCTCGCCGCGGCCGTCCACGCACGTGAAGTGCGTCAGCCGCCCGCCGCCGGTCCGCTGCAGCTCCGAGACCAGCCCGCACTCGGCGCACAGGCCGAGGCCGTAGGAGGCGTTCTCGACGTTGCAGCCGGAGACCGTACGGCCGTCGTCGACCAGGGCGGCGACCCCGACCGGGAAGCCCGAGTAGGGGGCGTACGCATGGGACATGGCCTCGCGGGCCAGCTCCCGCAGCGCCTCCCAGTCGACGGCGGCCTGCGGGGTCACTTGCCCTGGCCCTTCCGGTAGCGCATACCGTCCGCCTTCGGCATCCTGAGGCGCTGCGCGGACAGCGACAGCACCAGCAGGGTGACGACGTACGGGGTGGCGCCCACGAAGTCGCTCGGGACCTCGTCGGTGACCAGGTACCAGACCAGGACGCCCGCGCCCACCAGGAGGCTGATGCCGCCCTGCCAGAGCGCCTTCTTGTACAGCTTCCAGCCGGCCAGGCCCGCGAGGAGCACGACCAGCAGGAGCAGCAGCGCGTGGACGGTCGCGCCGCCGTTGCGCAGCTGCAGCGCGTCGGAGTAGCCGAACAGGCCCGCGCCCATGGCGAGGCCGCCGACGCGCCAGTTGCCGAAGATCATGGCCGCGAGGCCGATGAAGCCGCGCCCGCCGGTCTGGGCCTCCAGGTAGGTGTGCGAGGTGACCAGCGCGAGGAAGGCGCCGCCGAGGCCGGCGAGGCCGCCGGAGACGGCGACGGCCGCGTACTTGTACTTGTAGACGTTGACGCCGAGGGACTCCGCGGCGATCGGGTTCTCGCCGCAGGAGCGCAGCCGCAGACCGAACGGGGTGCGCCACAGCAGCCACCAGCTGCCGACGAACAGCAGGACGGCGAAGACCGTCACGACGGACAGGTCGGTGACCAGGCCGCCGATGATGCCGGCGAGGTCGGAGATCAGGAACCAGTGGTGGTTCTCGATGGAGTGCAGCCCGCTGGAGAGGCCCGGTACGTCGAAGTTGGGCAGCGAGTTGACCGGCGGGGACTGCTTGGGGTTGCCGCCCGCGTCGGCCGCCTTGCCGTTCGTGAAGAAGATCTTGGCGAGGTACTGCGTGGCGCCCAGTGCGAGGAGGTTGACCGCGACACCGGAGACGATGTGGTCGACGCCGAAGGTGATGGTCGCCACCGCGTGCACCAGGCCGCCGAGGACACCGAAGCCGATGCCGCACAGCAGGCCGAGCCAGGGGTTGGACTGCCAGCCGATCCAGCCGGCGCCGAAGGTGCCGAGGATCATCATGCCTTCGAGGCCGATGTTGACCACACCGGACCGCTCGGACCACAGGCCGGCCAGACCGGCGAGACCGATGGGTACGGCGAGGCTGAGCGCGGCGGAGACCTGGCCCTCGGAGGTGAGCTGGTCGGAGCCGGAGATGACGCGGACCGCGGCGACAAGCAGCAGCGCACCGGCGACGATCATGAGGATCTGGCCGATCGAGCGGCCCGAACGGCCACGTGCGGTGTCCGTCTTGGGAGCCGCGGGGGGCGGCGTGTCGGTCATCGTGGCAGTCATCACGCCACCTCCTGCTTCTTGGTCGGGGCGGCGGCCTGGGCGGCGAGCTCGGCGCCGACCCGCTGCTGCTGGCGCCTGAGGCCGTAGCGGCGTACGAGCTCGTAGGCGATGACGACGCACAGGACGATGACGCCCTGGATGACGCCGAGGATCTCCTTGTCGTAGCCCTCGAACTCGAGGTGGTTGGTGGTGCGCTCCAGGAAGCCCCACAGCAGGGCGCCGAGCGCGATGCCGACCGGGTTGTTGCGGCCGAGCAGGGCGATGGCGATGCCGGTGAAGCCGATGCCGGTCGGGAAGTCGTTGCTGAACTGGTGGCTGTCGTTGAGCAGGGTCGGCATGCCGATCAGACCGGCCACCGCACCCGAGATGACCATGCTGGTGGCGACCATCTTCTTGACGGAGACACCGCTGGCGGCGGCCGCGCTCTCGGACTGGCCGACGGTACGCAGGTCGAAGCCGAAGCGGGTGCGGCCGAGCACGAACCAGTACGCGACGCCGACGACCACGGCGATGACGATGAAGCCCCACAGCTCGCCCGCCGCGCCGGTGTTGATCTGGAAGAAGTACGAGGACTGCGGCAGCGGCTTGGTGGAGATCACCGTGCCGCCGCTCTGCAGCTCGGCGAGCTTCCCGGGCTGCAGGAGGTAGGCGATGATCGCGGTGGCGATCGAGTTCAGCATGATCGTCGAGATGACCTCGCTGACACCCCGGGTCACCTTGAGGACGCCCGCGATGGCCGCCCACAGGGCGCCGGTCGCCATGGCGCACAGGATGATCAGCGGGATGGAGATCCAGCCGGGCGTGGTCAGCGCGCCGCCGAGGACCGCGGCGAAGAACGCGGCGATCCGGTACTGGCCGTCGACGCCGATGTTGAACAGGTTCATCCGGAAGCCGATGGCCACCGAGACGCCCGCCAGGTAGTACGTCGTCGCCTTGTTCAGGATGTAGACCTGGCTGTCACTGGCGGAGCCGTAGGTCAGCATGTCGCTGAAGGCGGAGCCCGGGTTCTTGCCGGTGGCGAGGATGACCAGAGCGGTGACGACGAGCGCGGCGACGATCGCCAGCAGCGGTGCCGCGATGCCGAGGAGCAGCCGCTCCTTGTCGATGCGTTGGGTCAGCTTGTTCATCGGGCGTCGTCCTCGTGGTGCTCGGCGGAGTCCTCTGTGTGCTCCAGGTGGCCGGTGGCCGCACCCGTCATGGCGGAGCCCAGCTCCTCCGGGGTGATGGTGGCGGGGTCGGCGTCGGCGACCAGGCGGCCGCGGTACATCACCCGCAGGGTGTCGGACAGGCCGATGAGCTCGTCCAGGTCGGCGGAGATCAGCAGCACGGCCAGGCCCTCGCGGCGGGCCTCGCGGATGTGGTCCCAGATCGCCGCCTGCGCGCCCACGTCCACACCGCGGGTGGGGTGGGCGGCGATCAGCAGCTTGGGCGCGTGGCTCATCTCGCGGCCGACGATCAGCTTCTGCTGGTTGCCGCCGGAGAGGGAGGCGGCGGTGACGTCGATGCCGGGGGTGCGGACGTCGTACGCCTGGATGATGCGCTCGGTGTCGGTGCGCGCGGCCTTGATGTCGAGGAGCTGGCCGCGGGAGTTGGGCTTCTCGGTGACATGGCCGAGGATGCGGTTCTCCCACAGCGGCGCTTCCAGGAGCAGGCCGTGGCGGTGGCGGTCCTCGGGGATGTAGCCGACGCCGGCCTCGCGGCGGCCCCGGGTGGGGGCGTGCGAGATGTCGGTGCCGTCGAGGGTGATGACACCGGCGTCCGGATCGCGGATGCCCATGATCGCCTCGACCAGCTCGGACTGGCCGTTGCCCTCCACGCCGGCGATGCCGAGGACCTCGCCCTTGTGGATGGTGAAGGAGATCGCGTCGAGGATGACGCGCTCGACGCCGTCGAGGTCCGTCTGGCTCAGGTGCAGGCCGTCCACCTTGAGCAGCGGCACGTCCGTGACCGTGGACTCCTGGGTCTCCGGGGTGGGCAGTTCGCTGCCGACCATCAGCTCGGCGAGCTGCTTGGGGGTGGTGCCGGCCGGCTCGACCGTGCCGACGGTGGTGCCGCGGCGGATGACGGTGATCTCGTCGGCCACGGAGAGGACTTCGCCCAGCTTGTGGGAGATGAAGATGACCGTGAGGCCCTCGGCCTTCAGCTCGCGCAGGTTGTCGAAGAGGGCGTCGACCTCCTGCGGCACGAGGACGGCGGTGGGCTCGTCGAGGATGAGCGTCTTGGCGCCGCGGTAGAGGACCTTGAGGATCTCCACGCGCTGGCGATCGGCGACGCCGAGCTCCTCGAGGAGGACGTCCGGCCGCACGTTCAGGCCGTACGCGTCGGAGATCTCCTTGATCTTCGTACGGGCCTTGGCGCCGATGCCGTGGAGCTTCTCCGCGCCCAGGACGACGTTCTCCAGGACGGTGAGGTTGTCGGCGAGCATGAAGTGCTGGTGCACCATGCCGATGCCGCGGGCGATGGCGTCGGCGGGGTTGTTGAAGGTGACCGTCTCGCCGTTCACCGTGATGGTGCCCTCGTCCGGCTGCTGCATGCCGTAGAGGATCTTCATCAGGGTGGACTTGCCGGCGCCGTTCTCACCGCACAGGGCGTGGACGGTTCCGGTACGGACGGTGATGTCGATGTCCTTGTTGGCGACGACGCCGGGGAATCGCTTGGTGATGCCGCGCAGTTCGACGGCAGCGGGAGGGCTGGACGCGTTGATGGCGCACTCTCCTCGGGGACAAAGGGGGCTGAGGGGGAGGGCAGGCGTCGGCGACGCTAGCGCGGCAACTCCATGCTACACGCGTAGAGTTGACACATTGTTATGGCTCGGCGAGGGGCTGTGGGAACGCGCCCTCGCCGAGCCTTGGTTCGGCGGGAACCGTCAGGTCACGGGGTCGTCTTGACCTTGACGGTGCCGTCGACGATCTTCTTCTTCGCGGCGTCCAGCTGGGCCTTGATGTCGTCGATGAAGCCACCGCTGGTGGCCAGGCCGACACCGTTCTTGGCGAGCGAGTACACCTGGTTGCCGGTCAGCGGCTTGCCGTCGTGCACGGACTTGATGAAGTCGTAGACACCGACGTCCACGTTCTTGACCATCGAGGTCAGGATCGAGCTCTTGTAGGCGGCCAGACCCGGGATGTTGTACTGGTCCGAGTCCACGCCGATCGCCCAGGCACCCTTGACGCCGTGGACGGCCTCGATGGAGCCGTTGCCGGAGGAGCCGGCCGCGGAGTAGATCACGTCGGCACCGTTGTCCAGCATGCCGGACGCGGCCTCCTTGCCCTTGTCGGGGCTGGAGAAGCCGGACAGGTCGGAGCCGTGGGTCAGGTACTGGACGTCGACCTTGACGCTGGACTTGGTGTCCTTGACGCCCTGGACGTAGCCGGCCTCGAACTTCTTGATCAGCGGGGTGTCGACACCGCCGATGAAGCCGACGTGGTTCTTCTTGGTCTTCAGCGCCGCGGCGACACCGGCCAGGTAGGAGCCCTGCTCCTCGGTGAAGGTGATGCTGTCGACGTTCGGGGCGGTCGCGACCGAGTCGATGAGACCGAAGTTGACCTTCGGGAACTGCTTGGCGACCTTGTCGACCGAGGTGGCGTAGGAGAAGCCGACGGCCACGATCGGGTTGTAGCCGGCGCTCGCCAGGTCGGTCAGGCGCTGCTCGCGGTCGGCCTCGGTGTCGGAGTTCTTCGCGGTCAGCTCCTTGATGGAACCGCCGAACTCCTTCTCGGCCTTGTCGGCACCGCGCGCGGCGGAGTCGTTGAACGAACGGTCACCACGGCCGCCCACGTCGTAGGCCAGGCCGATCTTGATGCCCTTGCCGCCGCCGGAGGCGGAAGCGGAGGACGAGTTGCCCTGCTGGGAGGAAGTGCTGCCACACGCGGTGGCAGTCAGTGCGAGAGCTGCGGAAACGGCACACGCAGCAGAAAGCTTTGCTACCCGGCGCACGGGAAGGCTCCTTCACCTGACCTGAGCGCCTTGTCGGCGCTTCATGTGAGCACCATGCCAGTGCTCGGGCCCGGACGCCCCTGCGGCGTCGGCTTCGCGGCATCGTAACGCGCGTAGATGTCAGAAAAACACCCCTCTCGAAGCCGTTATCGATTCGAGGCAAACACCGTCTGAACTCGGGCTCCGACGCCGTCACACACCCGGATTTCGATGCGTGCACGATTGGCTTACGAGCATGTTGCGCCGCTCGGCGGAACGGCCCCCGAGGGGGCCGCCGGGCACGCTCGGATCACTCAGCCGCGTCCAGCAGGGCCGCCGCGGTGAACAGTTCGACACCGACGGTGATCGCCGACTCGTCGGCGTCGAAGTCGCCCTGGTGCAGATCGCGCACCGTGCGCTCGCCCGGGGTGCGGACGCCGAGGCGGGCCATGGAGCCGGGGACGTGCTCCAGGTACCAGGAGAAGTCCTCGCCGCCGAGGCTCTGCTCGGTGTCCTCGACGGACTGGGCGCCGCGGCGGGCGGTCATGGCGTCGCGCAGCAGGTCGGTCACGTCCGCGTCGTTGACCACGGGCGGGACGCCGCGCACGTAGTTGATCTCGGACTTGGCGCCGTGCAGGTTGGCGACCTCGTCGATGGCGGCGACCACGAGGTCCGGCGCCTGCCGCCAGGCCTCGATGTCGAGGCAGCGGACGGTGCCGGAGAGCTCGGCGTGCTGCGGGATGACGTTCGGGGCGTGTCCCGACTCGATGCGGCCCCAGGTCACGGCGAGACCGGAGCGGGTGTCCATACGGCGGCCGACGAGCGCGGGCACGTCGATCGCGACGCGGGCGGCGGCGGTGACCAGGTCCGTGGTCAGATGCGGGCGGGCGGTGTGCCCGCCGGGCCCGTCGAGCGCGACCTCCAGCCGGTCGCAGGCGGAGGTGATGGCGCCTTGGCGCAGGCCGATCCGGCCGGCGTCCACCCGGGGGTCGCAGTGCACGGCGATCATCCGGCCGACGCCGTCCAGCACACCGCAGTCGATCGCGTCCGCTGCGCCGCCGGGCAGCACCTCCTCGGCCGGCTGGAAGACCAGGCGCACGGGCCGCGGGAGCTTGCCCTGCTTGTGCAGCTCGGCGAGGACCAGGCCGGCGCCGAGCACCACGGTCGTGTGCACGTCGTGGCCGCAGGCGTGGGCGCGGTCCGGCACGGTCGAGCGGTACGGGCACTCACTCTTCGTGTCCGGGATGGGCAGGCCGTCGATGTCGGCGCGCATGCCGAGCATGGGCCGCCCGCCGTCCCACTCCCCGATGTCACAGACGAGACCGGTACCGGTGGCGAGGACGCGGGGCCGCAGGCCTGCCGCCTCGAGCCGCTCCTTGATGGCCGCGGTGGTACGGAACTCCTGGTTGCCGAGCTCGGGGTGCATGTGCAGGTCACGACGGAAGGCGACCAGTTCGGCATACAGCGCCTCGGGCAGCGTGCCGTCGAGCACCGCTTCCCCGGCGAGGTCGACCTCGGACTCTGGTGACATCAGTTGCTTCACCCTCTTAAGCGTAGGACGCCGGGGTGGCCAACTGACCCTCGATCAACAAAAGTTCAACCCCTGAGGGGAAGAAAATCTGGCCGCTCGACGCATGGGCAAGGGTTGTGATGGGTATACCTTGCCTTTCTCTACGCATACCACGCCCCGCGTCTGTCCGGTGGTTCCGTTCCACCTGTCGGGACCACACTGTGGGAAACAGGGGCTAGTAGGGTGCGGGCCCGTGAGCTCCGCGATACCGGGCAGCCCGGATTTCCTGTATGCCACCCGAACCTCCTACGACGCGATCGCCCGCCCGTACAGCGAGCAGTTCGCCGACCATCTGAGCGGCAGACCGCTGGACCTGGCCCTGGTCACCGCCTTCGCCGAGCTCGTCCGTGCGGCCGGTACGGCCCCTGTCGCCGATGTCGGGAGCGGGCCCGGTCAGGTCACCGCGCGGCTCGACGCGCTCGGGGTGCCGGCCTTCGGGGTCGACGTGTCGCCCGGCATGGTGGCGCTGGCCCGGCAGGCGCATCCCGGACTGCGGTTCCACGTGGGGTCCATGACCGCGCTGGACCTGCCGGACGAGACGCTGGGCGGGGTGCTCGCGCTCTACTCGATCATCCATGTCCCGGACGATCACCTGCCGGTGGTCTTCGAGGAGTTCCGGCGCGTGCTGGTGCCTGGCGGGCACGTCCTGCTGGGCTTCCAGACCGGTGCGCAGGACGGGCGGCTGCACCTGGAGGAGCGGTTCGGCCGCGAGATCTCGCTGGACTACTACTGGCGTACGCCGGATGCCGTGGCCGAGCAGCTGGTCAAGGCGGGGTTGCGGGTGGAAGCGCGGGTGCTGCGTGAGCCGGCGGAGGACGAGGTGCGGGCGCGGGCGTTCTTGCTGGCCCGCAAGGGTGACTGATCGCTCCGCGGGTGCGGCTGTGGGTTGCTTTTCGTCTGCGGCGGCGTCGTGGCTGGTCGCGCCCACGCGGCGGAGCCGCATATCGGCACAGCCCCGCCCCCCTGCGGGGCGCGGCCTCACGCCGCTGTGACCGCCGACAACCGGTGTACGTCCCGTGCCGTGCCCGTCACGCCCGACAGGAAGCCCTGTGCTCGGGGTGAGGCGTTCTGGGTGAGCCACTCGGGGTCGATGTCACAGACCGCGACGCGGACCTCCGTGCCGGTCAGGGCGAGCGGGAGGGTGTGGACGACCGTGGAGGGGAAGCTGAGGACCGTGCGGCCGATGGGCCCGCGGCGGGCGATCAGTTCCAGGGGGAGGTCGGGGCGGACTATCTCCAGGCCCGTCTCGGCGGCCAGGCGGTGAAGTTTGTCCGTGCTCTCGCGGCGGTGGGCGAAGTAGCGGGTGGCGCCGTGGGTCTTGGCCAGGGTGCGGACGGCCTCCAGGTAGCGGTCGCCGTCCACCACGCCGGTCTCCACCAGCGAGGTGCCCACCATGTCGGCGCCCTTGGTGATGCGGGGCGGGCCGAAGCGGGCCCGGGTCCAGGCGAAGTCGTTCGCCGTCACCGTCACGCCCTCCGGCTTCTCGTCCATCGGCATGGAGGAGAAGATCTCCACGTGTCGCTTGGCGCTCGGGGTGAGCCGGCGGCGGGCGGAGGACGAGACGGGGGCGAAGATCAGGTCACGGGCGCCGGGGCGGCCGCCCTTGCGGTGCCAGCGGACCAGACGTTCGCCGCGGGCGAGCTGGGCGACGAACTCCATGGTCGCCGTGCCGTCGTCGACGACGACGAGGTCACGGGCCTTGGTGATGGTCAGCAGGAGCTGTACGTAGCGGGAGAAGGGGTCGCCCATGACGACCCGGTGGGCCCTGCGCAGCAGCGGGGTGAGCCCGCCGATGGTGTGGAAGGGGGCGCCCGGACCGCCGCGCGCCTCCTCCCAGCGGACCTCGTACCCCTCGTCCCGGGCCAGCTCGGCCATCCGGCGCAGCTGACCGCGGGTCATGGGGTCGTTCGGGGACAGGACGACGAGGGTGAGAGCCGGGCCGGGTGCCTCCTGGGCCCCGAGGGCGTGGAGATGCGCCCACTCCAGCACGTTCAGCAGCTGTACCGGGCTCTCGACGAACGCGAGAGTGTGGGGGCCGGCTGACCCGGCGCGGCGGCTCATCCTACGTACGACCGTCCCGTCGTAGAGCGTTACAGGGTGTGCGGATCAGAGGTCAGACCGCGACCGGCTCGCCCGCCGCCGCGGCGATCTCCGCCTCGGCGACGACGCCCGGGACGCGGCGCAGCTTCTTCATGGGGCCGAGCTCGGAGTCGTAGACCTTCTTGACGCCGTCGCCGAGGGAGGCCTCGATGGTGCGGATGTCGCGGACGAGGCGGGTCAGGCCCTGCGGCTCGACGGAGGCGGCCTGGTCGGAGCCCCACATCGCGCGGTCCAGGGTGATGTGGCGCTCGACGAAGGTGGCGCCGAGGGCGACCGCGGCGAGGGTGGTCTGCAGGCCGGTCTCGTGGCCGGAGTAGCCGATCGGGACGTTCGGGTACTCGGCCTGCAGCGTGTTGATCACGCGGAGGTTGAGCTCCTCGGCCTTCGCCGGGTACGTCGACGTGGCGTGGCAGAGCAGGATGTTCTCCGAGCCGAGGACCTCGACGGCGTGGCGGATCTGCTTCGGGGTGGACATGCCGGTGGAGAGGATGACCGTGCGGCCGGTGGCGCGCAGGGCGCGCAGCAGCTCGTCGTCCGTGAGGGAGGCGGAGGCGACCTTGTGGGCGGGGACGTCGAACTTCTCCAGGAAGGCGACGGCCTCGGTGTCCCACGGGGAGGCGAACCAGGCGATGCCCTTCTCCTTGGAGTACTCGTCGATCTGGCGGTACTCGTCCTCGCCGAACTCCACACGGTGGCGGTAGTCGATGTAGGTCATCCGGCCCCAGGGGGTGTCGCGCTCGATGTCCCACTGGTCGCGCGGGGTGCAGATCTCGGGGGTGCGCTTCTGGAACTTGACCGCGTCGCAGCCGGCCTCGGCGGCGGCGTCGATCAGCTTGAAGGCGTTCTCGAGCTCGCCGTTGTGGTTGATGCCGATCTCGCCGACGACGTAGACGGGCTGACCGGGGCCGGCGGTCTTCGAACCGAACGTGCGCAGACGGGAGTTGGTGCTCATGGCAGGAACTGTCCTTACTTGTTGAGGGAGTCGAGAGAGGGGCCGAGGATCCAGCTGGCGATCTCTCGGATCGCGCCGTCGCCACCGGGGACGGTGGTGACCGCACGGGCGGCGCTGCGTACCACGTCGTGGGCGCTCGCGACCGCCACGGGCCAGCCCACGAGGGCGAAGCACGGGAGGTCGTTGACGTCGTTGCCGACGTAGAGCACGCGCTCGGGCGCGATGCCCTGCTCCTCGCACCACTGCTTCAGCGCGAGGTCCTTGCGGTCGATGCCGTGCAGCACGGGGATCTGCAGCTTTCGTGCGCGCGCGGCGACGACCGGGTTCTGCTCCGTGGAGAGGACCAGCATCTTGAGCTCGCTCTTGCGCAGGGCGGCGATGCCGAGCCCGTCTCCGCGGTGCACGGAGACGAACTCCTTTCCATCGGCGTCGATCAGCACCCTGTCGTCGGTCTGGGTGCCGTCGAAGTCCAGTACGACCGCGTCGATGTCGTCGGCGGTCGGGAGGGAGCCGGGCCGGCCGGCGTCGAAGAGGGGTGCCAGGGCCCGGGCCCGCGCGAGGTCGTGCGGGTCGTCGATCTCCAGCACCCGTGCCGGGTCGGTGCGTACGAGTTCGGTACGGCCGAAGAAGCGGTGCTGGTGCTTGCGGAAGCCGGGGGCGTCCATCGCGTAGGCGGCGCCGGTCTCCAGGAGGTCCTGGGGGCGGTCCTGGCGGCGGGGGCGGTACGACTTGTCGTGGTTGACGCCGTGGCCGCCGGTGACCTCGTCCTCGGCGTCCCGCCAGATGAAGCCGTGGAAGGGGGCCACGGTCACCGCGGTGTCCGCGCCGTTCTCGAGGACCGCGGCGGCCACCCCGTCGATGTCCTCGCGAATGATGAACGGGCTGGTGCACTGCACGAACACCACCACGTCGACGGCCGCGCCGTGCAGGGCCTCGTGGGCGTCCATGGCGTGCAGGACGGCGGCCTCGGAGGTCGCCGTGTCGCCGGCGATCGCGGCGGGCCGCAGCACGACCTCGGCGCCGGCCTCCCGTGCGGCGGCTGCGATGGCCTGGTCGTCGGTGGACACGACGACGTCGGTCACCAGCCGGGTGGCGAGACACTCCCGCACGGCACGGGCCACCAGCGGCACACCGCCGACGGGGGCGAGGTTCTTCGCGGGCACACCCTTGGAGCCGCCGCGCGCGGGAATCACCGCGAGCACCCGGCGCACGGAAGCGCCTCGGCCCGCTTGCGGGTTGGACATGGGGACTACTCCTTGGGCTCCTTGCGGAGTCATCGGGGCGAACGCGGCGGGGCGCTCCGCGGGCTGGGCCGATGTGCGGCTCGGCCGCGGGGCCGCGCTGGGACGTCGGTCGTCTGCGGCGCCGTCGTGGTTGGTCGCTCCCGGCGGCGGAGCCGCATCTCGATACGGCCCCGCGCCCCTTCGGGGCGCGGCCGAACCGCAGCGGACTTCGCCGGGCCTACTTGGCCTGACTGAGATGTCCGGGGCGGACAGTGCTCGCGCCGCAGCGTGTACGGCAGGCACGCCCTGTCCTGCCCCCGTGTGGGCGGTGCCCGCAACCCGCGCGCCGGCCGGCTGGAGCGCGCCTGTCTTCGCGGTGGACACCGCTCGTGCGACGGCTGCTTCTGCGGCGTTCGCCGTCGGTATGGGCGTGTTCGTCCTGTCGGTGCTCACAGCTCCCCCATCCGCCGGATGACAGGCGCCACCCGCTGTACGCCGTGCCGGTAGGCACCGCGTGCCGCGCGGCGGACGATCTGGCGGACGGGGCCCGGCTCCTTGTCGTGGGCGGGGGCTCCGGGCAGCGGGCTGCCGTCCGGGCCGAGGTGGTGGCGGGCGAGGATGCCGGGGAGGTAACCGGGCGCGGTCGCCGGTGTGTAGTACGGGGCGAGCGAGGGCAGTTCGGGCGCCGCGAGCAGCTTGGCGACGCGCTCCCGCGCCACGTCGAAGGCGCTCTCGTACGAGCCTCCCCCAGAGGGGGGACCCCCCGTCGCGACGCCCTGCCGGGCCACCCACTCCTCGTCGGCCACCGGCCGGTGCCCGGCGTCCAGCTGATCCCAGGAGGCGAGGCATCCGGAGCCGACGAAGTGGTGGTTGCCCAGGACCTCACGGATGCCGAGGTCGGTCAGGACGACCGTCGGGATGCGGCGGTGCAGGGACTCCAGCGCGGCCGTCGAGCTGATGGTGACCAGCAGGTCGGTGCGGTCGAGGACCTCGCCCATGTTCCCGTAGACGAGGCGGAAGTTGGCCGGGGGATCGAGCCGCTGGACCAGCTTCTGGTAGGGCTGCTCCTCGATGTGCGTGGTGTGCTCGCCCGGCTTGGAGCGCAGCTTCAGCAGCACCTCGCGCTCGGGGTGCAGCCGGGCGTGCCGGATCAGCCGGTCGAGCAGGTAGGTGCGGTCCCTGCGGCTGTCCGGGACGGACGGCTGCACGGCGAACACCACGGTGTAGGGGTCGTGCTCACCTTCGTAGGCCGCCCCGCCCAGGAACGGCAGTGCCACCTCGGTCACCGACGAGGCGTCGGCGCCCACCCCCTCGTACACCGCCCTGAAACGCTCCGCGTCCTGGCGGGAGTTGGCGAGGACGAGGTCCGCGCCGTGCCGCAGCAGGAGGCCGTCGGCGAGCTTCTCGTAGACGACGCCGACATAGCCGGTGACGACCACGGGGCGCCGCTCGCGGCCCTCCCACACGCGCCGCAGGCCGTGCAGCATCGCCTGTACGCCACCGCCGACGAGGGCGAGGACGAGGACGTCGTACTCCTCCTCGGCCATCGCGCGCAGGAACTCGACCGCCGTGACCTCCCGGAGGGAGTCGGCGCGCACACCGACCTCCGCCAGCTGGCGGGCGGTGGGCGTCGCCCGCCCGCGCAGCAGGAATCCGCTCAGCTCGGGACCGACTTGCGCGTCCTTGCCGGGTGCGGTTTCCATGGACGGGCCCGGGGCGATACGAGCCGCGGTCAGCGCACCCCATTTCCAGCGGGTGTCGGAGTCCGCGAGTACGGCGATTCGCGTGGGCTTCGAGGTACTTGGTGGCACGCCGAAGACGGTAAGAAGCAATTCCGAGGCGCGGCCCAACCGCACCTCAACAAAAAGTTAACAACGCCCCGCCGAGAGCCGAACTGGCCCGCGAAATCCGCGGAGCTACAGGTGATGCACCGTTCCGACACATTGAGTTCACCCCCTGTACGGGCACCGGAAAGTTACGCCGCCGACCTGCCTCTTACTCTTCTCGTGTGCCAAAGCTTTCCGTGATCGTGCCGTTCTACAACGTGCAGCAATACGCCCCGGACACCCTCAAAAGCCTTCGCTTGAACGCACAGCGGGATTTCGAGTTCGTACTGGTCGACGACCACTCGAAGGACGAAACTCCGGCGATTCTCGAACG
Source organism: Streptomyces longisporus (assembly GCF_039532765.1). Lineage (NCBI taxonomy): Bacteria > Bacillati > Actinomycetota > Actinomycetes > Kitasatosporales > Streptomycetaceae > Streptomyces > Streptomyces longisporus. Next base: position 137,086 of record NZ_BAAASG010000016.1, read on the forward strand.
CGCGGCCGAGGAACTCTCCGATGTGGCGCAGGTGCGGTATATCCGCCATGAGAAGAACGGGGGACTCGCCACCGCCCGCAACACCGGCCTGGACGCGGCGCAGGGCGAGTACCTGACGTTCCTGGACGGCGACGACTGGCTGGCTCCCGGCTACTTCGCCGAACTGGTCGAGGCCATCGAAGGGTTGGGCGTCGACTTCGTGCGCACCGACCATGTGCAGGCGACCGCCCGTGCGCGCAGCGTGAACAGGGTCCCCATCGGACGCCGCTGGGAGGCACTGAACCCGCGCGAGGCGATCCTGCCCGCCGACCGTTCCACCTCCGTGGACTACGCCTTCGCCTGGGCGGGCGCCTACCACCGCCGGCTCCTGGACCAGGGCCTGCTGCACTTCACCGACGGACTGCGCACGGCCGAGGACCGGCCCTGGATCTGGAAGCTGCACCGCGAGGCGGAGTCGTTCGCCGTGGTGAGCCTGCTCGGCGTCTTCTACCGGCGCGGGGTGGCGTCCTCCCTGACGCAGATCGGCGACGTCCGCCAGCTCGACTTCATCCGCGCCTTCGACCAGGTCGTCGAGGAGACGGCGAAGGACCCGGACGCGGACCGGCTGCTGCCGAAGGCGGTGCGCACCTACTGCGCGATCATCGCCCACCACGTCTCGGACGAGGACAAGTGGGAGCCGTCGGTGTACCGGCAGCTGCGGGCGCGGAGCGCGGCCGCCATCCAGCGGCTGCCGCAGGACATGCTCGGCGACGTGCTCGAGACGATGGACCTGCACCGTTCCTCGAAGCTGCGGCGGCTGCGGCGCAGGATCACGACAGCGAAGGCGGCTGCCTGATGCCCCGTACCACCCGCATCTACTGCGTTTCGACCCTGTACGGCGCCGCCACCCTGGCCGCCGCGCTGGACTCGGACTGCTTCGAGGACGAGGACCGCAGTCTGCTGCTGGTCTTCAACAACTCGGCGACCCCGGAGACGACGCCGCCCGTCGACGAGATGCCGGGCTTCGAGCCGCTGCGCGATCACTTCGACGAGATCCTGTCCTGGAACGAGGCCATCAACCCCTTCCACCCGGGCGCCTGGACCCCGCGCCAGGACGACGTCCCGCTCTTCGAGCGCTATCTGCGGCTGCTCTGGGGCCTGGGCGACGACCGGGTGGAGCTGGTCGTGGAGTCCATCCAGGTCGCCCCGGCGCTGACGGTGGCCCAGCTGTTCACCGACGCGCCCGTACACGTCTACGCGGACGGCCTGATGAGCTACGGCCCCACCCGCAACAAGATCGACCCGCTGGTCGGCACGCGTGTGCGGCGGCTGCTCCACCTGGACCTGGTGCCGGATCTGACCCCGCGGCTGCTGACCGAGTTCGACGTCCCGGCGGAGCTCGTGCCGACCGAGGCGTTCCTCAAGGTGATGGGCGAACTCGCCTCGTCCGTCGAGGACCTGCCGGTGCTGCCCGACAACTCGGCGCTGCTGCTCGGCCAGTACCTGTCCGCGCTGGGCATCCTCTCCCCCGAGGAGGAGGAGGACCTGCACGTACGGATGATGCGCGGGGCGGTCGAGCGCGGGCACCGCTCGATCGTCTTCAAGCCGCACCCCACCGCGCCGGCCCGCTACAGCCGCGCCCTGGAGACCGAGGCCGGCAAGCTGGGCGTGGACCTCACCGTCCTGGACCTGCCCGTCCTCGCCGAGGTGCTGTTCGAGCGGTCCCGGCCCGCCCTGGTGGTGGGCTGCTTCTCCACGGCACTCTTCACGGCGTCCGCGTTCTACGGCCTTCCGGTCGCCCGTATCGGTACGGCACCGCTGCTGGGCGGGCTCACGCCGTACCAGAACAGCAACCGGGTGCCGGTGGTTCTCGCCGATGCGCTGCTGCCGGACCTGGAGGGCGGCAAGGGTGAGAAGACGCTGGCCGCGAGCACGGTGGACGGGCTTCTCGACACCTTGAGCTACACGATGCAGCCGCAGATCTACCCGTCCCTGCGGACCGCTGCGGAACGTTACCTCTCCAAGCACCTGTCCACGCGCACCAAGCGGTACTTCAGGCGGAAGCGGCTGACTGCGCTGGGGCTGCCCGGGGGCATCCCGGAGCGCCTGGCGTTCCTCCCCCGCAACTCCACGGCCCGCCGGGTGGTCCGCCGGGCGCGGGCGCTGAAGAAGGCCGTAGGACGACAGGCGCCGTAGGGCGGCGAGCAGAGCGGGGCCCCCGCGCAAGTGGGGGCCCGCCGTCGGGCACTCCGCGACGGGAATTCCGAGTGAACGCGAGAAGCCAGGGCGACACTCAGATGAACTCACCGGGACCACACGGCGAATCATGGTTTTCCCGGCCAAGGCATCACTGTCATTCGGACTAACGTGCTGTGAGGCACCCGTGAGAGTGAGCGCCACCGAGGGGAATTCTGTGACCAGCACGACCGTCCGACCCGCGCCCGTCGCGCCGGTCAACCAACGGCCGGCACGGCCGCAGCCCCGCGAAACCCGGCTCCGCGCCCTGGACGGACTGCGACTGATCGCCGCGCTGATGGTGGCGGCGTATCACTACGGCGGACGCGGTGGCGAGGTCACCAGAGCCTGGGGAAGTTCCGCCGAGCACCAGTTCCCCATGCTGCACGGCTATTTCGCCTACGGCTGCCTCGGTGTCCAGGTCTTCTTCGTGATCAGCGGATTCGTGATCTGCATGAGCGGCTGGGGCCGGCCCCTGAAGTCGTTCTTCGCCTCCCGCGCCGCCCGGCTGCTGCCGGCCTACTGGGCTGCGATCCTCCTCGTGTCGGCGGTGTTCGCGCTGCCGATGGTCGCCTACAAGGCCCTGTCGCCGAGCGACACCTTGGTGAACCTGACGATGCTCCAGCAACCGCTGGGCGTGGACCGGGTGCTGGGGGTGTGCTGGACGCTCTGGGCGGAGATCCGCTTCTACGCGCTGTTCGCGCTGTGCGTCGTAGTGCCCGGGGCGACCCGTCGCCGCGTGATCCTTTTCTGCGCCGGCTGGACGCTGGCGGCGGCGATCGCGCAGGGAGCGAAGATGCCGCTGCTCGACATCGTGCTGATACCCGAGTACGCGCCCTTCTTCATCGGCGGTGTCGGGCTCTACCTCGTCCACCGCGACCGGCGCGACGTCTACGCCTGGGGCATCGTGGCCGTGAGCTTCCTGATCGGGCAGCACTACGCGGTGCGCGGCCTGTGGAACGCGTCGGCCCCGCACGCCTTCGCGCACCGCTCCTCGCTCGGCATCACCCTCATCGTCGCATTCGGCTTCGTCGCGGTCGCCGCGATCGCTCTGGGCTGGCTGAACTGGGCGAACTGGCGCTGGCTGACCGTGGCCGGGGCGCTGACGTACCCGTTCTACCTGGTCCACGAGCACCTGGGCTGGGTGGTGATCCACGCTTTGCACATCGGCCTCGGCCTGCCGTCGGCAGAGACCTTCGCCCTGACGATCGCGTCGATGCTGCTGCTGGCCTGGCTGCTGAATCGTTACGTCGAGAAGCGACTGACACCGAAGCTGCGCGCGGCACTGTCCGGACCGCGCTGAGACCTGCTCACCGGACGCCGACGCACCGCTCAGGTGCGGCCGTACCGCGCCTCGGTCCCCGCAATGACCAGCTCCAGCCCTTCCTCGAAGTGCCGGTCGTAGTCCGCGAAGAGTTCCGCGCCGACGGCCGCCGAGAGCGGGAACTCTGCGAGCCGCCGGGCCCGTTCGGCCACGTCATAGCCTTCGCGGCGTTCGTCCGGCAGCGGGCGGACGCCCTGTTCCTCGGTGACGAAACCGATGGTGAAGGCGTACGCGGTCTGGTTGGCCCGCACGGCCTCGGCGAGGCTGAAACCCGCGGCCGTGAACAGCCGTAGGTTCTGCTCCATCTCCCGGGCATGGTCCGTACCGGTGAAGCGCGCGCCGCTGTAGACCTTCGCGCCGTCGCGGTAGCGAAGCAGAGCCTCCCGCAGCCCTCGGTACGTCTTGGCCATCCGCTCCTGCCAGGTGTCGTCCGGATCGAGGGCCGCCCCGGCGACCATCCGCCGGTACATCTCCGTGGCCATCTCGTCGAGCAGTGCCTGCTTGTCCTTGAAGTGCCAGTACAGGGCGGGCGCCTTGACGTCCAGTTCCTTGGCGATGACCCGCAGGGACAGGCCGTCCAGGCCCACCTCGTTCAGGAGCCTCAGGGCGGTGTCCGCGACCCGCTTGCGGTCGAGGGGCGCGCGTCGTTCCGTACTCACACTTGACAGCTTAACAGCGTTAAGGGCACTCTCGGGGCCAGGGGAACTTAACAGCGTTAAGGAGTGAGGGATCATGAGTCGTGCTTCGGATGCCGTGATCGATGTCGTGATCGTGGGGGCGGGCCCGACCGGTCTGGCCCTCGGCGTCGACCTCGCCCGGCGGGGCGTGAACGCAGTGGTGGTGGAGAAGGCGGACGGGCTGTTCCCGGGTTCGCGCGGCAAGGGCCTGCAGCCGCGCACCATGGAGGTCCTGGAGGATCTCGGGGTGCTGGACGCGATCCTCGCGGCCGGCGGGCCCTATCCGGCCGGGATGATCTGGCGGGACGGCGAACGGGTCGGCGAGCACCGGATGTTCGACGCCGACGAGGTGAAGGAGGCGGCCGCGGACTCGGCGTTCACCGAGCCGTGGATGGTGCCGCAGTGGCGGACGCAGGAAATCCTGTTCGCGCGGCTGGAGGAGCTATGGGGGTCCCCCCGCTCGAGCGAAGCCGAGAGTGGGGGAGGGCGGGTCGAGTTCGGCCGTGAGGTCGTCGGGCTCGACCAGGACGAGGACGGCGTGAGCGTGCGCTTCGCGTCCGGTCCGGAACTTCGCGCCCGGTACGTCGTCGCCGCCGACGGCGGACGCTCGGCCGTGCGGCGCGCGCTCGGCATCGGCATGACCGGCGAGACGGTCGACCCGAAGCCGGTCCTGGTGTCCGACGTCCGGATCAGCGGCCTGGACCGCGACAACTGGCATGTCTTCCCGCCACGCGGGGACGACGACGGCTACATGGCCATCTGCCCGCTCACCGGTACGGAGGACTTCCAGCTGGTCGCCCAGTTCCCGGAGGGGACCGCGGTGGACGTCTCCCTGGACGGCATCCGCAAGGTCGCCGCCGCGCGCTCGCATCTGGCCCCCGAGGACGTAACGGAGGTCCGCTGGGCCTCGGAGTTCCGCCCGCGCGCAGCCCTCGCGGACCGCTTCCACAGCGGGCGGGTCTTCCTCGCCGGGGACGCGGCGCACGTGCACTCCCCCGCCGGCGGCCAGGGACTCAACACCAGCGTCCAGGACGCGTACAACCTGGGCTGGAAGCTGGGGGCGGTGCTGCGGGGCGGAGCTCCCGCCGCGCTCCTCGACACGTACGCGGAGGAGCGGCGCCCCATCGCGGCGCAGATGCTCGGCATCTCCACGGGCGTGCACCGCGGAGAGGTGAGGCGGGGCGCGGCGACCGTCCAGCTCGGGCTCGGCTACCGGGGGTCGTCGCTGACGAAGGACACGCGAGCCGACGCGGGGGCGGTCCGTGCGGGCGATCGCGCACCGGACACGACGATCGACGGCGTACGGCTCTTCGACGCGTTCCGGGGCCCGCACTGGACGCTGGTGGCGCTCGGCACGGAGACACCCGCCCTGGACGTGAAGTCGGTGCACGTGGTGCAGGGGTCCGCCCAGCAGCCGCACGGAAAAGGCCTGTTCCTCGTACGGCCGGACGGTTACGTCGGCTGGGCGGGCGACTCGGCGGCCGGGCTCGCGGAGTACCTCGCTCGGTTCGCCCTGCGCCAGTGATCAGTCGTCGCCGTCGAGGAGCGTGTCCACGGAGAGTTCGGGGCTGACGCCGACGGACTCGGGCACGGGCACGCTTTGGCCGCGCTTGTAGCAGACGGGGTCGGGGTACTTGCCGTCGGACGGGTCGGTGTAGAGGAGGACCTCGTCGTGTTTGCGGTCGGCGACGAGGTAGGCGGGGATGTTGGCCCGGGCGTAGACATCGACCTTGGTGGCCGTGTCGTTGGTCCAGTTGGAGGAGGTCACCTCCAGGACCAGACGGAAGACGTGCGGCGCATAGCAATTCTTCTCGACGAGGGCGTCCTTGTAATCGGCGTCGACAACGGCCAAATCCGGCACCGCGTAGTCCTCGGGCCCCGTCGGCAGCCACAAGCCGATCCCCGCCACCGTTCTGAGCCCGGCCTTCCGGTCTCCCGCTTTGTGGCACTCCACGATCAACCAGGAAAGCGTCACTTGATGAGGCCCATCCGGCGGCGGTGTCACAACAATGCTCCCGTTGAGGATCTCCACCCGGTGCCCGGGCAGCTCCTCCCAGAGCCGGTCGGCAGCATCAGAAAGCGACGACTCGTGCAGCATCACAGCCACGGCACCCTCCTTTCGGGAACACCCTCCACGAGATTAACCGGGGCCGGGCCGTTTCCGCCCTCGATCACTCATTCGAGGGAATCACCCCGTTCAGAAGGCGTCCGACGGCACGTAAGTCCCCCAGACCTCCCGCAACGCGTTGCACACCTCGCCCACCGTCGCCCGCGCCCGCAGTGCGTCCTTCATCGGGTAGAGGACGTTGTCCTCGCCCTCGGCCGCCTTCTTCAGGGCCGCCAGGGCCGCGTCGACCGCCGGCTGGTCACGTTCGGCGCGCAGCTTCGCCAGGCGTTCGGCCTGCTGGGCCTCGATGGCGGGGTCGACGCGGAGCGGCTCGTAGGGCTCCTCCTCGTCGAGCTGGAAGCGGTTGACGCCGACCACGACCCGCTCGCCGGAGTCGGTCTCCTGGGCGATGCGGTAGGCGCTGCGCTCGATCTCGGACTTCTGGAAGCCGTGCTCGATCGCGTTGACCGCGCCGCCCAGCTCCTCCACCTTGGCCATCAGCTCGACGGCGGCCGCCTCCACGTCGTCCGTCATCTTCTCGATGACGTAGGAACCCGCGAAGGGGTCGACGGTGGCCGTCACATCGGTCTCGTAGGCCAGCACCTGCTGGGTGCGCAGGGCGAGGCGCGCGGACTTGTCCGTGGGCAGCGCGATCGCCTCGTCGAAGGAGTTCGTGTGCAGCGACTGGGTGCCGCCGAGGACCGCGGCCAGGCCCTGGACGGCGACGCGGACCAGGTTCACCTCCGGCTGCTGGGCCGTCAGCTGGACGCCCGCGGTCTGCGTGTGGAAGCGCAGCATCAGCGACTTCGGGTTCTTCGCGCCGAACTCCTCCTTCATCACGCGGGCCCAGATGCGCCTGGCCGCACGGAACTTGGCGACCTCTTCGAGGATCGTCGTACGGGCCACGAAGAAGAAGGAGAGCCGGGGCGCGAAGTCGTCGACGTCCATGCCGGCGGCGACCGCCGTGCGGACGTACTCGATGCCGTCGGCCAGGGTGAAGGCGATCTCCTGCGCGGGGGAGGCGCCCGCCTCGGCCATGTGGTAGCCGGAGATCGAGATCGTGTTCCACTTCGGGATCTCGGACTTGCAGTACTTGAAGATGTCGGCGATCAGCCGCAGGGAGGGCTTCGGCGGGAAGATGTACGTGCCCCGCGCGATGTACTCCTTCAGCACGTCGTTCTGGATCGTGCCGGTGAGCTGGGTGGCCGGCACGCCCTGCTCCTCGCCGACCAGCTGGTACATGAGCAGCAATAGGGCCGCGGGCGCGTTGATCGTCATCGACGTCGAGACCTTGTCCAGCGGGATCCCGCCGAACAGCACCCGCATGTCCTCGACGGAGTCGATCGCCACGCCGACCTTGCCGACCTCGCCGTGCGCGATGGGGGCGTCGGAGTCGTGGCCCATCTGGGTCGGCAGGTCGAAGGCGACCGACAGGCCCATCGTGCCGTTGGCGATGAGCTGCTTGTAGCGGGCGTTGGACTCCACCGCCGTGCCGAAACCGGCGTACTGGCGCATGGTCCAGGGGCGGCCCGTGTACATCGACGGGTAGACACCGCGGGTGAAGGGGTACCGGCCGGGCTCGCCCAGCTTCTCGGCCGGGTCCCAGCCCGCAAGGTCCTCAGGCCCGTAGACCGGTTCGATGGGGAGTCCGGACTCCGACTCGCGCGCCATGGTGTGATGCCTCCCGCTGAGTTACTGGCCAGTACAGACCGACCCTCCTGCGGACTGTAGCGGTGTGCGTGCAGTCGGTGGAGGGAAGCACGCTGGGAGCTTCCTCACAGCGGTTTTGCGGTCTCCGTCACAACCATGCCCCGCCGTTCGCAACCCGTCATCCGCGGGCAGCATCTCAGTCAAACGCGGGGCTGTCGGTTGCATCGGTGAGACGACGGGGGGCGCTGTGCGTATGACGGGCGTGGGGAGATCGATCGCTGCTTCGGCAGTACTCGCGGCGCTGGCCGCCGTGTGCGGCTGCACCGTGCAGGGCACGGACGGCAAGGGGAACTCCCCCGTGCACATCCAGCTGCCGGGCAGCAAGGCTCCCTCCGGCACATCCGGCTCCGATTCCGGGTCAGGCTCCGGCTCCGATTCCGGGTCAGGCTCCGGCTCCGGCGACAAGCCGGGCGCTTCGCCCTCGACGGCCGGTTCCGCCGTGCTGTGGTCCCGCGGCGACTCCGGGGACGACGTGCGGGAACTCCAGGCCCGGCTGCGTCAGGTCGACTGGCTCTTCGACGGTCCGACCGGGTCGTACGACGACCTGACCGAGGAGGCCGTGAAGGGCTTCCAGGGCAAGCGCGGGCTGCCGAAGACCGGCCGGACGGACACCGTGACCTGGCAGCGGCTGCTGAGGATGACGCACGAGCCGGGGAAGTGGGAACTGTATCTGATGGGCGGTCAGCCCGCGGGTCCTGCCGATCCGCGGTGTCTGACCGGGCGGGTGCTGTGCATCGACAAGACGAGCCGCACCCTGCGCTGGATGATCGACGGGCGGACGGTGTCGACGATGTCGGTCCGCTTCGGCGCGACCGGCACGCCCACCCGCGAGGGCGTCTTCCACGTGTACTGGAAGTCCCGCCACCACTGGTCGACGCTCTACGACTCGTCCATGCCGTACGCGATGTTCTTCAGCGGCGGCCAGGCCGTGCACTACTCGTACGACTTCGCGGCCCGCGGTTACGCCGGCGCCTCGCACGGCTGTGTCAACGTCCGGGACGAGTCGGCGATCGCGGATCTGTACGCGCAGGTGAACGACGGCGACAAGGTCGTCGTGTACCGGTGAGCCCCCGGAGCCGGGGAGAGAAGTGAGTGGGGCGCGGGCGGAACCGGGGGAACGTGTCCCGCCCGCGCCGATGCACGAGCCGTGGGTACGGGGGGAACCCCGGCTCTGTGCGACGGCCGATGACCAGTCGGCTCACTCAGTACTGCGCGGGTGGGGCCGAAAACGTTACTGGCGGGCCGGAGAAAATTTCGCGAGCTGCAAAACCGCAGGTCAGAGCGCGCTGTACGTCGGCTTCGGGAACGGGGTCGGTGTCGTCACCAGCTGCCTCGGCAGAAACGGCGGGAGGGAGGGCGGTGTGACGGTGGGGCCGGGGGCTATGTGATGGCCGTCGCCGTCACCACCCTGATCCCCCTGGTCGCCGCCCTTGCCGTTGTGGTTGCCCTGTCCGCCCTTGCCCTTGCCGTCCTCGTCGCCGCCGCCGCGGGACGCGCCGTCGGTGCCGGCCAGGACGTTCTTGCAGTACTTCCAGACGCGGGCCGCGCCGGAACCGCCCGCCGCGCCCTCCAGGGCCCGCCTGCGGTCGCCGGTGAGTTCCTTGCCGTCGCGCACGTCGCGGCAGGCCGCCGGGGCACCCAGCCACCAGCCGCCGCCGGTGGCCTGCCCGTCCTGGGAGCCGGAGCCGGGCTTGGCCGAGGAGCCGCCGCCGGTCGAGCCGTGCCGGGTCGTCGGGCCGGCGGACGGAGAGCTGGTGCCGTCGGGGGTGGTGTCGCCCAGGGCGCTGTTCTGCGAGGGGGACACCAGCGGGCGGTTGGGGCTCGCGCCGACCGAGACGGAGGCGACGGGGCCGGGCTCGTCGTGGCCGAACGGCGTCGGGAGCACCCCGGAGGTCGCCGCGAACGCGACACCGCCGACCATGCCGGCGGCCAGGGCGGCCGTCAGCCCGAAGCGCGCGGGCCGGCCCCAGCGGGAGCGCCGGGGGGCCGCGTCGGAACCGCCGATGCGGACGAGCCCGGCATCGGAGGCCCGGGAGCGGGAACGGTGCCGCCCGGCGGCGACCTGCTCGGGGAGCGCGCCGGACCGGGCCGCCCGGAAGGCGGCCAGCGCGGCGGCCTCGCCGGGGAGTTCGGCACTGCTCAGCGGGGCCTCGACGATCAGCCCGTCGAGGGTCTTCGCGAGCCGTTCGGCCTGGTCGCGGGAGGCGGGGTCGACACTTTCGAGTGACTCTCCGCGCAGCAGGAGCTCCGCCGTTTCGCGGTCCAGCCACCGGTCGGGGCTCGGGCCCGCGGCGGAGCCGCCGGCGGGCTCCGAATCCCCCGGAAAGGCACAGCGCTCGTCGGCCATCACATGTCCTTCTGCGTCCGCGCAACGCTTTGCGTCACACTCGCGGACGTCACCGCGCGGTCGCGCGGTTCCCTCTGGAGCGGCAGCCCGTCCAGGCCGACGCTCGATTCCGGATCCTCGCCGAGCAGTTCCGCGAGCCGCTTCAGACCACGGTGCGCCGCGGTGCGTACGGCACCCGGGCGCTTGCCGAGCGTCTCGGCGGCGGTCTTGGCGTCGAGGCCCACGACCACGCGCAGCACGACGGCCTCGGCCTGGTCCTGCGGCAGCCGGGCGATCAGCGAGAGGGTGTGGTCGGTGGCCAGGGACTCCATGGCCTCGCCCGCGGTGTCGGACTCGGCGGCCCTGCCGGTCAGTTCCGTTTCGTCGCCGCCGATCGCCGGGCGGCGGCCGCGCATCCGTATGTGGTCCAGCGCACGGTTGCGGGCTATCCGGGCGGCCCAGCCGCGGAAGCGGTCCGCGTCGCCGCTGAACCGGTCCAGATCACGGGCGATCTGCAGCCAGGCCTCGGACGCGACGTCCTCGGCGTCCGGATCGCCGACGAGCGTGCGGACGTACCCGAGCAGCCGCGGATGCACGGCCCGGTACACAGTCCGGAACGCGGTCTCGTTCCCGTCCTGTGCCGCAAGCACCGCGGCGGTCAGCTCCGCGTCGTCCCCCAGCACCCGATGGTTCCTCGTTCGATGGTCGCGGCGTCGAGGCCGCCGATCGTTGCGATGGTCTGCGATGGTCGTTCGTCTTCCGCGCCCGGCGCGAAAGGCACGTTACGACCTGAAACCGCCGCTCGTCCATGTCCGTACCCCATGCAACCACCCTGCGGAGGGGCTCCCTGTACCCGGGGTGTGACAGAAACCGCACTCTCGGCGCTGTAGAGAGTACGGGCCGCCGCGCGGCCCGACCGCGCGACGGCCGGGGCCTCTCCTGTGGGGGGTGGCGGCCCCGGCCGTTGCTTCGGTTGCCGCTCCCGACGGCAGACGTCCGGGGGCGTGAGGGCCGTACCGGGGCATGCCGAGTCGGCTGTTTTCGCCGCTCGTGCCTTCAGCCGGTGGTCAGTTGCCGCTCTTGCCGCTCGCCTTGCCGGTGCTCTTCTCCGGCTTCCCGGACTTGCCGGAGCCATCGCCCTTGCCCTTGTTCCCGGCCTTCGCGGTGTTCTCGGCCTTGGCGGTCCTGTCGTCCTTGCCCGGCTCGGGGGTGGCCGTCGACTGCCCGAGCTGCTCGGCGCAGTAGGCCGTGACGTTCGCCTCACCGCCCGCGGCCGCGATCAGCCGCTGCCAGGCCGCCGAGTCCAGCGCCTTGCCGTTGCCGTCGACCTTCTTCTCGTACGCCCGGCAGTGCGCCTCGGTGTCCTTGGCCGTCTCCGGCTGGTCCGGTGTGGCGGCGGCACCTGGCGTGCCGGAGGCCGTCGCGGAGGGCACTGCCGGCGCGTGCCGCCGCTGCCGGGCCGCCTGTCCGTCGTCGTGCGAGGCGCCGCCCACCGAGCCGATCGCCGCGAACGCGACACCGCCCATGGTGAGTCCGGCCAGGGCCAGCGTCAGGGTGGCCCGCAGGGAGCGACGGGTCCGGCCGTGCTCACGCGGGCGCCAGTCGTCGCGGCGCCGGGTCCGCGCGCGTAGCGCCCCGGCGTCGCGGGCGGCCCGGAACGCCGCGACGGCCCGCTGCTCGGCGTCGGCGTCGAGCGCGCCCGCGCGCATCGCGTCGGCGAGCAGGCCCTCCAGTACGGGTCCGGCAGGCCAGTCCTCGGTGCCCGACAGGGTCCCGCCGGGGTGTACGCGCCGACGGCCGCCGGGGGCACTGCCGTCGCTCTGCCGTTCACCCATGTCCGTATCCATCCGTGTCCGACGGCCGGCCCTCGCGGCCGTCCCTGCCGTCGTTGACGTTCATCGCGTCGTTGATGTTCATTCCGTCGTTGACGTTCGTTTCGCCGTCGACGTTCATTTCGACTCCCCCAGCGTCCGGGGATCCTCATTCGTCACACCTGGGGCGCCCAGCCGGGCCGCGAGGCGCTTCAGCCCGCGGTGCGCGGCCGTGCGCACGGCGCCGGGGCGCTTGCCGAGGACGCGGGCCGCCGCGGGGCCGTCGAGGCCGACGACGATGCGCAGCAGTACGGCCTCGGCCTGGTCGCGGGGCAGGCTGCGGACCAGCTCCAGGGCGCGCTCGGTGGAGAGCGCCTCCAGCGCCTGGTCGTAGGTGTTGTGGGTACCGGGCAGCTCCAGTACGTCCTGTTCCAGCGCCGCCGACCGGGGCCGTACCTTCTGCCGGCGCAGATGGTCCAGGGCGCGGTGCCGGGCGATGGTCGCGGTCCAGCCGCGGAAGCCCGCCCCGTCGCCCTTGAAGCGCCTGAGGTCTCGGGCGATCTCCAGCCAGGCGTCGGAGGCGACGTCCTCGGCGTCGTCGCCGACGATCCCGCGCAGATAGCCGAGCAGGCCGGGCTGCACGATCCGGTACGCGACCGCGAAGGCGGCCTCGTCGCCCTCCTGGGCCCGCGCGACGGCCGCGCCCAGCTCCCCGTCGTACGGCTGCACGGGGCGGGGTTCGCGTCCCTGGCGCAACAACTGTCCTCGTTCGTACGAGTGCGAAGGTGGCTCTGCCGAGCCCGCGCCGCGCGTCACCTCGGTCCGTGCGCGCGCCTTCACGACCCTCTGCGTCAGGCGTCACGGAAGTGTCACAGCCGGTCGGATGTCACGGGTGTGCAGCATGTGCCGCCGTGCTGAACGCCCTCATGCGGCGGCTCGCCTCGCCCGTCCGTGCAGCTTCAGACAGAAGAGCTGGAGGGAGTCCTCGGGGCCGCCGGTCTCGAAGCGGTTGACGACCTTCCCGAGAGGGTTCCAGACCCGCCCGTCCGGCATCCGCACGCCGACCGGCTGGCCGAAGTACCCGCGCTGCTGGGCGTCGAAGTCCACCCATACGGCCCCCGCGCGACGGACGAGCACCTCACCGACGTACGCCCCCAGCCCGAAGAGCGTGCCGCGCGCCCGCTCCAGGTCGGCGCCGCCCTTGCGCAACCCGTCGATCATGAAGTCGACGACCCGCAGACTGCGCTCGGAGTAGTCCAGCGGCAGCCGGTTGCGGGCGGTGACGCGCGAAACGAGGACGGCCGCACACGCCCGCATCTCGCTCGCGCACGGCACGCGCGTGTGCGCTTCGCCCACTTCGTCCATGAGATGGCTCCCCGTTCGCTCGGCCCGGGAAGTCGCGGAGCGCTTCCCCCCTTCAGGAAGCGGCAGCGAGGCCACGAGCATCACCGGTCAGAGACGTGTCGATCGCCACACGAGCAAGTGAAGAAGGGCGGGCGTGCCGCCTGCCGGCGGGGACCGGGCACGCCGGCCGCCGAGTGACGTTTGGCCAGGGCCGAGCGCTGTGTGTAAGTGCCACCTGCTCTGTGACAGGTGTGGCAGTCATGGTCCTTTTCTAGGGGTGGGGTAAGTGAGTCCTCGCGGTACGCGTGCGTACAGACCGCTGAGCATGAAGCGACGGGCGTGGATCACGCTCGGCGCGGTGGTACTGGGCGGCGGAGGTGTGGCGACGTACGCGATCGCCGGCCCGTCCTCCGGGCACGGCCAGGCCAAGCGGCCGGTGAAGGTCTACGCCCTGGCCCTGCAGAACGCGGCGAGCGGCAAGCGGGAACTGCCGCGCACGCAGACCAAGCAGTTCTCGATGCTCGGCGTCTCCTGGAAGGACGCCGGGAAGCGGCTGCACGGCACCGCCCAGGTGCGCACCCACAGCATCGAGACCGGCGAGTGGACCGCCTGGAAGGACCTGGAGGCGAACGTCGACCCGCTGGAGGACCCGAAGGCGGGCGCCGGCGCGCGCGGTGCCTCCGAGCCGCTCTGGGTCGGCCCCTCCGACGGCGTGCAGGTCCAGGTCGTACGCAAGGACGGCTCCGCCGGCTCCGCCCTGCCCAAGGGGCTGGAGGTCAACCTGGTCGACCCGGGCGTGGCGACCGCCGCCGAGCAGAAGGCCGCGCCGGCCGCGTACGTGGCGGATGTGACACCCTCGGACTCCGTATCGCCGACGGACTCCGCGTCGCCCACCGACTCGGTTTCTCCGACCGATTCCGCGTCGCCGACCGATTCCGCGTCGCCGACGGACTCCGCCTCCCCGAGCGACTCCGCGTCCCCCTCGACGAGCACCTCCGCGAGCCCCACGGCCGGCACGCCCACCGCGCCGCCGTCGACCGTGCCCGAGCCGCCGATCGTCTCGCGCGCCGACTGGGGCGCGGACGAGTCGCTCAGCCCGGACCCGTCGGAGTACAACGCCGATGTGAAGGCCGTCTTCGTGCACCACACGGACGGCACGAACGACTACTCGTGCGCCGACTCGGCGGCGATCGTCCGGGGCATCTATGCGTACCACACGCAGACCAACGGCTGGAACGACATCGGCTACAACTTCCTGGTCGACAAGTGCGGCACGATCTTCGAGGGCCGCAAGGGCGGTGTCGACCTCCCGGTGCTCGGCGCGCACACCTACGGCTGGAACCGCGAGTCGGCCGGCATCGCGGTGCTCGGTGAGTACACCTCCACCAGCGCCAGCAACGCGGCCCTGGAGTCGATCGCCCGTATCGCGGCCTGGAAGCTCGGCCAGTACAACGCCGACCCGGCGACGACCGTGCAGCTCAAGGCGGGTGCGACCCAGACGAACTACTTCGCGACCGGCTTCACCGCCGGTAACTCGTACACCTTCAACCGGATCTCCGGCCACCGGGACGGCTACAACACCCAGTGCCCGGGCAACTCCCTCTACGCCCAGCTGCCGACCGTCCGCGCCTGGGCGTCCGGCCCGGTGCAGGGGCTGAAGCTGACCTCGCTGTCCGGTGCGGGCCTGTCCGGCTCGACGTACTACACCAAGGGTGCCGTCACGGCGAACTGGTCGACGACCACGCCGGGTTCGCTGATCTCCAGGTTCGAGCTGCTGGTGGACGGCAAGGTCGCCGCCACGGCCTCCGGCACGTCGACCTCGGTGGGCGCGACGCTCGCCCTGGGCACCCACAGCGTCGCCGTGCGGGCCGTGCACCAGTCCGGCAAGACCACGACGACCGCCGCGCTGAACGTCGTCGCGGAGACGACCGCGCCGACCTTCACCACCGCGCCGAAGCTCTCCCTGCGCACCGGCACGGTCAACACCGGCGCCGTCCCGGTCACCCTCGGCTGGAAGGCGACCGACAACGCCGCCCTGAAGTCGGTGAGCCTGCTGACCCCGACGACGGCCACCTTCGGCCCGACCACCACCAGCTCCAGCCGCACCGCCGTGTCCGGCACCGCGAGCACCTGGTCGATGAAGGCGTACGACTACGCGGGCAACACCCGTACCTCGTCCGCGTCCTTCACGCCGGTGATCCTTCAGGAGACCTCGGCCACCAAGTCCGGCAGCTGGACGGCGCGTTCCTCCACCAGCTACCTGGGCGGGAAGTCGTACTCCAGCGGCTCGACGGGTGCGAGCCTGACCTGGACCTTCACCGGCCGCTCGGCCTCCTGGGTGGTCAGCCGTGCCTCCACCTCCGGTCAGGCGTACATCTACGTCGACGGCGTGAAGGTCAGCACCGTCGACCTGAAGTCGTCGACCACCCTGTACCGCCAGGCGATCTGGACGAAGACCTGGTCGTCCAGCGCCAAGCACACAGTGAAGATCGTGGTGGTCGGCACCAGCGGCCGCCCGACGGTCACGACGGACGGCCTGGTCTACATCGGGTAGCGATATCAACCCGCCGCTGTCTCCCGGCAGTTCACATCGCCGTGTCCACCGGTTCGGGCGTCCGCTCCCACGCAGTTTGCGGGGTGGGCGCCCGGGTCCGCGTTCATAACGGCGATTTCGCCGCCGCGGTCACCTTCGGACGCCGTCGGTCGCGTCCCGGCACAGCAGCCGCAGCGAACCGTCGCCGTGCCAGCAGCGCCGGGCCTCGTCGAAGGGGTCCCACATCCGGCCGTCGGGAGTGCGTATCCAGTGGTCGCCGCCGGTCGCCCACCACTCGGCGCCCACCTGACGGACAATCACTTCACCGGCGTACGCCCCGAAACCGCGCAACACGCTCTCCACCGCGGCGTACGGCGCCCCTTCCTGCCGTATCCCCTCGATCATCCGGTCGACGCGCCACAGGCTCTGCGCCGAGTAGTCGAGGCGCAGCCGGGCGCCCTCACGCATGGCCGCGACCGCGTCCGCCGCCCACCGCACGGGCTTGGTCGCCGCGCTCGGCCTCGTCTCGTGGAAGGTAGTCACATAGACAGGAGCGGGGTCGGCGGGCCATCCGTCACGCGATTTCCGGGGAGTTCCCGATACCGGCGCAGTACCGCCCCACCGCCGCCGCAGGACGGTCACAGGACTCCCTCAGGTGCGAGCTTTGCCCGGGAGTGACGCTTCGCCCCTTCCGTGCGCTCCTCTCACTGATGAGCCCGTACTTCCATCTCCGCGCGGTGCCGCCCTCGGCCCTGCGCAACAGCGCGACCTGGCTGCAACGGCTGTTCGAGGACGACTGGGACACCGTGCGCCGACGGATCGACCGCCACCGGGAGGAGATGCTGGACCACCACTACGTCGACCACGACACCCTCTACGCGGGCGCACCCCCGCACCGCGCCGAGGAGGGCCCCCGCACGCACGTGGTCCTCGGCGGCCGCCCGATCCCGCACCACGCCCCCGAGGCCCCACCGTTCCTCCTGCTGACCGCGGCTCAGACGGCCAGGGTGGCGGCTTTCCTCACCTCGACCGACATCGAGACCCTCTGGCACCAGGCCCGCAACCACCTCCTCCCCCGCTACGGCGGCCCCACCACCGAACAAGAAACCCACACCCTCATCACCGCGACCCACCGCGACCTGACGGCCTTCTACCAGCAGACATCCGAGTACGGCGACGCGGTGGTCAAGTGCCTGCTGCGCTGATTTCCCGCCCTGGGTGCAGGTTGCCCTTCGCGGCGCGGGGAGACGGCTTCTCCCCGAGGACACCGGAAGGGGCTTCCCCGAGGGGCACGGGAAGGCGGCTCCTCCGGGCGCACCGGGAGCGGCTTCCCCGAGGGCGCCGGAAGGGGCTTCCCCGAGGGCGCCGGAAGATGACTTCCGCGAGGGGCACGTGAAGGCGGCCCTTCCGGGCGCACCGAAAGGCGGCTTCCCCGAGGGGCACGCGAAGCGGCTTTACCGGTGGCCCCGGGAGCGGCTTTCACCGAGGGAGCACGACAAGCGGCCTCTCACCTGGCGCCGGGAACGATTTTCCGCGAGGGGGCGCGGCAAGCGACCTCCCCCCTGGCCCCCGGAACGGCTTTCACCGAGGGGCACAGCAAGCGGCCTCCCCCCTGGCCCCGGGAACGATTTTCCGCGAGGGAGCACGGCAAGCGACCTCCCCCCTGGCCCCCGGAACGGCTTTCACCGAGGGAGCACGGCAAGCGACCTCCCCCCTGGCCCCGGGAGCGGCTTTCACCGAGGGAGCACGACAAGCGGCCTCTCCCCTGGCGCCGGGAACGATTTTCCGCGAGGGAGCACGGCAAGCGACCTCCCCCCTGGCGCCGGGACGGCTTTCACCGAGGGGCACAGCAAGCGACCTCTCCCCTGGCACCGGGAACGGCTTTCACCGAGGAGCACGGCAAGCGGCCTCCCCCGTGGCCCCGGGAACGGCTTTCTCCGGGGCGTCGGCAGCGGCTTTTAGGGGCGCGGGGCTGTATCGACATACGGCTCCGCCGCGTGGGCGCGACCAGCCACGACGCACCCGCACCCGAACCCGAACCCCGCCCAACAACCTCCACCGCCCCACCCTGTCTCGGGGGCGCCGGCAGCGGCTTCCAGGGGCGCGGGGCCGTATCGATGTGCGGCTCCGTGGGCGCGCGACCAGCCACAACGCACCGCAGCCGCCCGCAAACCGTCACCGCCCTACCCCCGACGCGCCCTCCGCGAGACGACTGCCTGCAAAACCCGCCGCCCCTCGATCGACACCTCCAGCGCACGGCGCAGCCCACCCGCCCCATGCCCCGCAAGCAACTCGAGTACGGCGACCTGTCGCCGCAACTCTGCAGCGACGAGCGGCGACATCCCCTCAGTACGCCCCTCCCGCCGGGAGTCGACGGAGGACGCCTCGTCCTCCAGCGGATCCAGCATCCGATGAATCTGCAGCGCAGCGACCGAGCACGCATCCGCCCACACCCGCACCTGCGCCCCGGACCGTTCCACCGGCGCGGCCTCCAGCATCCGGCGGGCCAGCAGCGCCGCCTCGCCCTCGCCCGGCTCCTCGGCAGCGCCGAGCCTCCCGCGCGCATGCTCCAGCCGCTCGCCCCAGTCACCGACGTCACCGGAGTCCGCGAGGCTGGCCCACAGCGGCCGCAGGATCTCGTCGTCACCGCCCAGCAGCGGCACACACCGATCCAAACAAGCCAACCCGCTGGCGGCCAGTCCGCGGTCGTCGGCCTGAGCGATCAGTTCCACCAGGCTCATCCACGCCTCCTTCTGCGGGTCCCGTACCGGGCCCAGCAGGGCTCTTCCCTTACGGAGCCCGCACTTCCCCTTACTGCGTGCGACGGCCCGGGAGTGTCACAGCGGTACCACACCGAGCCGGTCGAGCAACTGGAAAAAGAGGTTTTCGGCCAACGGATCGGCATCGGCGGTCAGAACGTCCAGCAACGGCCCGGTCTCCACGTCGTGCCCCGCCTCGGCGGCCCAGGCGACCGCCCGGTCGGCGGCGTCCCGCGGCTCCAGGAAGTAGTCCTCGATCGTGAGCCCCTCGCTCCCGGCGCCGAGGTACCCGGCCATCGCGGCCCGCGCGAGACACGTGGTCCACGCCCCGCTCTCGGGCGCCGCCGCCTCCACCACGACCGAGGCGCTGTCCATGACGTATCCGAAGAGCGCGGGCGCCCCGGTCGCGGCGGCGAGGACGTTCATGTTCCCGACCTCGCCGTCCCCGCTCGGGTACTCCCAGACCTGCCAGCCACCGGCCGCCGACGACCGCTGCAGCATGCCCTTCGCCCCCGCGAGCGCATCGAGCTCCGCAAGCGGCCGCTCGCTGCGGCCCACGACGAAGTACCCCCAGTAGCCCATCCCGGCCCCCCACGGCTGTGTCACCTTCGACTCGCGCCGAATACACCACAGTCGTACGACAGTTCGCAGCTGTATGGGCCAAGAAACCCGCCGGCCGGGCGCGCTCAGCCCAGCCGGCCGGCCAGTGCCTTGAACTGGGTCCACGACAGCCCCGGCTGTCCCGGGTCCCACAGCTTCTGCACCGTCGCCCGCAGCGGCATCCGGATCCCGGCCGCGACCTGGTCCTGCGTCTGGGAGTTCGACAGGTCGCACCACACGGCGAAGGATCCGCCGAGAATCTGCCCGTCGTACTGCGCCGGCACCGCCTGTGTGCCGCGCACGACGCGCGGCGTCCACTGCTCGTAGATCCGCTGCCCGGTCGGGTAGACGAAGTTGTTGGGCTGCCCGAGGACGTAGTACAGGAACTCGTCGTTGTAGTTGATCAGCTTCCGCCCGGCGCTCAGATACTCCACCGGCTGCCGCGCGCCGATCTCCTTGCCCGTCCAGTACGCGACCTGCAGATCCTTCGCCGGCTGCACGGACGTCCCGCGGAAGAACCCGTCGTTCCACACCCGCATGGTCCGGCCGTGGGCCCGGATCGTGCCGGCCCGGTCGTTGAGCCACCCGGTGGTCAGATCGGAGACGGTGCCACCGGGTCCGTACTTGTTCACCGCGGCGGCGGCCAGCTGCGGATAGGAGGCGGCCGGGTTGGACACCATCAGGGCCAGGTACTCGTCACCGCCGAGATTCCACTGGTTGCCGGGGAAGAGGCCGGCGTACTCGTTGAGCAGATCGTCGACGATCTTGGCGGCGGCCGGCTTGGAGATGTCGACGGCCCCCTTCGCCGCCACGCCCTGCGCATTGCGCAGCTGCAGATCGGGGTGAGCGGCGATGACGGCCCCCAGATGCCCGGGCGAGTCGATCTCGGGCACCACGGTGATGTGCCGACTGGCGGCGAGATCGACGATCTGCTTCACCTCGGCCTTCGTCAGATGCTGCTGCGAGACGATCTCGGGGTGCGTGTCGGACTGGATCCGGAACCCCTGGTCGTCGGAGAAGTGCAGCCCCAGCTGGTTGAACTTCAGGTCCCCGAGCTCCCGCACCCGGTCCTCGATCCAGCCGGCGGTGAAGTGCTTGCGCGCGATGTCCAGCATGAAGCCGCGCACCGGCTTGGCCGGCTGGTCCCGCACGATGCCCTCGGGCGCCGTGCCGCCGCCGTGCACCTCCTGCTTGAGCGTCCGCGTGCCGTAGAACACACCGGCGTCCGACGGCCCGCTGATGTTGACCCGGCCACCGCGCACGGTCATCGCATACGACTCCGGGTTCGCCCCGTCGCCGTCGCCCAGCGCCAGCCGTACGTCCCCGGCCTGCACGTCGTCCTTCTGCCCCGCGTACGTCAACCCCAGCTCACCGGCGATCAGACGACCCTCGTCGGCCAGATCGGCATCGTTCACGACGACCCGCTCACCACGCGCCGGACGCCAGCCGGGCCCGCGGGCCGCGGTGTGGGAGCGCACGGCGGGGATGGTCTGGGGAGCCTTCGACAGGGCGTACGAACGGGTCGGGAGCGGCGCCGGGCTCCCGCCGCCCGAGGCGCTGGCCGCCGCGCCGGATCTGCCGTCGGACGGCGACTGCCGCTGCGCGGACCCGGCAGGCCCGCTGTCGTCGCCGGAGGCCCAGAATCCCAGGCCGATCCCGAGCGCGACGGTCCCGGCGATCGCGCCCGCGACGATCATGCGCCGCTGCTGCTTCGCGTTCTGCGCCGGAGACCGGCGCCTGTGCTGGCTCACAGCGTCAACCTAAAGCCCATGGACAACACGACGCGTCCACCACGCGTTCCGAAACTCTCTCTTGCGGGTGAAATTCGGGCATCCGTCGGACACCCCGCGCCCAATCTCGATAACGTAAGACCACATCCTTCGCAGCTCTCACAGCATCCTCTGCCGAAACACACGTGACGCCCACACACCTTCCTGGCCGAGTCGCCGCCATACCGACGCTGCCCAGCATCCTGGACGCCTTCAACGCCGCGCCCGCGGAAGAGGCCCGCAAGCTCCTCCTGGACTGCCTCCGCAGCCTCCGCTGGGCCCACCGGGTCGCAGACCACCGCCCGTACCCGGACATCGACTCCCTGCTCGCCGCATCGGACGAGGCGGCGTACGACCTGTCCCCGACGGACCTGTCGGAGGCCCTGGCGGCCGAGACATTGCCGACGTTGCCGGACGAGACCTACGCAGTCGCCTACACGGCCCTGAGGGCGGCGCACGCGGCGTACGAGGCAAAGTTCGGCCACGCCTTCGTGATCTGCCTGGACGACCTGCCTCCGACCGAGGCCCTGGACCACGCACTGGCAGGCATCCGGTCACGTTTGGCAAACGATCCGGAGGAAGAACGGGTGGTGGCGGCAGAGGAGCTCCGCCGGCTGGCAAGAGGGCGGCTGGTCAGGTTCTTCAGGGGCGCGGGCTGTAAATAACAGGACACCCCGCCCCAGAAGCCGCAAACGCTAACCCATACGCGTGCCACATTGATCACACCGGTAGGCCCCCTGTAAGCGTCAAGCCGACGGCTGGCTACCATGCTGGGGGCCGGTGGACCGTACCCGGCCGGGCCCGACCGACAGGCAAAGCCGGCGCGGCCCCAATCCCCGCTCCCGGAGGGACTTCCGTGCCGGCTGGAACGCTGTACCGCGGCCGGGAAGGAATGTGGTCCTGGGTGGCTCACCGAGTCACCGGCGTCCTCATCTTCTTCTTCCTGTTCGTTCACGTGCTGGACACCGCTCTCGTCCGTGTCTCACCCGAGGACTACGACAAGGTCGTAGCCACGTACAAGACCCCGATCGTCGCGTGCCTGGAGTACGGCCTCGTCGCCGCCATCCTGTTCCACGCACTGAACGGCCTGCGCGTCATCGCCGTCGACTTCTGGTCGAAGGGCCCGCGCTACCAGAAGCAGATGCTCTGGTCCGTCGTAGGCCTGTGGGTCGTGCTGATGCTCGGGGCGATCTACCCCGTCCTCGGTCACGCCGCTCGTGAACTGTTCGGGAGCTGACACCGATGGCCACCACTGAATCCACCGCGTCCGGGATCGGCCCCGTCGAGGGCGGCTCGCTCTACAACGTGGACAACCCGGCGCCCCTCATCGAGGCCCCGCGCAAGCGCACCAAGAAGACCCCGAAGTCGACCCGGGGCAACTTCGAGATGGCCGCCTGGCTCTTCATGCGCCTGTCCGGCATCGTGCTGGTCGTCCTGGTCCTCGGCCACCTGCTGATCCAGCTCGTGCTGGACGGCGGCGTGTCCAAGATCGGCTTCGCCTTCGTGGCGGGCCGCTGGGCGAGCCCGTTCTGGCAGGTCTGGGACCTGCTGATGCTGTGGCTCGCGATGCTGCACGGCGCCAACGGCCTGCGCACGGTCATCAACGACTACGCGGAGCGCGCGAACACCCGGCTGTGGCTCAAGGGCCTGCTCTACACCGCCACGGTGTTCACCATCCTGCTGGGCACGCTGGTGATCTTCACCTTCGACCCGAACATCCGCTAGGCACGGGGCTGAGGCAACCACCATGAAGATCCACAAGTACGACACCGTCATCGTCGGCGCCGGTGGCGCGGGCATGCGCGCGGCCATCGAGTCCACGAAGCGCAGCCGCACCGCCGTGCTGACCAAGCTCTACCCCACCCGCTCCCACACGGGCGCCGCGCAGGGCGGCATGGCCGCGGCGCTGGCCAACGTGGAGGAGGACAACTGGGAGTGGCACACCTTCGACACGGTCAAGGGCGGTGACTACCTGGTCGACCAGGACGCCGCCGAGATCCTGGCGAAGGAGGCCATCGACTCGGTCCTCGACCTGGAGAAGATGGGCCTGCCGTTCAACCGCACCCCGAACGGCACGATCGACCAGCGCCGCTTCGGCGGTCACAGCCGCAACCACGGCGAGGCCCCGGTCCGCCGGTCCTGCTACGCGGCCGACCGCACCGGCCACATGATCCTCCAGACGCTGTACCAGAACTGCGTGAAGGAGGGCGTTGAGTTCTTCAACGAGTTCTACGTCCTCGACCAGCTGATCACCGAGGTCGACGGCGTCAAGAAGTCGGCCGGCGTCGTGGCGTACGAGCTGGCGACCGGCGAGATCCACGTCTTCCAGGCGAAGGCCGTGATCTACGCGTCCGGCGGCTGCGGCAAGTTCTTCAAGGTGACGTCGAACGCGCACACGTTGACCGGTGACGGCCAGGCCGCGGTGTACCGGCGGGGCATCCCGCTGGAGGACATGGAGTTCTTCCAGTTCCACCCGACCGGCATCTGGCGCATGGGCATCCTGCTGACGGAGGGCGCCCGTGGTGAGGGCGGCATCCTCCGCAACAAGGACGGCGAGCGCTTCATGGAGAAGTACGCGCCGGTCATGAAGGACCTCGCGTCCCGTGACGTCGTCTCCCGCTCCATCTACACGGAGATCCGCGAGGGCCGCGGCTGCGGTCCCGAGGGCGACCACGTCTACCTGGACCTCACGCACCTCCCGCCGGAGCAGCTGGACGCCAAGCTCCCGGACATCACGGAGTTCGCGCGGACGTACCTCGGCATCGAGCCGTACACGGACCCGATCCCGATCCAGCCCACCGCGCACTACGCCATGGGCGGCATCCCGACGAACGTCGAGGGTGAGGTCCTCAGCGACAACACGACGGTCGTCCCGGGCCTGTACGCGGCCGGCGAGGTCGCCTGCGTGTCGGTGCACGGCGCCAACCGCCTGGGCACCAACTCGCTGCTCGACATCAACGTGTTCGGCCGCCGGGCCGGTATCGCGGCGGCGGAGTACAGCCAGCAGGCGGACTTCGTCGAGCTTCCGGAGAACCCGGCGGAGCTGGTCGTCTCGCAGATCGAGCGACTGCGTACGTCCACCGGCACCGAGCGCGTGGCGGTCCTGCGCCGCGAGCTGCAGGAGACCATGGACGCGAACGTCATGGTGTTCCGCACCGAGCAGACGATCAAGACCGCGGTCGAGAAGATCGCCGAGCTGCGCGAGCGCTACAAGAACGTCGCGATCCAGGACAAGGGCAAGCGGTTCAACACCGACCTGCTGGAGGCCGTCGAGCTGGGCAACCTGCTCGACCTGGCCGAGGTCATGGCGGTGTCGGCGCTGGCCCGCAAGGAGTCCCGCGGCGGTCACTACCGCGAGGACTACCCGAACCGCGACGACGTCAACTTCATGCGCCACACCATGGCGTACCGCGAGGTGGGCGACGACGGCACCGAGTCCATCCGTCTCGACTACAAGCCGGTCGTCCAGACCCGCTACCAGCCGATGGAGCGTAAGTACTGATGGCAACCCCCGTTCTGGACAAGGTGGAGGCGGAGTCCGCCGCGTCCCCTTACATCACCGTCACCTTCCGCGTCCGCCGGTTCAACCCGGAGGTCTCGGCCGAGGCGACCTGGGAAGACTTCCAGCTGGAGATCGACCCCAAGGAGCGCGTCCTCGACGGCCTCCACAAGATCAAGTGGGACGTCGACGGCACGCTGACCTTCCGCCGCTCCTGCGCCCACGGCATCTGCGGCTCGGACGCGATGAGGATCAACGGCAAGAACCGCCTTGCCTGCAAGACCCTCATCAAGGACATCAACCCCGAGAAGCCGATCACGGTCGAGCCCATCAAGGGCCTGACGGTCCTCAAGGACCTCGTGGTCGACATGGAGCCGTTCTTCCAGGCGTACCGGGACGTCATGCCCTTCCTCATCACGAAGGACACGAACGAGCCCACGCGTGAGCGGCTGCAGAGCGCCGAGGACCGCGAGCGCTTCGACGACACCACGAAGTGCATCCTGTGCGCCGCGTGCACCTCGTCCTGCCCGGTCTTCTGGAACGACGGCCAGTACTTCGGCCCGGCCGCCATCGTCAACGCGCACCGCTTCATCTTCGACTCGCGCGACGAGGCCGGCGAGCAGCGCCTGGAGATCCTCAACGACCGTGACGGCGTGTGGCGCTGCCGTACGACCTTCAACTGCACGGACGCCTGCCCGCGCGGTATCGAGGTCACGAAGGCGATCCAGGAGGTGAAGCGGGCGTTGATCACGCGCCGCTTCTGACGTTTCGTCACAGCAGGCAGTACCAGGGCCGTTCCTCCCGGTGGCGGGGGGAACGGCCCTGCTGGCAATATGAGTCGTTCACGGCGTGGAAAACGGGGGACGACAGCGTGACCGAGCAGAATCCGTACGGTGGCGGAGCGGGCCAGTGGGGCCCGGGCACCCCGCCGCCCGCGCAGCCTCCCACGACCCCGCCGCCCGGCTACGGATACCCCCACCCCGGCCCGGCGTACGGCTATCCACAGCAGCCGGCCCCACCGCCCCACGGCTTCCCCCAGCAGTCGGCCGGCCCCGCCCCCGTGGGCGGCGCCCCGCTCCTGTCCATCGGGGACATCACGGTGGTGGGCGACCAGATCATCACGCCCGCCGGCAACCTCCCCCTGCGCGGCGCGGTGTGGAACGCCACCGACCTGTCGCACACCGAGGAGAAGATCCCGACGCACGCCATCGTGCTCGCGATCGTCTTCTTCGTCTTCTGCCTCCTCGGCCTGCTCTTCCTGCTGATGAAGGAGAAGAAGACCACCGGCTACATCCAGGTCACCGTGACGAGCGCGGGCCGACACCACTCGACGATGATCCCGGCCTTCGGCCCGCAGTACTTCGCCCAGGTCATGGGGCAGATCAACTACGCCCGCTCGCTGAGCAGCATGTGATCCGACCCTTTTTCGTACGTCCCCCGGGGACTCCGGGGAGACCGATGCCAGGCTCTTCGTCGCGTCGGCTCACGACGAGGAGGGACTGATCACGGTGCGGCGAACGGGAGCGTTCCTGCGCCGCGCGGGCAAGAGGACCGCGGGCGCCGGGCGGCTGCGCCGGGCGCTGCACCTCTTCACCGGCCCGGGACCGCGCGCCCGCCGTCCGGTGCTCGGCGTCAGGACGGTCGAGTTCCACCTCGACCACGCGTACGCCGAGCTGGGCGTCACGCCCCGCATGGGCCACCTCGGCAGAAGGTCGGCTGCTCGCCCGGGCGAGTGACCCCGCACGGCCGGTCACGACGGGGCGCGCACCCCGCTCCTATTCTGACGGTATGTCAGATGACCAGTCGTACGAACTGCTCGGATTCGACAACGTGCTGCTGCCCGTCGGGGATCTCTCCGTGGCGGTCGACTTCTACGGGCGCGCCGGGTTCACGGTGGGCTTCCGGTTCGACGAGGCCGGCATCGCCCTGCTGAAGGTCGGGGGCGAGACACCGGGGATCCTACTGCGGCAGGAGGAGGAACTCGGGCACCGGTCGCCGCCGTGGCCCTCGCCCCGCGTATGGATCGAGGTGGCCGACGCACGGAAAGCGGCCGACTCCCTCGCCGCGGCGGGCATCCCGCTTCTCGACGACCCCTTCTCCGTCGCCACCGGCTGGACCGCCGAGATCGCCGACCCCTGGGGGAACGTCATCGGGTTCACCGACTACAGCAAGCGCCCGGAGCTCGGCCGCCGCCCCTGACGGCCGCCCACCGGCGACGCCCCATCCTGCTTGAACGTGTTCAAAAACAGGTCTACAGTCATCCCTGTCAGCGTTTTGAACGCGTTCAAGAAGGGGTGGGGCATGGACCGCACGGTCATCGCCTACGTCATCTACCTGCTGGTCAGCATCGCGCTGACCATCTGGGTGGCCCGCACGCTCAGCCGCAACGGACGGATCTTCCTCGCCGACGTACTCAAGGGGAACGAGAAGCTCGCCGAGGCCGTCAACCACCTCCTGGTGGTCGGCTTCTACCTCGTCAACCTCGGCTTCGTCGCCCTGTATCTGAGCGGCGACGAGACCATCGAGGACACCCGGGGGATCTTCGAGGCCCTGTCGACCAAGCTCGGTGTGGTGCTGCTGGTGCTCGGTGTGATGCACCTGGGCAACGTGTACGTCCTCAACAAGATCCGGCGGCGCGGGATGCTGGAGCGGGAGCAGGTGCCGCCGGTCGCGCCGCAGGACTGGGTCGGGGCGTGAGCGACGTGAGCGCCGTGAAGGCGGACCGGGTCCCGGTCCACCGGCTCACCGTCCTGTACGACGCCGAGTGCGCGCTCTGCGCCTTCCTGCGCGACTGGCTCGTACGGCAGCCGCAGCTCGTGCCGCTGGAGTTCGTGCCCGCGGCCTCGGAAGAGGCCCGGCGGCGCTTCCCGGGCCTCGATCACGGCGCCACCCTCGACGAGATCACCGTCGTCGGCGACGCCGGGCAGGTCTACCGGTCCGCCGCCGCCTGGATCGTCACCCTGTGGGCGCTGCGCGAGCACCGGCCGCTCGCGCACCGGCTCAGCACCCCGTCGGGGGCGAAGCTCGCCAGAGGCGCGGTCCTCGCGGCGGCGAAGTGGCGGGGCGCGATGTGGGGCGGGAAGCAGGGGGGCGGGCAGCAGTGGGGCGGGCAGGTGTACCGCCGTGCGGACGGGTGGGCGTACCACCCGGGCCAGGGCTGGACGTACAGCGCACCGGGCTGCGACGGCGGCTCCTGTGTCACCCCGTAGGCTCTCTTTCCGTGCCTGCGAAGAACGACGGCCCCGACGAGGGCGGCAACCCCAGCAAGTCCGAGCAGACCCGTGCGCTGATCCTGGAGACCGCGATGCGGCTGTTCCAGGAGCGCGGCTACGAGAAGACGACGATGCGGGCCATCGCCCAGGAGGCAGGGGTCTCCGTCGGCAACGCGTACTACTACTTCGCCGGCAAGGAACATCTGATCCAGGGCTTCTACGACCGGCTCGCCGCCGAGCACCGGGTGGCGATCCGGGAGGTCCTGGACCGGGAGACCGATCTGGAGGCACGGCTCGCGGGCGTCCTGAAGGTGTGGCTGGACATCGCCACGCCGTACCACGAGTTCGCGGTGCAGTTCTTCAAGAACGCCGCCGACCCGGACAGCCCGCTCAGCCCGTTCTCCGAGGAGTCGGAGCACGCGCGCCTGGAGGCCATTTCGGTCCACCGGGAGGTGCTGGCGGGTGCGACGAAGACGAAGGTCCCGGAGGAACTGCGGGACGTGCTGCCCGAGTTGATGTGGCTCTCCCAGATGGGTCTCGTCCTGTACTGGATCTTCGACCGGACCGAGGGGCGGGAGCGGAGCTACCGGCTGGCCGAGCGGGGCGCGCGGCTGACGGCCCGTGGGGTGGCGCTGGCGCGGTTCCGGGTGCTGCGGCCGCTGGTGCGGGAGGTGCACGAGCTGTTCACGGACTTCCTGCCGGGGATGACGAAGGTGCTGCCGACCCCCGGCAAGTCCTCCTGAGGCGCGGGACGCGGTCAGTTCACCGCGTCCACCTCCCCCTCCGCCAGCTCCACGTCGTACACCAGCGGCCCGTCCGTCACCACGACCTGTGCCGCCCGTGAGCCGTACGACGTCGCGCTGGTCGCCAGCAGATACGTGCCCGGTGCGGGCACCGACAGGATGTACGAGCCGTCCGCGAGTGACCTCACCCGGTCCAGTTGGCGTCCGCCCTTCGACAGCAGCGTCACCAAGGCGCCGTCCACGGGTTCGCCGTCGGCGGAGCGTATGAAGCCGTGGACCACGGAGGCGGGGCCTTCCCCGAGTTGGGGCTCGGCCTCCTCACTCGGCTCCACCGCCAGGTGCGGAAGCCTCTTCTCCAGCCAGGCCGGCAGCCACCAGTTGGAGGTGCCCAGCAGATGCATCGCAGCGGGCACCAGTGCCGTACGCAGGATGAACGCGTCCAGGGCCACCGCGGCGGCCAGGCCGACGCCCGCCATCGCCGCCCCCGAGTCGCCGCTCAGCACGAAGGCCAGGAACACGCAGACCATGATCAGGGCCGCGGAGTTGATGACCCGGCTGGTCTCCGCCAGGCCGACGCGCACCGCGCGGGCGTTGTCGCGCGTGTGCACCCATTCCTCGTGCATCCGGCTCACCAGGAAGACCTGGTAGTCCATCGAGAGGCCGAACAGCAGGGACAGCATGATGACCGGCAGGAAGGCGTTGATCGGGCCCTCCTTGCCGAGGCCCAGCAGGTCCAGGCCCCAGCCCCACTGGAAGACCGCGACGAGGACGCCGAAGGAGGCGGCCGCGGCGATCAGGTTCATCAGGGCGGCCGTCAGCGGCACCACCAGGGAGCGGAAGGCGATCAGCAGGAGCAGGAAGCCGAGGCCGATGATCGTCGCGATGAACAGCGGCAGCCGGTCGCCGGTGACGGACGCGAAGTCCTTGGAGACCGCGGTCACGCCGCCGACATGGGCCTTCGCCCCGGCCTTCGGGATCACCTCGTTGCGCAGCGTGTCGATCAGGTCGTCCGTCTCCTTGGACTGCGGTGACGTCTTCGGTACGACCTGGATGACCGTCACGCCCTGCGCGGGCGGCAGGGCGGCCACGCGGGCCACGCCGGGGGTGGTTTCGATGCCCTTGACCAGGGCGGTGGTGTCGCCGCCCTCGGTGACCACCTGGAGCGGGCCGTTGAAGCCGGGGCCGAAGCCCTCGGCGAGCAGGTCGTACGCCTTCCTGGTGGTCGTCGACGCGTCGTCGTTGCCCTGGTCGGTGGCGCCGAGGCGGAGCGACAGGACGGGGACGGCGAGGACGGCCATGACGACCAGGGCGAGGGCGGCGATCCTGCGGGGCCGCTTCTCGACGCCGGTCGACCAGCGGGCCGCGAGGCCGCTCGCCCGCTCCGGCTCGGGGCCGTCGGCGGCGAGCCTGCGGCGCTGGCGGCGGCTGAGCACCCGCGGGCCGAGGAAGCCGAGCAGGGCCGGGAGCAGGGTGGTGGCGGCCATGACGCTGAGCACCACCGTCAGCGAGGTGCCGATGACCACGCCGTCCAGGAAGCGCAGTTGCGTCACGAGCATGCCGGCGAGCGCGATGCAGACCGTGCCGCCCGCGAACAGCACCGCCCGGCCCGAGGTGTTGAGCGCCGTGACCGCCGACTCCTCGGGGTCCAGGCCGCGCAGGATGCCGCGCCGGTGCCGGGTGACGATGAACAGCGCGTAGTCGATGCCGACACCGAGGCCGATCAGGGAGGCGAGCAGCGGGGCGATGTCGGGGATGTCGGTGGTGTGGCTGAGCAGCTGGGTGGAGAACAGGCCCATGCCGACGCCGAAGACCGCGATGGCGATCGGCAGCATCATCGCGAAGAACGAGCCGAAGGCCAGGAACAGCACGACGGCCGCGGCGATGATGCCGACCATCTCGGACAGGCCCTGCGGCGGCTGCTGGACGCGCTGGATGGCCTGGCCGCCCAACTCGACGTGCAGGCCGCTCTTCCTGGCGCCCTGCGCGGTGTCGAGGACGTTCTGGACGAGGTCCTTGGGCACCTCGTTCGCGCGCTTGGCGAAGGTCAGCTGGGCGTAGGCGATCCTGCCGTCACTGCTGATCTGCACGGCACCCCGCGGGCCCGCGTAGGGGCTGGTGACCGCGCCGACACCGGGCAGTTTCGCGATCCTGTCGAGAGCGGGCGTGATCCGGGACCGGACCGCCTGGTCATTGACCGAGCCCTGGTCGACCTTCCACACCACCGTGTCGGTGTCGCCCGAGGTGTTCGGGAAGGCCTTCTCCATCAGGTCGTACGCGCTCTTGGAATCCGTGTCCGGGAGGGAGAAGACGTTCGCGTAGTTCGTGCCCGCCGTCGAGGCCGAGAAGCCCAGGCCGAACAACGCCCCCACCCACAGCAACAGGACCACCAGCCGGTGCCGATAGCACCACCGTGCCAATGCCGCCACGATCAACGCTCCTCTACGGTCGTCGGTTGGTCCCCCAGGTCCTGCGCAACAGGATTGGCGGCGCCACGCGCGCGTGGACCCGAATGCCCCTGACTCTCAAGGAACTCCAAAGACGGATCCGGCCTCGTTGTCAGTGGCCCGCCCGATACTGGGGTCATGACGACGGCTCCAGGCACCGTGCTGGTGGTGGAGGACGAGCCGAGCATCGCGGACGTCCTCGCCATCGCCCTGCGCTACCACCGGTTCGAGGTGATGGTCGCGGGCACCGTCCGCGAGGCCCTCGCGCTCGCCGAGCGCACCCGGCCCGACGCGGCGCTGCTCGACGTCATGCTCCCGGACGGGGACGGGCGGTCGCTGGGCCGCGAACTGCGCGCCAGGCGGCCCGAACTGGCGCTGGTCTTCCTCACCGCACGGGACTCGCCCGGCGAGATCGTCGGCGCCCTGGGCTTCGGCGACGACTACATCACCAAGCCGTTCAACATCGACGAGGTCGTCGCCCGTATCACCGCGGTGCTGCGGCGCACCCGCACGGCCGACGTCCTGCCGCAGCGGCCCCCGCTGCGCTACGGGGACCTGGAGCTGGACGAGACGACGTACAGCGTCCACCGCGCGGGCCGCTCCGTCGAGCTCACCCCCACCGAGTACGCCCTGCTGCGCTTCCTGGTGCGCAACGGCGGCCGGATCGTGCCCAAGGAGCAACTCCTGCGCCATGTCTGGCAGTACGAGCACACCCCGCCGGAGTCGACCGTCGTGGAGACCTACATCAGCTATCTGCGGCGCAAGCTGGACGCGCTGGGCCCGCCGGTGATCACCACACGGCGCGGTGTGGGATACGGGCTGGCATGAGGATCCGGTGGCCGCACTGCGAGCGCGGCATCCATTCGCTGCGCGCCAAGCTGACGCTGGCGAACGTCGCGCTGCTGGCCCTCGGCATCGTCGCGGCGACCGCGGTCAGCCTGATGGGCATGCGGTACTACCTGCTGAACCAGGTGGACGCCGAACTGAACAAGACCCGGCAGTCGCTGGGCGGTTCGCTCACGATGGACCAGATCGACGCGCTGGGCGCGCTGACGATCGTCCGCGACCGGTTCCTGCCGCAGCACGACGAACAGGCCCGCCCTGACTCGATCCTCACCGCCGTCGACGCGCACGGAAAGCCGCTCTCCCTGGCCCGTTTCGCCCCGACGGACACCCAACGCGCCCTCGCGAGCGCGGTGGACGATCCCCGTGCCCTCGCCGCGGCCGCCGACCCGCACGACATCAGGGTGCACGGCGCCCGCTACCGCGCCACCGCGACCCGCCTCGCCGACGGCACGTACATCCTGTTCGCCACCTCCACGGACGCCCTGCATCAGGGCATGCTCAAGGCCCTCAAGCTGGACCTCGCCATCGGTTCGCTGCTGCTGGTGCTGCTGGCCTGGCTCACGATGATGAGCGTCAGCCGCCGGATGCGGCCGCTGGAGGACATGGTGGAGACGTCGACGGCGATAGCCGAGGGCGACCTGACCCGGCGCGTGCCCTCCAGCCACCATCCGACCGAGGAGGTCGAGCAGCTGCGGCTCGCCCTCAACTCCATGCTGCACCAGGTCGAGTCGGCGTACCGCACGCGCGAGCACAGCGCGGCCCAGCTGCGCCGCTTCGTCGCCGACGCCTCGCACGAACTGCGCACCCCGCTCTCCGCGATACGGGGCTATCTCCAGCTGTACGACAAGGGCATGCTCAGCGTTCCGGACATGGGGGTCCCCCCGGTCGAGCGAAGTCGAGACTGGGGGAGCAAGCGGGCCTGGGAGCGGGTGCTGGCGGAGACGGACCGCATGGGGCGGCTCGTCGACGAACTGCTCACCCTGGCCCGCCTCGACCAGCAGCCCGAGCTGCGCTTCCGGAACGTCGACGTGAGCCGTCTGGTGCGGGACGCGGCCGAGGATCTGCGGGTGCAGCAGCCGGAGCGGCCGATCAAGGTCGCGGCCGACGGAGCCGTGCTGGTGCACGCCGACGAGTCGGGGCTCAGACAGGTGCTGGGCAACCTGGTGGGCAACGTACGCACGCACACGCCGGAGGACGTGGCGGTGCGGCTGGGGGTGGAGCGCGAGGACGGGGTGGTACGGCTGTGCGTCGCGGACGAGGGTCCGGGGCTGTGCGAACAGGACGCGGCTCGGGTCTTCGACCGCTTCTTCCGGGCCGGCGGCGGCGCGGGCAGCGGGCTGGGCCTGGCGATCGTCCAGGGGGTGGTGGAGGCGCACGGCGGTGAGGTGAGGGTGCAGACAGCGCCGGGCGAGGGCTTGCAGGTGACGGTCACCCTGCCGTCCCGGACGGCGGTACGGCCATGACCACCGGGGCGGGGCTCAGGTGTTGACCATGACGAGGGCCCACACCGTCTTGCCGTGGTGCCCTCTGCTCCACACCCCCCAGGCCGCCGCGACGGTCTCCACCAGATGCAGGCCCCGGCCGCTCTCCTCCCACTCGCCCACCAGCCGTAATCGGGGCTCCAGTCGGCCCTCGTCCGAGACCTCTATGAGACAGGAGCCGTCGGCCAGGGCGGTCACCGCCACCTCGAACTCCCGCTCGCGGAGCGGTCCGTGGCGTACGACGTTGGTCGCCAGCTCGGACACCAGCAGCACCGCGTCGGCCAGCGCCGGATCGTCCGGACCGTGCCCCCAGTCGGCCAGATGGTCCCGCACCCGGCGCCGTGCCAGGCCGACGGATGCCGGATGCCGGGGCAGCCGGAAGGAGTTGCGTCTCAACACGTTTGCTCCTCACCCCGCGCACACCTCCGCCACATGGTCCCGCGTCAGGTGAGCGTCCGACGTCACTGGGGCGAATGTCAACGCCGCGAGAAGCGTCAGATCCAGCCCAGGCTCCAGAGCCGGAACACACCGGTGCCGTCGTCGAGATACTGGCTGCCGCCGACGTCCTCGGTGCTCAGGACGTACTCCTTGCCCTGCCACAGCGGGATGACCGGCACGTCATGGGCGACGTCCCGCTGCAGCGTGCTGAAGTCGGAGGCGGCGTCGCCGCGGTCGGCGTACCGCTGGCTGGCCTGGATGAGCTGGTCGACGGCCTTGTTGCTGTAGCCGGTGTTCATGGTTCCCTTGGTGCCGACGAGCGGGGCGCCGAAGGTGTCCGGGTCCGGGTAGTCGGCGACCCAGCCGACGGCGTACGCGTCCAGCTTGCCGGTGGCCCAGGCCTCCTGGAAGGAGGTCCACCCGTAGCCCTTGAGGGTCACCTTGAACAGGCCGCTCGCCTCCAGCTGCGTCTTGATGGCCTGGGCCTCCGCCTCGGAGGAGCCGCGGTTCTCGGCGTAGCCGTAGGTGAAGCGGACCGGCGTCGTCACACCGGCCGCGGTGAGCAGGGCCTTCGCCTTCTTGGCGTCCTGCTTCGGGTAGGCGTCGAAGAACGAGGTGGTGTGGCCGGTGATGCCCGTCGGGATCAGCGAGTACAGCGGGTCGACGGTCCCCTGGTACACCGTGGCGGCCAGCTCCTCGCGGTCGATCAGCCATGCCATGGCCTGCCGGACCCTGGTGTCGTGCAGGGGCGCGTTCGCGCGGGTGTTGAGGTAGATGTTGCGGGTCTCGGCGCTGTCGGACTCGGACAGGCGCTGGTTCGGGTCGCTCGCCGAGAGCCGGGACAGGACCTTGGGCGGCAGCTGGCGGGTGGCGACGTCGATCTGCTTCGCGTTCCAGGCCTTGTCGAGGGCGTCCGAGTCGACGTAGTAGAGCAGGTCGACGGGCCGGCCCGTCTTCTGGACGGCGCCCTGGTAGTGCGTGTTCGGCGTGAGAGCCGCCTTCTTGCCCTTCGTGTACGACGTCAGCTCGTACGGTCCGGTGCCGTCGGCGCCGGGGTCGGTGCGCAGATGGTTCTTCGGGTACGTGTGGCTGTCGACGATCGAGCCCGCACCGGTGGCCACCTTGAACGGGAAGGTGGCGTCGGGCGAGGACAGATGGAAGGTGACCGTCAGGCCGTTCGCGTCGACCGAGCGGAGCGTGCTGAGCAGCGAGGACGGGCCGACGTCGGACTTGATCGCCTTGACCCGGTCGAAGGAGTACTTGACGTCCTCGGCGGTCATCGTGCGGCCGCTGGGGAAGGCGAGTCCCGTGCGCAAGGTGCAGCGGTAGGTGGTCGGTTGACTGCCCACGAAGTCGCAGCTGCGGGCCGCGTCGGGCACCGGCGCGGTGCCGCCCGGCTCGAACGTCAGCAGTGACTGGAAAACGTTGCTGAACAAGGCCCAGGAACCCGCGTCGTAGGCGCCGGCCGGATCGAGCGAGGTGACCTCGTCCGTCGTGCCGACCTCGATGGTCCTGTCCGTGTTCTCCTGCGACGGCAGCAGCTGCCAGCCGCCGACCCCCACGCCCGCCAGTACCAGCAGTGTCGCGAGAATCCGCATGCGAACCGAGCGCATCGGTTGCCCTCCCCGGGCCCGACGGGCCCCACCCCACATGCCACTCCCCTAGTGGCGCGGCTCACCTAATCACAGGTTTTTCAGCTGGGGGAAGAGGAATCTGCCGAGTTGAGAAAGAAGTTACCGCAAGGGGTTTCCGTCAGATTTCACAGGGCTCCCACAGGGTTCCCGCCACACGGTTTCGGCCAGCGGTTTCCATCGGGCTCTCGGTCCGGCTCAGGCCTCCATCGAGGCCAGTTCGATCACGGTGATGTCCGAGGGTGCGCCGACGCGCGTGGGCGGCCCCCAGGCGCCCGCGCCCCGGCTGACGTAGAGCTGGGTGTCGCCGTAGCGCTCCAGTCCCGCGACGGTCGGGTTCGCGGCGGCCGCGATGAAGTTGCCGGGCCAGAGCTGGCCGCCGTGGGTGTGGCCGGAGAGCTGGAGGTCGACGCCGTGCTTCACGGCGTCGTGGATCTGGACCGGCTGGTGGGCGAGGAGCACGCACGCGCGTGCCGTGTCCCGGTCGCCGAGCGCCTTGGTGAAGTCGGGGCCCTGGCCCTCGCTCTCGCCCGCGATGTCGTTGATGCCGGCGAGGTCGAACCAGGGCAGCTCGGTGCGGGCGTTCTCCAGCGGGTGCAGCCCGAGCCGCCGCACCTCCTCGACCCTCCCCCAGTGCCTTAGACGCCATTTCAGTTGGCGTGATCTTGCGGCAGTCTGGGGTGATGACTGCTGCGCTTGTCGAGCGGATGGCGCCGGAAGAGCTGTGGAGGTTGTTCCAGCGGGTGGTGCCGCCGGCACCGGTTCGCCCGCAGGGTGGAGGGCATCGCCGTCGCGGGGACCGCGAGGTGCTGGCGGCGATCATCTTCGTGGCCACCTCGGGCTGCACGTGGAACCAACTCCCCCCGGGCTTCGGGCTGTCGGGGGTCACCGCCTTCCGGCGGTTCACCGAGTGGACCGAGGCCAGGGTGTGGGCCAAACTTCACCGCCTGGTCCTGGACGAACTCGGTGCCCAGGGCGGGCTGGACTGGTCGCGGTGTGCGATCGACTCGGTCAGCGTCCGGGCCCTCAAAGGGGGCAGCTGACGGGACCGAATCCGACCGACCGCGGCAAGAAGGGATCGAAAATCCATCTCATCGTCGACCGCCAGGGCCTGCCCCTGTCTGTCGGCATCTCCGCCGCCAACCTCCATGACAGCCAGGCCCTCATCCCGCTGGTCTGCGGCATTCCGCCCATCCGTTCCCGCCGCGGCCCGCGCCGTCGTCGGCCCGGCAAACTGCATGGCGACAAGGGCTACGACTACCGCCACCTGCGGCGATGGCTCGCTTCCCGTGGCATCCGACACCGCCTCGCCCGAAAGGGCATCGAGTCGTCCCGACGCCTGGGCCGGCACCGCTGGGTCGTGGAGCGGACAGTGTCCTGGCTGTCCGGGTGCCGACGCCTTCACCGTCGCTACGAGCGCAAGCCGGAACACTTCCTTGCCTTCACCGCCATCGCCGCGACCCTCATATGTCACCGCAGACTCGCCAAGTGAAATGACTTCTTAAAGGCCTGGGGGGACCCCCAGCCGGGCACCGGAGAAGTACTCGTGGTTGCCGGTGACGAAGTAGGAGGGCGCCTTCAGCTGCGACAGCGGTGCCGCCGCCGGGCCCAGGTTCTTCACGCTGCCGTCCACCAGATCGCCTACGACCGCGACGATGTCCGGCTGGGTGGCGTTGATCGTGTCGACGACCTTCTGCGCGAAGCCCCGGCCCAGGATCGGGCCCAGGTGGATGTCGCTGACCACCGCGATGCGGTAACCGTGGGCCGCGCGAGGGAGTTTGGCCAGCGGCACGGTGACGCGCTTCACAGCTGGGCCGCGCAGCACTCCGTAGGTGCCGTAGCCCACCGTTCCCACGGCGGCGGCGGCAGCGGCTCCTGCGACGACACGGGAGACGAAGAGGCGGCGCGACGGCTCCGGGAGCGGCGCGGGTTCGGGCTCGGCCTCCGGTGCCCTCGGGGGTACGGATCCCGCCGGTACCGGATGCGGCTGGTATACGGCCGCCGTGGCGCGCGCCCGCCGTTCCAGCAGGCGGCGCAGCAGGGGCCGTACCACTTCGCCCGCCACCACGGCCAGCAGCAGATAGATGGACAGCGCCAGCCACAGGAAGCCGGGCCAGGCCAGGACCTGCTGGAGCCAGAAGGGCGCACCGACACGTTCACCGACGACGGCCCCGACCGCCAGCGCCCAGCCGGCCGCGATTCCCGCCGCACCCGCGCGGCGCGCGAAGCCCGGACCCCGGGTCGTGTCGCGGAACAGACGGCGCCACAGGTACCAGTTGCCGACGACGAGAACGGCGAGCGCGAGGAGCCCGACTACCCCGAAGACGACGACCATCGTGCCGTGACCCCCGTTGCCGGTTCTGCCGTTTGTGTGTATTTGCCTGCTGTTATGAGGTCTGGCGCAAAGCGCGCAGTCCGCGCAACCCGATGACCCCGATGACCGTCCCCAATACGAAGGAGACGACGGCGAGCGTCAGATGCACCCAGAAGTACGCCGTCGGGTGACCGTCGTGGAACGCGAGCCCGCTGCCGTCCTTGATGAGATTTTTAACGAAAGTGACCCAGATGACCCAGGACCACACCCCGAAGGCGAGCAGGAACCAGGAGACCGGGCGGCTGAGCTTCATGCGTTCAGTATCGCCGCCGCCTCTTTCGTTCCGTGTCCGGGGTGGGGTGGGAGGCGGGACTTCACGGCCCGTGGCATGTACTTTCTCGTCCGTGTCCGCTCCCCAGAAGACCTTCAGGCGATCCCTGCTGGTCACCTCCGCCGTCCTGTCCTCGATCGCGCTGACCGCGCCCGTCGCCTTCGCGGCCCCGAAGCCCTCGCCGACTCCGACAGCCACTCCCCCTGCGGACATGTCGTCCGTGGGCGGCGCCCGTCTGGGGCAGCCAGGCACACAGGTCGATCTGGGCAGCGGCGCGCCCGTGCTCCCCAAGGACATCACCGCGCGCTCGTGGATCGTCGCCGACGCCGAGTCCGGCGAGGTGCTCGCCGCGCACAACGCGCACTGGCGGCTGCCCCCGGCCAGCACGATGAAGATGCTGTTCGCGGACACGGTGCTGCCGAAGTTCCCGAGGACCCAGGAGCACGAGGTGGCGCCCTCCGACCTGGCCGGCATGGGTGCCGGTTCCAGCATGGTCGGGATAAAGGAGGGCGAGACGTACACCGTGCGCGACCTGTGGCTCGGCGTCTTCCTGCGCTCGGGCAACGACGCGGTGCATGTGCTGTCGGCGATGAACGGCGGCGTCGAGACCACCGTCAAGGAGATGAACGAGCACGCCGAGGAGCTCCAGGCCCTCGACACCCATGTGGTCACGCCGGACGGGTACGACGCACCGGGGCAGGTCTCGTCCGCGTACGACCTGACGCTGTTCGCGCGCTCCGGGCTGCAGAAGAAGGACTTCCGCGAGTACTGCTCGACGGTGCGCGCGAGCTTCCCGGGCGACACCAAGGAGAAGAAGGGCAAGTCGGTCCGCGAGTCCTTCGAGATCCAGAACACCAACAGGCTGCTGACCGGCGACTCCGACGTCCCCGTCTACCAGGGCATCGCCGGCGTCAAGAACGGCAACACGACGAACGCGGGCGCGACCTTCACCGGTGTCGCCGAGCGCAACGGCAGGGTGCTCCTCGTCACCGCCATGAACCCGGAGAAGAGGGAGCACAACGAGGTCTACAAGGAGACCGCCAAGCTCTTCGACTGGGGTTTCCAGGCGGCCGGGAAGGTACGCCCCGTGGGTGAGCTGGTGGCGCCGAAGAGCGCCGCGCAGTCGGGCGGGCAGTCCGGTGGGAACGGGTCGGCGGGCGGGGCCGCCGGCAAGGCGTCCGGTTCGCCGGTGGCGAGCGCCTCGGCCGCGGGCCGCTCCGGCGGCATGGGGGTCGCCTTCGCCATAAGCGGTGGGGTGCTGGTGCTGCTCGCGGCGGCCGCGTTCCTGGTCAACCGCCGCTGGCCGCTGCCCGATCTGGTACGTCGCCGGTCGTCCCGTCCGTGAGGTCCGCCCCGGCGCTCAGCTCGTCCTGTTCCTGCTGTTCGTCCTGCCCCTCCCCCTGAGCGTGGTCGTGCTGCTCGCTCGGCGTCGCCGTCCACGCGGCGCAGAACAGGACCAGCTTCGCCGTGAAGTTGATCCACAGCAGCAGCGCGACGGGCACGCCGAACGCGCCGTACATGCTCTTCGCGGCCACGCCCTGCATATAGCCGCTCAGCAGCGTCTTCAGCAGCTCGAAGCCGACGGCGCCGGTCAGCGCCGCGACGATCAGGCGGTGGCGCCGCGGTTCGACGCCGGGCAGCAGCGTGAGGACGTACAGAAGCAGCAGGAAGTCGGCGAACACGGCGACGGCGAACGCCGCGATGTGGAGGAGCGCCCCGCCCCAGCCGCCGTTGGCGATGTCGAGCTGCCGGGTGATCCAGCCGACCATCGCGGAGGCGACGGTGGAGGCGGCGATCGTGACGAGGACGGCGCCGCCGAGACCGACGAGGATGCCCAGGTCCTTGGCCTTGCGCAGGAAGGGGTTCTCCTCCTCGTCGGGCAGCTCCCACACCGCGCGCAGGCACTCGCGCATCGAACCGGCCCAGCCGATGCCGGTGAACAGCAGGGCGGCGCCCGCGATGAGGCCGATGGTGCCGGCGTTCTGGACCAGGTTCTGGATGTCCAGCTGGTCGGAGATGCCGGGCACCTGCTCGGCGAGCTTGTTCTGCAGGTCGCTCTGCTGTTTCGTGCTGAGCGTGGCAGCGGCGATCGCGGCGGCCACGGTGAGCAGCGGGAACAGTGCGACGAAGCTGGTGAAGGTCATCGCGGCGGCCAGCCGGGTCCACTTCACCCTGTCCAGTCGTTCGAACGACCGCCAGGCGTGGGTGAGCATGAGGCGCGCCAGCAGCGGCCCGACGACGGGGAGCTTCTTCAGCCAGTCCATGATCAGACTCTCCCCCCGGTGTGGAAGACCAATGTGCGAGTACCCCGAAAACCCGGCACAGTGCCGCGCGGCGGTCGGTGCGGGCACTGCGAGGGCGCCTCAATTCGCCCTGGGGCGACATCCCATTAATCCCCCATTCCGGGCATAAGCGTCCTGTTTAACTTCTGCCGGTTATATAGGGCCGATACGGTCACCGATATGTCTCCCGACACCGCTCCGGTCACCGTCACCGGCTGGGGCCGCACTGCTCCGACCGCGGCCCGTCTGATCCGCCCACGGTCGTACGAGGAGGCCGCGGCCGCCGTCCGGGGCTGCGGGGTTCGCGGTGGCATCCCCAGGGGCCTGGGGCGGGCGTACGGCGATGCGGCGCAGAACGCAGGCGGTGCGGTGCTCGACATGACGGGCCTGGACCGCATCCACGCGATCGACGCCGAGGGCGGCACCGTGCTGTGCGACGCGGGCGTCTCCCTGCACCGGCTGACGGAGGTGCTGCTGCCGCTGGGCTGGTTCGTGCCGGTGCTGCCCGGCACGCGCCATGTGACGGTCGGCGGCGCGATCGGCGCGGACGTCCACGGCAGGAACCACCACGTCTCCGGCTCCTTCTCCCGGCACGTCCTGTCGCTGGAACTCCTCACCGCCGACGGCGGGATCCGCACGGTGAGCCGCGGCACGCCGCTGTTCGACGCCACCACCGGCGGCCTGGGCCTGACCGGTGTGGTCCTCACGGCCACCATCCGGCTGCTGCCGGTCGAGACCTCCCTGATGTCGGTGGACACGGAGCGCGTCGCGGATCTCGACGACCTGATGGCGCGCCTGACGGCCACCGACCACCGCCACCGCTACTCGGTCGCGTGGATCGACCTGCTGGCCCGCGGCGCGGCGACCGGACGTGCGGTCCTCACCCGCGCCGACCACGCCCCGCTCGACGCGCTGCCCGCACGCGCGCGTGGAGGGCCACTGGCGTTCCGCACGCCGCAGTTCCCGCCGGTCCCCGCCTTCCTCCCGGAGGGCCTGCTCGGCCGTACCGCCGTGGGCCTCCTCAACGAGCTCCGGTACCGGACGGCGCCACGCGCGCGTACCGGCCGGCTGCAGCGGATCTCCGCCTTCTTCCACCCCCTGGACGGCGTGCCGCACTGGAACCGCGTCTACGGCCGCGGCGGCCTCGTGCACCACCAGTTCGTCGTCGGACGCGGCCAGGAGGACGTCCTGCGCCGGATCGTGCGACGCATCTCCGAACAGCGCTGCCCGGCGCTCACGGCCGTCCTCAAGCGCTTCGGGGAGGCCGCCCCGGGGTGGCTCTCGTTCCCCGTGCCCGGCTGGACGCTCGCCGTGGACCTCCCGGCGGGTCTGCCCGGTCTCGGCGCCCTCCTCGACGAACTCGACCAGGAGGTCGCCACGGCCGGCGGCCGCGTCTGCCTCGCCAAGGACTCCCGACTGCGCCCCGAACTCCTCGCCGCGATGTACCCGCGCGTCGACGACTTCCGCTCCCTGCGCACGGAACTCGACCCGCGGGGCGTGTTCACGTCCGACCTGTCCCGCCGCCTTGCGCTGTGACGTTGCGCCGCGTCGGCCGGGGCCCCCGGGTCGCCCCACGAAAGACGCAACAGGTCCGACCGCTCGCGCCGCCTCATCCTGCGACGATGCGCTACGCCGACCGAGGGCCCGGGATCGACCCTCGCGAGATGCAGCACGACCGGCCTCCGCCGCCCCGCCCTTCGACCATGCTGCGTCGACGGGACGTCAGGCGACACCCTCCGGAATGCAGCACGCTTCGACCCTTCCCCCCTGGCCCTCTCACGATGCCCTACGCCGACCGGGGGGGCACGACCGGCCTCCGCCGCCCCGCCCTTCGACCATGCTGCGTCGACGGGACGTCGGGGAACGCCCTCCGGAATGCAGCACGCTTCGACCCTTCCCACCCCCTGGCCCTCTCACGATGCCCCACGCCGACCGAGGGCCCGGGATCGACCCTCGCGAGATGCCGCACTCCCGGCCCCTCCCGCCGCCAAGCCCTGCGACGATGCGCTGCTCGCCCGGAGCTCGGGAGCCCCGGGGGCGCCCCCGGGACATGCAGCACGACCGATCCTCTCCCGCCGCCTCGTCCTCTCACGACGCGCCGCGTCAGCCGGGGGCCCGAAGGCGGCACCCGGGAGATGCAGTACGTCCGATCCAACCCGCCGTCTCGCCCTCTGGGCACCTAGGAGCTGCTGTCGTGAAGGACGCCTTCGGCCTCCCCCAGTCCCTGCTCGTCCTCGGCGGTACGTCCGAGATCGCGCTCGCCACGGCCCGCCGTCTCATCGCGCGCCGCACCCGCACGGTGTGGCTCGCGGGACGCCCCTCGCCCGCCCTGGAGCAGGCCGCGGAGCAGCTGCGCGGCCACGGTGCCGATGTGCACACCGTCGCCTTCGACGCGCTCGACCCCGACGCCCACGAGACCGCCCTCGGCAAGGTCTTCGCGGAGAGCGACGTGGACATGGTCCTGCTCGCCTTCGGGATCCTCGGCGACCAGGCGCGCGACGAGCGCGAACCGGCCTGGGCGGTGCGCGTCGCGCAGACCAACTACACGGGCGCGGTGTCGGCGGCCCTGGTGAGCGCACGCGCCCTGCAGACGCAGGGCCACGGCTCGCTGGTGGTGCTGTCCTCCGTCGCCGGCGAGCGGGCCCGCCGCAGCGACTTCATCTACGGCTCCAGCAAGGCCGGCCTGGACGTCTTCACTCAGGGCCTGGGCGACGCGCTGTACGGCACCGGCGTGCACGTCATGGTCGTACGCCCCGGGTTCGTACGGTCGAAGATGACCGCCGGCCTTGAGGAGACACCGTTCGCGACGACGCCGGAGGCGGTCGCGACGGCCGTGGAACTGGGGCTGCGGCGGCGCTCGGAGACGGTGTGGGTGCCCGGCACGCTGCGCGTGGTCATGTCGGCGCTGCGGCACATGCCGCGCGGTCTGTTCCGCCGACTGCCCCTGTAGCTGCCCGGGGTCAACGGGTCGGCAGCGAGCCGCGCTCCACGTGCCCGGCCTGCGGCGGCACCACCAGGCCGCCGAAGGGGTACTCCCGCAGCTTGCGCCACACGCCGTCCGCGCCCTGCTCGTAGAGGGCGAAGCCGGTGCACGGCCAGTCGGCCTCGTAGTCGGCGAGCTCCTCGAAGGC
This sequence comes from Streptomyces longisporus, assembly GCF_039532765.1. Taxonomy (NCBI): domain Bacteria; kingdom Bacillati; phylum Actinomycetota; class Actinomycetes; order Kitasatosporales; family Streptomycetaceae; genus Streptomyces; species Streptomyces longisporus. The sequence continues at coordinate 180,612 of NZ_BAAASG010000016.1, forward strand.
GCGGTCCATCGCCTCGTCGTCGATGCCGTGCGCGACCGTGACATGCGGGTGGTACGGGAACTGCAGTTCCCGCGGTACGGGGCCGGCCGGGTCGCGGAGCTGCTTCTGCAGCTGGGTGCAGGCCTCGGCCCCCTCGGCGATCCGCACGTAGACGACGGGTGACAGGGGCCGGAAGGTGCCGGTGCCGGACAGCCGCATCGGGAACGGCCGGCCCGTCGCGGCGACCTCGGCCAGATGCGCCTCCACGGCCGGCAGATCGCTGCCGTCGACCTCGGTCGGCGGCAGCAGGGTGACGTGCGTGGGGATGCCGTGAGCAGCGGCGTCGCCGAAGCCCGCGCGCAGCTGTTGGAGCAGGCTGCCGTGAGGCTCCGGGACCGCGATCGACACGCCGATCGTTACGGTCCCCACGTCGTCTCCTGTCGTCGTGACGGATTTGTTCTCAGCCGTCGGCTATCGACTGTACGGCCACGGCCGGGTCGCGGGCAGGCGCAACCGTAGTGATGTGCAGCGCTCTGCCGAGTGGCACACGCGTGCGCCGGGGTGCGTCAGTGCTTGGCGGGCAGGAAGCCCACCTTGTCGTACGCCTGGGAGAGGGTCTCCGCGGCGACCGCACGGGCCTTCTCGGCGCCCTTGGCCAGGATGGAGTCCAGCGTCTCCGAGTCGTCCAGATACTGCTGGGTGCGCTCCCGGAAGGGCGTCACGAACTCGACCATGACCTCGGCGAGGTCCGTCTTGAGCGCGCCGTACATCTTGCCCTCGTACTCCTGCTCCAGCTCCGCGATCGTCTTGCCGGTGAGGGTGGAGTAGATGGTGAGCAGATTGCTGACGCCGGGCTTGTTCTCGGCGTCGTAGCGGATGACGGTGTCGGTGTCGGTGACCGCGCTCTTGACCTTCTTGGCGGTGGCCTTGGGGTCGTCGAGGAGGTTGATGAGGCCCTTCGGCGTGGACGCCGACTTGCTCATCTTGATCGACGGGTCCTGCAGGTCGTAGATCTTCGCCGTCTCCTTGAGGATGTACGGCTTCGGGATGGTGAAGGTCTCGCCGAAGCGGCCGTTGAAGCGCGTGGCGAGGTCACGGGTGAGCTCCACGTGCTGGCGCTGGTCCTCGCCGACCGGGACCTCGTTGGCCTGGTAGAGCAGGATGTCGGCGACCTGGAGGATCGGGTACGTGAACAGGCCGACGGAGGCGCGGTCGGCGCCCTGCCTGGCGGACTTGTCCTTGAACTGGGTCATGCGGGAGGCCTCGCCGAAGCCGGTGAGGCAGTTCATGACCCAGGCCAGCTGGGCGTGCTCGGGCACATGGCTCTGGACGAAGAGCGTGCAGCGCTCGGGGTCGAGCCCGGCCGCGAGCAGCTGGGCGGCGGCGAGCCGGGTGTTGGCGCGCAGCTCCGCCGGGTCCTGCGCAACGGTGATCGCGTGCAGGTCGACGACCATGTAGAACGCGTCGTGGGACTCCTGCAGGGCCACCCACTGGCGGACGGCGCCCAGGTAGTTGCCGAGGTGGAACGAGCCTGCGGTGGGCTGGATTCCGGAGAGCACGCGGGGTCGGTCAGAGGCCATGCTCACCATTCTCTCAGGTCTGTCGAGCCGATCAGGAACTGGTCGGAAACAGCTGGGAACCGATCCGTCTGCTGCGGTGCAACAAGGCTGTGAGGACGCGGGAGGGGGGCCGCATCGTCGATGAGGCCGCGGTGATCGCACGCGAACCCGCCGGGGAGCCGGAGGCGTATGCGCAGCTGGTGCGGGCCGATACGGCGCGCGGCGGCCCGGCAGGGTGCCGGACCGCCGCAGGAGGAACCACGACAGGAGCTCATCGACCTGTGAGCGTCACCGGTATCTGAGCTTCACCGATCTCCGAACGCCATCGATCTTTGACAACTCAAGAGAGGGCGCTGCTCAGCCCAGGTCGATCTCCGGGTACAGCGGGAAGCCGGCCACGAGGTCGGTGGCGCGGTGGGAGATCTCGTCCGCGATCTTCGGGTCGAGGACGTGCTGCGCCTTGGACGGGGCGCCCGACTTGGTGGTGCCCGGCTCGGCGGTGGTGAGGACGCGGTCGATCAGGCCCGCGACCTCGTCCATCTCGGCGGTGCCCAGGCCGCGCGTGGTCAGCGCGGGGGTGCCGATGCGGATGCCGGAGGTGTACCAGGCGCCGTTGGGGTCGGCGGGGATGGCGTTGCGGTTGGTGACGATGCCCGAGTCGAGCAGGGCCGCCTCGGCCTGACGGCCGGTGAGGCCGTAGGAGGTGGCCACGTCGATGAGGTTGAGGTGGTTGTCGGTGCCGCCGGTGACGAGGGTGGCGCCGCGGCGCATCAGGCCCTCCGCCAGTGCGCGGGAGTTGTCGACGATGCGCTGGGCGTAGTCCTGGAAGGAGGGCTGCCGGGCCTCGGCGAGGGCGACGGCCTTGGCGGCCATGACGTGCGGGAGGGGGCCGCCGAGGACCATCGGGCAGCCGCGGTCGACCTGGTCCTTGAGGGAGTCGTCGCACAGGACCATGCCGCCGCGCGGGCCGCGCAGCGACTTGTGGGTGGTGGTGGTGACGATCTGGGCGTGCGGGACCGGGTCGAAGTCACCGGTCAGCACCTTGCCCGCGACCAGGCCGGCGAAGTGCGCCATGTCCACCATCAGGGTCGCCCCGACCTCGTCGGCGATCTCCCGCATGATGCGGAAGTTCACCAGACGCGGGTAGGCGGAGTAGCCGGCGACGATGATCAGCGGCTTGAACTCGCGGGCGGAGACGCGCAGGGCCTCGTAGTCGATGAGGCCGGTGGCGGGGTCGGTGCCGTAGGAGCGCTGGTCGAACATCTTGCCGGAGATGTTCGGGCGGAAGCCGTGGGTGAGGTGGCCGCCGGCGTCCAGGGACATGCCGAGCATGCGCTGGTTGCCGAAGGCCTGGCGGAGTTCGGCCCAGTCTGCCTCGGTGAGGTCGTTGACCTGGCGGGCGCCGGTCTTCTCCAGGAAGGGTGCCTCGACCCGGTCGGCGAGGACGGACCAGAAGGCGACGAGGTTGGCGTCGATGCCGGAGTGCGGCTGGACGTAGGCGTGGCGGGCGCCGAAGAGCTCCTTGGCGTGCTCGGCGGCGAGCGACTCGACGGTGTCGACGTTGCGGCAGCCTGCGTAGAAGCGGCGGCCGATGGTGCCCTCGGCGTACTTGTCGCTGAACCAGTTGCCCATCGCGAGGAGGGTGGCCGGGGAGGCGTAGTTCTCGGAGGCGATCAGCTTGAGCATCTCGCGCTGGTCGGCGACCTCCTGCCCGATGGCGTCGGCGACCCGCGGCTCGACGGCGCGGATCACGTCGAGGGCGGCGCGGAAGGCGGTGGACTCGGTGGAGAGGGGCTGCTGCTCTGACATGTCGTCGGCCTCCGGGCGGCGTGGCGTGCAAGCGGTCACGGTTCTCGGTCTGGCCCAGGCGCACGGCACTCGGTCACGCACGGGTCGCTCCCCGATGGTCCGTCCCATCCATGCGCGCCAGTCACGACCCGTCGATCAGCCTACCGGCCACGCCGGAGAGCGCAGGTCCCGCGTCCACCATGCGAGCGACGATAGGAAGAGGGGGCCGCTGCAGGGCTGCCACACCCCCGGGAGGTCCCGTGACCACGACGGAAGCGCTCATCGCCACCGCCGACGCGCACAGTGCGCACAACTACCACCCGCTGCCCGTGGTCGTCGCCTCCGCGGACGGGGCGTGGATGACGGATGTGGAGGGGAGGCGGTATCTGGACCTGCTGGCCGGTTACTCGGCGCTCAACTTCGGGCATCGCAACCGGCGGCTGGTGGAGGCGGCGAAGGCGCAGCTGGAGCGGGTGACGCTGACGTCGAGGGCGTTTCATCACGACCGGTTCGCGGCGTTCTGCTCCGAGCTCGCCGAGCTGTGCGGGATGGAGCTGGTGCTGCCGATGAACACCGGCGCGGAAGCGGTGGAGACGGCCGTGAAGACGGCCCGGAAGTGGGGGTACCGGGTCAAGGGCGTGCCCGCGGAGATGGCGAAGATCGTGGTCGCGGGCAACAACTTCCACGGCCGTACGACGACCCTCGTCAGCTTCTCCACCGACCCGGAGGCCCGGGCGGACTTCGGTCCGTACACGCCGGGCTTCGAGATCGTGCCGTACGGGGACCTGACGGCGATGCGGTCGGCGGTCACGGAGAACACGGTGGCCGTGCTGCTGGAGCCGATCCAGGGTGAGGCGGGGGTGCTGGTGCCGCCGGCCGGTTATCTGCCGGCGGTGCGGGAGCTGACCCGCGAGCGGAACGTGCTGTTCGTGGCGGACGAGATCCAGTCGGGCCTTGGCCGGACCGGAAAGACCTTCGCGTGCGAGCACGAGGGCGTGGTGCCGGATGTGTATGTGCTCGGCAAGGCGTTGGGCGGTGGGATCGTGCCGGTGTCGGCGGTGGTGTCGTCGGCCGATGTGCTCGGAGTGTTCCGGCCCGGTGAGCACGGTTCGACGTTCGGCGGGAATCCGCTGGCCTGTGCGGTGGCCCTGGAGGTGATCGCGATGCTGCGGACGGGCGAGTTCCAGGCGCGGTCCGCGGAGCTGGGCGGTCATCTGCACCGGGAGCTGGGGGCGTTGAGCGGCACGGGCCGGGTGAGGGCGGTGCGCGGGCGGGGGCTGTGGGCGGGCATCGACATCGCGCCCCAGTACGGCAGCGGGCGGGAGGTGTCCGAGAAGCTGATGGAGCGGGGGGTACTGGTGAAGGACACGCACGGTCCGACGGTGCGGATCGCACCGCCGTTGGTGATCGCGAAGGAGGACCTGGACTGGGGGCTCGCGCAGTTGCGGGCGGTGCTCGGGATCTGAGCTGCGCGCCGGAGGCCGGGGCCCTGGACGCCGATCGATATGCACCTTACGTAGGTGTGTAAAGCATAGGATCGGTGAGAGCGGACCCCGGGGCATCGCCGCCTGCTGTGCGTCTCCCCTACAGTCACTTTGTGATCTTTGGGATGGTGTGCGCGCTGGGCGCGGCGGTCTGCTTCGGTACCGCGACGGTTTTGCAGGCGGTTGCCGCGAGGACGGCCGGTACGGGTGGGGGCGGGGAGGCGGCGCTGCTGCTGCGGGCCTTGCGGCAGTGGCGGTATCTGGCCGGGCTGGCGCTGGACGGGCTGGGGTTCCTGTTCCAGATCGCCGCCCTGCGGTCGATCCCGATCTACGCGGTCGCCGCGGCGCTCGCGTCCAGCCTGGCGGTGACCGGGGTGGTCGCGGCGCGACTGCTGCAGGTGCGGCTGAGCGGGACGGAGTGGGGTGCGGTCGCGGTGGTGTGCGCCGGGCTCGCCATGCTGGGGCTGGCGTCCGGGGCCGAGGGGGACCGTCACGGGTCGACGGCGCTGAAGTACGCGATGCTCGCGATCGCCGTCGTGGTGCTGCTGCTCGGGCTGTTCGGAGGGCGGTGGTCCGGGCGCGGGCGGGCGCTGGTGCTCGGCCTGGGAGCCGGGTTCGGGTTCGGGGTGGTGGAGGTGTCGGTGCGGCTGATCGACTCGCTCGCACCGTCAGAGCTGCTCACCAACCCGGCGACCTACGCCCTCGTCATCGGCGGGGGCGCCGCCTTCCTGCTGCTGACGTCGGCCTTGCAGCGCGGCTCGGTGACCACCGCCACCGCCGGGATGGTGATCGGCGAGACGATCGGGCCGGCGGCGGTGGGTGTGGTGTGGCTCGGGGACCGCACCCGGGACGGGCTGGCCTGGCTTGCGGTGCTGGGGTTCCTGATCGCGGTCGCGGGGGCGCTGGCGCTGGCGCGGTTCGGGGAGGCACCGACCACGGACGCCCCGACCGCGGAGACGGCGTGAGCGATGTTCCCGCGTCGGCATATCCGCCGGTAGATCGGACGGGCGCCCCCTTTCGGGAAGCTGAAACACTTCGTTGAATGTTTGAACGTGCTGTGGAGTTCTTGCGTACTGGGTGGGTGCCGCCTTCCTCGCACCGGCCCGGTGCCGTGGACACCGGGGGCCGTGCCGGGTCCGGTGGACGCGCACACTCCGCTGCACGTCCCGTACGCCTCCGGCACCACGGGCCGCCCGAAGGGGGGCGTGCACGCTCACAGCGACCCGAAGGCGTATCACGACCTGATCGGCGCATCTGTTACCACCGTTCGGGGCCCGGGGCATGAACACCGGGATCGCGGATGCGGCGGCGCTCGCGCTCGCGGGCCGCAAGTACTGAGACGTCGGGAGGAGCAGTGATGACACAACCGGTCATCGGGGAGGGCCTGTTGGCGTGGAGTGCGGCCGGTGGGCTGAGGCCGGCCGCGGAGCCCGGCGGGCGGTTGCTCGTCGCGGACTCATGGCTGGTGCGCGACGGCCGGATGCGCGGCCACGACCGGCACCGGGAGCGTTTCCTGCGGTCCTGCGGCGCGTGCGACGGACCGCCGTTGTGCCGGCTGCTGGAGTTCTGGCAGGACATGACGGCCGCCCTGCCGCGCGCGGGCGAGTGGTTTCCCCGGGTCGAACTCGCCGCCGGGTCCAAGGAGTTGAGGCTGCTGCTGCGGTACGCGCCGCCGCTCGGTACGGGCGTGCGGGTCTGGGCGGCCGGCCAGTGCGATCCGCGGACCGTCCCCCGCCGCAAGGGACCCGACCTGGACACCCTGGCCCGGGTCCGCAGACGGGCGTCCGCCGAGGGCGCCGACGAGGCGGTGCTCGTCGCACCCTCCGGCGTCGTCCTGGAGGCGGCCACCAGCAGCGTGCTGTGGTGGGAGGACGACACCCTCTGCCTGCCCTCGCCGCAGCTGCCGGTGCTGCCCGGGGTGACGGCCGCCCTCATCCAGGAACGAGCACGGCGCGAGGGCATCCGCATCGCCCACCGCGAACGGACGGTCGCCGAGCTCGACGGCCGCGAGGTGTGGCTGGTGAACGCCCTGCACGGGATCCGCCCGGTCACGGGCTGGACGGGAGGACCACTGCGGGCGGCTCCGCCGGTACGCGCGCCGGAATGGCGGGCGTGGCTGGACGACCTCATGGAACCGCTGCCGGAGAATTACAGTTCCGGTTCGGGCAGTGCCGCGCACAGCGCGTCCAGGGTGCCCGCCCATGCGCTGTCCGGTGGCGTCCCGTAGCCCACCACCAGTGCGTCGTGCGGCTCGACGGTCGCTTCGGGGTGCCGGTAGCGGTGCAGTCCGTGCACCGCGAGGCCGTGCCAGGCCGCCGCCCGCAGCGTCGCCTGCTCGGTGCCCGGCGGCAGCCGCAGCACCACGTGCAGGCCCGCCGCGATACCCGTGGCGCTGACCTGCGGTGCCCGCCGCGCGAGTTCCGCGACCAGTGCGTCCCGGCGGCGGCGGTAGCGCAGCCGGGCGGCGCGCACATGGCGGTCGTACGCGCCGGAGGTGAGGAACTCGGCGAGCGTCAGCTGGTCCAGGGCCCCGCAGGAGTCGATGTGCCCCTTGGCCTTCGCCGCCTCCCGGGCGAGGTCCGGCGGCAGGACCAGCCAGGCCAGTCTCAGGCCGGGGGCGAGGGACTTGCTGGCCGTGCCCGCGTAGACGACGTGGTCCGGATCCAGGCCCTGGAGGGCGCCGACGGGCTGGCGGTCGTAGCGGAACTCGCCGTCGTAGTCGTCCTCGACGAGCAGGCCGCCGGTGCGGCGCGCCCAGTCGACGGCGGCGGCCCGCCGGTCGCGGTGCAGGGTGCCGCCCATCGGGAACTGGTGGGCGGGGGTGAGCAGGACCGCGTCCTCGTCCGTCAACTCGCGCGGGTTCGTGCCCCGTTCGTCGAACGGCAGCGGAACCGTCCGCAGACCCGCCTCCGTCAGCAGGTCCCAGTGCACGTACAGGCCGTACGACTCCACCGCGACCGTGTTCGCGCCGCGTGCCCGCAGTACCGCGCCGAGAATGCGCAGGCCGTGCGAGATGCCTGCGCACACCAGGATGCGTTCGGGGTCGGTGCGCACGCCCCGGGCGCGGGCGAGGTAGTCGGCGAGCGCGGTGCGCAGTTCGATGCGGCCGCGCGGGTCGCCGTAGTCGAGGGCCTGGTACGGGGCCGCGGTCAGGGCGCGGCGGGCGGCCTTGAGCCACTCGGAGCGGGGGAAGAAGGCCAGGTCCGGGGTGCCGGGGATCAGGTCGTAGGCGGGGCGGTCGACGGTACGGGAGCGGGGTGCGGGCGCGGCGGGCCGGCTCACCGCCCGGTCGGCCACCCGGGTGCCCGAGCCCTGCCGCGCGGTCAGCCAGCCCTCCGCGACCAGGTCGGCGTAGGCGTCGGCGACCGTGTTGCGGGCGAGACCCAGGTCGGCGGCGAGGGTGCGGGAGGAGGGCAGCCGGGTGCCGGGAGCCAGCCGGCCGGTGCGGACGGCCTCGCGCAGGGCGTCGGTGAGACCCCGGCGGAGGCCGGGACCCGTCGGCTCCAGGTGCAGGTCGACGCCCAAAGTGGCCCAGGATTTCGCCATGGGAATGGACCATACCGCTGGGCTGCCTGGCTTCTAGGGTCGAAGGCATGACGACAGAAGAAGCCACCGCATACGCGCCCGAGCAGCCCGCCCGGCTGCGCTGGGCCCAGCACGCCCCCGAGGTCTACAAGGCGATGGTCCGCCTGGACGCGGCCGCCCGGCGGGGCCTCGACCCGAAGCTGCTGGAACTGGTGAAGATCCGCGCCTCGCAGCTCAACCACTGCGCGTTCTGCCTGGACATGCACACCAAGGACGCGCTCGCGGCCGGTGAGAGCGTCGAGCGGATCGTCCAGCTCGGCGCGTGGGAGGAGTCGAAGCACTTCTACACGCAGAAGGAGCTCGCCGCTCTGGAGCTGACCGAGGCGGTCACCGTGCTGACCGACGGCTTCGTCAGGGACGAGGTGTACGAGCACGCCGCCAAGCACTTCGAGGAGCCCGAGCTGGCCCAGCTGATCGCCGCGATCACGGTGATCAACGCGTGGAACCGGTTCGGCGTGACCTGCCGCATGGCTCCCGGCCACTACGAGGCGGGACAGCACAAGTGAGCCGTACGACCGTCCTGGACCGCGAGGTCGGGCAGGCGCTGTCCGCACTCAGCGCGACCGCGAAAAGAGGCCTCGGCGACCCCGCCCTCGCCGAACTGGTCGTGATCCGGGCCTCGCAGCTCAACCACTGCGCGTTCTGCCTGGACATGCATCTGGGCCTCGCCCGCCGACACGGCGTGAGCCAGCGGCAGCTCGACCTGCTCGCCGCCTGGGAGGAGGCCGGGGACGGCGTCTTCGACGAACGGGAACGCGCCGCGCTCGCGCTGACGGAGGCGGTCACGGTCGTGACGGACGGGTTCGTGCCCGACGAGGTGTATGCGACCGCGGCCAAGCACTTCGACGAGCCGCGGCTCGCGCATCTCATCGCGCTGATCGTCGCCATCAACAACTGGAACCGGGTGATGGTCGCCCGCCGGATCCCGCCGGGAGGTTACACGCCATGAGCAAGGTGGATGTCTTCCGCGCGCTGCACAAGGGCCGCACCCCGGACGACCCGCTCGTCCTCCCCGGCCCGTGGGACGCGGTGAGCGCCCGCGTGTTCGTCGAGGCCGGCTTCCCCGCGCTCGCGACGCCCAGCGCGGGGATCGCCGCCTCCCTGGGACACGAGGACGGGTCCACGCCGGCCGACGAGATGTTCGCCGCGGTTGCGCGCATCGCACGGGCCGTGGACGTGCCGGTGTCGGCGGACGTCGAGGACGGGTACGGGCTCGCGCCCGAGGAGCTGGTGGAGCGGCTCCTGGACGCGGGCGTCGTGGGCTGCAACCTGGAGGACTCGAAGGGGGGTGCCCTCAAGGACCCGCACGAGCACGCCGAGTGGCTCGCCGAGGTGCGGTACGCGGCGGGCGACCAGCTCTTCGTCAACGCCCGCGTCGACACCTTCTCCCACGGGGACGGCAACCCCGAACGGGCCATCGAGCGGGCCGCGTTGTACGTCGCCGCGGGCGCCGACTGCGTCTATCCGATCGGCGCCCCGGCGGACGTGCTGCCGCTGCTGCGATCCGGGATCCAGGGGCCGATCAATGTGCACGGCACGCTGGACGGCAGGGGCCCCTCGCCCACCGAACTCGGTGAACTCGGGGCCACCCGCGTCACGTTCGGGCCCGGGCTGCAGCGCTGGGCGGCGCTGGCGCTGCAGGGGATGGCCGAGCAACTGAGGAAGCTGCAGTGATCAGGACAGCCACGCCTTCCACGTCGACGCGTGGCTGTCCACCCACTTCTTCGCCGCCTGTTCCGGGGTGAGCTTCTGGTCGGCGATCATCAGGGAGACCTCGTTCTGGTCCTCGGTGGTCCACTTGAACTTCTTCAGGAAGGCCGCCGCCTTGCCGCCCCGCTTCGCGAAGTCGGCGTTGAGGTACTTCTGCAGCGGGGTGTGCGGATAGGCACAGGCGACCTTCGCCGGGTCGGTGTCGCAGCCCTCCTTGTACGGCGGCAGCTTCACCTCGGTCATCGGGACCTTCTTGAACAGCCACTGCGGCGCGTACCAGTACGTCAGGAAGGGCTTCTTCTCCTTGGCGAACTGTTTCATCTGGGTGATCTGCGCGGCCTCGGAGCCCGCGAACACCACCTGGTAGTCCAGCTTCAGGTTCTTCACCAGCGCCTTGTCGTTGGTGACGTAGGACGGTGAGCCGTCCATCAGCTGGCCCTTGCCGCCGCTCTCCGCGGTGCGGAACAGCGACGCGTACTTGTTGAGGTTCTTCCAGTTCGTGATGTCGGGGTGCTGCTTGGCCAGGTACGTCGGCACGTACCAGCCGATGTGTCCGGTCACCCCGAGGCCGCCGCCGCGCGCGATGGTCTTCTTGTCGTCGACGTAGCGCTTCTCCTGGTCGGGGTGGCCCCAGTCCTCCAGGATGGCGTCGACGCGGCCCTGGCTGAGCGCGTCCCAGGCGGGGACCTCGTCCACCTGGACGGTGTCGACCCGGTAGCCCAGCTTGTGCTCCAGCAGGTACTGGGCGACGGCCACGTTGGACTGCGCACCCACCCAGGACTGGACGGACAGGGTCACCGACTTGGCGCCCTGCGCGTTGGCGAACGGCGACGCCTGCTTGGTCATGTCGGCGGCACCGCAGCCGGTGAGCAGCACCAGGGAGCCCACGGCGGCGGTCGTACCCAGAGTCGCGCCCATACTCGTACGGAGTCGCATGTCACGCTCCCTTCTTCGCGCGGCGTTCGGTCGGCTGGGTCACCCGGTCGAGCATCAGGCCGAGGCAGACGATCGCGGCGCCCGCCACCAGACCGGTCGCCAGGTCGCCCTGGGCCAGCCCGAAGACGGTGTCGTAGCCGAGCGCGCCGCCGCCGACCAGGCCGCCGATGACGACGACGGCGAGGACGAGGACCACGCCCTGGTTGACGGCGAGCAGCAACGCCGGGCGGGCGAGCGGGAGTTGCACCTGGCGCAACTGCTGGGCGGGGGTCGCGCCGAGGGAGCGGGCCGACTCCAGGGCGGCCGGGTCGACCTGGCGCAGGCCCTGCGTGGTGATGCGGACGACGGCGGGCAGCGCGTAGACGACGGCGGCCGCCGCGGCGGGCGCGCGGCCGACGCCGAACAGCGCGACCACCGGGATCAGGTACACGAACTGCGGCATCGTCTGGAAGACGTCGAGAACGGGGCGCAGCAGGCGCTCGAACCGGTCGCTGCGGGCCGCCGCGATACCGATGGCGAAGCCCAGGACCAGGGTGACGGCGACGGCCGCCAGCACCTGGGAGAGCGTGTCGAGCGAGGGCTGCCACACGCCGAGCACACCGATCGCGGCCATGGCGAGGACCGCGGTGAGCGCGGTGCGCCAGGTGCCGATCAGCCAGGCCAGGGCGGCGACGACGAGCAGCACCGACCACCAGGGCAGCCCCTGCAGGCCGCTGCGGACCGGGTTCAGCACCCAGGTGGTGAAGTGGCCCGCCCAGTCGGCGGTGCCGCCCACGACGGGCACGCCCGAGTAGAGGTGCGCGGTCATCCAGTCGACGGCGCGGTTGACCGGCTCGGCGATGTCGAACGTCCAGGAGTCGGGCCAGTCGAGGCGGCCCGCCAGCCGTCCGGCGAGCGCGACGGCCACGGCGGCGGCAGCGGCGTAGAGCCACGGCCTCAGGCTTCCGGGCTCCTCTCCGGACTGCTCGCCCGCGGCACCGGTCACCCGGTCCAGTACGACGGCGAGCAGCACGATCGGGATGCCGGCCGCGAGCGCCGCGCCCACGTCGACGGAGGCCAGCGCCTGGTAGACGCGGTCACCGAGGCCGCCCGCGCCGATGACGGAGGCGATGACGGCCATCGACAGCGCCATCATGATCGTCTGGTTGAGGCCGAGGAGGAGCTCCTTGCGGGCCAGCGGGATCCTGGCGGTCAGCAGGCGCTGGCGCGCGGTGGCGCCGAGCGAGTCGACGGCCTCCAGGACCTCCTTGTCGGCGCCCTGCAGACCGAGGGCGGTGAGGCGGGCCATCGGCGGGGCGGCGTAGACGACGGTCGCGAGGACGGCGGCGGGCACGCCCATGCCGAAGACCAGGACAACGGGCAGCAGATACGCGTAGGCGGGCAGCACCTGCATGGTGTCGAGGACCGGGCGCAGGCCGCGGTCGAGGCGGCCGGAGAGTCCGGCGGCGAGCCCGAGGACCACGCCGACGGCGACCGACACGAGTACGGCGACCACCATCAGGGCGAGCGTCTGCATGGTCGGCAGCCACATGCCGAGCAGACCGCAGGCCAGGAACGCGGCGCCCGTGCCGAGGGCGAGCCGGACTCCGGCGACGCGCCAGGCGACGAGGGCGCCGATGGCGGTGACGCCGGCCCAGCCCGCGGCGAGGAGGACCAGGTAGACGGCGCGTACGGAGATCACGACGGCGTTGCTGATGTAGCCGAAGAAGTAGAGGAACAGGGGGTTGCTGTCCCGGTTGTCGATGATCCAGTTGCTGGCGGCGGTCAGCGGCTTGGTGAGGTCGACGGTGAGGGCTGCGGGCCAACTGCCGCTGGCCCAGCGGGCGTTGGCGAGGGGGACGAGGATCGCGGCGGCGAGCGCGAGGAGCAGCAGCTTCTGCACCGCACGGTGTTTCAGCAGACCGCCGGGCAGTGCGCGCGGGGCGGATGCGGTGACGGTGGCCATCAGGCCGCCTCCTTCCGCGGCTGCGTTCCGGCGACGACGCCGAGGAGCCTTTCGTGGTCGACGACACCCAGGCAGCGGCCGTCGTCGACCACACAGGCCGGCCTGCCGCTCGCGGCCACGACCTTGATCGCGTCGGCGACGAGGTCACCCGGCGCGAGCGCCCCGGGATGCTCCCTGCCGCCGCAGTCCCCGGGCCGCATGGCCGTGCGTACGGTCATGACCTGCTCACGGGAGACGTCCCGGACGAACTCGCGGACGTAGTCGTCGGCCGGGCTGCCGACGATCTCCTCCGGGGTGCCCAGTTGGACGACCCGGCCGTCGCGCATCAGGGCGATGCGGTCGCCGAGTTTCAGGGCCTCGCTCAGGTCGTGGGTGATGAAGACCATCGTGCGGCCCTCCTCGCGGTGCAGGCGGACCACCTCCTCCTGCATGTCCCGCCGGATCAGCGGGTCGAGGGCGCTGAACGGCTCGTCGAACAGCAGGACCTCGGGGTCCACGGCCAGGGCGCGGGCGAGACCCACGCGCTGCCGCTGGCCGCCGGAGAGCTGGCTCGGGCGGCGCTGTTCCATGCTGTCCAGGCCGACCTTGGCGACGACCTCCTGGGCGCGTGCCCGCCGCTCGGACCTGCCCACGCCCTGGATCTCCAGGCCGTACGCCACGTTGTCGAGGACCGTGCGGTGCGGCAGGAGGCCGAAGTGCTGGAAGACCATGGCGGCGCGGTGGCGGCGCAGTTCGCGCAGCCGGGACCTGTCCATGGCGCGGACGTCCTCGCCGTCGATGGCGATCGTGCCCGCCGTCGGCTCGATCAGCCGGGTCAGACAGCGCACCAGCGTGGACTTGCCGGAGCCGGACAGGCCCATCACCACGAACACCTCGCCCTTGCGCACGTCGAAGGAGACGTCACGGACGGCGGCGGTGCAGCCCGTGCGGGCGCGGAGCTCGGCGGGTGGCAGCGAGGTCAGTCCGGGGTCGGCGGGTACGCGGTCGGCCTTCGGGCCGAACACCTTCCACAGCCCGTCGACGGAGAAGACCGGCTTGCTCATCACGTTCGTCGCGTTCATCACGCACCACTTCCGATCAGGTCTACGGCTTTCTCCCCGACCATCAGCACTCCGATCATCGGGTTCACGGCGGTCATGGTCGGGAACACGGAGGCGTCCGCGATGCGGATCCCCTCCAGACCGCGGATCCTCAACTGCGGGTCGACGACCGCCAGTTCGTCGTCGCTCGCCCCCATACGGCAGGTCCCGGCCGGGTGGTACACGGTGTGCGCGACCTTGCGGGCGTACTCGCTCAGCTCCTCGTCGCCGGTGATGTGCGGGCCGGGAGCCACCTCGCGCTTGAGCCAGCCGGCCAGCGGCTCCGTCTGCGCGATCTCGCGGGCGATACGGATGCCGTCGACCAGGGTGCGGCCGTCGTAGTCGTCCTCGTCCGTGAAGTACCGGAAGTCGAGGGCGGGCTTGACCGACGGGTCGGCGCTGGTCAGGTACAGCCGGCCGCGGCTCTTCGGCTTCGGGATGTTGGGCGTCATCGAGACGCCGTACCGGGGCCGTTCGTATCCCAGCCGCTCCGGGTTGTCCGTGAACGGCACCTGGTAGAAGTGGAACATCAGGTCGGGGCCCTGGTGCCCGGGGTCGCGGCGCACGAACAGCCCGGCGTCGCTGTCCATCGCCGAGTTCTCCGGGAGCGGGCCGTGGGTCTCCCAGACGATCACCGACTCGGGGTGGTCGAGGAGGTTCTCGCCGACGCCCGGCAGGTCGAGCGCCACGGGTATGCCGAGCGCCTCCAGATCCTGACGGGGACCGATGCCGGAGTGCAGCAGCAGCCGCGGGGAGTCGACGGCACCGGCGCAGAGCAGCACCTCGCTGCGCGCCCGTACGAGGATCTCCTCGCCGTCCTTGGTGCGGACGTGCACGCCCTGGGCCCGGGTGCCGTTCAGCTCCAGCTTGTACGCCCAGGTCTCCAGGAGGATCGTCAGGTTCTCGCGCTCGTCCATCACCGGGTGCAGATACGCCACCGAAGCCGACGACCGCTTGTTGTTCTCGGGGTGGTAGGCGAGGTCGAAGAAGCCCACGCCCTCGGTGAACGGCGAGCGGTTGAAGCCCTCGATGCGGGGAACTCCGACTGCCTGCTGCGCGGCGTCGACGAAGTCCTGGGCGATGTCGTTCCGGTCCTTCTCGTCGACCGGGACGATGTTGTTCTTCAGCCGGGCGTAGTACGCCTCCATCGGCACCGCGCCCCAGCCCTTGGCGCCCGCCTCCTCCCACTCGTCCCAGTCGGACGGCAGCGGCTTGAAGGCGATCAGGGTGTTGTGCGAGGAGCAGCCACCGAGCACCCGGGCCCGGCTGTGCCGGATGTGCGAGTTGCCGCGTGGCTGCTCGGTGGTGGGGTAGTCGTAGTCGAGCTCGCCGCCCAGAAGGCCCATCCAGCGGCGCAAGGTCAGCACGTCCTCCCGCCCGACATCACTGGGCCCGCCCTCGATGACGGCAACGGTGACGTCCGGGTCCTCGGTGAGCCGGGAGGCGATGACGGACCCTGCGGTGCCGCCGCCGATGACGACGTAGTCGTAGATCTGCGTGTTCTCGGACATGGGGGTGGTAACTCCAGATGATCAGGCTCGGGGGGCTGACGGACGCGCCCTTGAGGCGCGCGGGGCTGTGTCGATATGCGGCTCCGCCGCGCGGGCGCGACCAGCCACGACGCAGCCGCAGACGCTCGATGCCCCTCGGTCAACCGGCGAACCAGCGAACCGCCTTCGGCGCCAGGTTCTGATAAACGTGCTTGCTCTCGCGGTACTCGGCCAGCCCCGCAGGACCGAGTTCGCGCCCCACCCCGCTCTTGCCGAACCCGCCCCACTCCGCCTGCGGAAGATACGGATGGAAGTCGTTGATCCACACGGTGCCGTGCCGCAGACGACCGGCCACCCGCCGGGCCCGCCCCGCGTCGGCGGTCCAGACGGCACCCGCGAGGCCGTACTCCGTGTCATTGGCGAGGGCGACGGCCTCGTCCTCGGTACGGAACGTCTCCACCGTGAGGACAGGCCCGAAGACCTCTTCGCGCACCACGCGCATCTCGCGGTGGCACTGGTCGAGAACGGTCGGCTCGTAGAAATAGCCGCCCGCGGGGCGCTGTTCAGACGGCTCGGGGCGCCTGCCGCCGGTCCGCAGCACCGCGCCGTCGGCCAGCGCGGAGGCGACGTACGACTCGACCTTGGCGCGTTGCTGCGCGGAGACGAGGGGACCGCACTCGACGCCGTCCTCGGTGCCGCGGCCCAGGCGGATCCGGGCGGCCCGGCGGGCGAGCTCGGCGACGAAGCGCTCCCGTACGGACTCCTCGACGATGAGGCGGGAGCCGGCCGAGCAGACCTGGCCGCTGTGGATGAAGGCCGCGTTCAGGGCCTGGTCGACGGCGGTGTCGAAGCCTTCGTCCGTCGCGCAGGCGTCGGCGAAGACGACGTTGGGGTTCTTGCCGCCGAGTTCCAGGGCGACCTTCTTGACGCTCGGGGCGGCGGCCTGCGCGACCTTGGTGCCGCTGACCAGGCCGCCGGTGAAGGAGACCAGGTCGACGTCGGGGTGCTCGGCGAGCCGGGCGCCGACCATGTGGCCGGGGCCGGTGACGATGCCCGCGACGCCGGTGGGCAGCCCGGCCTCGGAGAGCAGGTCGATGAGCGCGATGGTGGTGAGCGGGGTGATCTCGCTCGGCTTGATCACGAAGGTGTTGCCCGCCGCGAGAGCCGGGGCGATCTTCCAACTGGCCTGGAGCAGCGGATAGTTCCAGGGGGTGATCAGCGCGCAGACCCCGACCGGCTCGTGCACGACGACGCTGTGGATGTCGGGCGAGCCCGCGTCGACGACCCGGCCCGGGGCCTCGCCTGCCACCAGATCGGCGAAGTAGCGGAAGGCGTCGGCGACGCAGTCGATGTCGACCCGGCCCTCCTCGACGGTCTTGCCGGCGTCGCGGCTCTCCAGCAGCCCGAGCCGCTCGCGGTCGCGCACGAGCAGGTCGGCGACCCGGCGCAGCAGCGCGGCGCGCTCGGCCACGGGGGTGCGGGGCCAGTCGCCGTGGTCGAAGGCGCGCCGGGCGGCCGCGACCGCCAGGTCGGTGTCCTTCTCGTCTCCCTCCGCAACCAGAGCGAAGCCCTGGCCGTCCGCGGGGTCGATGATCTCGCGCGTGGCACCGGAGGAGGCTTCTCGCCATTCCCCTGCCACGTGGATGGTCGCCTGCGCGTCCAGCCCCTGGGTTTCCGCTCTCTCCGCCATGATCCGTATTGCCTTCCGTTCCTGTTCGGTGCCCCTGAGTGACACGTGTGTCCCTCATGAGGACCGTGAGCGCCTGCCCCCCGCCTTCGGTTGCATGCGCAATCCATGGCGGAAAGTGCGCTGCGTCACTGAAAATGCGGGCAAATAGGGCGAAACAGGAACGGAATGGAACGGAGAGCGATCAGTCGACCCCCGGGTCCGCGTCACAGGTCGTGTAGGGCGGGCAGAACCAGTCCAACGCCGTGGTGAGCTGCGTGAGTTGGTCCTCGTGGCTGTCGGAGTCGGGGCCGTAGGAGGCGATGGCGTAGATGTTGCCGTCCGCCGCGACGAAGCGCTCGTCGTAGACGTGCCAGGTGCCGACGTCGGGCTCGCCCTTGATCGTGTCGGCCTGGTACTCCAGCCGTGAGCCGGTGAACCTGCCGTCGTCGAGCTTCTGCAGATCGAGCTTCTTGAAACCGGCGGGTTTGCGGGTCTGGTCGGACAGATACAGCTGGAAGGAGGCGTCGGGGGACGACTCCTGCACCTGGTACACCTGCAGCCGGTGCTTGCGGTCGGCGCTGCGGTAGTTGACCACGGCCATCCCGTATATCGAAGCGACACTGCTGCGCGACCACCCCTCGGGTATCGCGATCCGGAACCCCTCCGTGTCGTCACGCAGCTCGTACCCCGCGGGCGGCGCGGAGGCCGAAGGGGACGGCGATGCCGTGTCGTCGGCGAACGGCGACGGCGACACGTCCGGCGACGCGGAGGCCGTCGAGGACGGGACGGGACTCGCCGCCACATGCTTCTTCCCTGACCCGCCGTCCTTGCCGACCACCAGGGTCAGTACGAGGCTCACGGCGACCCCCACCACGGCGGCACCGACGACCACGGACCAGACGAGCCGCCGGTTGAGCCCTGGGGCGGGGGCGGGTGCGGGGAGCGGCTCGGGGGGCGTCCAGGACGCGCCACTGGACCACTCGGGCACGGCGCCCTCGGTCCCCGGACCGTGCCAGGCGCTGTCCGCACCACCGCCGGGCCAGCCCTGCGCCGCTCCCACGGTGGGGGCCTCTGTCCCCACGGTGGGAGTCGAGGTCGGGGGCGCCGGGTGGGCCGGGCCGGTGACCTGCGCCCCCTCCTGCGCAGGCTTCGGCGCCGGCAGCGTCGGTTCGGCCGCCGAGGGCCCGCCCGTGCCGTCCTCCCAGCGCTGGGTGTCCTCGTTCCAGTACCGCTGTCCCCCGTTCATGGTGTCCCGCTCACCGCCCCAGAAGGCCGGCCAGGGCGCCGGCGGAGGACAGGAAGGTGACCAGGGCCTGGGAGTCGGTGAGCAGTTCGCGCAGACGCTGGCGGCGCGTGGGCGGCGCCTGGCCGGTGCGGGTGATCTCGGTCTCCGTGTCGGCAAGTGCCCGGCCGAGCGCGACCGTCTGTTCGGTGCTGTTCACCAGCGCCAGGTCCTCCCGCAACTTCCTTATGGCCACGAGGAGTTGCCGGGTCTCCTCGTCCGGCTGCGCTCCCGCGCCCTGGTGCACATGGCTCTCGGCGCTTGCGTTGTGGCCGGCGGCGACCGCGTTGTTGCTGCCCGAGATGTCACCGATGTTGATGCTCGGCTGTTCACTGGCCATTGCTGTCGGCCCCCTTCTGCGGCGCCGCGCCGCCCGAGACATGAGAATCAGCGGAGTAGGACGACGAGGCGGAGTTCTGCATGCCCGCCGCGATCGAGTTGTTGCTGCCGGAGATGTTGCCGATGTTGACGTCGCCGTTGCTGATGTTAACGATCTTCTGCATGAACTCGCCGGTCTCGTAACCGGCTTCGGCGAGCGCCGCGCGCACCCCATTGGCGACCCGGTCCTGCACGCTCTTCAGATAGCGCGCCACGTCCATCTCCTGGAAGAGCGAACCGGTCTGCACCGAGCCCAGTTCGCGCACCGACAGCGCCGGGCCGTCGGGCAGCGCGCCCGCGTACCCGCCGGTCAGCAGCCGCCACACGTACACCAGGCCGCGGCCGAGCTGGGCGAGAGAGCGCCCCGCCGAGGCGGGCACCAGGACGACGGCGCCGGCCGCCTTGCCCAGTACGTTGTTGTTGCGGAACCGGTGCGCCGTACGGTCGGCGTCCTTGAACTCCGCACGCACCGGCGTCAGCACATGCGGCGCGATCTCCAGCATCAGCATCCGGCCCTGGGTGTGGATGCGCACGAACACCGTGACGACCAGCTCCTCCTCCCAGCCGCCGACGCGGATGCGCAGGAAGTGACGCCGTTTCTCGGCGCCCTCCTCGACCGCCCGCGCCCGGTGCTCCTCGAAGGCCTGCGGGGTGTACGGCGCCTGGTCACGGGTGAGCAGCCCCTCCGCGGGCAGGAACACGCACTCGTCGATCTCCAGCCAGCGCAGCCGGTCGCGGACGCCGGGGCCCGCGTACTCGGCCGGGACGCGGAGCTGTTCGAGCAGCGGGCGGACCCGCTCCAGGATCGCGCGGTTGCTGAGCGGCTGCTGCTTCTTCAGCTCGTCCCGGCGCAGTTCGACGGCGAGCACCCAGGTGTTGTACGCCGCTCCGGCCCCGCAGAACGGGCGCGCCTCGTGGTACATGACCAGCGGTGCGTGCTGCTCGATGCGGATGCGCTGCTTCAGCCGCTGGAAGCGGGGGTTCTCGGCCTGCTCGGCAGGGTCGGAGGCGGCGTCCGGGAAGCGCTGCGGGGAGAGCTCGGCGGCCAGCGCGCGGCTGAACTGGTGGCGCTGGGAGTGCACGCACCAGGCGAGGAGCGCGAACACGGCGAGCGTGAGCCAGGCCTGCCACGGCTTGATCGCGTCGGCGAGGCTGCTCGGCGAGAACGCATCGCTGACGCTCGCCGGGTCCGAGTAGCCGTAGCCGTAGTCGGAGCCGTACGAACCGTAGGAGGGGCTGCTGTCCGAGCCGCCGCCGAACGCGGCGACGACGGTCAGGACCAGTATCGTCGCGAAGAAGGCACGGCCCCACCAGCGGACGAGGAACGCGGCGATCCGGCGGTACAGCGGCGGCTGTTCGCCGCGCCCCCTGACCCATGGCGCGAGGGCCAGCAGCACGCTCGGCCAGAGGAAGAGGAGCAGCAGCCCTCCGCTGAGGGCCGAGCCGACCACCCACAGCCCGAGGATCGCCCCGGCCCACAGCAGCTCCTGGCGGCGGGCGCGCAGCGCGTGCGCGAGGACGCGGGCGGCGTCGAAGCCGAGCGAGGGCGCCACGATCCGCTGCTCGTTGAGATGCAGTTCCTCGATCACGCGGTCGCGGTAACCGGAGTCCAGATAGGTGCCCGCGCACAGCAGCCGGGTCGCCTCGCTGGCGTGCGGCGGAGTGGGCGGTGGTGCGGGTGGCGCCCCTGTGGGCGTCGTCGGCTGCGGTTGCTGTGGCACAAATGCGGTGCTCACGCGAACTCCCCCGATGCGTGGAAAGACCGTTGTCAGACGTTCAGTTGACAAACCATCAGCATAGAGGGGCGGGCGGGACGGATGAAAGCGGAATGCCAAGGGACGGACACGGAGAGCAGGGATGGACGTCCCGATATTCTTTGACTAAGGTCAAAGAATGAAGCCAGGACATACGGAGCCGGTGTCGACGGAGCAGGTGGCGGCCCTCCGCCGGTTCAACCGCTACTTCACCCGCCGTATCGGGGCCCTGGACGATCACTACCTCGGCCAGGACCGCCCGCTCGGGGAAGCGCGTCTGCTGTTCGAGATCGCCGAGAACCCGGGCGGGGTCTCACTCCGGGAGCTCAGGAGCCGCCTGGGACTCGACGCCGGCTACCTCAGCCGCATGACGAAGGCGCTGGAGGCACAGGGCCTGGTCCGGCTCAGTGTCCACCCCGACGACAACCGGCTGCGCATGGCCGAACCGACGCCCGCCGGACACGCCGAGGTCAAGGAGCAGAACCGCCGGGCCAACGCCCTCGCGGCAGGCCTGCTGGACAACCTCGCCCCCGACCGGCGCGCACAGCTGATCGAGGCGATGGCCACCTCGCAGCGCCTGCTGCGCCTGGCCGCCATCAGCGTGGAACTCGTCGACGGCGGTTCCCCGGACGCCCGCGCCTGCCTGGACGCGTACGCCGCCGACATCGACGCGCGCTTCCCCGAGGGCTTCGACAAGTCCGACCTGGTGGGCCCGGAGGAGGTGTCCGGGGAGGCGGGCGCGTTCTTCGTCGCGTACGAGGAGGGCCGCCCGGTGAGCTGTGGCGCGCTGCGCCGTCTGGAGCCCGGCGTCGGCGAGATCCGGCACGTGTGGGTGCACCCCGAGGCCCGGCGGCTCGGCCTCGGCCGCCGGATCCTCGGCGCCCTGGAGGACGCGGCGGCCGCGCGCGGCTGCACCGTCGTACGCCTCGACACCCACGCGAGCCTCACCGAGGCGCAGGCCATGTACCGGGCGTCCGGCTACACGGAGATCCCCGCCTACGTCGACCACGTGTACGGCGACCACTGGTTCGAGAAACGGCTGTCAGGCCCGGCCGGCTGACCACTGGGGAGCAGGTCCCGCACGGTCCGCCGCAGCCAGGCGTGCGCCGGGTCGGCGTCGTCCGGGCCCCCCGCACAGCGGCCCCGCTCCGGGGCGAGGCCCACGGGCCTGCTGAAGCGGATCGCATGGAGAGTCCCGCCGACTGCCCGGAAGCGATGCTCGATGACGGTGGCGGGCCGAGCCCGTCGAGCAGGCCGGTCGAAGGCGCCCAGCCTCAGCAGCACCCGGCCCTCCCCGGGAGCAAGCTCGACGAGCCCACTGGAACCCTCGACCGCCCGGAAGCGATGGTCGACCACCCGGCGCCGGGCCTGCGGGTGAGGGCCCTGAAAGGGCGCGCGGCGCAACCCGTGAACCGCTCAGCACCGCGCCCCCGCCGGGCAGAACGAGCGCACCGCCATCCGAAGCGGCGCTCGCACCTGCTCCGGGGCCAGGTTCGCGGGGCCGCTGGAGCGGATGGCGTAGAGGGTGCCGTCGGCTGAGCGGAAGCGGTGGTCGATGACCTGGCGGGTGCCTTTGTGCTGGTCGTCGTAGCGGTACGTCAGCTCCGCCCAGGTGTCGCCGTGGTCGCGCTCGACGACCCGGTAGCCGGGCTGCTTGGCGAAGCCGTAGCCGGGGTCGGTCTCGGCAAGGGTCAGGGAGTCGTACGGGGTGGGCTCGGTGACCTCGAAGATCTGCAGTTGGCGGCCGTCGGAGGGGGCGTCGTAGTAGACGATCCGCGCGAGCTTGCCCTGTTCCTCACGCCGGGTCCAGCCCTTCGGGACGTCGACGGAGTAGCCGACGGGGTCCTGGGCGCGGCGGTAGCCGACCGACGGGGACGAGGACGTCAGGAGCGAGGCCGACGCGGTGGGGGTGGGCGGCGGGGTCGTCGTGGCCGTGACGCTCACGCTCGTGACGGGCGCGGCCCCGGTGCCGCGCGCGTGCTCGCGGGTGAGGTACCAGGCGCCCGCTCCGGCGCCCGCACCGAGGACGAGCGTGGCCGCAAGGACGGCCAGGACACGGCGGGCCGTGCCGCGCGGCTGCGCGGGAGGCAGGACACCGCCCGTGTGGGCCGGAGCGAAGGCCCACGGCGGTGGCGCCTGGCCCGTCCGGGTCTCGGCCGAGGACCACGGCGGCGGAGTCGCCGGCTGCTGGGCGGCCCAGGCCGCCTGGCCTCTCTCCTCGCTCGGTTCCCGCTCCGGCCCGGAACCGGAGCGACCGTCGTCGTAGCCGTACGGACCGCTCATGACACACCACCCCATCGCTACCGCTTCCGACCGTAACGGCGAAAACGGCCACGGGCCCCGTTCCGGAAGGAACCGGAACGGGGCCCGTGCAGGGTCGTGACAGAACCGTGAAGCCGTACGGCTCGGTTCAGATGAGGCCGAGACCGCGAACCGCCTCGCGCTCCTCCTCGAGCTCCTTCACGGAGGCGTCGATGCGGGCGCGGGAGAACTCGTTGATGTCCAGACCCTGGACGATCTCGTACCGGCCGTCCTTGGTGGTGACCGGGAAGGAGGAGATCAGGCCCTCCGGGACGCCGTAGGAGCCGTCCGACGGGATGCCCATGGAGGTCCAGTCGCCGTCCGCGGTGCCGTTGACCCACGTGTACACGTGGTCGATGGCGGCGTTGGCGGCCGAGGCGGCCGAGGACGCGCCGCGGGCCTCGATGATCGCCGCGCCGCGCTTGGCGACGGTCGGGATGAACTCCTCGGCCAGCCACTTCTCGTCGTTCACGGTCTCGGCGGCGTTCTTGCCGGCGACCGTGGCGTGGAAGATGTCCGGGTACTGGGTGGCGGAGTGGTTGCCCCAGATGGTCAGGCGCTTGATGTCGGCGACCGTCGAACCCGTCTTCTTCGCGAGCTGCGTGAGCGCGCGGTTGTGGTCCAGGCGGGTCATCGCGGTGAAGCGCTCGGCCGGAACGTCCGGCGCGGCGGCCTGCGCGATGAGCGCGTTGGTGTTGGCCGGGTTGCCGACGACGAGGACCTTGATGTCGTCCGCGGCGTGGTCGTTGATGGCCTTGCCCTGCGGCTTGAAGATGCCGCCGTTGGCCTCCAGCAGGTCGCCGCGCTCCATGCCCTTGGTGCGCGGGCGGGCGCCCACGAGGAGGGCGACGTTGGTGCCGTCGAAGGCGACGTTCGGGTCGTCCGTGATGTCGATGCCCTGCAGGAGCGGGAACGCGCAGTCGTCGAGTTCCATGGCCGTGCCCTCGGCGGCCTTCAGCGCGGGCGTGATCTCCAGCAGGCGCAGCTTGACCGGCACGTCCGCGCCGAGCAGCTGGCCGGAGGCGATGCGGAAGAGGAGGGCGTAACCGATCTGGCCGGCCGCGCCGGTGACGGTGACGTTCACGGGAGTGCGGGTCATGGCGTTCTCCGTATGACAGCTGGCGGTGGGCGTCCTTGCCCTGGGGTGCGGACGGACGTACAAATGATCGATCTCTTGGTATCAAGAGAGATCCACCGGTCAGGCTATCGCGCATCCGGGATGCCGGACGCGCGGGTCCGTGTGGCCCGGCCCACAGAGCGAACCGGCGACCCAACCGGCTCAGAAGAAAAGCGGGACGGGAGGAATAGTCGTCCCCATCCCGGGCACGCGAACCGTACCCCCACGGGAGTCCGGCACGGTCGGTCCCCCCACGGCGGCCGCCTCAGTCCCCCCTCTCCCGGACGGGCGGCCGCCCCTTTTTCTGCCCTGCCTGCCGGCTACTTCGTGCACCCCTTCTGCCCGGACGCCAGCGTCGCGCACGCCGTGGCCTCGCCCGCGTCCTTGACCGCGACCATCGGCGTGTACGCGATGTTGTCCCCGGTGGCCGTGATGCTGTCGCTCTCCTTGGCCTTGCCGGCGGTCACCTGCACGGAGTCCCCCTGGGTGGCCTGGGTGACACGGCCCCACGCCGCACCGCACGTCTTGCTGTACCGCACCTCGACCGTGGAGGTGCCGACGACGGCGGTCTTGGCGGTGGTGACCGAGGCGGCGTCCTTGGTGCAGCCCATGGCCTCCGCGTCCTTGCCGGTGCAGGAGGCGCCGCTGCACTTCACCCCGGCCGGCAGGTCGGTCCGGGCGCTGACGGACGGGGACGGCGAGGCGCCGCCCTCGTTCTTCTTGCCCGAGCCGTTGTCGGTCAGATAGAACACGGCCGCTATCACGACCAGCACGCCGACGAGACCCGCGAGGAACATCGTCAGCTTGCGCCTGCCACCGCCCGAGGAGGAGTCCCCGCCGGGCCGCGGGCCCTGCGGTGGCTCACCGAACGGACTCGGTGTCGTCTCCGGCGTCCGGCCCTGACCGCCGGTCGCCGGCTGCGGCGCCGCGGCCCCGGGAGCACGCGCACCGGACGGCGACGGGCCCTTGTACCCGGCCAGCCCCCACGAGTTGGCATCGGAGGAGCTCTCCGGTGCGTCCGCGGCGGGCGAGGCACCGCTCTCCCGCACCGTGCCCGCCGCGTCCCGCACATCCGGCCCCGGCTGCGGCGGCACCGTCGGCGCCACGCCCGCTGGTCCCGCGATCCCCGGCGTCGCCGTCGCGCTGCCGGACCTGCGGGCCGTAGTGCTGCTGCTCTTGCTGCTCGCCCTGCCGCCCGCCTTGGCATTGGCGGGAGGCGCACCGAACTCACCGAGCGCGGCGCGCGCCTGGGAGATGCGGATGGCCTCCATGGTCATGTCGTGGCGCATCTCCGAACGGCTCCAGGCACGCTCGGCGAGCTCCCACATGGTCGTCAGATGGATCGGGTTGGTACCCGTGACCTCGGCCAGCGCCACGATCGCACCCTTGGGCGCGAGCAGCCGGCCGTTCAGATACCGCTCCCAGGACGTCTTGCTGTAGCCCGTGCGGTCGGCCACCGACGCGATGCTCAGGCCGCTGCGGTCCACGAGCCGGCGCAACTGGCTCGCGAACTCCCTGACCTGCGGATCGAGTTCGTCCGGCAAGGCCCTCCAACGAGGCATTGCTTCCCCCCTCTTCCCCCCGGTTGGTGCTGGTATTACTCGCGTTCCCCCGCGCGTGGTGCCCGTTCTGGATACCCACAGGGATGCGCCCGGTAAGGATCTCAGTTCCCGGGATGGGGGCGCACGGGAGCGTTGGGGCCGTTCGGCATGCTCCGTTGCACGCCGACGCGACCGCGGTCCAGTGTCCCACCGGCGGCCCCCTCCGCCGTCCGGCCGGACCCGCCCACCCTAGGGCCCTCATCGAACAACCCCGTGTCAATTCCGCAAACTTGTCAATACATCGACACCGGAGACACACATGGACAACCTCCCCCGTCACGGGCGTATTCACCCCGCCCAGGGGCACCTCACCCGAGCGCGAGGACGCCCACGACCGCGATCACCAGCATGAGGAACAGCAGCAGTACGGCGTACAGCAGCAGCCGTCCGCCCGGCCGCCGACGGGTCTCTTCGGGTGTGTCCCACCAGGGCAGGGTGGGATCGTCCTCGTACTCCTCACCGCCCGGCCCTTCCGCCTCCCCCAAGCCGTCGGCGGGTTTGGCGGGCAGGGCGGCCGGTCGCGGCCAGGCCTGCACCGCCAGTTCCCAGCGCACCCCGAAGCGCTCGGCCTCCGTGTCGGCGAGACCCGCGATCCGGCACAGGGCGGCGACCGCCTGCCGGGGCGGCGGCTGGGTGGCGTTGAGATAGCGGTGCCAGGAGGACTTGCTGTACGCGGTGCGGGCGCCGAGCGAGACGAGGCTGAGCCCCGTCCGGTCCTTGAGGAGCCGCAGCTGCTCCACGAAGTGCCGCACCTCCGGCGGCAGATCGTCCGGCAGCGGCTGCCAGCCCATCGCGCACCTCCACCAGATCTCTCGCATTGCCCGCCCTGACCAGGTGACGAAGCCGACGCGCCGTTGGTTCCACCGGCGGCCGAGCCGCGCCCCAAAGGGGCGCGGGGCCGTGTCGACATGCGGCTCCGCCGCGCGGGCGCGACAAGCCACGACCGGCGCCGCAGCCAAAAACAACCCACCCCGCGGAGCGGTCAGTTGCTGACCGTGAAATGCAGCGTGTCCTTCAGGAACGGAATCTGCAGCCACGGGTGCGGCTGCACCATCATCGCGAGCAGCACGATCGCCAGGCCCAGCACGCCGTACGTCACGATGTCCGTGAAGCGGGAGCGTACGGCGAGCATGCCGACGTCGGGCAGGATCCAGCGCAGCGCGGCCCCGGCCACCAGGGCGATGCCGATCAGCAGGGTGCCGTACCGGAAGACGTCCAGCGCGGTCAGCAGCAGGCCGAGCCCGACCAGCCCGAGGACGGCGAGGATCGGCCACTGCCGGGCGGGCGCGGGGGCATCGCTGGGAGCGGCCCGGCCGCCGCCCTCGGGACGTGCGGTGTCCTTCGTGAACAGCGGGAAGCGGCGCGTCGTGCGGCGCGGCACGCCATCGGCGTCGGGCGCGCTGATCGCGTCGCAGACGGTCTCCTCCGCCTGCTGCTCGGGGTCCTCGACCGCGCGCTCGGGCTGCTTCGCCGCACCCTCGGGGTGCTTCGCCTCAGCCGGCACTGCGCTCCGCCGCCTCGACCACGTTGACGAGCAGCTGGGCACGGGTCATCGGGCCGACACCGCCGGGGTTCGGCGAGATCCAGCCGGCGACCTCGGCGACGCCCGGGTGGACGTCGCCCACGATCTTGCCCTCGGCGCTGCGCGAGACACCGACGTCGAGGACGGCGGCGCCCGGCTTCACGTCCTCGGGCCGGATCAGATGGGCCGAACCGGCGGCGGCGACGATGATGTCCGCGCGCTTGAGGTGGGAGGAGAGGTCGCGGGTGCCGGTGTGGCACTGGGTCACGGTGGCGTTCTCGCTGCGGCGGGTGAGCAGCAGCGGCATCGGGCGGCCGATGGTGACACCGCGACCGACGACCACGACCTCGGCGCCCTTGATCTCGACGCCGTACTGACGGAGCAGGGTGAGGACGCCGTTCGGGGTGCAGGGCAGCGGGGCCGGCTCGTTGAGCACCAGCCGCCCGAGGTTCATCGGGTGCAGGCCGTCGGCGTCCTTGTCCGGGTCCATCAGCTCCAGGATCCGGTTCTCGTCGATGCCCTTCGGCAGCGGCAGCTGGACGATGTAGCCGGTGCACGCCGGGTCCTCGTTCAGCTCCCGGACGACCGCCTCGATCTCCTCCTGCGTCGCCGTCTGAGGCAGCTCCCGCTGGATGGAGGCGATGCCGACCTGGGCGCAGTCGCGGTGCTTGCCGGCGACGTACTTCTGGCTGCCGGGATCGGTCCCGACGAGGATCGTGCCGAGGCCGGGCGTGACGCCCTTCTCCTTCAGCGCCGCCACGCGGGCGGTCAGATCGGACTTGATCGCGGCTGCGGTGGCCTTGCCATCGAGAATCTGGGCGGTCATACCCCCATCCTCGCGGATGACCGGCCCCCGGTTCCAATCCGGGTGCCGTACCGGCGGGACGGTCATGATCGGCAAGATTGCACTTGCACAACACATGCGAAATGCCACTGGACAAGGCGAGCAGCCGTAAAGAACGATGAACGGCGCAGTATCGCGGTTCGTGTTCGGGGGGCAAACCGCTCACATCGTGTGAATTCCTCCGCGCAATCCGCAATGTCCCCATATGCGCAACGGAGGAATCACGCCATGAGTTACGGCGACCCGAACAACCCCTACGGCCAGCCGCAGCAGCCGCCGCAGCAGCCCGGTTACGGCTACCCCCAGCAGGGCGGCCAGCAGCCCTACGGCTACCCGCAGCAGCCCCCGCAGGGCGTGCCGCCGCAGCAGCCGGGCTACGGCTACCCGCAGGCGCCCCAGGCCCCGGCCGGCTACGGCTACCCGCAGCAGGCGGGTTATGGCGTGCAGCCGCCGTACGCGAACTGGGGTCAGCGTTTCCTCGGTCTGCTGGTCGACGTGCTCGTGTTCGCGCCCTGCTACATCGTCATCGCCATCGGGGGGGTCAGCAAGATCTGGGCCCTGGTGATCGTCGGTTACCTCGCCGTCTTCGGCGTGGCGATCTGGCAGCTGATCAAGGAAGGCCAGACCGGCCAGACGGTCGGCAAGAAGGCGCTCGGCATCCGCCTGGTGCGGGAGAGCGACGGGCAGCCCCTGGGCGTCGGCATGGCCTTCGTGCGCCGGCTCGCGCACTTCCTGGACAGCCTCGCCTGCTACCTCGGCTGGCTGTGGCCGGCCTGGGACGCCAAGCGTCAGACGTTCGCCGACAAGGTCTGCTCGTCGATCGTGATCCGTACGAACTGAGCGCTGCTCCACCCCATTTCACGGAGGAACATCCCCCATGAGTTTCGGCGGCCCCAACAACCCCTACGGCCCGCAACAGGGCCAGCAGCCGGGCTACGGCTACCCCACTGCTCCCCCGGTCGCCTACGGCGGCACTCCCGTGATGACGACGATGCCGGGCACGGTGAGCGTGGGTCGCGTGCTGCTGTGGGTGATCGTTCCCCTGCAGCTCATCGGTGTGGCCCTGTTCGCCTTCGTCGCCGGGGTGGTTCGGAGGGCGTCGAACGCGGGCGTCGAGAACGACGCCTCCTTCGAGAAGATCAAGGAGTACTCGTCCGGCGTGCTGTGGGCGATGGTGGTGTTCGCGCTGGCCTGGGCGGTGTTCGCGGCCGTGCTGGCGTTGAAGTTCAGCGACGGCGGCAACCGTGTCCGGATCACGGCCATCGTCTTCGGCGTCATCACTGCGATGCTCGGGATCTACCCCTTCGTCGTCGTGGGCCTCCTCCACACGGTTCTCGGCATTCTGATAGCCGTGTTCGCCGGCAACGCGAACGGAACCGCCTGGTTCAACCGCGTGCGCCAGTGAACACCCCGGCGCCACTGAACAGTTCGCGCCAATAAATCGCCAAGGGCCGTGTCTCCCCGTCCGAGGGGGACACGGCCCTGGTGCGTCGCCCTACTCTGACGTGGGTAGCCGGCAGGCACGGGAGACGCACCTTGTACAGCATCATCGTGGTACCTCCGCCGACCACGGAGGACCAGTCCACTCGCACCCAGCTCAAGCTCGCGCCCGGCGAGCGGCTGACGTTCGGGCGCAGCGCCGACTGCGACGTGGAGATCCCCCACAAGGGCGTCTCCCGCAGGGCCGGTGAGATCACCGCGCAGGGCGCCTTCTGGATACTGAGCAACCTCAGCCGCGAGCAGACGTACGTCGTGGAGAACCCCGAGGGCGCCGGCGAGCACGTGAAGGTCGGCCCGGGCCGCCTCGACGCCCCCGTGCCCTTCGAGTTCTCACGGATCGTGCTGCCGGCCGCCGGGGACCTGCTGGCCGTCGAGGTGTGGGCGCCGCGCCACGACTACCTCCACTCCGAGGGCGGCCTCGACGGCGCGACCACCGCCCCCGCCTTCTCCGTCGACCGCACCAAGCGCTACTTCGCGGTCCTCGCAGCCCTGTGCGAACCGCGCCTGCGCGGCGAACCGCACGCGCCCCTGCCCACCGTCGACCAGGTCGTCGACCGCCTGCGCCCCAACTGGCCCGCGGCGTCCCGCACTTCGGTGCAGTGGAACATCGACTACCTGGCGGTGAAGCTGCGCCTGAAGCCGGGCCCGGACGAGGCGGACACCGGTCCGCGCCTCAACGGCAAGAAGGAGTCGCTGGTCTCGCTGGCACTCCGCTTCGACCTCGTCCGCGAGGACGACCTGGTGGTCCTGGCCGCCTCACCGTCCGGCCGGGCGGTCCGGTGACCGAGCCGTACGCCGTGCCGGTGCCCAAGGGGTACCGGGTGGGCATCTGGGAGGTGCGGGACCCGATCGCGACGGGCGCCTTCGGGAGCGTGTACGAGGGCAGACGCACGGGCGACGACCTGGCGGGCACGGGCGAGGAGCTGCCCCGCACGGCCGCCCTGAAGTTCCTGCCGACCGGCACCGGAACCCCCCGCCAACTCGCCCATCTGCGCGAACTCATCGACCGCGAGGTCGAGTTGCACCGCCGTCTGAAGCAGCCGTGCCTGATCCGGATGTACGGCACCCTCACGGTCGACGACCCCGGTCGGCCGGAGTTGGACGGCGCCACCGTCCTCGTACTGGAGAAGGCGGAACGCTCCCTGGCGGCGCTGCTCGCGCACTCGCCGAGACCGCAGTCCGGGCCGGCCCTGCTCGCGCAGATCTGCGAGGGCCTGGCCCAGCTGCACCGCGCGGGCTGGGTGCACGGCGATCTGAAACCGGCCAACGTCCTGCTGATGAAGGACGGTTCGGCACGGCTCGCCGACTTCAACATGGCGGCGGAGCTGGAAGGAACGCACGCGTACACCCCCGCCTTCTCGACGCCCGACTACACCCCACCCGAACTCCTCTGGTCGGAGATCGGCACCCGCGGCCGCCAGATCCGCCCCTCCGCCGACGTGTGGGCCTTCGGTGTCCTGGCGCATCTGGTGCTGACCGACTCCTTCCCGCTCCCCGGCGGCACCCCGACCGCCCGCCGCGACGCGGCCGCCGCCTATGCCCGCGGCACCGACGAGCTGCGCCTCTCGCCCGAACTCCCCGACGCCTGGCGGCAGATCGTCCGCGACTGTCTCTCGCGCACGCACGCCGACCGCGTCGGCACGGACGCACTGCTGCGCCGGGTCGTGGAGGCGGCCGGCTCGGACCACCCGCCCCGCCTCCCGCGCCTCGGACGCCGCTCGACGGTGATCGCGAGCGCCGCGGCAGCCACCGTCGCGATCGCGGCACTCGGCTACGGCATCAGCACCTGGGCGGACTCCGGCGGCAACCCGCCGGCCGTCAGGAGCGCCTCCCCCACGACGAAGATCACCCCCGCCACCTATGGCTCCCCCGAACTCCGCACGGACCAGGGCATTCCGGCTGCCTACCGCCCGATGATCGTCGACGCGGCTCACCACTGCGACCAGGCGGACGTCACCCCCGCGCTCATCGCGGCCATGCTCAAGGCGGAGAGCAACTTCGACCCGAAGCTCTCCGACCCCGGCAAGGACGAGTACGGCATCGCACGCTGGACCCCGAGGCTTCTGCGCTGGTGGATCAGGGCCGACGGCCGGCCGGTGAAGTCGATGCCCAAGCCGCCCCTCTCCGTCCCCGACTCGATCACGGCCCTCGGCCACTACCTCTGCTACATCGAGCCGAACCTGACACCCAACCTGCCCGGCGACAAACGGGTGCTGATCGCCGCCGCCTACCGGACCTCGTACAAGCGAGTGAATGCCGTGCGCGGCATTCCCCCCGAGTACGGCGACTACTGCAAGCGGCTCACCCGGTACCTCAAGGAGTACACGCCACCCGGGAGTTGGTGACCCTGAGACTTCCGAGGTACCGGTCGGCGGGTGCCGGCGGCACGGTGGTACCACTCCGCCACGGCGGAACGACCACCAGAGTTCATGGGGGAAACATCGTGAACATCGCCAAGCCCGCCGCACTGCTCCTCGCGGCCACCGCCCTGCTCGCCGGCTCGACGGTCGCGGCCACCGCGGCCGACACCCCGGACGGCACCCGGGTGACCTCGACGCCGGACGGCATCCGCGTCAACAGCCTCCAGCAGACCGCCGACCAGGTGCTCGCCGGCCACCCGAAGGCCCTCAAGACCACCGCCGATGAGGTCAAGTACGACGGCCTGACCCTGACCCGCGCCCCGAAGAGCAAGCTCGGCGCCCAGGACCTGGCCTGTGACTACGGCCACCTGTGCATGATCGTCAGGGGCACCAAGTTCGACTTCTACAAGTGCCAGACGTGGACCGTCAGCAACTGGACCGGTGACGGCCCGTTCACCAACAACCAGACGCCCGGCACGGTCGCCAGGTTCTACAACCAGGACGGCAGCGTCCGCTGGACGTCCACGGCGTACCAGGCGGGCACGGCCACCTGGGACCCGATCTGGTCCCTGCGCCCCTGCTGACGGGCGCCCGATGGACAGCGGTCTCCGGCTCCCTCGGGGGAGGGCCGGAGACCGCGTACGTTCCGGCTGTTGTACGGTCCCCGTGCCGCGCCCGAGACCAGGGAGCGGTACCTGTGGACAGGGGGATCGTGAGCAGAAGAGGGAACACCGCAGTCGCGGTGGGGGCACTGATCGTCGTTCCGGTGCTGATGGCCGGCACGGCCTGCGGATCCAAGAACGCCGCCACACACGACGCCTCGACGGCCGCCGCGCAACCTGCCGCCGGTCACACCAGCCCGGCAGCGACCCCGGCGACCCGGACGTCACCGCCACCCGGCCCGGCGCAGAAGCTGGCCGGCCTCGACGGCGGCCTTCGCCCTGCCGACCAGTACCAGCAGGTACTCGCTGCACTCGCACCGCGCTGCAAGGAGGACCTCCCCCACCTGGCGACCGTCGTCGACACGACGCTCAAAGCCATCAAGAAGAAGGGCGGCGGCGAGGACGAGTTCGGCGTCCTGCAGAAACTGGAGACCTGGGTGCCTGCCGGTAAGCCCCGGACGACGTGCGCGTCACTGGCGGCGGCCTACGTCGCCCAGCGCGATCCGGCGACCCGATAGTCTCTCGTCAACCAGTGCTGCCCCAGGGCACGTTGGGGTGACCGAGGTCGACAGAGAACACGTCGGGGGATCCATGTCAGACGCCGCCCTCGCACAGACGTGTGCGAGACTCCTGCGGCCGGCCGATCCGGTGCGTATCGGGCCGTATGTGCCGTTGGGGCTGCTCGGCAGCGGTGGCATGGGGCGGGTCTATCTGGCGAGGCACGGCGACGGGACGCCCGGGCTCGCCGCGGTGAAGGTCGTCCGGCCCGAGCTCGCGGAAGACCCGCGTTTCCGACGGCGGTTCGAGCGGGAGGCCACCGTGCACGCGCGCGTGGGCGCGCCGTACACACCGGAGCTCTTCGGTACCGGATTCGAGCCCGACAGCGAGTTGCTGTGGATGGCGACCGCCTATCTGCCCGGGCTCAATCTCGCGGACGCCGTACGGGACTGCGGGGTGCTGGAGCCGTCCGGGGCCTGGCGGCTGGTGGCGGATCTCGGCCGGGCGCTGGGCGCACTGGCAGCCGTAGGGATCGTGCACCGGGACTTCAAGCCGTCGAACGTGCTGCTGACCCAACAGGGCGCGCACGTCATCGACTTCGGCATCGCACAAGCGGTGGACGCCAGCGCGATCACCACCACGGGCAGCCGGGTCGGCACCCCGGCCTTCATGTCGCCGGAGTACCTCAGGGACGGCCGCTGCGACACGGCGTCGGATGTGTTCTGTTGCGCGAGCACCGTCGTCCACGCGCTCACCGGCCACGCCCCGTTCGGCGACGGCACCGGCATGGACGTCCTGCACCGCGTCGCCTCCGAGCAGCCGAACGCCGAGGTCATGGCCCAGGTCGCGGCCGCCGACCCCGCCCTGGCCGCGCTGCTGACGGCCTGCCTCAACAAGGACCCCGCGCTACGGCCGGGCCCACAGGACCTCATCGACGCCGCCGCCGCACACCCACGGGCCACCTCCTGGCAGGAGCCCCTCGGCAGCCGCCTCCTGGCCCGGCAGCAGGCGTACGACGTGCTGCGGAACAGCCCCCTGCGGGGCGAGCAGGCTCAGCAGACGCCGACCCAGCGGGTGGTGTACCCGGCGGCGGGGCCGGGCTTCGGCCCGCCGGTGCCTTTGCCGGTGACGCCTACCGCACCCGTCCGGCCCCGCAGGAAGCGGTACGTCGCCCTCACCGCCGTACTCGGGGTGTGCGCCGTAGCCGTGACCGCCTTCCTGCTCACCCGCCCGTCGTCCTCCGGCAACCTCGCAAGCAGCGCCGGCATGGCCTCCACCAGCGCCACGACCAGCGCGTCCGGCGACGGGCCCTCCTCGCCGTCCAAGAACCCGAAGGAGAAGGCGAAGGCGAAGGGGATGAAGAACGAGAACCCGATCACCTCCGCCGGCCCTTCCGCCAACGGCACGCAAGGCGCCCCCCGAACCAGCCCCACTCCCCGCCCCAGCTCGAAGACCCCCGGCACCCCGACCTCCGCCCCCTCGAAGTCGACTCCCGCCCCGGCCAAGCCGCCATGGCTCACCGAGTGCACCACCTATTCCGGCACCGAACTCACCCAACTCGGCGACCGCGGCCAACGCGTCGTACAGGTCCAGTGCATGCTGACCAAGCGCGGCTACGGCGTGGGCGGTTCAGGCGTCGACGGCGACTTCGGCAAGGCCACCGACGCGGCGGTACGGAGCTTCCAGAGCGACAAGGGGCTGGAGGTCGACGGCCAGGTCGGGCCCAACACCTGGGCGGCACTGCGCAGTTCGACCTGAAGCGGAACCCTTACGGAAAGTACGGGGTGTACGTGATCGAGGAGACCTTCAGATACCTCGCGCCGTCTCCCGTGGCCCATGTCGAGTCGTTGGGGTTGCCCGGCCAGTCGCCGCCGACGGCGGTGTTCACGATGAAGTGCATCCCGACACCCGCAGGAGTGGTGTACCACTTGGTGCCGGTGATGGTGCCGTCCACGGCGAAGTCGATGTGATCCGGCCACCAGGTGAACGAGTACCTGTGGTACGCGTTGGTCCAGCCCGCTGAATTCGTCTTCGAGAACTGGGTCTGGGCGTTGTTGGTGTCGTGGGATGTCTGGTAGACGGTGTTCGCGTTCTGGCCGACGATTTCGGCGGCGTCGAACTCGGGCAGCCATGGATTCAGGTACGCCGCCCATACCGCGGGCAGGAGGCCCTGGCCGTTGGGCATGTTCGCGGTGAAGCTGTAGGTGCCGTAGCCGTAGAGCGCCTTGGACTCCACGCGGCCCGAGTAGTACGTGCCGCCCGACTTGTAGGTCTTGATGACCAGGGTGTTGCCCTCGTACCAGACGCAGCCGGGAGTGTAGGTCTCCAGTTCGTTGTTGGCGGTCCACCGTCCGTTGATGACGTTCCAGGAGTTAACCGTCTGCGGGGCTCCCCAGGACGCCGCATGGGCTTGCGGCTGCCCCAGGAGAAGCAGTGACAAGGCCGCCACGGCGCCGACTATCAGGCGTCCCGGCCGGAGAAGTGCAGATGACATCGCGGCTCCATCGCTCGGATGACACGGGAGGTGGGAGCGGTCCCACTCCGATCAACCGGACTGTAGGAGTCCGTTCAACGTTTGACAAGATACGCGGCGCAGATCACTTCCTGGCTTCTGGACTTGAAGCCACGGGCGCTACGCGGGCTGCTAGTCGAAATCCGAGACGGCCGGGGATGTCCGGAAGGTCACAGCCGGCCCATAGGAGCCGTCCTCCTCGTCGCCGACCTCGACGGTGATCTCCCGGTCCGGGTAGCGCGCGGACAGGACTCCCTGCCAGCACTCCCCCAGAGCCAGCGCGAGCTGGGGCAGCTCCTCCCCTAGCTGTTCGTCGTCCGTCCGGGAAGCGTTGAGGAAGACGTCCCACAATCTGACCTGATTGACGACTGCTTCGATTCGTTCCCGATCATGGCCCAAAGTCGTGAACCAGTTGTCGACAACGTCCTGGCTGAAGTTCTCCTTGAGGAACACGCAACCGCGGTACTCGACCGTCTCGGGGCAGAACAGCCAGGCCGCTGCCAGGACGAAGCGCAAACCGCCCTCGTAGTCGAGGTAGTTGGAGGGGGAGAGCTCCTCGTCCTTCCATTCGGTGCGCCACCGTTTGAAGAACGCCGGCAGCTCGCGTTCGGACCACGCCGGTTTGCTGGTGCTCACGGGATCTCCCAGGGGAACGCGGCGCGCACTGACCTCGATGGGCGCACAAAGACCTCACCGGTCGTTGACTGCCGGGGCCAGTTCATCGTGTCTGGTACTGATCCCGGATGCGGCTTTGCGCAGCGCGTCGAGAGCCACGGAGAACCCGTCCGACATCTTCAATATCCTCCCGATGCCCGGCGCCTGAACCGAGTCGCCCGGCATCCCCCGTCAAGATGCCCCATCAAGGACCGCAATCGCTAGGAGAGCCCAGCAACGGATCCGATGGGTCGGACCAGGAGGGTCTGACGTGAGAGCGCAGAGGAACCGCCCGTACGCGGCGCAAACCGCGTACGGGCGGATGACACTGTGGCGAATGCGCGGCTCAGTGGAAGAAGTGCCGCGTCCCCGTGAAGTACATCGTCACGCCCGCCTTCTTCGCGGCCTCGACCACCAGCTCGTCGCGGACCGAACCGCCCGGCTGGACGACCGCCTTCACGCCGGCCTCGATGAGGATCTCCAGGCCGTCCGGGAAGGGGAAGAACGCGTCCGAGGCGGCGTACGAGCCCCGGGCGCGCTCGGCGCCCGCACGCTCGACGGCGAGCTTCGCGGAGTCGACGCGGTTGACCTGGCCCATGCCGACGCCGACGGAGGCGCCGTCCTTGGCGAGCAGGATCGCGTTGGACTTGACGGCGCGGCAGGCCTTCCAGGCGAAGGACAGCTCGGCCAGTTCGTCGGCGGAGAGCGCCTCGCCCGTGGCCAGCGTCCAGTTGGCCGGGTCGTCGCCCTCGGCCTGGAGGCGGTCGGTCGCCTGGAGGAGCGCGCCGCCGTCGATGGGCTTGAGCTCGGCGGGGTGGGAGGGCGCGGACGGGGCCTTCAGGACGCGGATGTTCTTCTTTTTGGCGAGGGCCTCGAGGGCGCCGTCCTCGTAGTCCGGCGCGACGATGACCTCGGTGAAGATCTCGGCGACCTGCTCCGCCATCTCCTTCGAGACCGGGCGGTTGACGGCGATGACGCCGCCGAACGCCGACAGCGGGTCGCAGGCGTGCGCCTTGCGGTGCGCCTCCGCGACGTCCGAACCGACGGCGATACCGCAGGGGTTGGCGTGCTTGATGATCGCGACGGCCGGCTCGTCGTGGTCGTACGCGGCACGGCGCGCGGCATCCGTGTCCGTGTAGTTGTTGTACGACATCTCCTTGCCGTGCAGCTGCTCGGCCTGCGCGAGGCCGCCTCCGCCCGCGGCGGAGCCGCTGATGGATGCAGTGTCGACGTACAGGGCGGCGGGCTGGTGCGGGTTCTCGCCGTAGCGCAGGGTGTGCGCGCGCTCCCAGGTGGCGCCCAGGAAGTCGGGGAACTCAGAGTCGTCAACAGGGGCGTAGGCGCTCGCGAACCAGCTCGCGACCGCGATGTCGTACTCGGCCGTGTGCCGGAAGGCCTCCGCGGCGAGCCGCTTGCGGGTGGTGAGGTCGAAGCCGCCGTCCTTGGCCGCGGCCAGGACGTCGCCGTAGCGGGCCGGGCTGGTGACCACGGCGACCGACGGGTGGTTCTTCGCGGCCGCGCGGACCATCGACGGGCCGCCGATGTCGATCTGCTCGACGCACTCGTCGGGGGACGCCCCCGAGGCGACGGTCTCGCGGAACGGGTAGAGGTTGACCACGACCAGGTCGAACGGCTCGACGCCCAGCTCGGCCAGCTGCTCGCGGTGGCTCTCCAGGCGCAGGTCGGCGAGGATGCCCGCGTGCACCCTGGGGTGCAGGGTCTTGACCCGGCCGTCCAGGCACTCGGGGAACCCGGTGAGCTCCTCGACCTTGGTGACGGGGACGCCCGCGGCGGCGATACGGCCGGCGGTGGACCCGGTGGAGACGAGCTCCACGCCCGCCTCGTGCAGGCCGCGTGCGAGGTCCTCGAGGCCGGTCTTGTCGTAGACGCTGACGAGCGCCCGGCGAAGGGGCCGCTTGTTGCTGTCGGCGGTCACTGGATAACTACCTTTCGTCCCTCAATGCGATAGCCGTTGCGGGCGAGCCGCCCCACGACATCGACGAGCAGCCTTCGCTCGACTTCCTTGATGCGCTCGTGCAGCGCACTCTCGTCGTCCTCGTCCCGGACCTCCACCACGCCCTGAGCGATGATCGGTCCGGTGTCGACGCCGTCGTCGACGAAGTGGACGGTGCAACCGGTCACCCTGGCGCCGTACGCGAGCGCGTCGCGCACACCGTGGGCTCCGGGAAAACTGGGGAGGAGGGCCGGGTGCGTGTTCACGAACCGGCCGCCGAAGCGGGCCAGGAACTCCTTGCCCACGATCTTCATGAACCCGGCGGAGACGACGAGGTCGGGCTCGTACGAGGCGACGGCCTCGGCGAGCGCCGCGTCCCACTCCTCGCGACTCCCGTAGTCCTTGACCCTCGTCACGAAGGTCGGCAGCCCGGCGCGCTCGGCCCGGGCGAGTCCCTCGATGCCGGCGCGGTCGGCCCCGACGGCCACGATCTCGGCGCCGTAGGCCTCGACGCCGGTCGTCTCGATGGCGTCCAGCAGCGCCTGGAGGTTGGTGCCGGATCCGGAGACCAGCACGACGAGGCGCTTGGCCACGGGCTTGGCGGCCACGGTGGGGGCCCTTTCTCGGGGGAGCGGTTCCGTACAGTCGGCCGTATGTACGTTCGTACGAATGCTTCGCGCCCCGGGATACGGGGAAGTCTACGAAGCGGCCGAACGCCAGCAACGATACCGGCACTCCGGGCAGCCCCCACGGGACGGGGGCGCGGCCGGAAGGTAGCGTCTGGGAGAGCCCGGGTCGGGAACGTGGTCGTGGTGCTGTGCGTTTCCGAAGTGGAAGCTCGTGCAAGGACAGCCGTACGAACGCCTGATCATTGCTTGATCAACGCCTGCTCACCGCCGTATCGCCTAGGGGAAGACGCTCACTTGATGCCGGACCGCAGCCTGCGACTGCTCACGCTCCCCCCGCAGTCGGTGGAGGGAGGGGAGCACCGCGGCGTGCTGCTGCGGGAGCGCCCCGCCTCTCCGCCCGACGCACCCTCGGACCGCAAGACCGGCGACTCCCCCGAGGACGACAACCCCTTCGCCCCGCCTCCGGAGGGCACCCCGGACCGCCCGTGGCGGCCGCGCCGCCCGGCCGAGGGGGAGAACGGCGACGGGTCCGGCGAGTCCGGTTCCCCGTGGGGCAGCCAGTGGAGCGACCGCCAGCCGGGCCGCTCCCCCGGCGGTTTCGGTGAGCGCCCCGGCAGTCCGCCCCCCGGCCCCGAGGGCCAGGGCAACAACACCCCGAGCTCCGGCATGCGCTGGGACCCGACGGACCCCTCGCAGCGCCGCGCCCGCTACGCCCTGCTGTGCGGCATGTGGGCCTTCTTCTTCGCCCTGTTCAGCTGGCCGTACGTGGCCCTGCTGCTGGGCGCCCTCGCCCTGTACTGGGGGATCAGTGCCCTGCGCGCGAGGACCGGCGCCGAGCCCGCGGGCGACCCCGGCGGCCGGCCGCAGACGACGGCGGCGGTGACCGGCCTGGTGACGGCCTCCCTGGCGATCGCACTGGTGGCCGCGACCTTCACCGCGCAGATGGTGTACAGCGACTACTACAACTGCACCAACGACGCCCTCACGAACCAGGCGAAGCAGTCCTGCACCCAGCTGCTGCCGAAGGAACTGCGGGGGCTGCTGGGCACGAACGGCTGACGAACGGCCGTTGCGACAGCGCGATCGGCGCTCACGGCCCGTCCGGCGTCTCCGGTGCATCCGGCGTCCGAGGCGGGTCGGACGCGTCCTTGAGGGCCGCCCAGCGGGACTCCCGGGTGGCCTCGCCGGGCCATGAGGCCTCCGGCCGGGGCGAGGAATCGACGGGCAGGAAGTCGTACGGCCCGAACCCCGCCTCCTCCTCCTGGTCGCGCAGCGCGCCGTACCCGTCGTCCTGGTCGTAGGGGGCGGAGGGTGTCCCGGCGTCCGCCGCACTCTGCGCCCCGCCGGAAGCCGACTTCTTCTTCCGGAACCGGCCCCCGCCTTTCGCCTTCTCCGCCTTCGCCGCCTTATTTGCCTTGTCTGCCTTCTTTGTCTTCTTCGACTTCTCCTGTTTCTCCTGCTTCTCCTGCTTCGAGTCCGCCGCCTCCGGCCTCGGCTCGACGATCTTCGCTTTCGGGTCGATGGTCCTCGGCCGCAGGGCGAGGGTGTTCGAGCCGGCGTCTGCACCTGCCCCGCTCCCCCGGCCGCCCCGGCACCGCCAGGCCCGCACGCCGACCGCGGTCGGAATCGCCGCGAGCGCCGTCCATACGGCCGCCGCGCCCCCCGTCTCCCACCACACCGGCCCGAACCTGGCAAGCTCCCCGACCCCGAGCCGCCCACCCGCCATCGTCGCGAGCACGGCCATGGCGGCCCCGCAGAGCAGGGCCGCCAGCAGGGCGGTGCCGGCGGTCTTCCTGGTCCCGGACGTTCCGGCGTCGGGCGAGGAGGACGCGTCGCGCGCTTCCGCGCCGCCCACGAACCACCCCACCGCGAGTCCGGCCGCCACCGGCACCGCTCCCGCGACCCAGTTCGGCCACCAGC
The DNA here is from genome assembly GCF_039532765.1 of Streptomyces longisporus. Lineage (NCBI taxonomy): Bacteria > Bacillati > Actinomycetota > Actinomycetes > Kitasatosporales > Streptomycetaceae > Streptomyces > Streptomyces longisporus. Next base: position 221,324 of record NZ_BAAASG010000016.1, read on the forward strand.
CGGCCCCCGCGTCCGGCACCGCGGCCAGCAGCGGAAACGGTGGCAGCAGCGGGGCCGGTGCCGAGGACAGCGGGTCCACCACATGCCCCGTGCCGAGCACGAACCCGGGCCCGAGGGCGTAAGCGGCCCCCCACACCGCCGCGTTCGGCACCAGCACCAGGCACAGGAACAGCACGGCGAAACGGCCCGACCAGCCCTCCGTCAGCTGCAGGAAGGAGACCCGCGCCGTCCCGCCGTGCCACACCAGCGACACGGCCACCAGAGCCGCCCCGCCCCCGACGAGCACCGCCGCACCGGCCCCCGCGGAGCGCGCCGCGATGCCCAGGCGGGCGTGGGAGCCCGGCCCGCGGACGAAGCTGCGCAGACCGGACGGCAGCAGCTTCAGCACACCGTCGAACGCCCGGCGCGGATGCCCGTACGCGGTCCACACCCCGGCCCCCGCCATCACCATGACGAGCACCGGCAGACACAGCATGGGCCGCCCCCACGAGGGGCGCAGCTCTCCGCCCGAGGCGTACAGTGCCGCGGCCGCGCCGACGCCGAGGTAGCCGAGGACGACGCCCGCCCAGGCGGTACGGGCGGACAGCAGCGGCCCGTCCTCCTCGCCGCCGTACACCACGTCCCGCGCCGCCCGGTGCACCAGCAGCACCGGCACCGCGAACAGCAGCAGCGGAGTGACCCCCACCGGGGCGGGGACACCCGAGAGCGTGTCGGTGCGGAGCAGTTCGGTGCCGTGCGCCAGCAGCCACAGCGCTGCGGCGACGTGCAGGGCACCGCCTGGCCCGCTGTCGGGGTACGGCGAACTGATCCAGAACACCATCACCAGCACGGTGATCGTCCCGAGCCCCAGCCCGGCGGCCACCGCACCGCCCGCCACGCCGGCGCCAAGGCCGGGCGATCGGTCCCGCATCCTGGCCCGGATCCGGGCACGCAGGTACGGCAGCGGAGCTCGGCGAGCAGTCGTCTGGATCACGACCGCCATGCTCCCAACGACACGCGCTTTATCGCCGTAATAGGCAAACCGCCGAAGTGTCGCTCAATATACGTTTATGTACTTTTTCGTACGAAAGGGCGCCCCGTGACGTCGACCCCTGCGAGCCCGCTGCCGCTCGAGCTGACGCCCGCTCAGGCCTTCGACGCGCTGTACGCGTTCTGCGCCCCCGCCCTCGTACGGCAGACGTTCCTGCTCACCGGGCGGCGCGAGCTGGCGCGCGAGTCGGTCGAGCGGGCCTTCCAACTCGCCTGGCAGCGCTGGCCCGAGGTGGCCGTCGACCGGGATCCGGCGGGGTGGGTGCGGGCGACGGCCTACGAGTACGCGCTCTCGCCCTGGCACCGGTTCCGCCCGGGCCTGCGGCGCCGCCCCGAGCCGCCGCTCGTCGACCGGCGCGACCGCGAGCTGATGCACGTACTCATGGAACTCCCGCCGTCGTACCGCAGGGCGCTGCTGCTCTACGACGGGGTCGGCCTCGATCTGCCGGAGACGGCGGCCGAGGCGGAGGCGAGCACTCCGGCGGCGGCGCACCGGCTGCTGCACGCGCGCGAGGCGATCGCCGCACGCCTGCCGGAGCTTGCCGACCCGGCCGAGTTGAACCGCCGTCTGGTCGAACTGGCCTCCACGGAGCGGCAGCCCGCCCCCGGACCACCGACGGTCCGCAGCCGCGGCGAACGCAGCGCCCGCTTCTGGACGCGGGCCGCCATCGCCTTCACAACGGCCCTGATCGGCACAACGGCCCTGGCCCTTCGTACGGCCCCCACGCACTACGAGCCCCCGGTACCCCCGGGCTCGACCGTGCGGGGGGTCCCACCACGGGTGGCCCTGGGGGCACTGTCACAGGGGGAGGTGCAGCTACGGGCGAAGCTGCGGGGGGCAACTGCGCACGGGCCGGAGCGGCTCGTACCGCTGACTCAATAGCCGCGTGGCGAAACGCCGGTGGGCCCGCCCCCACCCAGGGGAACGGGCCCACCGACGCTCAGCTGAAAACGCCTCAGCCGGCCAGGATCTCCCGCGCCAGCTTCGCCGTCTCGGTCGGCGTCTTGCCGACCTTCACACCGGCGGCCTCGAGGGCTTCCTTCTTGGCGGCAGCCGTGCCGGAGGACCCGGAGACGATGGCACCCGCGTGACCCATGGTCTTGCCCTCGGGCGCGGTGAAGCCCGCGACGTAGCCGACGACCGGCTTGGTCACGTTCTCCTTGATGAACGCGGCGGCGCGCTCCTCGGCGTCGCCACCGATCTCACCGATCATCACGATCAGGTCGGTGTCGGGGTCGGCCTCGAACGCGGCGAGCGCGTCGATGTGCGTCGTACCGATGACCGGGTCGCCACCGATGCCGACGGCCGAGGAGAAGCCGATGTCACGCAGCTCGTACATCATCTGGTACGTCAGCGTGCCGGACTTCGAGACCAGGCCGATGCGGCCCGGCTTGGTGATGTCGCCCGGGATGATGCCGGCGTTCGACTGGCCCGGGGTGATGAGACCGGGGCAGTTCGGGCCGATGATCCGGGTCTTGTTGCCCTTGGACACGGCGTACGCGTAGAACGCGGCCGAGTCGTGGACCGCGATGCCCTCGGTGATGACGACCGCGAGGGGGATCTCGGCGTCGATCGCCTCGACCACGGCGGCCTTGGCGAAGGCCGGCGGTACGAAGAGGACGGATACGTTCGCGCCCGTCTTCTCGATCGCCTCGGCGACGGTGCCGAAGACCGGGATCTCGGTGCCGTCGACGTCAACGGTCGTGCCCGCCTTGCGCGGGTTGACGCCACCGACGATGTTGGTGCCGTCGGCGAGCATGAGCTTGGTGTGCTTCATGCCCGTGGAGCCGGTCATGCCCTGGACGATGACCTTGCTGTCCTTGTTGAGGAAGATAGCCATGGCTGTGTGTCCCTCGTCCCTTACTTCGCAGCCGCGAGCTCGGCGGCCTTGTCGGCCGCGCCGTCCATGGTGTCCACGCGCTGCACCAGCGGGTGGTTGGCGTCGGAGAGGATCTTGCGACCCAGCTCGGCGTTGTTGCCGTCCAGACGGACGACGAGGGGCTTGGTGACTTCCTCGCCCTTGTCCTCCAGGAGCTTCAGCGCCTGGACGATGCCGTTGGCGACCTCGTCGCACGCGGTGATGCCGCCGAAGACGTTGACGAAGACGGACTTGACGTCCGGGTCGCCGAGGATGATCTCCAGGCCGTTCGCCATGACGGCCGCGGAGGCGCCGCCGCCGATGTCGAGGAAGTTGGCGGGCTTGACGCCGCCGTGGTTCTCACCGGCGTACGCGACGACGTCCAGGGTGCTCATGACGAGACCCGCGCCGTTGCCGATGATGCCGACCTCGCCGTCGAGCTTGACGTAGTTGAGGTTCTTCTCCTTGGCGGCGGCCTCGAGCGGGTTGGCCGCGTCCTTGTCCTGGAGGGCCTCGTGCTCCGGCTGACGGAACTCGGCGTTCTCGTCCAGCGAGACCTTGCCGTCCAGGGCGATGACGTCACCGGAGGCGACCTTGGCCAGGGGGTTGACCTCGACCAGGAGGGCGTCCTCCTTGATGAAGGTGTCCCACAGCTTGACGAGGACGTTCACGACCTTGTCGGCGACCTCGGCCGGGAACTTGGCGGCCGCGACGATCTCGCGGGCCTTCTCCTCGGTCACACCCTCGTTGGCGTCGATCGGCGTCTTGGCGACGGCCTCGGGGCGGGTGGCCGCCACCTCCTCGATCTCCATGCCGCCCTCGACGGAGGCGATGGAGAGGAAGGTGCGGTTGGCACGGTCGAGGAGGAAGGAGACGTAGTACTCCTCCACGATCTCGGGCGCCGTCTCGGCGATCATCACCTTGTGGACCGTGTGGCCCTTGATGTCCATGCCGAGGATGTTGGTCGCGTGCTCGACCGCCTCGTCCGGGGTGGCGGCGAGCTTCACGCCACCGGCCTTGCCACGGCCGCCGACCTTCACCTGGGCCTTGACGACAGACTTGCCACCGAGGCGCTCGGTGGCTGCGCGGGCCGCCTCAGGCGTGTCGATGACTTCACCGGCCAGCACCGGTACATCGTGCTTGGCGAAGAGGTCCCTCGCCTGGTACTCGAACAGGTCCACGCGCTTCCGTCCCTATCAGTGATCTCGCGGTTCGTTGGATGCGTGGGCGTGCCGCGAAGGGCAACGTGACGTCCGCTAGTCACAGGGGAGGCGCACACGGTGTCCGAGCGCGCGGCATGTCCGTCTCGCAGGTTATCGCTGCTTGCGGAGGGCCCCTAAATCGAGGGTCACACCTGAGCGGTGATACCTGTCACATGATGCCGCGCTCACTGGCACGGCGTGCCGGATGTGAGGGACAGGCACGGTTCGCAAGGGCGTGCGAGGCACGCACGGGGAAGGGCCTCACCGGGCTGGGGTTGACCCGGTGAGGCCCCCTGTTCAGCCCCGGAAGGGGGCTCGGAGCAGTTGATCCCCACCCCAATGGGGATCACCTGGCTCCATCCGCGGGGTGCGGGCCGGCCGGTCCGACGGCTTTCGGCCGTCCGGGTCCCTGGGTCCGCGGAGTCGGTCGGGCGTCAGACGCCGTACTGCACGTTCTGCACGTAGCCGGGCGTGATCGACTCGGTGACGCCCTGGACGCCGGTGACGGCGTGTGCGGCGAGCGGGCCGCCGGTGGACCGGACGGTGTCGGTCAGGTCGCCGGCGAAGGGTGCCACCTGGCCCACGACGCCGTGGGCGAAGGGGTCGACGTCTTCGGCGACCCCGTACGCGAAGGGAGTCACATCGCCCGCGACGCCGTACGCGAGCGTCGTCGCGCTGCCGCCGACGCCCTGGACCACCGGCTCGACCAGGTCGACGACGGGCTGGGCGGCCCCGGTGACGCCCTGCGCGAACTGCGGCACCTGCCCGGCGACGCCGTGTCCCAGGCCGGTCGCGTGACCGGCCACGCCGTACGCGAGCGGCGCCGCGTCGTCGGCGATCCCACCGGCGAACGGCCGGACGTCACCCGTGACGCCGTACGCCAGCCCGCCCGCGTCCGCCACGGCCTGCCCGGCGACCGGCAGCACGCCGTCCAGGGCGGTGTGCACGACCGGCGGCAGCACGGCGCCCGTCGCGTCCTCGGTGACCTGACCGACCAGACCGGTGGCGTACGACGGCACGTCCGCGACGACACCACCGGCGACCGGCGCCACGCCGTGCACGGCACCCCCGGCGACGGACTGCACATCGGACACCGCGCCGCCGGCGACGGGAGTCACCCCCTGGGCGACGCCTCCCGCCACCGGCTGCACGCCCTCGACGACCCCGCCCGCGACCGGCTGGACACCGGCCACCGCGCCGTACGCCAGCGCCGTCGCGGCGCCGACCGCGTGACCGGCGGTCTGCCCCACCCCGGTCACGGCGCCGCCCGCGACAGGCAGCACGCCGCTCACGGCGCCCGTGGCCAACGGCGTCACCCCGTCCACGGCGTGGGTGACGGTGGGCGCGATCCCGCCGACGGTCTGCTGGGCGACCGGCACGACGCCCGCCACCGCCTGGCCGGCGACCGGCGTCACGCCCTGCACGGCGTGGGCTGCGAGGGGCGGCACGACGGCCGCGGCCGTCTCCGCGACGACCGGGGTGACCGCGCCGGGAACGCTCTTCACGGTGCCGACGACCTTCTGCTCGGCCCCGCCGACCGTGCCGGTGACATGGCCGGGGACCGCGGCCACGGAGGCCCGGGCGGCACCGGCGACGACCCCGGCCTCGCCCTGCGCAAGGGACGCCACGCCTGCGGCACGTCCCTGAACACCCGCCGCGGTACGGCCCGCGCCCGCGACGGACTGCTGCGCCTTCGTCCGTACGACACCGTCGACGCCCTGCGCCTGGGTGCGGGCCGCCGACTGCACGCCCTGCAGCTTGGTCTGGGCGGCGGCCAGCGCCTGTTCCAGCTCCGGTGCGAAGGCGGCGAGGGGGCCGAAGAGGTAGTCGACCTCGCCCTGCGGGGAGGAGGCCGTGTCGGTCACGGTGGTGGCTCCCTGGGCGGCCGCGGCCTTCGCCTCGGCCTGCGCGGCGCGGGCGGCCTTGGCGCCCTGGATGGCGGCGGCGCCCTTGATCCTGGACGCCTTCTTGACCGCCTGCGGGGCGGACACCTCGGCGTCGACGTACTTACGGGCCTGCTCGGCGGTGCCGCCGGGCAGCGTCCTCTCCGCGCCGGTGACCGTGGCGGTCGCCTTGGCCGCGGTGGAGCCGGCCGTCCCGGTGACACCGGAGACGGTGTGCTGGACGCCGGTGACGACGCCGTCGACCGTGCCGGTGACGGTGTCGGTCAGCGCGCCGAGGGTGCTGCCGGAGTCGACGGTCGCGTCCGTGGCCGGATCGGAGGCCGGATCGGAGGTCGTGTCGGACACGGACAGGGAGGAAGAGGGCAACTCGTCGGCGCTGGCGACGGCGGAACCGAGCGCCCATGCGCCGGTGACACCGGCGGCTATGACGATGGAGCGGCGGATGTTCTTGTTCATGCGTGCGTCAGATCCTTAGATCCCTGGAAGCTCCGCGCTCCTTGATCTCCGGGGAGATCCGGGGAGTTCCGGGGCTTCTTCGAAAGGCTTGGGGACAATTCCGGCGCCGCTTCCGGTCCTGGTCCGGGGAGTCGGGACCAGCGGAGTCGGCGGCTTGCGTCCGGAGAACGAAGAAATGTCCGGACGGGCGGGCAGACCTGCTCCACCCCCGCGCGGCAGGTCCGTGGCGGGGGAAGGGCCTGCCCTAGCCGGGGAATACGGGAATGTCCCGGTGCCTGTCCCGGGTACCGGCCGCGGCGGTGCGAACGGCGGCGCCGGGCACGAGCCGCACGAGCGGCCGGTGACTCAGGGCGACGGCGTGCGCGTCAGCGTGCCTCGAGGTGCCGTTGTCGACCGCGGCCCGGTTGGCCGGAACACCGGCCGGGTCGCCGTCGGGGGCCTGGTGCGCCGGGGCGTGCCCGGCACCGGTGGCCCTCCGGCCGCCGCCCTGCGCGGCGGTGGCGTCGCCCGCGGTCACGTCCACGACGAGCCGCGGCCCGTACGTCGTACCGCTCGCGGTCGCTGCGGAGCGCCTGTCGTCGACGGCGCCTTCCGTCCCCGAGTGCCCTGCGACACCCGGCTGGGGTGCCTGTGCGACGGGCGCGGGAAGTATCCGTCCCGGCGATGAAGGAAAGCCGGGCAGTGCGGGCAGGCCCGGCATCGACGGCGACCCGGGCAGCCCCGGCAGGGAGGGCCACGACGCCAACGGCGGTATCTGCGCGGTCACCCTGCCCAGCTGGGCGGTCACGGTCTCCACCAGACCACCGACCGGCTGCACGACGCGATCACCCACGGAGCGGACGAGCTCACCGGTCGACGGAGTGAGGATCCGACCGGCTGCGCCCGGGGTCGCGGGAAGGGCGCGGGGATTCGGGGCGGGCCTGGGATCGGTCGGTGCCGGGACTGGTGCCGGTGCCTGTGCCGGTGCCTGCGCGGCGGGAGCCTTCGGCTTGGGCTTGTCCGGAGCGGCCTGCTGGGGTCGGGGTGGCTGCGTGAGCCGACTGACCGTGGCGACGGTGTCGCTCGTCAACGCCCGGACGCCGTCCGCCGGAGCGGTCGTCACGACCTCGGACGAGGAGGCGGTCGGCACCCCCTCCGCCGCATGCGCCTGTTCCCCGCAGAGGAGCCCCAGCGCGAACAACCCACCCACCAGCAGAACCACTTGCAGCGCACGCCGTCCGGCCGCCGTGCGCATCACGCGCAGAGCGGCACCGGGCAAGGCTGCTGGCCAGGTCAAGAGGGGGTGGTCCTCCCGTGCGGCGGAACGAATCGCACGTAACGAGCCGTAACGAGCTACGAGTCGGCGCGACGCGGTGCGGTACGGACGAGGCGGCGCAACGGCGCGCCGCTGATGAGGCGTCGATCCTCGCACGCTCCTCCCGAGGTTGCGCAAGCCCCCTGTTACTGATGGGTAGGCATGTCCGTTTTGTTGGACCAAGTCGGACGACGATGCATCGACAAATCGTCAGTGACCGTCCCCTGTCAGCCCGGTCGCGCTCTTTCCGGTCATGCCGTGTCGTGTCCGGTCATGCGGTGTCAGGTATGGGCAGCGGTCGCTTCTCGATGGCCGCCGCCATCACTTCGGGGAAGAGATCGGGCGTGCACGCGAACGCCGGTGCCCCCAGCGCGGCCAGCGCGGCCGCGTGCTCCCGGTCGTAGGCCGGCGCCCCTTCGTCCGAGAGCGCCAGCAGCGTGACGAACTGCACTCCGGACGCCTTCATCGCGGCGACCCGTTTGAGCATCTCGTTCCGTATCCCGCCTTCGTAGAGATCGCTGATGAGCACGACCACCGTCTCGGCGGGCCGGGTGATCTGCGACTGGCAGTAGGCGAGTGCCCGGTTGATGTCCGTGCCGCCCCCCAGCTGCGTGCCGAAGAGCACGTCCACCGGGTCGTCGAGCTGGTCGGTGAGGTCCACCACCGCCGTGTCGAAGACGACGAGTCGCGTGTCGATCGACCGCATGGACGCGAGCACCGCCCCGAACACGGACGCGTAGACCACGGATGCCGCCATCGACCCCGACTGGTCGATGCAGAGGACGACTTCCTTCTTCACGGACCGGGACGCCCGCCCGTAGCCGATGAGCCGCTCCGGCACGATCGTCCGGTACTCGGGCAGGTAGTGCTTGAGGTTGGCCGCGATGGTGCGGTTCCAGTCGATGTCGTGGTGGCGCGGCCGGTTGATCCGGGCGCTGCGGTCGAGGGCGCCGGTGAGGGTGGCCCGAGTGCGGGTGGCGAGCCGCTTCTCCAGGTCCTCGACGACCTTGCGGACAACGGCCCGTGCCGTTTCCTTGGTCGTCTCCGGCATCGCCTTGTTGAGCGAGAGCAGCGTGCCGACGAGGTGGACGTCGGCCTCCACCGCCTCCAGCATCTCCGGCTCCAGCAGCAGCGCGGACAGCCCGAGCCGGTCGATGGCGTCGCGCTGCATGACCTGGACGACGGAGGAGGGGAAGTACGTCCGGATGTCCCCGAGCCAGCGCGCCACCGACGGCGCCGACGCCCCGAGCCCAGCCGACCGGTCCCGCCTCGCCTGCCCTTGCTTGTCGCCCTTCCCGTAGAGCGCGGCCAACGCCCCGTCCATCGCGCTGTCCTGCCCCGACAGAGTGCATCCCGTGCCGTCGGCGGCGTCGCCCCCGAGCACCAGCCGCCAGCGCCGCAGCCGCTCCTGCGCCGGGGCTGCCGGGTCCATCGCCTCGGCCGTCATCGGCACACCCCCGTGCAAGGCCGGTCCCAGAGCGGCATCACGGGAACGGCGACCGCCGGACGGTCCTTCTCCCCGCCCGCGCGTCTGCTGCGGTTCCCGTTGCCGTTCCAGTTCCTGCCGACTGCCGTTGCGCCGACATCCTCCTGGGCTTCTGTCAGTCCGTCCCTCGTCATCCCGCCACCCCCACAAGGTCGTTGTCGATGTCCTCTTCCACTCCGCCCGGGCCGCCCGGTCCGTCCAGGCCCAGCAGCAACCGGACCACCGGCAGCACGGCGTCCGCGCGCCCGGGGTCGAGGTCGGCCGCGAAGCCCGGTATGCCGGAGCCGGCGGCCGTCACGCTCCCCCGCTCCCCCGGTCCGCGCCGGACGAGTTCGCCCAGCGTCCGGCGCACCCCCGGCTCGTACGCCGAGAACGTCCGCCGCAGCAGGGGCAGTACGTCCGTGAACGCCTCCGCCGGCACCCCGGTCAGCCAGGAGTCGACCAGCCCGAGCAGCCGCTCGTCGTGCACGAGGAGCATCCCGCCGCCGGACCCTCCTCCGACGAACCCCTCGATCCAAGCGGCGGCATCCCCCGGCGGAGTTCCAGGCGACAGCACGAGACCCATGAGCCGCGCCGCCTCCTCCTGCCCCAACTCCCCGTCGTCCAGCAACAGCCGCACGGCCCGCCCCCGGACCACACCCGGCACGGTGTCCCGGACGGACAGCACACGCAGAACCGAGTGCCAGCGGCCCCGAAGGTCGCGGTGGTCCGGTGCGGGCGCATCGCCCAGCAGTCCCACCGCCCCGTGCACCGCGTCCACATGGCGCCGCATCTCCTCGGCGGCGTCCGCGTCCAGGGCCGCGCAGGCCGGGGGCAGGCCGACGAATATCCGCTCGGCGAGGCCCGCGGCGACCCCGGCCAGCGCTCCTGTGTCCGTGCCGCGTACATCGCCGTACCGGAGGGAGCGGACCAGGGCCGGCAGGGCCTGCGCGAGGTGGCCGACGTCCGTGTCGAGCGCGGCCCGGTCGGCGAGGACCTGCATCACCACCGGTAGCGCCTGGGGGAGCTCGGCCAGCAGGCAGCGCTCGGCGAGTCCGGTGACATCGGCCAGGGCCTGTGCGGCGACGGCGTCCGCCTCCGCCTTGGCCGTCGCGGCGGCGAGCACCGTCGTGCCCCACACCCCGGCCTCCGCCACCCGCACGGCCAGCTCCGGCTCCCAGCGCAGCCGCCATGTCTCCCGGAACGTGCCCGTGCTCCCCCGCGAAGCCACCGGTTCGCCCCATGCCACGCCCAGCAACCGCAGTCGGTGCAGCAGCCTGCTGCGGCCTGCGTCGGTCTCCTTGCGCAGGTCGAGCTCCAACTCCCGCTCCAGCGCCTCCGGTTTGAACCGCAGCCGTCGCTGGATCCGGTCCAGGTCCCGCTGCAACGGCACCGCCGGCGCCGCCTGCGGCACCTCCCCCAGCACATCCCCGACGACCAGCCGGTCGTGCACCAGCGCCAGCGGCACGTCCGAGCCCTCGCACATCACCGCGCGCACGGCATCCGTCGTCTCGCCGAGCCCCGGCAGCGGGCGGCCCCGCATCGCCGCGAGCGTCTCCGCCAGCCGCACCGCCTCGATGACATGGGCCGAGGAGACGATCCGGTCCTCGCCCCGCAGCAGCCCGGCCACCTTGGTCATCCACCGCTCGACCGGCCGGTCCGGAACGGCGAACAGATGCCCGTACCAGCCCGGCGAGTCGATGCCCGCCCCGTATCCGCTGACCCGTGCGAGCCTCCGGTACGTCCACGGCACCCATGTCATGTCCGTCTTGACCTTGGGCAGCCCCTTGACCAGCGACCGGTCGGCGGCGACGGCCGTCTTCTGCCGCAGCGCGGGCACATGCCAGGCCCCGCACACGACGGCCACCGCGTCCCCGAACTCCCGCTGTGCGGCCCGTACCTGGAGCCGCATGTACGCCTCCCGTACGAGATCCCGGTCATGTCCCCCGCTGCCGTACGCCTCCCGCAACGCTCCCATGGCCTCTTCGAGCACCAGGAAGGGCGCGAACGCGTCGCCCTCTCCCACCCCCCGGTGCTCGACGACGTCCTCCCACCACCGCTCCGGGTCGTCGTACCCGGCGGCTTCGGCGAGCACGGCGAGCGGGTCGATACGGACGTCGGTCTCCATGGCCGACCTGTCGGCAGAGGGCCGGCCACCGGAATCGGCAGCGGGATCGGCTTCGGCCCGCCTGTCGGTGTCGGGGGTGACATCGACGGCGGAGCCTGCCACGGTCTCGGCCTCCACGTCGGATCCGGCCGTGGCGTCGGCTCCTGCGTCGGCCCCCGCGCCGTGGCCGGCGTCCGGCCTGGCCCGAAGCGCTGCCACAGCACCGGTACCGGAGTTGGCCCCGCCCCCGGCCGTATCGACGCCGCCCTCGCGTCCGCCGCCCGCGCCCCCTCCTAGTTCCCCCTCCATGTCCTTGCTCCACGCCAGGGTGTGGGTCGCCGGCAAGTCGATGAAGCGCGCCGGTACGTCGTGCTCCAGGGCCCACCGGATCGCGACCCACTCCGGGGAGAACTCGGCGAGCGGCCAGAAGGCCGAGCGGCCGGGCTCGTCCACCGCGTGCGCGAGGAGGGCGACCGGCGGCCGCATGTCCTCCTCGGCGGCGAGCGGGATCAGTACGTCGGCCTCGGGCGGCCCCTCGATCAGCACGGCCCGGGGCCGGGCCGCGTCCAGCGCCGCCCGCACCGCTCGTGCCGAGCCGGGTCCGTGATGTCGTACGCCCAGCAGCAGCGGCCCGTCACCGGCCGCGCCGCTCCCGCCCCTCGCCGTCCCTGTCACGCCGTCCCCCTCGTCGTCCTGGTCATCGCACCCCTCGCATGCGGCCGCCGAATGCCTTCCGGGAGCCCTCCGGGCCGCTGCCGTGCCCGCCGTACACGCCGTCCTCGTGCGCCCCGCACACCGATCCGCCCGGTCCCTGGCCCCCGCCCGACCCCTTGTTCCCGCTGTTTCCGCCGCTCCCGCCGGACCGGCCCCACCCCAGGTCGTTCACGCGCTCACCTCACGGCAGGCCCGGTAGAAGTCCTTCCATCCGTCGCGCTCGCGGACGACCGCCTCCAGGTACTCCTGCCAGATGACGCGGTCGGCCGCCGGGTCGCGGACTACGGCGCCGAGGATGCCCGCGGCGACGTCCCCGGCCCGCAGCACGCCGTCGCCGAAGTGGGAGGCCAGGGCGAGCCCGCTGGTGACGACCGAGATCGCCTCGGCCGTCGACAGCGTGCCGCTCGGCGACTTGAGCTTCGTACGCCCGTCGGACGTGACCCCGTCGCGCAGCTCGCGGAAGACGGTCACGACCCGGCGGATCTCGTCGATGCCGTCGGGCACGGCCGGCAGGTCGAGCGAGCGGCCGATCTGGTCCACTCGGCGCGAGACGATGTCGACCTCGGCCTCGACGCTCTCCGGCAGCGGCAGCACCACCGTGTTGAAGCGGCGGCGCAGGGCGCTGGAGAGGTCGTTGACCCCGCGGTCCCGGTCGTTGGCCGTGGCGATCAGGTTGAAGCCCCGGACGGCCTGCACCTCCTGGCCCAGCTCCGGTATCGGCAGCGTCTTCTCGGAGAGGATCGTGATCAGCGTGTCCTGGACGTCGGCGGGGATACGGGTCAGCTCCTCCACCCGTGCCGTCATCCCCTCCGCCATGGCCCGCATGACGGGGCTGGGCACCAGGGCGGCCCGGCTCGGGCCGTTCGCCAGCAGCTGCGCGTAGTTCCAGCCGTAGCGGATCGCCTCCTCCGGCGTGCCCGCCGTGCCCTGCACGAGCAGTGTCGAGTCGCCGCTGACCGCCGCGGCCAGGTGCTCGGACACCCAGGTCTTCGCGGTGCCGGGCACGCCGAGCAGGAGCAGGGCGCGGTCGGTGGCGAGCGTGGTGACGGCGACCTCGACGATGCGGCGCGGGCCCACGTACTTCGGTGTGATCACCGTGCCGTCCGGCAGGGTGCCGCCGAGCAGATACGTCGCCACCGCCCACGGCGACAGCTTCCAGCGGGCCGGGCGCGGGCGGTCGTCCTGCGCGGCCAGCGCGGCGAGTTCACCGGCGAAGGCGTCCTCGGCGTGCGGCCGCAACGCCTCTGCCGGCTCCTTCGCGGGTACGTCGGCAGCTTCGACGATCGTCGGTTCCACGGACACAGACATGGCTGAGGCCCCCTCCAGCTCGGCCGGTTCGGATCTGGCATCCACGTTGCACTACGCCACTGACAATCCGTTCTGACCTGGGAAAACTCTCGAGAGAGGGCGCTCGCAGGACCGATTGTCAGTGGCGGGATCTACCTTCGACGGCATGACTCAGCAGGGGGTGCGCTGGAGCGCGGATCAGGTGCTGGCGCTGGCGCCTGACGCCGCGTCACGCAAAGCGGGCAGCAAACTCGGCACGGCGGGGCCGTGGTCCGAGGCGGGGAGTTCCGACGAGGGGACGGTGTGGGGGCAGTGCAAGGGCAGTGGCAGCAAGCCGTATCAGACGGTCGTGGACATCGCAGATGCGGCGGGCCCCGCGTACAAGTGCAGTTGCCCGAGCCGCAAGTTCCCGTGCAAGCACGCGCTCGGGTTGCTGCTGCTCTGGGCGGGTGGGGACGGTGCGGTGCCGTCGGGGCAGGCGCCCGACTGGGCGGAGCAGTGGATAGCGGGGAGAAGGCAGCGCGCCGAGCAGAAGCGGACGGCGGGGGCGTCCGGATCACCGTCCGGGTCCGGTGATCCGGAGGCCGCGCGGCGCCGGGCGGAGCGCAGGGCCGAGCGGATCACCGCGGGTGCGACCGAGTTGGAGCAGCGCCTGGCGGATCTGCTGCGCGGCGGGCTGGCGAGCGCGGAGCAGGCGGGGTACGGGCTGTGGGAGGAGACTGCGGCCCGCATGGTCGATGCCCAGGCCCCTGGACTGGCCGCGCGGGTGCGGGAGTTGGGGGCGATCCCGTCGTCCGGGCCGGGCTGGCCGGTGCGTCTGCTGGAGGAGTGCGCGTTGCTCCATCTCCTCGACCAGGGCTGGCTGCACCGCGAACGGCTCCCGGACGGCCTGGCGGCGACGGTCCGCTCCCGGATCGGCCTGCCCGGCTCGGCGGACGGGCCGCCGCTGCGCGACCGCTGGCTGGTCCTCGCCCAGTACGACACGGCGGACGCGCGCCTGACGACCCGCAGGATCTGGCTGCACGGCACGGACTCGGACCGCACCGCGCTCCTCCTCTCCTATGGTGCCGCGGGGCGCGCCCCGGAGTTGGCGCTGCCCGTCGGGCTGACCCTGGATGCCGAGGTGTCCGCCTATCCGGGTGCCGGGCAATCACGGGTGGCCCTGGGCGAGCAGTTCGCACCACCGGCACCGTCGGTGACACGGCCGCCGGGAGTGACGACGGCCCAGGCGGCCGCCCGCTACGGCGGGGCCCTGCGGGACGACCCCTGGCTTGACTCCGTCCCGGTCACGCTGGACCGGGTCATACCGGTCCCGGACGGCGACTCCTGGCAGTTGGCGGACGCCGACGCGGACGCTGCGCTGCCGCTGACTCCCACTGCCCGTGCCCGCCCCGGGCTGTGGCGCCTGGTCGCCCTCTCGGGCGGCGCCCCGGTCAAGGTCTTCGGGGAGTGCGGCCACCGGGGATTCACGCCGCTGACGGCGTGGCCGGAGGGAGCGGGAGAGGCGGTGCAGCTGTGCTGATCCATCAGTCAAAGGACCGCCGTACGGCGCCCACACGGGGCGGGCCCTCACGGAAAGGAACCGCATGAACAGGACGTCCACGCCGGTGGATGCGCCCGCCTCGGGCGCCTGGGAGGAACTCGTCACGGCGGCACTGCTCGGCACGGAGCGGCGCACCCCGCCGGGCGGAGCGCCGGGACGGGAGGCGCCGGTGGCCCTGCTGGACGCCGCGGCCGCGGAGACCGTTCGGCGGCGGGCCGGGCTGCGGGCGGTGCCGGCGGCCGCACGGCCCGAGCCGGCTGCCGAGGACCCACGGCCCGTGCTGCCCCTCGCGGCGGCCCGCAGGCTGGCGCTGCTGCTGGCCGACCGGCCGGGCACGGGCGGCGGCGGCCGTAGGGGCACGGCGCCGGACCTCATGGAGCTGCTGCCGCAGTGGCTTGCGGCGGCGAACGCCCGCGGTTTCGCGGCACCCCCTCAGGCGCTGCCCGCGCTGCTGGACGCGGCCCGTGGGCGTACGGATCTGCGGCCGGCGGCGCTGGCGTTCGCAGGGCCGCGCGCCGTGTGGCTCGCCCGGCTGAACCCCGACTGGCGGTTCGCCCTGCGTGCGGCCCCGGGCGGGGGCGCCACCCTGCCGCACCCCGAGGACACGGAGCAGACGCGGCGCCTGTGGGAGGAAGGCCTGTTCGCCGAGCGGGTCGCGCTCCTGTCCGCCATACGCGCCCGTGAACCCGCCGCCGCCCGCGAACTGCTCACCACGACCTGGTCGACGGAGCGGGCCGAGGACCGTCTCATGTTCCTCGACTCGCTGCGTACGGGCCTAAGCCCCGAGGACGAGCCCTTCCTGGAACAGGCGCTGGCCGACCGCAGTCGCAACGTGCGGGCGACGGCAGCGGAGTTGCTCTCCGCACTGCCGGGTTCGGCGCTCGCGGCGCGGATGGCCCTCAGGGCCGCGGCCTGCGTGGCCGTCGACCACACGGGCGGCTCGCCGATGATCACCGTTGAGGCTCCGCACGAGTGCGACGCGAGCATGGAGCGCGACGGTGTCGTGGCCAAGGCTCCGGCAGGACGAGGTGAACGATCATGGTGGTTCGGCCAGTTGGTGGAGGCGGCACCGCTCGGGACCTGGTCCAAGCGGCTGGGCGGGCGTACGCCGGGGCAGATCGTGGCACTGCCCGTGACGGACGACTGGCAGAGCGAACTGCACGCGGCCTGGTGCCGGGCCGCCGTGCGGCAGCGGGACCCCGAGTGGGCCCGTGCGCTCCTCGGAACCCCGTCCGCGCCGGAGGCCGGCGGTCCTGGCGCGGTGTCGCTGGCCGAACGCGCCAAGCTGCTCGGCACCCTGAGCGCAGCCGAACGGGCCGACTGGGTGGCCGGTTTCATCGCGGCACACGGCCTGTCCGAGGCGTTTCAGCTGCTCGGGGTGTGCGCGGTGCCCTGGTCCGCGCCGCTCGGTCGGGCGGTGGTGGACGCGCTCAACATCGCGCGGGACGCGGGGAGTTATCCATGGAGCTTCAGCGGCGTGATGGGCCTGGCCGAACGCTGCCTCGACCCCTTCGAGGCGAGCCGCCTCGACGGCCTGCTGGCGATACCCGACGAGACGGAGGACGCGTCACCCGGGGCGGGCGGCTACTGGGCGGAGGCGTTCCAACGCCTGGTGACGACCTTGCGGTTGCGGGCGGCGATGGCGGAGGAGTTGGCATCGGCGTAGGGCCGCCCTACGGTGGCCGGCGCCTCTCGGAGCCGATCGGTACCCAACAGCCCGTCCGGCGTTTGAGGACGAGGCCGTTCAGGCCGATCGGGGGTCTGGGGGCAGAGCCCCCAGGGACGACAACCCCCACTCGCCCGCCGCGCACGACGGCCTAAGCCCCTGCCGGCTGCCTGACATTCGCCCGCACCCAGTCCACGATCGACTGCGTCGTCGCCCCCGGCGTGAAGATCTCCGCGACGCCCTGCTCCTTCAGCGGAGCGATGTCCGCCTCGGGGATGATCCCGCCGCCGAAGACCAGGATGTCCTCAGCGTCCCGCTCCTTGAGCAGCTTGATCACTGCGGCGAAGAGCGTGTTGTGGGCACCGGAGAGGATGGACAGCCCGATCGCGTCGGCGTCCTCCTGGATCGCGGTGTCGACGATCTGCTCGGGGGTCTGGTGAAGGCCGGTGTAGATGACCTCCATACCGGCGTCGCGCAGCGCACGCGCGATCACCTTTGCCCCGCGATCGTGGCCGTCGAGCCCCGGCTTGGCCACCACCACGCGGATCGGACCGGCTGCCACACCCATCACTGCCTCCATGAAGCGACTGCATCCATCCCTACCGACAAGTACTGGGTACCCGAACCGGCCGGGAGAGTGAACGAACGTTATCGCCAGCATCCCGCAACCGGCAGTTTCGCGGTGAAGACAGAGGGGGAAATCACACGATGGGACACGTTCACCGCGCACCGTTCCGGCGGGAACACGCGCAAGGGGAGCCGCAAAGAGGTCGCCGCACCACCGCGCCGCAGGCCGCGCGCCGTGGCGATGCGGCGTGTCGACGATGCCGTGACGGGCTGCCGACCGCCTTCCTCGCGGCCTCCCACGAGGGCACACGGGGGACAGAGGCGTCCTCCTGCGTGCCGACAGGAGGTCGGCCATGAAGGTCACGAGGGCAGCGCTGCCCTTTCTCCCGCTCTGCCAGCGACTGCTGCCGAGCAGACTGGCGGGACTCTCCCTGGCCCTGCTGAAGGCGACCGCCCTGGAACTCGCGATCCTCGCAGGACACCTCCTCCTCTATCCCTCCGGCGTCGCACAGGAACGCCGAGGACCATCGGTCCCGCTCCCGTCGGCGGACGGCGCCGCGCAACTGCCGACCGAGACCAAGCCCCCGGTCGTCCTCCTGCACGGCTTCATCGACAACCGCTCGGTCTTCGTGCTGCTGCGCCGCAGCCTCGCCCAGCACGGCAGACAGCAGATCGAGTCGCTCAACTACTCGCCGCTGACCTGCGACATCCGCACCGCGGCCGAGCTGTTGAGCCGGCACATAGAAGAAATCTGCGAGCGTACGGGCAGCAGGCAGGTCGACATCGTCGGACACAGCCTCGGCGGGCTGATAGCGCGGTACTACGTGCAGCGGCTGGGCGGGGACCTCCGGGTCCGCACGCTGGTGACGCTCGGCACCCCGCACTCCGGCACCCGGGTGGTGCCGTTGGCGAACGCGCACCCGATCGTCCGCCAGATGCGCCCCGGCTCCGAGCTGCTCGATGAGCTGACCCGGCCCGCGCCGGGCTGTCGTACGCACTTCGTGAGTTTCTGGAGCGACCTCGATCACCTGATGGACCCGCTGGAGACCGCCTGT
Organism: Streptomyces longisporus; assembly: GCF_039532765.1. Classification (NCBI taxonomy): domain Bacteria; kingdom Bacillati; phylum Actinomycetota; class Actinomycetes; order Kitasatosporales; family Streptomycetaceae; genus Streptomyces; species Streptomyces longisporus. Next base: position 239,472 of record NZ_BAAASG010000016.1, read on the forward strand.
ATCGACCACCCCGACCTGATGGTGCAGAACGTGAGGGTGAGCGGGATCGGACATCTCGCCCTGCCCGTGCATCCCGCCGTCGCGACCGGGATACGCCAGGCCCTCGACGCCGAACGATCGGGAGCCGAAGCCGCCGCGCACGCCGGCGGCCTGACCGTGGCCTGACCCCATCCCCTACCTACCGGCGCGTCCGGCACAGCCCGATCCCGCACAGCCTGCCCACGACCCTGGGACGGCGCCCGGACAGCATCCGCACGGCTATGCGACAGCCATTTGGCCTCGAACATCCTTCGAACACAGGGCCAAGGCCATGCCCGTCGTCCCCCGAAACACGGCCGAATGCCCGTTTCCTGCGCGCACGAAACCTGTTGAAGATTGTCGAGCCCGTATACCGCCGGGTACAGTCACCGCACTGCTCTGGCAGCCCCTGTTGTCGAGGCGAAAGAGAAGTTGGTGAACGACCGTCACCCGTCGGGGACCATGACCCCGGCTCCGGCTTCCGACGCCGCCTCGGCGCACTACGCGTCGTACGGCACGCAGGAAGCCCAGTACGGCGATTTCACCACGTACGGCGACTACGACTCCAACGGTTTCGCGACCGGCAGTCACGCCACCGCGACCTTCGCCGCAGACCCCCTGTTCGGCAGCCTCCCGGGCGAGAGCACGGGTTCGTACGACACCGGTCACTGGGCCACGGGCGGCCACCAGACCCTGAACTACGACGCGTACGCGGCACAGCACCATGCCGCCTATGACACCGGCGTGTACGACACGAGCGTCTGGACCACCGACCACCAGCCCCTTTCCGTCATCCCGCCGCAGGCCACCGGGCATGACGCCTCGGGCCAGTGGGATGCGAACGCCTGGCTGCAGCCCGACCATCCGGGCGGTCACGCCGACCAGACACAGCAGTGGGAATGGGGCACCCAGGCCTTCGACACCGGCGCATACGACGCCACGCAGTGGAACTCCGAGGGCCCGGAGGCCGACGACACCACCGCTACCGCCGGACCCGCCGGCGACTACGAGCAGCAGGCCGAGCACGGTTCCTACGCCGAATCCGCCGCGGACGGCGGCCAGCCGGACTCCACCGGGGAGCTGCCCTCGGTGGCCCCGCTCCTCGACGAGCAGGAAGAGGTCACGTCGACTCCGGCGTCGCGCTCGGGCTCGCGCAGCGGGGCCCGTTCCCGCCGCCGCGCACCCGCCAAGCGGTCCGCGCTGCTGACCATCGCCGTGCCCTCGGCGTGTGTGATGGGCGTGGCCGGTATCGCCGCCGCCTCCGTGGGCACCTTCACCGGCGACCAGGGCACCTCGACGACCGCGTCGGACGCACAGGCGGTGAAACCATCCGCCGCCAACAACAAGCTGGACACCCAGCTCCGCAGCCTCTCCGCGGGCGCCGACGACTTCGCCGACCGGGCCAGCCGTACGCAGGAGCGCATCGACCTCAAGGCGCAGCAGGAGGCCGAGAAGAAGAAGGCGGCAGCGGAGGCGGCCCGCAAGGAGCGGATGCGCCCGAAGTACGTCCTTCCGGTCACCCAGAAGGGGCTCAGCGCCTACTTCGGCCAGGCCGGCATCAACTGGATGTCCGTGCACACCGGCATCGACTTCCCGGTCTCCTACGGCACGACGGTGATGGCCGCGACCGACGGCACCGTCCGCACGCAGTGGAACAGTGCGTACGGGAACATGATGATAGTGACCGCGAAGGACGGCACGGAGACGTGGTACTGCCACCTCTCCAGCTATCGCGTCGCCTCCGGTACCACGGTCAAGGCCGGCGACCCGATCGCGTACTCCGGGAACTCCGGCAACTCGACCGGCCCGCACCTGCACTTCGAGGTCCGCCCGGCCGGGGGTTCGGCGATCGACCCGCTGCCCTGGCTGCGGAGTCACGGGCTGGACCCGACGTAGGAGAACTGGGGGCTGCGCCCCCAGGATCCCCCAGGTCCCGTTACAGCTTCTCGACCGGTGCGTACCGCAGCAGCAGGCGCTTCGGCTTGGTGTCGCCGAAGTCGATCGTCGCCTCGGCGTTGCCGCCCGTGCCCTTCACGGCCACGACCGTGCCGAGTCCGAACTGGTCGTGTGTGACCCGGTCGCCCACCGCCAGCGAGACCACCGGCTTCTCGGAGGCGCGGCTCGTGGCGAAGCCGGACGCGCCCGACGCCGACGAGCGCGAGCGGGAGGACGACAAGGAGGCGGCCAGGCCCGACGCCGGGCCGGAGGAGACCGGGGCCGTGGCACCCGTCCGCTTCCAGTCCACGTGCTGTGCCGGGATCTCCTCCAGGAACCGGGAGGGCGGGTTGTACGACGGCTGCCCCCACGCGCTGCGCAGCGACGACCGGGTCAGATACAGCCGCTCACGCGCGCGTGTGATGCCGACGTAGGCGAGCCGCCGCTCCTCCTCCAGTTCCTTGGTCTGGCCGAGGGCGCGCATGTGCGGGAAGACGCCGTCCTCCATGCCGGTGAGGAAGACGACCGGGAACTCGAGGCCCTTGGCGGTGTGCAGGGTCATCAGGGTGATGACTCCGGAGCCGTCCTCGTCCTCGTCGGGGATCTGGTCGGAGTCGGCGACGAGCGCGACGCGTTCCAGGAAGTCGGCGAGAGAGCCGGGCTCCTCGCCCTCACCGGACTCCTGCTCGAACTCCAGGGCCACGGCGGCGAGTTCCTGGAGGTTCTCGATGCGGGTCTCGTCCTGCGGGTCGGTGGAGGCCTGCAGCTCGGCGAGGTAGCCGGTGCGTTCGAGGATCGCCTCCAGGACGGTCGCCGGGCCCGCGCCGGACTCGACGATCGTCCGGAGGTCCTCCATCAGTGTGTTGAACCGCTTGACGGCGTTGGCCGACCGCGCGGCCATGCCGTATGCCTCGTCGACGCGGCGCAGCGCCTGCGGGAAGCTGATCTTCTCCCGCTGGGCGAGGGCGTCGATCATCGCCTCCGCGCGGTCGCCGATACCGCGCTTGGGGACGTTGAGGATGCGGCGCAGCGGCACCGAGTCCTCGGGGTTGGCCAGCACCCGCAGATAGGCCAGGACGTCCCTGACCTCCTTGCGCTCGTAGAAGCGGACACCGCCGACGACCTTGTAGGGCAGGCCGACGCGGATGAAGACCTCTTCGAAGACACGGGACTGGGCGTTGGTGCGGTAGAAGACGGCGACGTCTGAGGCCTTCGTCTCGCCGGCGTCCGTGAGACGGTCTATCTCGTCGGCGACGAACTGCGCCTCGTCGTGCTCCGTGTCGGCGACGTAACCGGTGATGCGGGCGCCCGCACCCGCGTTCGTCCACAGGTTCTTGGGGCGGCGGGACTCGTTGCGCTCGATGACCGCGTTGGCCGCGGAGAGGATCGTCTGGGTGGAGCGGTAGTTCTGCTCCAGCAGGATCGTCGTCGCGTCCGGGTAGTCCTCCTCGAACTGGAGGATGTTGCGGATCGTCGCACCGCGGAAGGCGTAGATCGACTGGTCGGCGTCGCCCACGACGCACAGTTCGGCGGGCTGGAGGTCGTACTCGTTCGGCGGTACGTCCTCGTCGTGCGCCCCGGTGCCGACGAGTTCCCGTACGAGCGCGTACTGGGCGTGGTTGGTGTCCTGGTACTCGTCGACGAGGACGTGCCGGAAGCGGCGGCGGTAGTGCTCGGCGACGTCCGGGAAGGCGCGCAGCAGATTGACCGTGGTCATGATCAGGTCGTCGAAGTCGAGGGCGTTCGCCTCGCGCAGCCGCGACTGGTACATGGCGTAGGCCTGGGCGAGGGTCTTCTCGAAGCCGTCGGCGGCCTGGGCGGCGAAGTCCTCCTCGTCGATCAGCTCGTTCTTCAGGTTCGAGATCTTGGCACTGAAGGACTTCGGCGGGTAGCGCTTGGGGTCGAGGTCCAGGTCGCGGCAGACCAGGGCCATCAGGCGCTTGCTGTCGGCCGCGTCGTAGATCGAGAAGGAGGAGGTGAAGCCGAGCTTCTTCGACTCCCTCCGCAGGATGCGCACGCACGCGCTGTGGAAGGTCATCACCCACATCGCGTTCGCGCGCGGGCCGACGAGCTGCTCGACGCGCTCCTTCATCTCGCCCGCGGCCTTGTTGGTGAAGGTGATCGCGAGGACCTGGCCCGGATGCACGTTCCGCTCGCCCAGGAGGTAGGCGATGCGGTGGGTGAGCACGCGGGTCTTGCCGGAGCCGGCGCCGGCCACGATGAGCAGCGGGGAGCCGGAGTGGACGACGGCCGCGCGCTGGTTCTCGTTCAGCCCGTCCAGGAGCGCGGCCGGGTCGAGCGCAGGGCGCAGGGCGCCGTTGCGGTAGTAGGCCTCCCGGTCCGGTGGCACGTCGAACTTCCCGCCGAACAGATCGTCCGGAACCGGCTCCGGTCCGTGATCGTCCTCGGGCGGCGGCGGAGGTTCCTCCTCGTGCCCCCGGGGGGCCTGGAGGTTCGCCAGGAAGCTGTCGTCAAAGAGGCTGCTCATCGCTCTCCGAGTCTAGGGTGCCCCACTGACAGCCCGCCGCCGCCCCGAGAACATCGCCGGAATTGGCGGGCTCGCCCTCTCGCCCTCCGGAACGGCGCCGTCACGTACCGTAATCGAACAGGTGGAGACACGGACCGAAGCGAGTGGGGCCGCCGCTCCTGCGGAAATACCCCCAAGACGCCGCACATCCTCCCGGATTGACGACCGCGTCCGACCCGCTGACCGAAGGTCACGAAAATGTATCGGGCATATCGAACATCAACCTTCACAGGGGCCACACGAGTTGGCTACCGTTCCGGCAGGCCGCACGACCCCCACCGGCGAACGTCGCCGGGCCGCGCGGCCTCCGCCGAGTCCGGGGCGCCGCCGCGCATCCGGAGCCGGGGACCCACACCGACCTTGGGGTGATCGGTCCTCCTCCCTTTCGGGGCACGGACCGTAGGGCAACCCTTCCGAACCACCCGCCCGAACCCGACAGCTAACTCGGTAGGCGGAGCATGGAAGGAGTCGCCTCCCTTGGCGTCGCACCGCAAGTCGCGCCCCGCGGGTACGCGCGTAGCAGGCATACGCACCCCCGCCCTCGCCACGGCCGCCCTCACCTCGGTGGCCCTGCTGTCCCAGTCGGCGAACGCCGCCCCCGCCGCCGACGGCAAGCCCAGCCTCGAAGAGGTCGAGAAGAAGGTCGACGACCTCTACCGCCAGGCGGAGTCGGCCACTGAGAAGTACAACGCGGCCAAAGAGAAGACCGCGAAGCAGCGCAAGAACGTCGACACGCTCCTCGACGACGTCGCCAGGCGCACTCAGAAGCTCAACGAGGAGCGGGACCGGCTCGGATCCTTCGCCGCGGCCCAGTACCGGACCGGAGCCGCCGCACCCGACACGGCGACCTTCCTGCTCGCGGACTCCCCGCAGGACTACTTCGACCAGACACAGCTGATGGGACGGCTGACCTCCCGTCAGAAGAGCGCGGTCGACGAGTACTTCACCGAGGAGTCCGCGACGATGAAGAAGCGTCAGGAGGCCTCCAGGAGCCTCGAGACGCTGACCGCGACACAGAGCGACCTGCAGATCGCCAAGTCCACGGTGCAGAAGAAACTCTCCGACGCGCGCGAGCTGCTGTCGAAGCTGACCGCCGAGGAGAAGGCGCGGCTCGCGGCGATCCAGAAGCAGCAGGAGGAGGCGGCCGCCCGCAAGGCCGCTGAGCTGGCGAAACAGCAGGCGGCGAAGAAGGCCGAGGAAGCGGCCGCGGCCCAGGACGGCGGCTCCGCCTCGGGATCGGGATCCACCTCCGCCGGCGACTCCTCGTACGCCACCAAGGCCGAGAAGGCGCTCGCCTTCGCCCGCGCGCAGATCGGCAAGCCGTACGTCTGGGGCGCCACCGGCCCCGAGTCCTACGACTGCTCAGGCCTCACCCAGGCCGCCTGGAAGGCCGCCGGCGTCTCCCTCCCGCGCACCACCTACGACCAGGTCAACGCCGGCACCACGGTCTCGCTGACCGACGCGCAGCCCGGCGACCTGATCTTCTTCTACGACGACATCAGCCACGTCGGCGTCTACATCGGCAACGGCATGATGATCCACGCCCCGAAGCCCGGCGCGTACGTCCGCGAGGAGTCGATCTACTACGGCGGCGAATCGATCATCCACAGCGTGGTGCGGCCCGCCTGAGACGCCAGGGGGCAGGACACGCGCGCGTGCGGGGCAGTTTGTGATGCACGCGCGCGTGGCCCGCCCTCAACCCGCGCCGCACTCCTTAGCATCGGCCCCATGTCCGGCCCGACCTTCCTCCGCGCCTGGTGGGCGCAGCGTTCGCCGGCGGCCGGGGCCGCCGTGATGGCGACCGGCAGTGTGTCGCTCGGACTGCATCTGACGGGGTACGAGGTGCTGTCGCGGGTCGCCCTGGGACTGGCCTGTGTCTCCTGGGCGGTGCTTGCGGCGGGCTTCGGCGTCCGGCTGGTGCGGGAACCGCAGAGGTGGCGGGCGGAGGCGGGGACGCCGGGGGCGCTGACCGCCGTCGCGGCGACCACCGTCCTCGGGACCGGGTTCTCGGCCCTCGGACGGCAGACCCTCGCCGAGGCCCTGCTCGCGCTGGCTGCCGTGCTGTGGCCGCTGCTGCTGGTGCAGGTCGCACGGCACTGGCGGCGTCACATGCCCGGCGCGGTGTTCCTGTGCAGCGTGGCCACGCAGGGGCTCGCGGTGCTCGGCGCCACACTCGCCGGGGCCGAGGCGACGGCATGGCTCGCACACGCGGCGCTCGCACTGTTCTGGCTCGGGCTCGTCCTGTACTGCTGCGTGCTGGCCCTGTTCGATCTGCGACAGGTGACGGAAGGGCTGGGCGACCAGTGGGTGGCGGGCGGCGCGCTCGCCATCTCGGCGCTCGCCGGAGCGAGGCTCATCGCGGCGGACAGCGCGCGCCTTTACCTGTGGGACGACGACGACCGCGGTGTCCTGCGCGCCGTCACCGTGGCGCTGGTCGTGCTCGACCTGGCCTGGTACGCCGTGCTGCTCGTCGCCGAGGCGGTCCGGCCGCGGCGCGGCTACGACGTGCGGCGCTGGGCGACCGTCTTCCCGCTGGGGATGACGGCGACGGCCGTGCTGTCAGTCGCCGCCGTCTTCGAGGCCCGGTGGCTGAAGGGGCCCGGGCAGGTGCTGTTGTGGATCGCGGTGGCGGCATGGCTGGCCGTTGCCGCGGGGGCCGTCGCCGCAGCCAGTGCCGGCATCAGGTCCACAGCACCGCGATGAAGATGTTTGTCGTGGTGAGCGCGCCCACCAGCCCGAACAGGCCCTTGTCGATCTTCTCGTCGTCCCGCTTCACATAGACCAGGCCGAGGATCACGATCAGCAGGGCCAGCTTGATCCCGATCTTGAGGGTGTTGATGTGATGGTCGTCGGCCTGGTTGAGGCCGACCAGGATCGCGCCGGTGACCAGCATCGTCAGCGCGCCGTGCAGCATCGCCGGGACGAAGCGGGCCTCGCCGCGGCCCATCGCCTTCATCTGGGTGAAGAAGCCGCCGAGGAGCGCGGCGATGCCGATGATGTGCAGGCCGACGAAGAGATGGATGAGTACGTCCATGAGGCCGGAGCTTAAACAGGGGCGCACGGGGCGCCGGACACCGCCCCGGCCTTCATCGGTGGATCCTGCATATATGCGGCCCATAGCACTCCCTCACCCGCACGTGTCCCGGAACCGTCACATCGGTCAGCGCACTGCGTGAAGTCGACGGCGCAAGTCCTGGATCACGGCCGCATACGGTCACCCGGCGATCCACCCGGGGCACTTCCGCACATCGCGTTACCGAGCCGATACAGACAGGTTTAGCGTCCTCCACCAGGTGACCGGCTCCCCACCGCCGCCCGGGCCAGGGGCGGCAGCCGGCCACCACCGCCGAGAAGGTCCGGCGGCGGCCCGCTCCCCCTGTGCGGGCCGCCGCCGGACGCGGAGGGGGTGTCCGGGGTCTGGTGCGTGCAGCTGCAAGGCGGAGGAGGGCGTCGACGCGGAGCGTCGGCAACCGACGACAACGCGGCAGATGTGCGTGCCAGACCCCGCGACGCCGAGCTGATCCGCCGGACACCCCCTAAGCCGCCCCGGAACGGGCGGTCGTACGAAAGGACGGGCAGTCCACGTGGCAGCGCACCGAAAGCCCAGTCGGCGCTCGCTCAACGGCCGTCCGGCCCGGACGGCGTTCACGATCGCCGTGGCGGGCGCGGCGACCGCGACGGGCTTCGACGGGACCGGGCACGCCGAGCCTGAACTGACGCCGACGCAGGTCAGGGCGGAGGTGGACAAGCTGTACCAGGAGGCGGAGGCCGCCACCGAGAAGTACGACGGGGCGAAGGAACAGGCGGACGCGGCCGAGCGGCGGCTGTCGACGCTGCGGGACGAGGCGGCGCGCAAGACAGACCGGCTCAACTCTGCGCGGGACAAGCTGGGTTCGATCGCCGCGGCGCAGTACCGGGACGGCGGTCTCGACCCGGCACTGCAACTCGCGCTGTCGGACGATCCGGACCACTATCTCGAGGGCGCCGAGTTCGTCGACCGGGCGGGCACCCGGCAGGCGGCGGCGGTGGCGGAGGTACGCGAACAGCTGCGGGAGATCGAGCAGTTGCGCGGGGCCGCCCGCATCGAGCTGGCCGGACTCAGGTCGCGGCAGGCGGAGCTGAAGCGCGACGAGAAGGCGATCACCGGGAAGCTGGATACGGCACGGCGCCTGGCGTCCCGGCTGTCGGCCGCCGAGCGCGCCCGGCTCGGGGGCGGCACCGACCGCGCCTCACGGTCCGCCACGGGTTCGCGGGACGGCCTCGTGTCCCTCGGCTCCGCGACCTCCGAGGCGCCCGACTCTCGTGCCGCGGCCGCCCTCTCGTATGCGTACTCCAAGCTGGGCAGCCCCTATGTGTGGGGCGCGACCGGCCCGGACGCCTTCGACTGCTCGGGCCTCGTCCAGGCCGCCTACCGCTCCGCGGGCATCTCCCTGCCCCGCACGACCTACGCCCAGATCGACGCCGGCCGCCGCGTCTCCCGCTCCGAACTGGCCCCGGGCGACCTGGTGTTCTTCTACTCCGGGATCAGCCACGTCGGCATCTACGTCGGCAACGGCATGATGATCCACGCCCCGAACCCGTCGGCGCCGGTGCGGATCGCGCCGATCGACGAGATGCCGTTCGCGGGCGCCACACGCGTGGTGTGAGCTCCGGGCGATGCCCCTCAGACCAGCCGTCGCGCCGTCGCCCACCGGGTCAGCTCGTGCCGGTTCGACAGCTGCAACTTCCGTAGGACCGCCGAGACATGGGACTCGACCGTCTTCACGGAGATGAACAGCTGCTTGGCGATCTCCTTGTACGCATACCCCCGGGCGATCAGACGCAGCACCTCCCGCTCGCGCTGGGTGAGACGGTCGAGGTCCTCGTCGACCGGCGGGGCGTCGGTGGAGGCGAACGCGTCGAGGACGAAGCCCGCCAGACGCGGGGAGAAGACGGCGTCGCCCTCCTGCACGCGGAAGATGGAGTTGATGAGGTCCGTGCCGGTGATCGTCTTGGTGACGTAGCCGCGGGCGCCGCCCCGGATCACGCCGATCACGTCCTCCGCCGCGTCCGACACGGACAGCGCGAGGAAGCGGACGGGCTGCTCGCTGTCCGCCATCAACGCGGCGCAGCGACGCAGGACTTCCACGCCACCGCCGCCCGGGAGGTGGACGTCGAGGAGGACCACCTCGGGGCGGGTCGCGGTGATGACCGTGACCGCCTGGTCGACGTCCGCGGCCTCGCCGACGACCTCGACTCCGGTCTGCTCGGTCCGGCCGATCTCGGCCTGGACGCCCGTACGGAACATGCGGTGGTCGTCGACGAGGACCACACGCACGTGCCGTTCGCCCGCGCCAGTGCCGGCCGTCGGCTCCACAGGCTCCGCGTTCGCCTCGGTCGGGTCGCTCATCACGTCTTCTCCGCCCTCTCCATCTCCAGCTCGACCTCCGTGCCGCCGTCCGGCACCGCGCGCAGCCGCGCCGTACCGCCGTGGCGCTCCATGCGGCCGATGATCGATTCTCTGACGCCCATACGGTCGGCGGGTATCGAGTCCAGGTCGAAGCCGGGGCCGCGGTCCCGGACCGACACGAAGACGGTCCGTCCCTCGACTTCGGCGTAGACCTGTACGGCGCCGCCCTCGCCACCGTACTTGGCGGCGTTCACCATCGCCTCGCGCGCGGCCTGCATCTGTGCGCCGATCCGCTCGTCGAGCGGGCAGTCGCCGACGATGACGACCTCTATGGGGACGCCGTGCTTGTCCTCCACCTCCGCTGCGTTGCGGCGCACCGCGTCGGCCAGGTCGGTGGGTTCGTCGGCCTCGTCCTTGCCGGTGCCCTCGGGCTTGTAGAGCCAGGTGCGCAGGTCGCGCTCCTGGGCGCGGGCGAGGCGGCGCACCTCGTTCGCGTTCTCCGCGTTGCGCTGGATCAGGGTCAGGGTGTGCAGCACGGAGTCGTGGACATGGGCGGCGACCTCGGCACGCTCCTGCGCGCGGATGCGCATCAGGCGCTCCTCGGAGAGGTCCTGGGTCATACGGACGAGATAGGGCCCCGCGAGGAGCGTTATCCCGACGAGGACCGCGAGGGCCGCCTGCAGGACGGAGCCGAGGTGGGCGGCGGAGCCCTGGAGGACGAAGATGCCGGAGACGCCGGCGGTGACGAGGAGGACGCCGCCTGCCGCGCGCAGCAGGGTGAGCGTGCGCCGGCGGCTGCCCACCTCCACCCAGCGGGCCCGCCGGGCGTTGTCCGCCTGGCGCCAGACGAGGGCGACGCCCGCGCCGACGAGGACGGCGGGCCAGAGGTAGGCCTTGGTCCCGCCGCCCACCTTCACATTGCCCACGAAGACCAGGGCCACGACGACCATGAGCAGCAGGGCGACGATCTGGCCCTTGTCCGGTTTGCGGGCGACCAGTCTGCGACGGCCGTCCGGCGAGGTTTCGGTACTGACCAGGGACGGGGGTTTCTGGCCGCCGACGCCACCGACGCCGAGCGGCACGAAGAACCAGAACGCGGCATACAGCAGCGCGCCGAGGCCGTCCGCCATGAACAGGCCGACGAAGACCAGCCGCACCCAGATGACCGGCAGCCCGAGATGCCCGGCGAGCCCCCGCGCCACGCCACCGAGCCAGCGTCCGTCGCTGCTGCGGTAGAGCTTGCGCGGCGGCCGCGGTTCGACGAGTGGCGCTGCAGCGGCTTCCGGCATGCCCTCGATACTCGCAGGGTCGGCGGACAGGGGCATCAGGGTCGACCCCCGAGACACCCCTGATCTTCGAACCGCGGGCCGGTCGAACGGTTCCCGGGCGCCGGCTCAGGGGCGATATCAGGGTCCGGCCAGGGTCGTACAGACTCCCGTCCGAGCGGCTCGCCCGTCACCATGGACACATGACAGATCACGAGCGCGCCGCGACGGGTCCCAGGCCCGGCTCCGGCCCGCGCCCCGCTCCGGGCGCCGGGCCGCAGGATGCCGCGCCCGCCGCGGATGCCGCACCCGCCGCCGGGGCGAGGCCCGGTGCGGGAGCGGGCGCGCAGGAAGGGGTCGCGGGCGCGGAGGGCACCGAGGCTCCCCGCAGGTTCCGGCGCGACCGCCGGTACAAGGTGCTCGCCGGGGTCTGTGCCGGGCTCGGGCGGCAGTGCGACATGGATCCGGTGATCTTCCGGATCACGCTCGCGGTGCTCTCCGCGACCGGCGGCATCGGTCTGCTCTTCTACGGCTTCGCCTGGCTCCTCATCCCGTACGAGGACGAGGAGGAGAACGAGGTCCGCAAGCTGCTCACCGGCCGGGTCGACGGCCAGGCGCTGACCGCGGTGATGTTCGCGCTGGTCGGCTGCGGGGTGTTCCTGTCCCTGCTGAAGAACGGCGGGGTGCTGGCCTTCGCCGTCGTCCTCTCCCTGCTGCTCGCGGGCGCCGGTTACTGGTCGCGGCAGCGCGGCGCCCCCGACCCCGACCCGCTGGCCGCGCAGGCCGTCGCCGACGCCCCGCCGGAGGCCCAGGCACCCCCGGTACCCGCCGCCTACCCCTCCTGGTGGCGCGACCCCATCGTCAAGGACGGCACGCATGTCGGTGGCACCGGCTATCTGTGGGGGCCCCGGGACTCCCGCGAGCGGGACATCGCAGCGGCGGTCAACATCAGCCTCGGCACGTCCTGGACCAATCGCACGGACATCCGCACACCGCGCTCCCCGGCCCCCAGACCGCGCGGCCCCCGCTGGATCGGCGGCTGGGTCTTCCTGCTGGCCCTGCTCGCGGGGGGCCTCGGCACCGGGCTGACCTGGGACGACCATACGCTCGGCACCAGCCTGCAGACCGGGCTGTCGTGCGCGCTCCTGGTCCTCGGTCTGGGCATCGCGGTCAGCGCGTTCCTGGGGCGTACGGGCGCGGGTTCGGTCTTCCTCGCCATCATCACGGCGGCCCTGCTCGCCGGCTCGGCGGCCCTGCCGAAGGACGTCGGCACCCACTGGATACGCACGACCTGGCAGCCGGCCGCGGCGGCCGACGTGCAGGGGAAGTACGAGGTCGGCAGCGGGGTCGGCACCCTGGACCTGAGCCGGCTGCACCCGGCCAAGGGGGAGACGGTGAGCACCAGAGCCGACGTCGGCCTGGGCCGGCTGAAGGTGATCGTGCCGAAGGACGTGACCGTGAAGCTGAGCATCGACGTGGGGGTGGGCGACATCCAGCTGCCGGGCGACAAGCCGGGAGACGTGGACGTGGAGCCGGGCAAGCACAAGGAGGTGACCCTGTCGCCGGTCTCGGGCGGCAAGAACACCGGCACGCTCGACCTCGGACTGCAGGTCGGTCTCGGACAGGCGGAGGTGAGCCGTGCTGCGTCATGAGTTCCAGCCGGGAAAGCTGGTCGCCGGCGTCTTCCTCGCCCTCGCGGGCGCCCTCTACGCCGGCGACGCGGCCGGCCTGTGGGAGACACCGTGGTTCGCCGTGATCCCGGTCGTCGCGGGCGGTCTCTGCCTGGCCGGCGTAGCGGGAGCACTGGCCCGGGGCATACGGCGGCGCAGGGCGGCAGTGTCCGGAAAAGGTACGGGTGAGGCACAGCTGAACGCACCGGGAACCTGACCGGACCCAGGTCGTGCCCCAGGGTTCGCCACCGGTAGCCCCCGCCTACCAGGAGCTACCGGTAACCGGCCGCCCGTTGCCTGCGCCGTGCGCGGAGTGCGGCGTCCAGGGAGAACGTGGCGGCGCCCGCGAGGACGAGGGGGAGCCAGGCCATCAGGTAGGCGAGGTCGTTGCCGTAGTAGTACGGGTCGGAGGCCCAGCTCACGGTCAGCCAGAGGCTGAGGGAGATCAGTGCGCCGCCGAGCGCCGCCAGGCGCGCGAACAGACCGATCAGGGTGCCGATGCCGACCGCCAACTCACCCAGGGCGATGGCGTACCCGAAGCCCACGGGGTTCTTCAGGGCCATGTCGACCATGGCCGGGATGGCGGAGGAGTCGCGGACGTTGCGCATCATGTCGCCGATGGACCCGGAACCGGAGCCCTTCATGAACGCGCTGTTGGTGAGCTTGTCCAGCCCGGCGTAGATGAAGGTGACGCCGAGGAAGACGCGGAGTGGAAGGAGGGCGTGTCGGGTGGCGGAATCGCGCCAGCTCCGGTCGCCGTCGAGGTACGGGGTGTGCGTTTCGGTGCGTATGCCGTGAGTCATCGCTGTCGCCTCTCGCCCGCGGTGCCGGGACCCCTCACAAGACGATACGTACGTCGACGACGGTGCGCTCAATGCGTTCGTGCCGATTTCAGCGCCCGTGCCCTGCGTAGAGAGGGGCTGTCCTACTTCAGTCCATGAGGATCAGTTCAGTCCGTCACGTCGATCGTGTATCTGTTCGTCTCTACCCCCGCTGCCGTGACCACTTGCACCTCGACCCGCCCGGGTTCCACCTCCGCCGGTACGGGCACGGTCAGTGCAGCGTCCGTCGGGTTGCTGAAGCCGCCGGTCACCGGGACGAGGGGGACATGGACGTTCACCGTGCCGATGCGGACCACCATCCGCGTCAGCCGGTCGGCGCCCTGGGCGCCCGGCGGGACGAAGCCCGCCCCGCGGATCTCGATGTCGTCGCCCGTGCGGATCGGGGCGTCGAGGTCGCCTGCCTCGCGGGCGCGCACCACGGAGAGGATCACCGGGCGGCCGCCCTCCGCGTACTTGCCGGCCACATAGGTCGCCGCCGACACCAGCACCACCACCGCGAGACCCCACGGCAGGTCGGGCAGCTGGTCCGGGCGGCGGGCCAGCCGTACCGCGGCGAACAGGACGGCGACGGTGCTGATCACGACGTACTGGATGTCGGCGAAGGTGCCCCGCCCCGAGTCGTCGGTCAGCAGGTCGGCCGCCCGGGGCCGGTCCGCCCGTACCTTCTGCAGCCGCTGGCCGAGGACCCGCAGCCCCACCACGCGCCGCACCAGCACCGCGATACCGCAGACCACGGCGAGGACGGTGACGACACCGGCGCCGCGGGCGAGTTCGAGACCGGAGATCAGGGCGTCGCGCTCCGCGTGGTCGGAGGCAGCGGCGAGACGGCCGGCCAGGAGCAGCACGGCGTAGGCGACGAACAGCACCCAGGCCGCCGCCACCGTGCGGGACGTGGACAGGCGGTTGTCCTCGCCGACGACGGGCGCCAGCACACCGCCGCGCGCCCGGTGGAACCAGGACGCGGTGGTCAGCACACCGCCCACGACCGCAGCCGCGAGGAGGCCCGCCGTGCGTGCCGTGGTCCACCCCGCGCCGATGGCCGTGAGCGACTGCACCAGCAGCAACAGCAGCACCAGCGCCCACACCGCACACACCGTTCGCCGCCACAGCCGGGCCAGCCAGGCCTCGCCCTCGGCGCGGCCGCGTTCGGCGACGAGTTCCGCGGACTGGGTGAGCTCCTCCGAGACCCACTGGCGGGAGGCCGAGGCCGAGTGCGCCACCGCGGCGGGCAGCCCCTGCCCGGCCGCGAAACCGTCACGCATCAGCAGGAATTCGGCGACCGCGCGCCGGTGCCCCTCGCGCGCCCCGTGCGGGCAGTCCCCGCAGGTGCAGCCACCGCCGTGCGCACCTCTGCGGGCGCCCGCGTCCGCGCCGCCTCTCGCCTCCTGCACCGCCACGCCCGCCGCCCGCCTTCCCCGCAACGCCTACGGCCGGCGGCCCTGTCCGGCAGTCGGCCGCCGCCCTGCAACACCCGTGTGATGACAGCGAATTGTGCCCTACGCCACGCCACCCCCGCCCGCCAGGTCTGGTCAGCCCGGGGTGAAGTGGGGCCACCGTGTTGACCCGGCTGCGAGAATTTCCCTATGGCCGAGATCATCCAGCGGGACGGGACCTGGGCCTTCGACGGCACCACGGTCAGGATCACGCCGGGTCTCCACCGCTCCGTGCCGCTGTTCCGGCAGACGTACGGGGAGGTCGCGGTGCCCCTCGAAGCCGTCGCGGGCGTGGTCTTCGAACCGGAGCGCAAGCGCGGACGGCTGCGGATACGGCTGCGCGAGGGCGCCGATCCGCTGCTCCAGGCGACCGGCGGGCGGCTGCCGGATCCGGCCGATCCCTACCGGCTGGTGGTGGACGTGGACCGGGCCGGGGTCGCCGAGTACGTCGCCGAGGAGATCCGCCGGGCCCTGCTGCTCGACCAGATCCCCAAGGAGCCGACCAAGGCGTATCTGCTGCCGGGGCCACCCGTCCCGGTCTCGGTGCGGTCCTCCGACGGCACCGTCTCCTTCGACGGCACCCAGGTGCGCATCGACTGGGCCGACACCTCCGACCGGGTGAAGCGGGCGACCGGGCCACGGATCATCGCCGTAGGCGATCTCGTGCAGGTCGAGTGGCTGCCCAACTCCGGTTACGAGGACGGCTTCCTGCGCTTCGTGACGCGCGAGACCGTGTTCTCCAAGCTGCCGCCGGAGAAGGACCCGTACGCCCTGGATCTGTGGGGCAGCGCCCGGCGCGACCTGCTCACCGCGCTCGTCGCCACCGCGATCACCGCGCGGCTGCCGCATCCGTCCACCCGAGGCGACGGCGAGCAGGCGCAGCGACGGTCGGCGACGGCGGCCGTGCCGCCCGCGGCCGACCACCACGACGTACTCCTGCGGCGGCTGCGGGAGTTGGGCGAGTTGCACCGGGACGGGGTGCTCACGGACGAGGAGTTCGCGATGACCAAGGCGGCCGTACTGCGAGGCTTCTAACTGAGCAGATCCGGCTCGCTGCGGCTGATGTCCTGCCACAGCGGCTGGTAGTTGATCCATGCCACCAGGTCGCCGCCGAGCTGCTCGCGGGTCGCCACCGCCGCTCTGTGGTCGATGAGCAGGGGGCGCCCTGCGGCCTTGGCGGTCAGCTGCACCTGGGCGGAGCGTTCCATGGACAGGAACCACCAGGCCGCCGCGTCCACCGAGTCGCCGACCGTCAGCAGTCCGTGGTTGCGCAGCACGAGCGCTTTGCGGGTGCCGAGTGCGGTGGCGATACGGCGGCCCTCCTCGGCGTCGACGGCGACACCGGTATAGGCGTCATAGAGGGCGTGGTCCTCGTAGAAGGCGCAGCTCTCCTGGGTGATGGGGTCCAGGAGGTCGCCGAGCGCGGACAGCGCGCGGCCGTGCACCGAGTGGCAGTGGGCGACGGCCACCACGTCCGGACGGGCCGCGTGGACCTGGGCGTGGACGGTGAAAGCGGCCTGGTTGACGTGGTAGCGGCCCTCGATCACCTGCCCCTCCGAGTTGGCGAGGACCAGGTCGCTCACGGTGACGTGCTTGAACGGCATCCCGAACGGGTTGACCCAGAAGCAGTCGCTGTACTCGGGGTCGCGCGCGGTGATGTGCCCCGAGACGCCGTCCTCGAAGCCGAGCCGCCCGAAGATCCGCAGCGCGCCCGCCAGCCGCTCCTTGCGATGCCGGCGCTCGTCGTCGACCGAGTCGTGCATCGGCGGCATCGCGAACCGCAGCCGGTCGCTGGGAAGGGCGGGCGGCGGGGTGGGCCCGGTCCCGGGGGTCCCGTGCATGTGTCCTCCAGCACTGGGTTGCTCTACGGGGCGGAAGTTACCGTCGGTCAGCTCAGGAGAACAGAGATGTTCTGTAAAGATGACACACGCAACCGTTGCGGGGGCGCGCGGAAAGGTTGCCCGCGCCCCGGCACATACCCGACAGAGGATGTCGGGTATCGGCGGCACACTCGCCGTATGACAGTGAACTGGGCGGCTTTCGCCGCCGCCGAACCGGAGCTGGCCAGGACCGTCGAGGATCGCTTCGGCGCCTTCACTCACCACGTTCTCGCCACCCTGCGCAAGGACGGGTCGCCGCGCACCACCGGCCTTGAGGTCCGTTTTCTCGATGGTGAGCTGTGGCTCGGCATGATGCCGGGCTCGCTCAAGGCCCTCGACCTGAACCGCGACCCGCGCTTCGCGCTGCAGGCGAATCCGGGGCCGGGGACCGGCATGGGTGGCGGTGATGTGCGGGTCAGCGGGCGGGCGATCGGCGTCGAGGACGGCGAGGCGAAGGCGGCGTACAGCAAAGAGGTGGAACCGCCGGAGCCGTTCCACCTCTTCCGTACCGAGCTGACCGAGGTCGTGAGGACCTACGTGGAGGACGACAAGTACCTCGTCGTCCAGGTCTGGAAGCCCGGTGAACCCCTGCGCACGATCAAGCGCACCTAGCGCCCGGGGACTACTCCCACTCGATGGTGCCCGGCGGCTTCGACGTCACGTCGAGGACGACCCGGTTGACGTCCGCGACCTCGTTCGTGATCCGGGTCGAGATCTTCGCGAGGACGTCGTACGGCAGGCGCGACCAGTCCGCCGTCATGGCGTCCTCGGAGGAGACCGGGCGCAGGACGATCGGGTGGCCGTAGGTCCTGCCGTCGCCCTGGACGCCGACCGAGCGGACGTCGGCGAGCAGGACCACCGGACACTGCCAGATGTCGCGGTCGAGGCCGGCCGCGGTCAGCTCCTCGCGGGCGATGGCGTCGGCCTCCCGGAGCAGGTCCAGACGCTCCTTGGTGACCTCGCCGACGATACGGATGCCGAGGCCCGGGCCGGGGAACGGCTGGCGCTGGACGATCTCCTCCGGCAGGCCCAGCTCCTGGCCGACCATCCGGACCTCGTCCTTGAACAGCTTGCGCAGCGGCTCGATGAGCTGGAACTCGAGGTCCTCGGGGAGGCCGCCGACGTTGTGGTGGGACTTGATGTTGGCGGTGCCGGTGCCGCCGCCGGACTCGACGACGTCCGGGTAGAGGGTGCCCTGGACCAGGAACTCCACCGCCGGGCCCTCGTCGGCGATGATCTCCGCCTGGGCCTGCTCGAAGACCCGGATGAACTCGCGGCCGATGATCTTCCGCTTCTCCTCGGGGTCGGAGACCCCGGCGAGCGCCTTGAGGAACCGCTCCTGCGCGTCCACGACCTTCAGCTGGACGCCGGTCGCGGCCACGAAGTCCTTCTCGACCTGCTCGGTCTCACCCTTGCGCATCAGGCCGTGGTCGACGTACACGCAGGTCAGCTGGGAGCCGATGGCCTTCTGGACGAGCGCCGCCGCCACGGCGGAGTCGACGCCGCCGGACAGACCGCAGATGGCGCGCCTGTCGCCGACCTGCTCGCGGATCGCGGCGACCTGCTCCTCGATGACGTTCCCGGTGGTCCAGGAGGGGGTCAGGCCCGCACCGCGGTACAGGAAGTGCTCCAGCACCTGCTGGCCGTGCGTCGAGTGCATGACCTCCGGGTGGTACTGGACGCCGTAGAGCTTCTTCTCGTCGTTCTCGAAGGCGGCGACCGGGACGACGTCCGTGGAGGCCGTGACGGTGAAGCCCTCGGGGGCGGCGGAGCAGGCGTCGCCGTGCGACATCCACACCGACTGCTCGTCCGGGGTGCCCTCGAAGAGGGTGGAGCCGGTCTTGGAGACATGCAGCGGAGTACGGCCGTACTCACGGGCGCCGGTGTTGTCGACGGTGCCGCCGAGGGTCGTGGCCATCAGCTGGAAGCCGTAGCACATGCCGAAGACGGGGACGCCGGACTCGAAGATCTCGCGGTCGAGACGCGGGGCGCCCTCCGCGTAGACCGACGAGGGGCCGCCGGAGAGGATGATCGCCGCCGGGTTCTTGGCGAGCATCTGAGCGACCGGCATGGTGCTCGGCACGATCTCGCTGTAGACCCGGGCCTCGCGGACGCGACGGGCGATGAGCTGGGCGTACTGCGCGCCGAAGTCGACGACCAGGACGGTGTCGGGAGCGGCGGCAGCGGGGGTCGCTGATGACACGGGGTGCCTTCCGGCGGTTGGGCGGGGTCTTTGCTTTCCGAGTCTACCGGGGTGGCCGTGTGGTGACCTCGCCGTCTACTGGGGGGCTGCCGCCCCCCGGACCCCCCTTCGGCCTGAACGGCCTCGTCCTCAAACGCCGGACAGGCTGTGTTGCCGGACCCGGCGCTGAAATCCGCGACCCCCGGTCTCACGATGCGAACCGGGTTGGACCGCATCGCCGGGCCGGGCATACTGGCCCCATGCTCACGCACCCGACCTTCCTCTTTACCTATGGCAACCGGCCCGCCGGCTGCCATGGTCGTGCTGCTTGAGCTACTGACAAGCGACTTCCCAGGCGCCCCGGGCCGACAAGGCCCGGGGCGCCTGTCGTTTTCCGGGTCCTGCCGCTCCGGGGCACCGCACCCCACCCACCGATGAGGAGCCCCCGACATGACCGCCACCGCTGCCGAGAAGAACGTCGCGGAGAAGACCGGCGCCCGTACCCCCGAGGCCGCCGGTGTGATCACCGGCGCGCGGGAGCGCATCGACGCTCTCGACGACCGGATCATCGGCCTGATCCAGGAACGGATGGCCGTCTCCGCCGTCATCCAGGAGGCCCGCATCGCCTCCGGCGGGCGGCGCGTGAACCTGTCCCGCGAGATGGAGGTCCTCGGCCACTACAGCGAGGCCCTCGGCAAGCCCGGCACCTCCCTCGCCATGACGATGCTCGAACTGTGCCGCGGTCGCATCTGAGTTCGCAGCCCCTTTAACCCGTACGGCGCGTGACCGCCCGGCGAACCCCTTCGTTGGTGGTGGTGTCCGTGCCAGCCAGGGACGGGCCCGAAAGAACCACGCGTGGCTTGCTGGAGTGATGAGACGTACGGGTCGTGCCGAACGTCGTGGGACCTCACTCCAGGGTTGTGACCGGACGGCAGGGGACAGCAGCCCGGTCACCCAAGTAAGCGGTCGGCCCCGGGGACGCCCGGGGCCGACCGGCGGAAAATGCAAAAATGCACAACCCTGGGTCAAACGGTTGCGTACGCCCCGTCCATCCAGCACGATGCGTAGAAAGCCCCCAAGTCCCGCCGCAGACAACTGCATTGCTTGCACTTCCGTACCGTCAGAGGTCGAGACCATCCGCGCGCCCCGAATGCGCCGGGGCGGCGACCCAGGGCACACAGGACAAGCGGCGCAACCCCCCGGCGCCGCTCCCCGGCACCGGCGCTGCCCTGACGTCGGTGCTGACGGAGAAGGGCCCCGCGGCCCAAGCCCGCGGGGCCCTTCGCATGTCCGTCAGACCCTGGACACCGTCCCGCAGCCCTTCGTGAGGCCGTCTTCGATGCCCTTGCTGCGGTCGTACGGGTCCGTCGTCGGGCCCGTGGGAGGGGCGCCGGTCGCGGTGTCCGACGTGAACCCCGGGTGCAGATAGCCGTCGTAGACATCACAGGCGGAGTTGCCGATGTCGCGGTCGTAGCGGCGGATGGTGATCTTGCCGGGGGTGACCTTGTAGCGGGCCGGGTCGGACATCTGGATGTCGAGGACGCGGCGCACGATGGTGCGGGTGACCTCCTTCGAGCCGTCGGTGCGGGCGACCGGGTAGACGAAGGTGTAGTCGGCGTGCACGGCGACGGAGGACTGTTCGCCGGCTGTGAAGGTGATGCGGCCGCGGGTCTTGATCACGTCGCCGACGAGTTTGATCTGCGCCGGGTCGAAGCGGCTGAACATGGACAGCGGGTCGTATTTCTCGTCCGGTTTGTTCAAGGACGTGTTGAGCCGCGCAAGAAGGTCCGTCTGCTGCGGCTCGATCACGCCGAGCGCGGTGGCGGGGCGTTCGCCGCGCAGGGTGGCCGAGTTGAGGTTCGCGTCGACCAGGAGGGTTCTGGTCTGCTGCAGGGCCTGCTCGACCTGGGCCTTGGAGAGCGTGCCGACGGGGGTCGCCTTCGGCAGGACGATGCCCGCCGCGCCGTCGGCCCAGCGCTCGGCCGGGGAGCCGGCGAACGGCCGGGCGAAGGAGGGGGTTTCGGAGTCGGCCGGGGAGGGCGCGGCGGTGGGGGCCGCGGTCTCCGCGGGAAGGGGAGAGGCGGAGGGGCCCGCGTGGCCCTTCGTGCCGAAGGGATCGCCGGGGATGACCGACGGCTTCACGGCCACGACGGCCACGGCAGCGGCGAGGAGGACGCCGAGCACCGGCCAGAAGCGGCGGCGCCGTTCGGGGCGGACCGGAGCGGCGCGCCAGCTCTCCGGGCTCTCGCCGCGCGCGTCCTGCTGCCGCAGCCGCTCGGTGACCATACGGGCGCGGGCGGAGGGCTCCTTGGGGGCGGTGGCGAGCTCCGCCTCGGTTTCCTTGAGGAACTTGTCCCACACGTCGTCGGGTATGGAAGGCTCCTCGCCGGAACCGGAACTCCGCTCGTCGGACGGTCTGTCGGCCACGACTCGGACGCCTTTCTGTCAGGACTCTTCGGGGCTGCTCGGGCTGAGAGGTGCTCGTCGGCGGCTGTCATGTGCATCGCCTGTCGAGCAGCAGAGCGTACGTGACCCGGCTGGCGCAAAGAATGGCGGCTTCGTGAACCGCCGAATGCCGACCGCAAGTGACGTAGGCCACATAAGAATTCAGTAAATGCCTGGGCAACCATTTACAGGCTTCACGGATCCAACCATGCGTACCAAGGGCCACACCCGCGCCCCACACGCGGAGCCCTTCCCATTGGACTGGACTCCCTTGAGGTTGTCATGAAGCTTCGTCGTGCCATGGGCGTCGCGGCCGCCACCGCGGTCCTCGCGCCCCTCGCGCTGCTGTCCGCGCCCGCCGCCTTTGCGGACGAGACGCCGGCCGCAGGCGCCACCGAGACCGTGTCCGAGACGCCCACCGAGACGCCGAGCGACACGGCCACGGCGACGCCGACGGACACCGGCCTGGCCACCGACACGGCCACCCCGACCGCCACGGCGACCAGCTCGACGCCGACCGCGACCCAGTCGGGCAAGCCCACGCCCTCCACGTCGGCCGAGCCGAGCGAGGACCCGTCGCCCTCCGGCGGACCGGTCGACGAGTGCAAGGACTCCAAGGTCGACGTCAGCATCACGGGCCTGCCGGGCAAGATCGCGGCGGGCAGCGGCTGGCACAAGTTCTCGCTGAACGTCCTGAACAACTCCGACTCCACGCTGAAGGACCTCGACTTCTTCGCGGGGGCCTCCCCCGACAAGAACGGCGAGGACCTGTTCAAGAGCAAGCAGGTCCGGCTCCAGGCGTGGAACCCGGCGGACAAGGTCTGGGAGAACCTCGACGAGGGCGGTTACGCGGTCGGTTACGTCGGCTACGCCGACGAACTGAAGCCCGACTACGAGATCGACATCCCGCTCCGGGTCGACGTCACCTCGTCCGCCCCGGTGGGCGCCGGCTTCTCGCTCGGCGCGACGATCTACGGCGACAGCGCCGGCGAGTGCACCGGCTACGGCGACGTCGCCTACAAGTTCCAGATCGTGGCCGGCGGCACGGACACGTCCGGCACCAAGCCGCAGGAAGGCGGCGAGGCCCCGGTCACGGACAAGAAGCCGTCCAGCACCACGCCGGAGGTCACCGGCAGCCTCGCCGCGACCGGCTCCAGCTCCGCCCTTCCGGTGATCGGCCTGGTCGGCGGTGTCGCCGTCGTCGCCGGTGCCGGTGCGGTGTTCGCGGTGCGTCGCCGTCGGGCCGGCGCGGGCGCGTAACGGCAGCTCACTGCAAGAAGAGAAGGACCCGCACTCGGAGGGGGGTGCGGGTCCTTCGCCGTGTGTCTGAGCGGCTACTTCCTCGGCGGCACGGCCGGCATCCCCAGGAACGGCAGCTTCAGTGCGCCGAAGGCGTCCGCCGGGACCGCGGGGGCCTTCGGCTCCACCGGCTTCAGGCGTTCGTACGCCGCTCCCTGCGCCGGGCGCGGGTCCTCCTCGCCCTTGTTGGGCCAGTACGACATCGCCCGCTCGGCCTGAGCGGTGATCGTGAGGGACGGGTTCACGCCCAGGTTGGCCGAGACCGCCGCGCCGTCCACCACCGAGATGCCGGGGTGGCCGTAGAGGCGGTGGTACGGGTCGATCACACCGGTCTCGCGCGAGCCGCCGATCGGGCAGCCGCCGAGGAAGTGGGCGGTGAGGGGGGTGCCCATGAGTTCGCCGACGTTCGAGCCCGCGAAGCCGTTGATGTCGGCGGCGATCGCGGACGCGCCCTCCGAAGCGGCCCTGATCTGCTTGGGGTTGGGGGCGCCGTGGCCCTGGCGGGCGGTGAGCAGGCCCTTCCCCACGCCGTCCGGCTTGAGGTACGTCGTCAGGGAGTTGTCCAGCGACTGCATCACCAGGCCGATGATGGTCTTCTCCGACCAGCGGCGGTTGGAGAGGGAGCGCAGTACGAGGACGGGGTGGCGGGCCGCGTTCGCGAGCCAGCCCATGACCCTCGACGAGCCCTCCGCGTACGGCACCTGCAGGATGGAGAGGCTGCCCATCGAGTTGGAGCCCTTGCCGTAGCGGACCGGCTCGATGTGGGTGTTCTCGTCCGGGTGGATGGACGAGGTGATGGCGACTCCCCGGGTGAAGTCGACCTTCGGTTGGCCGGTCGCCCTGCGGTAGCGGCGGTTGTCCGTCTGCGCGCCGACCAGCGCCTCGGAGTTCGTACGGGTGAGCTCGCCCAACTTGTCCGAGATGTACGGGAGTTGACCGCCCGCCTTCATGCGGTGCAGCAGGGTCTGGGTGCCGTAGGTGCCGGCGGCCAGGACCACCCGGCGGGCCTTGAAGGTGCGGCCCTTGGCCTTCTTCTTCTCGTCGGTGGGGAGGGTGGCGACGGCGTAGCCGCCCTGCGAGTCGTCCGTGATCGACACGACCGTCGTCATCGGGTGCACCACCGCGCCCGCCTTCTCGGCGAGGTAGAGGTAGTTCTCGTTGAGGGTGTTCTTCGCGCCGTGCCGGCAGCCGGTCATGCACTCGCCGCACTCGGTGCACGCCTTGCGGGCCGGGCCCGCGCCGCCGAAGTAGGGGTCGTCGACCTGCCCGCCGGGCGCCGCCTTCGCCCTCCCGTCCGCGTCCTTCCCGTCGCCGAAGAACACGCCGACCGGCGCCATGTGGAAGGTGTCGCCGACGCCCATCCGCTCGGCCGCGGCCTTCAGGTGCACGTCGGACGGGGTCATCGTCGGGTTCAGCCGTACCCCGAGCATGCGCTGGGCCTGGTCGTAGTACGGCTTCAGCTCCTCCTGCCAGTCCGTGATGTCACGCCACTGGGGGTCCTCGAAGAACGGCTTCGGCGGTACGTAGAGGGTGTTGGCGTAGTTGAGGGAGCCGCCGCCGACGCCTGCGCCGGCCAGGACCATGACATTGCCCAGCAGGTGGATGCGCTGGATGCCGTACATGCCGAGTTTCGGCGCCCAGAGGTAGTTCCTGAGGTCCCAGGAGTTCTTGGGGAGGGACTCCCGGGTGAAGCGGCGGCCGGCCTCCAGGACACCTACGCGGTAGCCCTTCTCCGTCAGGCGCAGGGCGGTCACCGAGCCGCCGAAACCCGATCCGACGACGATGACGTCGTAGTCGTAGGTGTCCTGTGACAACGTGCTCTCCTCGTTGAGAACGGGTGTTTCTACTTGAAGCGCAGGGCCTTCATCAGCCTGAGGCTGCGGCTCATGAACTGCGCGTACTTCTCGTCGTCCATGCCCAGCGACGGGGCCATCGGCAGGAGCCGCTGGTGGGCGACCGTCTGGGCCTCCGTGTACTTGAGGATGCCCTCGGAGCCGTGGCGGCGGCCGAGGCCGGAGTCCTTCATGCCGCCCATGGGCGACTGGACGCTGCCGTAGGCGGGGGCGTAGCCGTCGTTGACGTTCACGGTGCCCGTGCGCAGGCGGGAGGCGACCTCGCGGCCGCGGCTGCCGTTCTTCGTCCAGACCGAGGAGTTCAGGCCGTAGGGCGTGGAGTTGGCGTGCTCGATCGCCTCCTCGTCGGTCTTGAAGCGGTAGATCGAGACGACCGGGCCGAAGGTCTCCTCGGTGCAGACCGACATGGGCTCGGTCACGCCGTCGAGGATGGTCGGCTCGAAGAAGTACGGGCCGATGTCGGGGCGGGCGACACCGCCGGCGACGATCTTCGCGCCCTTCGCCACGGCCTCCTCGACATGGCGGGTGACGGTCTCCAGCTGGCGTTCGCCGACCAGGGAGCCCATGTCGGCGCCGTAGGCGAGGGACGTGCCGAGGCGCATGGCCTTGGTGCGGGTGGCGAAGCGCTCCAGGAAGGTGTCCGCGATCGACTCGTGGACGTACAGCCGCTCGATGGAGATGCACAGCTGGCCGGCGGAGGAGAAGCAGGCGCGGACGGCGCCCGCGGCCGCCTTCTCGATGTCGGCGTCGTCCAGGACCAGCATGGCGTTCTTGCCGCCGAGCTCCAGGGAGACGCCGACCAGGCGGGCGGCGGCGCCTTGGGCGACCTCGCGGCCGGTGCGGGTGGAGCCGGTGAAGGAGACGTAGTCGGCGTGCTTGACGACCTCGGGGCCGACGACCGGGCCCTCGCCGAGGACGACCTGGAAGACGTCGGCCGGCAGGCCCGCCTCGATGAGGAGGTCGCGGGCCCACAGGGCGGTCAGGCAGGTCTCGGTGTCCGGCTTCATGACGACCGCGTTGCCCGCCACGAAGGCCGGGAGGGCGTCGCCGACCGAGAGTTCCAGGGGGTAGTTCCACGGGGCGATCTGGCCGACCACACCGCGCGGGTGACGGAGCTCGGTGACCTTCGTCAGGGTCGGCATGGCGCCCGCGTGCCGCTTCGGCTTCAGGTAGGCGGCGGCCCGGCGGCCGTAGTGGCGGCTCGCCACCGCGACGGCCTGGACCTCCTCGTGGGCGTGCAGCCGGGCCTTGCCGGTCTCCAGCTGGATCAGGTCGAGGACCTCGGCCTGCCGGGCGAGGATCAGGTCGTGGAAGCGGAGCAGGACGGCCGCGCGCTGCCGGACCGGGGTCTTCGCCCAGACCGCCTGCGCCGCGCGGGCCGCGTCGAAGGCCTTGGCGACGTCCTCGGGCGTGGACTCGGGCAGGTCGGCCAGTTTCTCGCCGGTGAACGGCGTGTGGTTGGCGGTGCGTCCGGAGCCGACCACGCCCTTGGTGAGCTGCGCGATCAGCTCGGGGGTGACCACGTCGGCGGCGGTACGGGCGCCTTCGGGGGCGGGGGCGAGGGGGTTCGTGCCGGTCTTGGCCTCGGCATGCGCTTCCGTCATGAGCCGCAGGGTATGACGGCGCGGGGCCTTTGGGTACCCGTCGGTAACGCGGCTTCACGCAGTACACACACGCCGCCAGTGCTCACTGGCAAGGTTTGCGCTGATCAGGCGTTGTGCGCGGCCGGCGTGGACTGGTTCAGCTTTTTCCGATCACGAGGCGGTCACGTGCGCCCTTGAAGAGTGCGGTGCCCTTTTTCTCGGCCGGGGTGCCCTTGGGCATGTCCACGCGCAGTTCGTACATGCGCCCGTCGTCGGTGCGGATCATCAGCTGCATCACCCGTTCCGGGGTGCCGTCCAGACCGTAGGCGGTGTCGGCCTGGACGGCCTCGTTGCCGTGGAAGGTGGTGCGGGTGTACTGGGTGCGGGCGTCCCCGTTGTAGCTGTTCCAGTCGGCGTGCGCCTGCTGCGCCTGGGCCATCGGGGAGCGTGGGGCCTTGTCCCACTCGGTGAGGCGGATGGTGACCCTGCCGTCGGGCCCGTCGTACTCGACGAGACGGGGCGGGCGCGTGGCGCTGCCTTCCCTGGCGGACTCCTGGTACCGGCTCGGCAGGGCCAGCACTGCGTTCATTCCCTGCTCCCGGTGTGCGGTCCAGACGGTGGCGCCGGGACCGGGGGTCGCCTCGCGGGCCGGAGTCTCGGTGAGGGTGGCGGTCCGTTCGGTGACGCCACCGCTGTCGGTCTCGGCGAAGTAGGGGGTGCCGAGCCAGGCCCCGCCGACCAGCAGGACAGCGAGCGCGGCGAGGGAGGTGCGGCGGCGCAGGAGGGCGCGCTTCGGGGCCGGGACGGGGTGGGGGACGCTCGCGGTCGCGGGTTCGGCGGACGGCTCGGTGTCGGACGGGCCGGGGTCGGCGGACGGCTCGGATTCCGCCCGGGGCCCGGAGGTGGGTGCGGTGTCGGATTCCGGTACGGCCGGGGGGGCCGCCGCCTCCGCCGCAGGAGCCGGCGTGTCCGGCACCGGCGCCGCTCCCAGTCGTACGGTCCCCACGTCGTCGGCGAACTCCCGCAGTCCTGCCGTGCCCTGTACCGCCGTCGCGCCGAGGTCGACCTGCGGCACCGGCCAGCCCTCCGCCACCGCCTCCAGTACCGCGCCGGTCTCCTTCGCGCCCGGTCGCTGCTCCGGGTCCTTCACCAGCAGCCGGGCGATCAGCGGGCCGAGCGGTCCGGCCTGTTTCGGCTCGGGCGCGTCGGAGGCGATGACCGCGGCGAGCGTGGACTCCACCGTCGTACGCCGGAACGGGGAGACGCCCTCCACGGCCGCGTACAGCAGCACGCCCAGCGACCACAGGTCGGAGGCGGGACCGGCGCCCCGGCCCGACATCCGCTCGGGCGCGACGAACTCCAGGGAGCCGACGAACTCGCCGCTCACGGTGAGGGATTCCTCGCCCTGGACGTGGGCGATGCCGAAGTCGGTGAGGACGACCCGGCCATGGACGCCGAGCAGGACGTTGGCGGGCTTCACATCCCGGTGCACGATGCCGACGGCGTGCGCCGCGTCAAGGGCTCCGAGGACGGCGAGGCCGATGCGGGCGGCCTCGGAGGCCTCGACGGGACCGCGCTGGAGGACTTCGTGGAGGGACTCGCCGCGGATCAACTCCATGACGATCCAGGGCAGTCCGTCCTCCTCGACCACGACGTCATGGATGGAGACGGCGGCCGGGTGGTCGACGCGGGCGGCGGCGCGGGCCTCGCGGTAGAGGCGGTGGGCGGCCCGCCGGTGGTGCTCGTCCTCCGGGTCGCCGGGCAGCCGCGGCTGCTTGACGGCGACGTCCCGCTCCACGAGTTCGTCGTACGCCTGCCAGACGGTGCCCATGCCGCCGGAGCCGATGCGCTCGGTCAGCCGGTAGCGCCCGCCGAGCAGCCGACCTTCGCGCGTCCGTTCGCCGCCTGCACTCATGCCCCATGAGTACCTTGCGGAACGGGGACTTGTCGACGCGGGGCCTGTGTCACGGAGTCCAGCGGGCGAAGGCGAGGGCGTCGCCCCTTCGCCGCATTTCCACGACCCCCGAGCCGCCGAAGTGGGCCGGGACCAGCAACTCTCCCTCGTCCACGGCCCGTTCGAGCACCCGGCGGCGGCTGGTGGCCGCCTGCCCGGGGTCCAGGCAGAAGCAGCTGCTGCACTCGGGGTGCGGGATCTGGACCGGGCTGTGCAGCAAGTCCCCTACGAACACTGCCCGTTCACCGCGAGAGGCGACCCGCAGGACGGACGAGCCGGGGGTGTGGCCGGGGGCGGACTCCAGGGTGAGGTACTCGTCGATGCGGTGCTCGCCGTCCCACAACAGAGCCTGCCCGGACTTGTGCACGGGCGCGATGCTGTCCTGGTAGATCAGCCGGTCGTCCGGGCGTACACCGCCGCCGTACCCGCCGTCGGGGCCGAAGTGGTGGTCGTCGGCGGCCGGGAGGAGGTAGCCGGCGTTCGGGAACGCGGGCACCCAGCTGCCGTCCAGGTCGCGGGTGTTCCAGCCGACGTGATCACCGTGGATGTGGGTGTTCACGACGACGTCGACGTCCTCCGGGCGCACTCCGGCCTGCGCCAGACGCTCAAGGAAGTCGCCCTGCCGCCGATGGAAGAGGGCGTTGCCGGGCCGCTCGCGGCCGTTGCCCACGCCGGTGTCGACGAGGACGGTGCGGCCGGCGCTGCGGAGCACCCAGGTCTGCAGCGCGACCACGGCGCGGTCGCTGCCGGGCTCCCAGTGGTCCGGGACCAGCGCCTCCCGGTTGTCCCGCCACACCTCTGGGCCGATGCCCGGAACCAGGTCCCGGGCCGGGGCATAGGGCGCCCGCCACTCGACGACCCGGAGCACCTCGACGTCACCGACCATGAAACTCTGCACGTTCTCATCAGCCATGACAAGAACCTTAGAAGCGCTTCCATGAGCAACCCAATGCCTGTCCAGCTCATTCGGATACGCTTGCGTCTCATGGACGTGGTGAGTGACGCGATCTCCGCCGTGCGCATCGGGCAGCCCTCGTCGAACCGGCTGCGGGTCGCCGGCAGCTGGTGCACTCGGCTCGCCCCGTACGAGGGCGCGGGGTTCCATGTGGTCCTCGCGGGTGCCTGCTGGCTGCTGCCCGACGGGGGCGGCGAGCCGGTGACGCTGGGCGCCGGGGACGTCGTACTGCTGCCTCACGGGGCGGGACATGTGCTCGCGGACGCACCGGGCGATACGACGCGGGCCGTGCCGTTCGAGGAGATGAGACCGCCCGCGGGGGCGCCGGGCGGGCGTGAGGTGGAGTTGCTGTGCGGCAAGTACCGCCTCGACCGCAGCCGCGTGCATCCGCTGCTCGCGGAGCTGCCGCAGGTCGTCCATCTGCCGAACCGGGTCGGCTCCCATCCCGAACTGCGCGCTGCCGTGGACCTGTTGGCCCGCGAGCTCGACGAGCGCCGCCCGGGTTCCTGCCTGGCCCTGCCGAGCCTGCTCGATCTGCTGCTGATCTACATGGTGCGGGCGTGGACGACGGAGGCGGACACGGCGACGGGTGCCTGGCCGGCCGTGCTCAGCGACCCGGTGACCACGGCCGCCCTCCGCGCCCTGCACTCGGACCCGGCCGCCCCGTGGACCAACGACCGGCTGGCCGCCGAGGCGGGCGTCTCCCGCGCCACGCTGGCCCGCCGGTTCACGGCCCTGGTCGGCCGCCCGCCCATGGCGTATCTGACCTGGTGGCGGCTGACCCGCACGGCCACCCTCCTGCGCGACACCGACGCCCCGCTGGCCTCGGTGGCCCGCGAGTCGGGATACAGCAGCCCGTACGCCCTGTCGCACGCGTTCAGCAGGGAGTTCGGGGTGACGCCGGGTCGGTATCGGACGCAGGTGCGGCGGTGACCGCGGGTCAGAGCTTGTCGATGGCGAGATTCGCGATCGCCGCCTGCGCGACCTCGCGTCCGCGCGCGGTGAAGTCTCCCTTGCCCGGGTAGCTGACGATCAGCTTGTAGAGGTCACCGGCCGAGGACTTGTAGTAGAAGATCCGCACTTCGCGCGGGAGCGGGTGCTGACTGTCGTTGGTCTTGTAGGCCACCGTGTTCTCGGCGGACGGTTTGTTCTCGTACGTCGTCAGCCTGGTCTTCGTCTTCGTCTCCGGGCCGCCGGGCATGTTCAGCTCGTATGCGCCGCTCTGCTTGAACGTGCCGTTGTCGTCGTACATCTGGGCGGCCGCGGAGTCCTTGATGGTGCCGCCGGTGTCCTCGGACTTCTTCTGGAGGCTCAGGGTGATCCCGATCGCGCCGCTCAGGTCGCTGTAGGTGACCCAGTGGTTCTTGTCGGTCTTCCGGTCGGGCACCACCCGCTCGTAGTCGTCCGGTACCGCCAGCGTCGCGGCCACGTCGCTCTCGTGGTGCGTCTTCCAGCCGTCGGGCAACGGGCCCGCGAAGGGGTGCCCGATCACCAGGTACGCCGCCAGCGCCGCCGCGAGGGCGCCCGTGCCCGCCCCGATCCACGCCTTGCGGGCGAAACGGAACCCTTGGGTGACGATCCGTACAGGCTGCGTAGAGGGTACGGGAGCCGGCGGGTTCGCGGTCCGTTCCAGCAGCGCCCGGACCTGTGCGGCGTTCGGACGCCTCGCCGGGTCCTTCTGCAGCAGGCCGGTGATCAGCTCGGCCAGCGGTCCCGACGCCGAAGCGGGCGGTGCCGGAGTGGCGTTGAGGACCGACTGGAGGGTGGCCGGCGTGTTGCTGCGGCGGAAGGGGGAGACACCCTCCGTTGCCGCGTAGAGGACGACACCGAGGGACCAGAAGTCGGAAGCCGGGCCGGGGCGCCGGCCCAGCACGCGTTCCGGGGCGATGAATTCGGGCGAGCCGACGAAGCCGCCCGTGTCCGTCAGGCTGGTCTCGCCCTCGATCTGGGCGATGCCGAAGTCGGTCAGGACGACGCGGTCGTGGCGGCCGAGCAGCACGTTGTCCGGCTTGACGTCGCGGTGCAGGATGCCCGCCGCGTGCGCGGCCTCCAGCGCGCCGAGCACCTCCAGGCCGATCCTGGCGGCCTCGCGGGCGTCCAGCGTGCCCTCCTGGAGGGCGCTGCCGAGCGAGCGGCCCTGCACCAGCTCCATCACGATCCACGGCCGCCCGTCGACGACCGCCACATCGTGGACGGTGACGACCGCCGGGTGGTCGAGTCGGGCCGCGGCGCGGGCCTCGCGGCGCATCCGCTCATAGGCGTTGGCACGTTCGCGTTCGGGAAGGTGGTCCGGGACGCGGGGCTCCTTGACGGCGACCTCACGGTCGACGGTCTCGTCCTTGGCCCGCCACACCGTGCCCATGCCACCGTGACCGAGCTTGGCCAGCAGCCGGTAGCGGCCCGCGACGAGACGCCCGGCGCCGGGCTCGGACTGCCGAGGTCTGGGAGGTTGCAGAACAAAACTCGTCGTGTCATCGGACTCGTGGCCGACGCCCCCGCTGCTGCTCATGGACCATCCATATCGCGCCGGACGCTCACGCAGCCAGGGCCGGCGCATTCCGGTCACACACCCGTGACGTATCCCTGGGTAACCCCGGACCCGCGCCTCAACCGGCCGTGAACGTGTCCACCGCGACGTCGAAGTACTCCTTCGCCTCCCGCACCTTGCCGACCGGCGCCGACACCCACACGTCGTACATCCGGCCGCCCTCCTCCCAGCACAGGTCGTAGGTGTGCCGGGGGCCCTCGGCCGTGCTGAAGCCGTTCCAGGTGAACTCCCAGAGGGCGGCCGGTTGTCCGTGCTGGGTGGTCGGGGTGACCCGGCCGTCGTGGTAACCGGGGTTGGTGTCGGAGCCGTTGGCGGCGGAACGCCGCATCACCGCGAGCGGGCCGCCCGCGTCGGGATCGGTGGCCTTGATGCCGAGCCGGAAGGTCTCCCCCGGTGACAGGTAGAAGACGCGCTCGCCCTGCGGTGAGCGGGTGAAGTCCTCCGGTACGGCGAGGGAGAAGCCGGCCGGGTCCTCGGCGACGCGGTAGCCGGAGGGGGCGGAGGGGCGGGTCGCCGTGACGGGGGACTTGGACGGTGTGCGCGAGGGGCTCGGCGTTGTGGAGGTGGGTGACGGCGACCCGCTCGCCGAGGTCCGCGGCGCCGGACTCGTCGGCGTACCTCCCCCTTCGCCGCCCCGGTTCATGAGCAGCGCCGCCGCCGAGACCCCCGCCCCGGCCATCGCGGCGACCAGCAGCGCGGCCACCAGCACGCCCCGGGTGGACTGCCTGGTCTCCACGGTGGGCGACGGCGTCGGTGACGGCGTGGGCGGCGGCGCGGGCGTACGGGGCACGTCCTGCTCGGTGGGTGTGTAAGTAGGGGGCAGGGCCGGGGTGCGGCCGGTGTCGCGGTAGGCGCGCAGCATCCGCTCGGCCTGCGCCGCGTCCAGCCGGCGGTCGGGATCGCGCTCCAGCAGGCCCAGGACGACGGGCAGGAGCGGCTCGGCCTGCGCGGGCGGCCGTATCTCGTCGAACACGACGGCGTGCAGGATGCCGCCGAGCGAATCGCGCCGGAACGGGGACTCGCCGCTCAGCGCGGTGCACAGCAGCGCGCCCAGCGACCACAGGTCGGACTCGGGGCCGGTCCTCGCCCCGGACATCCGCTCCGGCGCGGTGTACTCGGGCGAGCCGACGAAGGAGCCGGTCTCGGTGAGCGTGGTGGCGCCCGCGACCTGCGCGATGCCGAAGTCGGTGAGCACGACCCGGTCCGTGCCGGACTCCAGCAGGACGTTGGCGGGCTTGATGTCGCGGTGCAGCACCCCGGCCTCGTGCGCCGTGCGCAGGGCGCTCAGCAGGGCGGCGCCGATCCGGGCGGCCTCGGCGGGGGTGAGCGGCCCGCGCCGGGAGATGCGGTCGGCGAGGGAGCCGCCGTCGATCAACTCCATGACGATGTACGGGCGTTCGTCGTGCTCGACGACATCGTGGACGACGATGATGTGCGGGTGGCGCAACTGGGCCACGGCACGCGCCTCGCGCAGGGTGCGGTCGCGCTGCCGCCTGGTCTCCTCCGCGGAGAGCGTCTCGTCGAGGTCGAGGGGGAGCTCCTTGACCGCCACCTGCCTGCCGAGCAGCTCGTCGGTCGCCCGCCACACCACACCCATGCCACCGCGCCCGAGTCTCGCCTCGAGCCGATAACGGCCCGCGATGACACGGACGCCTTCCCCCTCGGTCCCCATGCGCCCCATCATGCCCCACCGGACGGATGTGCTCCGGGGCGGTGACCGGCCAACCCCCGTCCGGCCCAACGGTTACTGGGAGGTCTTCTCCTGCCAGCCCTGCAGGACCCACCTGAACTGCTTGCTCGTGGTGGCCCAGTCGGCTGCGGGCGACGAGATGTAGATCGCGTACTCGGTGCCGTCCCCGGACATGTACGTCTCCTCGACGGCGCGGCGCGGACCGGGGAAGGGCACCTCCTGCTGCCCCTCCAACGCGGTCCAGGTGTACTCCCAGACGGAGCCGGGCCGGTCGCGGTAGATGTTCGATTCCAGCCGCACCCGGTGGTAGTCGGCGAAGCGCCGCTGGAGCTGGTGGTCCAGGCTCACCTGGTGGGAGTAGGCGTCCTTGAAGTCCGGTGCGGTGTCCATGGCGATGCGGACGAAGTGCTTGCCGTGGTCGGGTGTGTAGTCGACCTGCCTGATCTCGCCGGAGACGCCGAAGACCTTCCGGCTCCAGCCCTTGGGCAGGTAGAGGCTGAAGCCCCAGGGGTCGTCGTAGCGCTGCCATGCGGCAGGAACGGTTCCGTTGGCGCTCGGGCTGGGCGAGTTCGTCGGCGTCGGGCTCTGTGTCGTGGAGGTGCCGGCTGTGCCGCTCGGCGTGCCCTCGTCCCGCGACTGGAGTGCCACGGCGGCGCCTGCGCCGACGATCGCCGCGAAGGCGATCGCGAGGACGACGGTACGCAGTCGTCGGCGTTTCGGCGCGGGGCCGGTGCTCGTCCGGTGTTCCGGGCCCAGCCCGGTCGGCCCGATCGACGTCGGCCCGGTCGTCGGCGGGTACGGCGTGCCGGAGCCCGTCTGCGGTCCTGTGCCGGGGCCGGTGCCCGTGGCGGCGGTTCCGGTCTCGTAGCGGGAGCCGGTGTGCTGGGTCGGCACGTACGCCTGCGCCGCGTTCGACCGCCGGCCCTCCGCCGCCTCGGCGAGCATCTGCTCGGCCTCGGCCGCGGACGGCCGTGCGGCGGGATCCTTGTGCAGCAGCGCGGCCATGACGGGCCCGAGCGGACCGGCGTGCTGCGGATCGGCGGCATTCTCCTCCACGACCGCCTGCATGGTGGACAGCGGCGAGGTGCGGCGGAACGGCGACCTGCCCTCCACCGCCGTGTACAGCGTGGCACCGAGCGCCCACAGGTCGGAGGCGGGGCCCGGGTCGTGGCCGCGGACCCGCTCGGGGGCGAGGTAGTCGACGGAGCCGACGACCTCTCCGGTGCGGGTGATCGTCGTGTCGCCCTCGATCTGGGCGATGCCGAAGTCGGTGAGCAGGACGCGGCCGTCGTGGCCGATGAGTACGTTGCCGGGCTTCACGTCGCGGTGCAGCACTCCGGCGGCGTGCGCGGCGCGCAGCGCGCGCAGCACCCACAGTCCGATGCGCGCGGCCTCGGCCGGCTCGACGCGCCCCCGTTCCTTGACCGCGTCGGCCAGCGAGTAGCCCTCGACCAGCTCCATCACGATCCACGGGCGGCCGTCGTGTTCGAGCACGTCGTGCACGGTGACCACGGCGGAGTGGTTGATGCGCGCGGCGGCGCGCGCCTCCGCCCGGGTGCGCGCGAGCAGCCGCTCCTGTTCGCTCTCGGACACATAGAGCGCGGCGGTCAACTCCTTGATGGCGACAGCACGGTGCAGCACCTCGTCGTGTGCGCGCCACACGCGGCCCATGCCGCCGCTGCCGATCGAGTCGGCGAGCCGGTAGCGGCCCGCGACAAGCTGGCCCTGCATCTGATTCACGTTGCCCCGCAATGCTCTTGACAGGGTCAGACTAAGGACCGGTCCGTCAACAGGGAACAAGGGGGGTCCCAAGGAGACCGCACTGTGACGGTTGTCGCTTCGGTGCGCAGGACGCAACCATGCGGCCCTTCACGGGCTGTTCACAAACGGGATCAGCCGGTCACCTGATAGGTGGACGACGCCTGCTCGTACAGCTTCGTCACCTCGTCCCGCTGCGACTCGGGACCGCGCACCTGCACGATGTGGTACCGCCCGCCGATGAGCATCACGAGGTTGCGCACATACAGGTCGTTCCCGCTGTCGTCGGTCCAGGTGAACTGTCCTTCGGCCATGGTCCGGGTCCCCACCGTGACGGTGCGCAGCCCGGTCGCGGTGGCCCAGCTGGAGCTGCGGTACGGCTGCAACTCGTGCTCCGTGTCCCGCTGGTACGCCATGGGGTCGCTGCCGTAGGTGACCGCGCCGTCGCGTCCCTTCACGACGATGAGCTCGAAGGCGCCGTGCGAGTACACCACCTGGTTCCAGTCGTTCTTTCCGGCCCGGGACCAGCCCTTGGCCACGGCGATCCGGAAGCCCTCCGGGTCGTTGCGCAGCGTGAAACCGTCGGCGACGGCCGTCCCGCTGGTCTGGCTCTCCGTCGCGGTCGCCGAATTCGAGGGGCTGTCCTCGGACTTGGGCGAGGTCTGATCGGGGCGTGGCTGGCTGCTCGCGCCCTTGCCCGACTGCCCGGGCGCGGGGCTGACCTCCCCCGCACTGCCGGTACGGTCGCTGCCGGCGTCCTTCTGCCCGGCCTTCGGCATGAAGAGCACGGCGTACGCGACCGCCGCGGCCAGCACGAGCAGTATCAGCACCAGCAGGGTGCGGCCGAGGCTGCGCGGCGAACGCGCCTGCTCCCTGGCCCGCTTGTGCCGTCCGTGCGCGCTGGTCGCGGGCAGCCCGGCGCGCCGCCTGCGCACCAGCTCGCCCCGCCGCCGTACGACGGGCAGCCGGCTGGCGTCGGCGGGCGGCGCAGCGATGACATGCGCACCGGCGTCGGGTTCGGGCGCGGACCGCACGAGGGACCGCAGCCAGCCCCTGAGCTCCTCGAAGTCCAGCCGCTCGGTCGGGTCCTGACGCAGCAGCGACTCCACGACCGGCCGCAGCGGCCCGCACTCCTCCGCGAAGGCGGGCGGCTCGGCGCACACCATCTGCACCAGCTCGGCCGTCGACTCCTCCGGATACGGCGCATGCCCCTGTACGGCCCTGAACAGCAGCGCCCCGAGCGCCCACAGGTCGGTCGCGGGTCCGATGGGCGCCGCCAGCTGCCAGTTCTCGTGCACGGGCCCGGCCTGCTCCGGCGCCCACCGCTCCGTCACGGGCCCCACCACGGCCATCCGCGCCTGCCTGGCCCGCTCGGCGGCGAGCGGGGTGGCGGGGCCGCGCGGGGCGGGGGTGCCGGCCACGAGGTCGTCCCAGCGGCCGGACGGCGCGGCACCGGGCGGGAGCGGGGCGGAAGCATGGGAGCCGGGTGCCGGAACGCCGGTCGGGGGAGCCTTGTCGAGGCGAGGGGTCGGAACGCCGGAGGCCGAAAGAGCACCGGCGCCCGGCGCCGAGGTACCGCCGTTGCCGTAGGGGCTTCCGCCGGCGTAGGAGCCGCCGTCGCCCGGCGGGAGTGCCGTACGACCGCCCTGGCCCGGGAGACCGGCCGCCTCACCACCCTCGACGGTCGGTGACCCACTGGCTCCGCTGCGGGGCGCGGCCCCGTGCCAGGCACTCACTCCGTACGGGTCGGCTATCTGCCCCGGCGGGTTCGTGGTGCCGTTGGCCTGTGAGGCGGGGCCGCCCTCGGGCGCGGAACGGGCGCCGGGCAGCGCCGCCCGCCCGCTCTGCTGCGCCTCCTGAACCCTGGCCGCGGCCCGGGCACCCGCCCGGTACGCGGCGATCGCCCCGGCCCGCGCGGCCCGGATGTCCCCGCCGGTCTCCAGGGCCTTGGGCGCGAGCGCACCCGGCGCCCCCGCCCCGTTCGCCGTGTCCGGCCCGGCGCTCGGCAGCCCCCCGGCCGTACGCGCCCGGATGGCGGCACGCCGAGCGGCCTCGGGGTCGCCGCTGCCGGGACCGCCTTGAGCACCCTGGAATCCAGGGGAGCCCTGAGGACTCTGTGCAGCGCCTGGCAGACCCGGCTCACCCGCGGAACCGCCCGCAGCTCCGAACCCGCCGTCCCCGTCGCCCTCCGGAGCCGGCACCGGGTCGTACCCGCACAGCGCCTCCTCCGCCGCCCCGACCGCGAGCCCGGTGAGCATCACCCGGCCGTCGTCGCAGACCAGCACCGTACGGGCGGTGATGTTCCGGTGCACCCAGCCATGGGCGTGCAGCACCCGCAGCGCCATCAGGACGTCGGAGGCCACCTCGGCCGCCCGATACGGCGTGAGGGGCTTCTCGGCGAGCAGCGCCGCGAGCGGCCGCGCCGACACCAACTCGCTGACGATCCACAGCGAACCGCCCTCGGCGAACACGTCGAAGACCTGGTCGAGCCGCGGATGGTCGGGGATCTGCGCCGCTGCCTGCGCGGCCTCGACCGCACGCCGTACCGCAGGGTCGGTGGGCCGCCGCACCCCGGTGCGCGCCGCGGACCGGCCGCTCCCCCGCTGCCGCGGGTCACGCGCCGTGAACCCGTCCGGCAGCCCCTCCGCGTCGAGCACCTCCGCCTCGACGACTTCCGGCAACGGCACCTGCCTGACCAGGACTTCCTGACCGCTGTAGGTGTCGAAGGCGCGGGTGTCGGTGAGTTCGTACTCGTCGGCGGGTGGCAGCGGCAGGCGGTAGCGGTCGGCGAGAACTCGTCCCGCATAGTCGTCCACGTTGCCTCCCCCGGCCGCCCGGTTGGTCAATTCCGTTCGCCTTGCGCCCCGTTCCGCACCCATACCTGGATGCGTACGGTCCGCAAACACTCACGATACGTGCCGGAGGCAACCCGCAATGAGGGGATGCCAGATCTCACGGCTCAAACACGGGTTCGGTCACCTCACGACTTGGGTTCGAACGTCTTCGCGAGGGTGTCCCAGGTGGCCTTACGCAGGTCACTGTCCCAGTTCGCGGCTTTCGCCGTGTACATCAGCGCATAACCGAGATGCTCATTGACGACGAACCCGCGATCGATCGTCCGGTACTCCGTCCCGCTCTCCACATAGGTGAACTCCCAGTCGGCCGTGTTCCAGCCGCGGTAGTCCACCTGCTCTATCCGGATCTTCTGGTACTGCGAGCGCGTCATGTAGCGCTCCTGGTCCTTCCAGTCGGCCACCGGGTCGCCCTTGGGCGTGGACGTCCAGGCGACGAGCAGCTTCTGCCCGTCGGGCCCGGTGAACCGGTCCCCGGCGGAACTCGCCGACTGGTACTTCCACCCCTTGGGCAGTCCTATCGAGTACCCCTGGCTCCCCGTGTACTTCGTCCGCACCGCGCCGTCGTCCCCGGACGACCCGCCCGCTCCCGCGCTGCTCCCGCCGGACGCGGTCGGGCTGTTGCTGGGAGTGCTGCCGTCCGTCGACGCCGACCCGGACTGCGAGCCGGCTCCGTCCGCACGGGTGCCGCCGCTGGTGTCCTCCTTGGTGCGGGCACCGGCGGAGGCACTGGCCGCGGCCTTCCCGCCGCTGCTCTTCCCGCCGTTCGAGCTCTTGCCGTCCCCGCCGAGCACGATGGCCAGCACGGTCCCGACCACGGCGAGCACGACCACCACCGCGATGATCACCAGCGTCCGCTTCGGCACCACGTCGGTGAGCGGTGCCCTGGGCACGGGCCGCGGCGGCAGATCCGGCGGCGGCACGACCGGCCACCCCGAACTGCGCCCACCTGCCTGCGCATTCGCCCCTTGCGTCCCGCTCTCCCGCCCCGCGGAGTCTGCACCGGCCGACGAGGCCGAGGCACCGGCGGAACCCGAAGCCGCGGATGAACCGGAACCGGCAGCGGTACCGGAAGGCGCCTTGGCACCCGAAGCCGAGGACTGCACCGGCGCGGACGGCGACGCGGCCGCCCGCGGAGCCGGAGGCACCGCAGGCATC
Organism: Streptomyces longisporus; assembly: GCF_039532765.1. Taxonomy (NCBI): domain Bacteria; kingdom Bacillati; phylum Actinomycetota; class Actinomycetes; order Kitasatosporales; family Streptomycetaceae; genus Streptomyces; species Streptomyces longisporus. The sequence goes on from NZ_BAAASG010000016.1 coordinate 278,708, forward strand.
GGAGTCGTCGCAGCGGGAGGGGCCGGAGGAGCAGAAGGCGCCGGGGGAGCAGAGGAAGCGGCCGCACCCGACGCCCCGCCGGACCCCGAACCGCCCGTACCGCTCCCCGACTTGCCGCGCGTCGCAGCCGCCGATCCGGCCGCTGCTCCCGCCGCCACGGCGGCCTTCCGCACGGAACGCAGCGCCCCGCGCAGCTTCTCCGCCGCCTCCTCGCCCCGCTTGCTTCCGGAGCCGCCCGAACTGCCCTTGCCCTTGGGCGCATCGGGCTGCACCGGCAGCGGCACCACCCGCGTCGCGTCCAGCGGCGGCTCCGGCTCGGCCTCCTTCGGCTCGGGCGCGTGGATCACGCGGTTGAGCATCGCCCGCGCACCCGCGTCGTCGAGCCGCTTGGCGGGATCCTTGGTCAGCAGCCCGTAGATGACGTCCCTCAGCGGCCCCGCGTTCTTCGGCTCCTCCATCGGCTCGGTCATCACCGCGGTGAGGGTGGCGATCGCGGAACCCTTGTCGTACGGCGGCACGCCCTCGACGGCCGCGTACAGCAGTCCGCCGAGCGACCACAGGTCGGCCGCGGGGCCCGGCTTGTGACCGCGGGCCCGCTCCGGGGAGATGTAGGAGGGCGCGCCGACGAGCATGCCGGTCGAGGTGATGGACGGATCGCCCTCGACCTGGGCGATACCGAAGTCGGTGAGCACGACCCGGTCGGTGTCGGACTCCAGAAGCACGTTGGACGGCTTCACGTCACGGTGCAGGATGCCCTCGCGGTGCGCCGAGCGCAGCACGTCGAGGATCGCAAGACCGACCTCGGCCGCCCGCTTCGGCTCCAGCAGGCCGTCCTCCCGGATGACCTCGGCGAGCGACTTGCCCTCGACGAGTTCCATCACGATCCACGGCCGGTCGTCCTCCTCGACCACGTCGAAGACCGTCACCGCGCTGTTGTTGCGGATCCGCGCGATCGCCTTGGCCTCGCGCAGCGTCCGCGTGATCAGCCGCCGTTTCTCGTCCTCGTCGATGTTCGACGGGAACCGCAGCTCCTTGACGGCGACCGTCCGGCCCAGGGTCTCGTCCTCGGCCCGCCACACCGTGCCCATGCCGCCGCGGCCGAGCACCCTCCCCAGCCGGTACCGCCCGGCGAGAAGACGCTCGCTGTTGTCCTGACGAGTGTCCTGACGAGATGTCCCCGCCCGCTCCGCCTCCGACATGCGTCCCCTCATGCAACCCGCCCTGACAGAGCCTCCATTGTCCCTCACCCGACAAGTGCCCGACGCCCAGGGTGCCCGTGGGGCCGTACGAGGAGCCCGTGCACCCGGGACCCCGCCGGGCCGCGCGTCGCGGCACCCTGGATGATGGGCCGCGACAAGGGAGGACCTCGCGATGCCGCCGCTCAGGACGCTACTGGCCGCGCCCGTGTCGCTGGTGCTCCTCACCCTGTCCCCGGCACCCTCCTCGGCCCCCGCGGCACCGGCCGCGGACACGCTCCTGCCCCTGCTGGTCACACAGGGCGGAGCCCCCGCCGCGGCCCTCCTCTCCGACGAGGACTCCGGCACCCGCTACGCGCGGGCCGGCCGCGGCATCGCCCGCGCCGACCACTTCCGCGCCGGCAGCATCACGAAGACCTTCATCGCGACGGTCGTCCTGCAACTCGCGGCGGAACACCGGCTTTCCCTGTCCGACACCGTCGAGCAGCATCTGCCCGGCCTGGTGCACGGGGCCGGCAACGACGGCCGCACGATGACCCTGCGCGCCCTGCTCACCCACACCAGCGGCCTGAACGACTTCACCGCGGAGACTGCAGGCCTCGTTCCCCTCTCCCCTCGTCAGGCCGTACGCATCGCCCTCACCCACCCCCCGGCCGACCCCGGCCGCTACTCCTACTCCAACACCAACTATGTGGTGCTCGGCATGGTCATCCAGCAGGTCACCGGCCACTCGTACGCCACCGAGGCCGAGCGCCGCATCATCGCTCCGCTGGGTCTGACGGGCACCTCCTTCCCCGGCTCCCGCACCTCTCTGCCCTCCCCGCACGGCCGCGCCTACGCCACCGACGGAACCGACGTCACCGAACTCGACCCGCGGGTGGCCGGAGCCGCGGGCGAGCTGGTGACCACGCTCGCCGACCTGGACCGCTTCTACGCGGCACTGCTGGGCGGTGAACTGCTGCCCCCGCGCCGGCTGCGCGAGATGCGCGACACCCGCACCGCACACGGCCTGTACGGCATGGGCCTGTTTCCCGCGAAGCTGCCGTGCGGCATCACGGTGTGGGGGCACAACGGACGCATCACCGGCAGCTACGTGCGCACCGCAGCCACCGCCGACGGCCGGCATGTCCTCACCTTCCGCGTGAACACGACGACGATCGCAGATCCCGGCCTCGAACCGGCCCTGCTCGCCGCCGAGTTCTGCCCTCGCACTCCGTAGAACGGCCGGGTTCCGAACGAAGATCCCGGATCCCGCCACTCGTTCGAGTGATATCCCGGTGCCTGGATGCCCGGCCTCCTACAGCGGCACGATGTCCGGCGCCCCCAACCGCGCCGCGTCCGCCGTCAGGTCGTCCGGCTGCCGCTGCGACTCCCGCTCGGCCTCCACCCGCTTCTCGTAGTGCTCGATCTCGCGCTCGATCTGGTCCTTGTCCCAGCCGAGCACCGGCGCCATGAGCTCGGCCGCCTCCCGCGCGCTGCGCGTCCCCCGGTCGAAGGTCTCGATGGAGATGCGGGTGCGCCGGGTCAGTACGTCGTCCAGGTGCCGGGCACCCTCGTGCGAGGCGGCGTACACCACCTCGGCGCGCAGATAGTCGTCGGCGGCCTGCAGCGGCTCCCCGAGCGAGGCGTCGGCGACGACGAGGTCGAGGACCTCCTCCGCCATCGATCCGTAGCGGTTCAACAGATGCTCCACGCGCACCACATGAAGACCCGTCCGCGCCGCGATCCGCGCCCGCGCGTTCCACAGCGCCCGGTAGCCCTCGGCGCCCAGCAGCGGCACGTCCTCCGTCACGCACTCGGCGACCCGCAGGTCGAGGCCGTGGACCGCCTCGTCCACCGCGTCCTTGGCCATCACCCGGTAGGTCGTGTACTTGCCGCCCGCGACCACGACGAGGCCGGGCACGGGATGGGCGACCGTGTGCTCGCGCGACAGCTTGCTGGTGGCCTCCGACTCGCCGGCCAGCAGCGGGCGCAGCCCCGCGTACACGCCCTGCACGTCGTCCCTGGTCAACGGCACCGCGAGGACCGAGTTCACATGCTCCAGCAGATAGTCGATGTCCGCACTGGAGGCGGCCGGGTGTGCCTTGTCGAGGTCCCAGTCGGTGTCCGTGGTGCCGACGATCCAGTGCCGGCCCCAGGGGATGACGAACAGCACGGACTTCTCGGTGCGCAGGATCAGCCCGGACGAGGAGCTGATGCGGTCCTTCGGTACGACCAGGTGGATGCCCTTGGACGCCCGGACGTGGAACTGACCTCGCTCGCCGACCATGCCCTGGGTGTCGTCGGTCCACACCCCGGTCGCGTTGACGATCTGCTTGGCGCGGACCTCGTACTCGCCGCCCGCCTCGACGTCCTGCACACGCGCGCCGACGACGCGCTCGCCCTCCCGCAGGAAACCCGTCACACGCGCGCGGTTGGCGACCTTCGCGCCGTACGCCGCCGCCGTGCGCACCAGGGTGGCCACATAACGCGCGTCGTCCATCTGGGCGTCGTAGTACTGCAGTGCCCCGACCAGCGCGTCCTTCTTCAAGGCCGGTGCCACGCGCAGGGCGTGGCGGCGGGTCAGATGACGGTGCGTGGGCAGGCCGCGGCCGTGTCCGCGGGCCATCGACATCGCGTCGTAGAGCGCAACACCCGAACCGGCGTACAGGCGCTCCCAGCCCTTGTGCTGCAGTGGGTACAGGAACGGCACCGGCTTCACCAGATGCGGGGCCAGCCGCTCCAGCAGCAGGCCGCGCTCCTTCAGTGCCTCCCGCACGAGCGCGAAGTCGAGCATCTCCAGATAGCGCAAGCCGCCGTGGATCAGCTTGCTGGACCTGCTGGATGTGCCCGACGCCCAGTCACGCGCCTCGACCAGGCCGGTGGACAGTCCGCGCGTCACGGCGTCCAGGGCGGTGCCCGCACCGACCACGCCGCCGCCCACCACCAGTACGTCCAGCTCGCGCTCGGCCATTCCCGCCAGTGCCTCGGCTCGCTGCGCCGGCCCCAGTGTCGCTGTCCTCACCGCTGCCTCCCGCTATCGGTAGCGTCGGCCGCACCCGTCGGGCGAAGCCCGGTTCTCATCCCCCCATGCCCAAATTCTGACCGGCTTGCCCGGCTTCAGCCACCAGTCACCCCCAGCCTGTGGACAACATTCCCGAGACCTGCGGAAAACACGGACAACCAATCCCGCAAATCGGTCATATTTACTCCTAGTGTGACATTGCACTTCGCCTGTCCTGTCCACAGGACTTGCGCACCTGCCCCGCTTCGGTTACTGGGAGGACGGCCCACCCCATGCCCGCAGATCTCGCCGTCATCGGACTCGGCCCGTTCGGCCTGCCCCTGGCCCAGGCAGCCGTAGCGGCCGGCATCCCCACACTCGGCTATCGGACCGGGCCCGAGCAGGGCTCCCTCAGCCCCGCCGAACTGCGCCGGATGCTCTCGGGGGGCTTCCGGCACGCCACCAGCCCGGCCGAGCTCGGCCGGGTACGCACCGCGGTCATCTGCGCGCCGACCCCGCGCGGCGCCGACGGCAAGCTCGACCTCGGCCAGGTGGAGGCGGCCGCCCGTGCCCTGGCCGCGCGGCTGCGCCCGCACACCACGGTCATCCTGGAGTCACCGGTCCCCCCGGGTACCACCGAGGAGTTCCTGTGCCCCCTCCTGGAGGAGGGCTCCGGGCTGCAGGCGGGCCGCGACTTCCACCTCGCCTACTCCCCCAGCCGGGTCGATCCCGGCAACCGCGCCTTCACCCCGGCCAACATCCCCAAGGTGATCGGCGGTCTCACCTCCGCCTGCACCGAGTCCGCCGCCGCGTTCTACGGCCGCCTCACCGACAAGGTGGTACGCGCGCGTGGACTGCGCGAGGCGGAGACCGTGCAGCTCCTTGAGACCAACTTCCGGCACGTCAACATCGCGCTCGTCAACGAGATGGCCGTCCTCTGCAACCACCTCGGCGTGGACGTCTGGGACGTCATCCGCTGCGCGGAGACCAAGCCGTTCGGCTTCGAGGCCTTCCGCCCCGGCCCCGGCGTCGGCGGCCACGCCGTCCCCCAGGACCTGACCGGCGCCCCGGGCCGCCTGCGCATGGTCGAACTGGCCCAGCAGGTCAACAGCCAGATGCCCCGTTACGTCGTCCAGCGCGCCGCGGCCCTCCTCAACGAGCACGGCAAGTCGGCGCGCGGCGCACGCGTGCTGCTCCTCGGCGTCACCTACAAGCCGGACCTCGCCGACCAACAGGGCACCCCTGCCCCGGAGATCGCCGTCCGCCTCATGGAACTGGGCGCCTCGATCAGCTACCACGACCCGCACGTCCCGTCCTGGAGCGTCCAGGACCGCCCGGTCCCACGCGCGGACGCCCTCTACGAGGCCGCGGCCGAGGCCGATCTGACGATCCTGCTCCAGCAGCACCGGACATACGACCTCCAAGGCCTGTCGGTGAAGGCGCAGTTGCTGCTGGACACGCGGGGAGCCGTTCCGACGGGGGCTGCCCACCGCCTCTGACCGCATATTTCGCTGGCCGCACTGTCACCCTCGGCTGTTACTCTCCCTTTACTCGTCGCACATACGTGCGCACAGTTTCTTCGCTTCACCATCCGCTTGTTCCATCCCGTGGGGGGATTTCTGTCATGAGCCAGTCAGCTCCAACTCCGCCGCCGCAGCCCCAGCAGGCCGACGACACCCCGGAGGCCCAGCAGCCGGACGCGGTGCCGCAGCCTCCGGCGCCGGGCGTTCCGTACGCGCCCGTTCCCGCGCCCGCTCCCGTGAAGAACAACATCGGGCTCGGTCTGGCGGCCGCGTTCGTTGCCGCCCTGGTCGTCGCCGGTGTCTACGGCGCGATCATCGGCATGACGAAGCACGAGATCGGCTGGGCGGCGGTCGGCGTCGGCTTCCTCATCGGTCTCGCCGCGGGCCGGCTCGGCGGCCGCAACCCGGTCCTGCCGGTCGCGAGCGCGGTCCTGTCGCTGGCCGCCGTCTACGTCGGCCAGCTGGTGGGCGAGGCCATGCTCATCGCGGACGAGGTGAAGGTCGGCTTCAACGAGGTCTTCTTCCAGCACCTCAGCGTGGTCCAGGAGGCCTGGAAGGCGGACGCCGACCCGCTGACGTTCGTGTTCTTCGCGATCGCCGCGTACGTCGCGTTCACCGGTGCCAAGAAGGCGGCGATCTGACGCTGCCGGTGCGGGGCAGGGCGGCGCGTCGGTTGTGAAGGGGGGCGCGCGGGTGCGGATGGCTCCGGGGCTGGTGGCATGCGGGGCGCGGCGCCGGTACCGTACCTAGCAGGTGGGGCCCACCGCAGAGGGCAATGCAGTACTGTGCGGGCTCCTGGATGGTTTACGGGTGTCCGCCCCTGGTCTTCGTGGGGGCGGCCGCTCACCACCGAAAAGGTGGAGCCCACCGCAGCGGGAACTGCGGCAGGCTCCTGACTGGTTTACGGGTGTCCGCCCCTACTCCCTATGGGGGCGGCCGCTCACCGGCCAAAAATCCGCAATACCCACCTCCTCCGGCATTGCACCATCCGAAGACGGATCCGGTCCCAGCGAGTGGGTTTGCGGTGACGGCCCATGGGCACGCCCCCTTCCATGAGGCCGCCCATTACCCGGTGGACGGTTCACTGGAGTTCCGGGCCGGGCCCCGGGCACCGGGTCCGGCTACGTGCTCCTTGGAAGGGGGCGTCCCAGAGAGCGGGGCGCCGATCAAGGACACTACCGCCCCACTACGCCCGTTCGGCCCACATTCGCCCCGAACGCAACCACGCGCCCCCACCCCTCAACACGCGCCCCCACCAGCCCACTTGGGCACGCAAAAAGGCCGGTCACCCGCGCGGGATGACCGGCCCTTCAAGCGCCGCCGTAAGCCCTACCGCTTGTGCTGCGAGTCCGCCACCGTCACCTCGACCCGCTGGAACTCCTTCAGCTCGCTGTACCCGGTCGTGGCCATCGCCCGCCGCAGCGCACCGAAGAGGTTCATCGAGCCGTCAGGAGTGTGCGACGGGCCGGTCAGGACCTCCTCGATGGTGCCGACCGTGCCGAGGTCGACCTTCTTGCCGCGCGGAAGCTCCTCGTTGACGGCCTCCATGCCCCAGTGGTGGCCGCGACCGGGCCCGTCGGTGGCACGGGCCAGCGGGGAGCCCATCATCACGGCGTCCGCGCCGCAGGCGATCGCCTTCGGCAGGTCGCCGGACCAGCCGACGCCGCCGTCGGCGATCACGTGCACGTACCGGCCGCCGGACTCGTCCATGTAGTCACGACGGGCCGCCGCCACATCCGCGACCGCGGTCGCCATCGGGACCTGGATGCCCAGCACGTTGCGCGTGGTGTGCGCCGCGCCGCCGCCGAAGCCGACCAGCACGCCCGCCGCGCCCGTGCGCATCAGGTGCAGGGCCGCCGTGTAGGTGGCGCAGCCGCCGACGATCACCGGGACGTCGAGCTCGTAGATGAACTGCTTCAGGTTCAGCGGCTCGTGCGAGCCGGAGACGTGCTCCGCGGAGACCGTCGTACCGCGGATGACGAAGATGTCCACGCCCGCGTCCACGACGGCCTTGGAGAACTGCGCCGTGCGCTGCGGGGAGAGCGCGGCGGCGGTGACCACGCCGGAGTCGCGCACCTCCTTCAGGCGCGCGCCGATCAGCTCCTCCTTGATGGGGGCGGCGTAGATCTCCTGGAGCCGGCGCGTGGCCCGGTCGTCGTCGAGGCCGACGATCTCGTCGAGCAGCGGCTGCGGGTCCTCGTACCTCGTCCACAGGCCCTCGAGGTTCAGCACGCCGAGGCCGCCGAGCTCGCCGATGCGGATCGCGGTGGCCGGGGAGACCACGGAGTCCATGGGGGCGGCCAGGAACGGCAGCTCGAAGCGGTAGGCGTCGATCTGCCAGGCGATCGAGACCTCCTTCGGGTCCCGCGTACGGCGGCTGGGGACGACGGCGATGTCGTCGAAGGCGTACGCCCGGCGGCCGCGCTTGCCGCGCCCGATCTCGATCTCAGTCACGTCTGTGGCCTTTCCCTGATGCGTTTCAGCGTCTTCCAGTATCGCCGACGGGTACGACAAGGGCGGCCCCGGTGCTTCCGGGACCGCCCTCGAACGAGCCTGCTGACTGCTCGGGTGACTACTTGCGGCTGTAGTTCGGCGCCTCGACCGTCATCTGGATGTCGTGCGGGTGGCTCTCCTTGAGGCCCGCGGAGGTGATCCGCACGAAGCGGCCCTTGGACTCCATCTCCTCGATGGTGGCCGCGCCCACATAGCCCATGGTCTGGCGCAGACCGCCGACGAGCTGGTGCAGGACGCTGGACAGCGGGCCGCGGTAGGGCACCTGGCCCTCGATGCCCTCGGGCACGAGCTTGTCGTCCGAGGAGACCTCGCCCTGGAAGTAGCGGTCCTTCGAGTACGACTTCGCCTGGCCGCGGGACTGCATGGCGCCGAGCGAGCCCATGCCGCGGTACGACTTGAACTGCTTGCCGTTGATGAACTGCAGCTCGCCGGGCGACTCCTCGCAGCCCGCGAGCAGCGAACCGAGCATCACCGTGTCGGCGCCGGCCGCGAGGGCCTTGCCGATGTCGCCGGAGTACTGCAGGCCGCCGTCGCCGATCAGCGGGATGCCCGCCGGGCGGGCCGCGAGGGAGGCCTCGTAGATGGCGGTGACCTGCGGGACGCCGATGCCGGCGACGACACGGGTCGTACAGATGGAGCCGGGGCCCACGCCCACCTTGATGCCGTCGACACCGGCGTCGATGAGAGCCTGCGCGCCGTCGCGGGTGGCGACGTTGCCGCCGATCACGTCGACGGAGACGCTCGACTTGATCTTCGACATCCAGCTCAGGGCGTTGCTGTTGTGGCCGTGCGAGGTGTCGACGACCAGGAAGTCCACACCGGCCTCGGCGAGCGCCTGGGCGCGCTCCAGGGCCTCGGGGCTGGCGCCGACGGCGGCACCGACGAGCAGGCGGCCCTCGGCGTCCTTGGCGGCGTTCGGGTACTTCTCGGCCTTGACGAAGTCCTTGACGGTGATGAGGCCCTTGAGGACACCGGTCTCGTCGACCAGCGGAAGCTTCTCGATCTTGTGGCGGCGCAGCAGCTCCATGGCGTCCACACCGGAGATGCCGACCTTGCCGGTGACCAGCGGCATCGGCGTCATGACCTCGCGCACCTGGCGGCTGCGGTCGGACTCGAAGGCCATGTCGCGGTTGGTGACGATGCCGAGCAGCTTGCCGGCCGGGTCGGTGACGGGGACACCGCTGATGCGGAACTTGGCACACAGGGCGTCCGCGTCGGCGAGCGTCGCCTCCGGGTGCACCGTGATCGGGTCGGTGACCATGCCGGACTCGGACCGCTTGACCAGGTCGACCTGGTTGACCTGGTCCTCCACGGACAGGTTGCGGTGCAGCACGCCGACACCGCCGAGGCGGGCCATCGCGATCGCCATGCGGGACTCGGTCACCTTGTCCATCGCCGCGGAGAGCAGCGGGATGTTGACCCGGACGTTGCGGGAGATGCGGGACGAGGTGTCGACCGCGTTGGGGAGCACCTCGGATGCGCCCGGCAGCAGCAGCACGTCGTCGTAGGTCAGCCCGAGTGTCGCGAATTTACCGGGCACTCCGTCGACGTTTGCAGTCATGACACCTTCCCCAAATGGCCTTGATCGGTGCGGATGTCCATGCTAACGGGAAGCACGGCTCTCGAATTCCACGGTTCCGCAGGACCCTGGGCTTCGTATGTTCGTACGGAATCGTCGAGAGCCCTGTTCAAGGAAGGCGCTTACGGCAGTGCGGTTACTGCTCCGCGAGTGCCCTGAGCCGGCTCAGTGCCCGGTGCTGTGCGACCCGCACCGCCCCGGGTGACATTCCCAACATCTGTCCGGTCTCCTCGGCCGTGAGGCCCACCGCGATCCGCAGCAGGAGCAGCTCGCGCTGGTTCTCCGGCAGGTTGGCCAGCAGTTTCTTGGCCCATTCGGCGTCGCTGCTGAGCAGCGCCCGCTCCTCCGGGCCCAGCGAGTCGTCCGGCCGCTCCGGCATCTCGTCGGACGGGACCGCCGTCGACCCCGGGTGCCGCATCGCCGCCCGCTGCAGGTCCGCGACCTTGTGCGCGGCGATGGCGAAGACGAACGCCTCGAAGGGGCGGCCGGTGTCCTTGTAGCGCGGCAGCGCGAGCAGGACGGCGACGCAGACCTCCTGTGCGAGGTCCTCCACGAAGTGCCGGGCATCACCCGGCAGACGGGACAGACGGGTGCGGCAGTAGCGCAGCGCCAGGGGGTGGACATGGGCCAGCAGGTCGTGTGTGGCCTGCTCGTCCCCGTCCACGGCGCGGTGGACGAGTGCACCGATCGCCCCTGCGGCACTCGCCGCCTCGTCGTCGCGCATCGGTCCATGGTGCCTTGCGGCCGGGCGGGCCGTGGCACCGTGTCCGATGTTGTGCACCGAAGCGTTATGAGCAGGTGCGCCGGAACTCATCCCTTGCGCCCTCCCCTTCCGCTCGACCGACTCGTCCCCGAGAGACTCCACACCTCAAGGATGCGGCATCCGCGCCGAAACGAGCATCGGGTGCCCGGCGGGGCCTTTTGACAAGCGGCTCCGAGGGGGTGCGGGCGCTTTTTCCCGCGCCCCACGGCAGCGGCCGGCGTCGAGGCCGGTGCGTGCTCACGGCATGCCGGACGAAGGCCCTCGCAGCAGAGCTGCCAGGGCCTTTGACCGGTGCACCGAAGCACGCGTGCCGGGCGGTGTGGGGGCGTGCCCGAAATTCCTCGGGGTCGCCCGGTCCCACCCACCGTGCGGTGGGCGGGGGTTCCCGGACCCCCGCTGCAACCCACCCGACCGGCCTAGCGGACCAGGCCCCAGCGGAAGCCGAGCGCCACGGCGTGCGCCCGGTCCGAGGCGCCGAGCTTCTTGAAGAGCCGCCGGGCATGCGTCTTCACGGTGTCCTCGGAGAGGAACAGCTCGCGGCCGATCTCCGCGTTGGAGCGGCCGTGGCTCATGCCCTCCAGTACCTGGATCTCACGCGCGGTGAGCGTGGGCGCTGCGCCCATCTCGGCGGAGCGCAGCCGGCGCGGAGCCAGCCGCCAGGTCGGGTCGGCGAGGGCCTGGGTGACGGTCGCGCGCAGCTCCGCGCGCGAGGCGTCCTTGTGCAGATAGCCCCGGGCACCCGCGGCGACCGCGAGGGCCACGCCGTCCAGGTCCTCGGCGACGGTGAGCATGATGATGCGCGCGCCGGGGTCGGCGGACAGCAGCCGGCGGACGGTCTCGACGCCGCCCAGTCCGGGCATGCGTACGTCCATCAGAATCAGGTCCGAACGGTCGGCGCCCCAGCGGCGGAGGACTTCCTCGCCGTTGGCCGCGGTCGTCACGCGCTCGACGCCGGGCACGGTCGCGACCGCGCGGCGGAGCGCCTCTCGGGCAAGCGGGGAGTCGTCGCAGACGAGGACGGATGTCATGGCCGCCCTCCGCAGCTGATGCACGTCACCTTGAGCCTCCAGGCTGGTACGAAATCGTCACCTGTGCGGTCGACCGTCTCGGACGCCTGCCCGAGCACTTGTTGCTTCAACCGCCTCCGCACTCTCAACGATGGTCACTCGAAAGAGTTACGGGGCCGTGTGCCATCTTCGGCACTCTACGTGAGGGCACGGACACGGTGCAGACATGCAGGGCGGACCCTCAACGTTTCATCACAACCCATGCCCCATTTAGCCCTTTTTCTTCCCATCTACTGGTGTCTGAGGCTAGATTCGCAATGAGTCATATTTTCATTTCCTTAGATCGTAGATATACGGTCGTGGGCACCGTATCCGCTCAGAACGGCTACAAGGGGTCACGCAATGGCAGATTTCTCCCGCCTTCCCGGACCGAACGCGGACCTGTGGGACTGGCAGCTTCTGGCCGCCTGTCGCGGGGTGGACAGCTCGCTCTTCTTTCATCCGGAGGGTGAGCGCGGTGCGGCCCGGAGCGCTCGCGAGAACTCGGCCAAGGAGGTCTGTATGAGGTGCCCGGTGCGCGCGCAGTGCGCGGCGCACGCGCTGGCGGTGAGAGAGCCGTACGGCGTGTGGGGCGGCCTGACCGAGGACGAGCGCGAAGAGCTGATGGGGCGGGCACGGAACCGGCTGGTGGCGGCGGCGACCGCCGGGGACGGCGTCTCGAACAATTGAAGGAACGTTTCTGCGTTCCCGGGTCCCTGAGCTCCCGGAACCCGAGCTCCCCATGAGAAGGGCACGCGCGCGTGCCCTTCTTTCACTGCCGGGCGGCTGCGCGCGCCAGTTGCTCCAGGGTCGCCGCGACCGCGGGCACCTGGGCCAGGTCGGGCAGCGTCAGCGCCACGATCTCCCGCCGCACCGCCGGCTCCAGCGTCAGCACGCGCGCGTGCCGCGGCCGTACCGACTCGATGGCGAGCTGCGGCAGCACGGCGACGCCCAGGCCCGCGCCGACCAGGCCGACGACGGCCGGATAGTCGTCGGTGGCGAAGTCGATGCGCGGCGTGAACCCCGCGCTCTCGCACACCTCGACCAACTGCCCGCGGCAGCGCGGGCACCCGGCGATCCACGGCTCGTGCGCGAGGTCCCCGATGGACACGGACGGGGCCTCGGCGAGCCGGTGCCGCTCGGGCACGAGCCCGACGAGGCGGTCGCTCAGCAGCGGCCGTACGACGAGGTCGTCCCACTCCTCCGCGCCCGTCGCGCGCTCGTAGCGGAAGGCCAGCGCCACGTCGCAGTCGCCCTCGCGCAGCAGTTCGACGGAGGCGGGCGGTTCGGCCTCCTCCAGGGAGACCCGGGTGCCGGGGTGCGCGGCGCGCAGGGCCGCGAGGGCGGTGGGCACGAGCGTCGAGCTGCCGCTCGGGAACGAGACGAGCCGTACGCGTCCGGCGCGCAGTCCCGCGATGGCGGCGACCTCCTCCTCCGCCGCCGTGAGCCCGGCCAGGATCCCCGAGGCGTGCCGCACCAGCGCCTCACCGGCCTGGGTCAGCCGCATCTCGCGCCCGCCGCGGACGAGCAGCGGCGTGCCGACCGACGCCTCCAGGGCCTTCATCTGCTGGCTGACGGCGGGCTGCGTACAGCCCAGTTCGCGACCCGCGGCCGAGAAGGAGCCGGTGGTGGCGACGGCACGCAGGACGCGCAGATGACGGGCTTCGATCACGGTTCGAGGATAAGGGAGACTTGGGGAGGCCAGGGATTTGCGACGCCCAGCTTTTACGTCGCGCACCCTGTGCGCTTCCCCGGTGGCCCGTGAAGCTGCTGTCCGCCGCCTTCTCGGTCTTGAGCACCCGGCCGACCGGCCGAGTCCGCACCGAGATCGCCGCTGCAACCCGGGTACGGCACGGCGGCGCGGGCCCCTGCCTCACCTTCCAGGGCCATCCGGGTGAGAAGGGATGCGAGATCCGCTCCGGCGACCCTGTCGAGATCGTGCACCGGGCGGACGCGCTGCCGCGGCTGCCGGCGGCGGGTGCGGTGCTGCATCCGGACGGCCGCGAGGCGGCGCGTCTGCACCCGAGAAGCAACGGCTTCTGACGAGCCATCAGACATGGCCTCTTCCCGGAGGCTTCACCATCGTCGGGCCCTGTGCAGAGATCGGATTCCCCCAGTCCGGGTCACTACCCTTGGGCCATGACAACGGCTCTGATTACGGGATCGACCGCGGGCATCGGCGCCGCGTTCGCGCGGCGGCTGTCGGCCGACGGGCACAATCTGGTGCTCGTCGCCCGCGACACCAAGCGATTGCAGGAACAGGCGACCGAACTGCACGACCGGCACGGCATCGAGGCGGAGGTGCTCACCGCCGACCTCGCCACGGACGAGGGCATCGAGGCCGTGGCCGCGCGCCTGGCCGACCGCAAGAACCCCGTCGACCTGCTGATCAACAACGCCGGCTTCGGCAACAAGGGCCGCTTCCTCGACGTATCGATGGCCGACGAGCTGACGATGCTCAAGGTGCACTGCGAGGCGGTGCTGCGCCTGACGGCGGCGGCGACCGAGGCGATGCGCGAGCGCGGCCGCGGCGGAGTCGTCAACGTCGCGTCCGTGGCCGCTTTCGTGCCGCGCGGCACGTACGGCGCCTCCAAGGCGTGGGTCGTGCAGTTCACGCAGGGGGCGGCGAAGGACCTGGCGGGCAGCGGGGTGCGGTTGATGGCGCTGTGCCCCGGGTTCGTGCGGACCGAGTTCCATCAGCGGGCCGGGATGGGCACGGACAACATCCCCGGGTGGATGTGGCTCGATGCCGACAAGCTGGTGGCGGCGGCGCTTTCGGACCTGGCGCGGGGGAAGTCGCTGTCCGTTCCGGATGCCCGGTACAAGGCACTGATGGGGATCGTGAAGGTGACGCCCCGGGGCCTGCTGGGCGGGATCACCTCACGGACCGGCCGGAAGTACGGGCCGCAGTAGCCTCCCGGCGCTCGGGGGGCGCCGTGGAGCCCGGGTGGGGAGAATGGTGCTGTTCAACCGGACCCCGGGGACCGGAGGCACGATCATGACCTTCGTTCAGATCATCGACTGCAAGACCAGCCGGTTCGACGACATCAACCGGCTGATGGACACATGGGTCGAACAGACCAGGGGGAAGCGGACGGCGACGCACGCGGTGGTCGGCAAGGACCACTCCGACGCGTCCCACTTCATCGAGATCGTGGAGTTCCCGTCGTACGAGGAGGCGATGCGGAACTCCAACCTGCCCGAGACCGACAAGATCTTCCGCGAGATGGTGGCTCTCTGCGACGAGATGCCGACCTTCACCGACCTGGACGTCGTGCGCGACGAGCAGTTGTACGCGGCGAACGTGCGGCGGTTCTTCGAGACCATCGCCGTCAAGGGTGAGCTGCCGCCGCTCGACGACCTCATCGCCGAGAACTACCACGACCACGATCCCGCCAACGAGCAGGACACCATGGGCATGGACGCCATGCGGCGTGAGATCGGCATGTGGCGCAGCGGTTTCGACTTCACCTTCGACGTCGAGGACCAGATCTCCCAGGGTGACCGGGTGAGCACCCGGTGGACCTGGCGCGGTACCCAGACCGGTGAGTTCATGGGGCTCCCGTCCACCGGGAAGAACGTCGTCATGACCGGCACGACCCTCTTCCGGTGCAATGAAGAAGGGAAGATCGTCGAGGGCTGGTGGCAGTACGACCGGCTCGGGCTCATGGCGCAACTGGGCGCGCTGGAGGGGCTGGAGCAGTAGCAGGACGGCGAAAGGCCCGGCACCCCAGGGGTGCCGGGCCTTCGTAGCGACTACTGAGCGAGCTCAGTGGGCGTGGCCGTGGCCGTGGCCCGCGGCGGCCGGCTCTTCCTCTTCCTTCTTCTCGACGACCAGGGTCTCGGTCGTCAGCAGGAGGGAGGCGATGGAGGCCGCGTTCTCCAGGGCGGAGCGGGTGACCTTGACCGGGTCGATGACGCCGGCCTTGACCAGGTCGCCGTACTCGCCGGTGGCGGCGTTGAAGCCCTGGCCCTTGTCGAGCTCGGCGACCTTGGAGGTGATGACGTAGCCCTCCAGGCCCGCGTTCTCGGCGATCCAGCGCAGCGGCTCGACGACCGCGCGGCGGACGACGGCGACACCGGTGGCCTCGTCGCCGGTCTTGCCCAGGCCGCCCTCGAGCACCTTGGCGGCGTGCACCAGCGCGGAGCCACCACCGGAGACGATGCCCTCCTCGACCGCGGCGCGGGTCGCGGAGATGGCGTCCTCCAGACGGTGCTTCTTCTCCTTCAGCTCCACCTCGGTGGCGGCGCCGACCTTGATCACGCACACGCCGCCGGCCAGCTTCGCGAGGCGCTCCTGGAGCTTCTCGCGGTCCCAGTCGGAGTCCGTGTTCTCGATCTCGGCCTTGATCTGCGCGACGCGACCGACGACGTCCTCGGAGTTGCCGGCACCGTCGACGAGGGTGGTGTCGTCCTTGGTGACCGTGACGCGGCGGGCGGAGCCGAGCACGTCCAGGCCGACCTGGTCGAGCTTGAGGCCGACCTCCTCGGAGATGACGGTGGCGCCGGTGAGGATCGCCATGTCCTGCAGCATCGCCTTGCGGCGGTCGCCGAAGCCCGGGGCCTTCACCGCGACGGCGTTGAAGGTGCCGCGGATCTTGTTGACGACCAGGGTGGACAGGGCCTCGCCCTCGACGTCCTCGGCGATGATCAGCAGCGGCTTGGAGGAGTTGGTCTGGATGACCTTCTCCAGCAGCGGCAGCAGGTCGGCGATGGAGGAGATCTTGCCCTGGTTGATGAGGATGTAGGGGTCCTCCAGGACGGCCTCCATGCGCTCCTGGTCCGTCACGAAGTACGGCGACAGGTAGCCCTTGTCGAAGGCCATGCCCTCGGTGAAGTCGAGCTCCAGACCGAAGGTGTTGGACTCCTCGACGGTGATGACACCGTCCTTGCCGACCTTGTCCATCGCCTCGGCGATGAGCTCGCCGACCTGCTGGTCCTGCGCGGAGAGCGCGGCCACGGCGGCGATGTCGGACTTCTCGTCGATCGGGCGGGCGGTGGCGAGGAGGTCCTCGGAGACGGCCGCCACGGCCGCGTCGATGCCCTTCTTCAGCAGCGCCGGGGAGGCACCCGCGGCGACGTTCTTCAGGCCCTCGCGCACCAGCGCCTGGGCGAGCACGGTGGCGGTGGTGGTGCCGTCACCCGCGATGTCGTTGGTCTTGGTCGCCACCTCCTTCACCAGCTGCGCGCCGAGGTTCTCGTACGGGTCCTCGACCTCGACCTCACGGGCGATGGTGACGCCGTCGTTGGTGATGGTGGGCGCGCCGAACTTCTTGTCGATGACGACGTTGCGGCCCTTGGGGCCGATCGTCACCTTGACCGTGTCGGCCAGCTTGTTGACGCCGCGCTCGAGGGCGCGACGGGCGTCCTCGTCGAACTTCAGGATCTTCGCCATGGGAGCGGTTCAGCCCTCTCGGAAAACGTGGGTGAAACGAACTGCGCCCCGGACGCCCGGCTTCATAAGGTCGCGGGAACCCGGGGCGCAGCTCACAAGCAATGTGCTTCGGTAAGGAAGCGGGCGAATTACTTCTCGATGATCGCGAGCACGTCGCGAGCCGAGAGGACGAGGTACTCCTCGCCGTTGTACTTCACCTCGGTGCCGCCGTACTTGCTGTACAGCACGATGTCGCCGGTCTTGACGTCGAGCGGCAGGCGCTCGCCGTTCTCGAAGCGGCCCGGGCCCACGGCCAGGACGACGCCCTCCTGGGGCTTCTCCTTGGCGGTGTCCGGGATGACCAGGCCAGAGGCGGTGGTCTGCTCGGCGTCGAGCGGCTGGACCACGATGCGGTCCTCAAGCGGCTTGATGGCAACCTTGGAGCTGGTGGTCGTCACGATCCGACCTCCCCCTTCGGAGATCTCACGGGGTTAACTGTCTGAGGTGGCGACCAGGTGGATCCGTCGTCGCGGGTGCCGGACCTGCCCGTCGCGTGGTTGGCACTCTCCAGTGGGGAGTGCCAGAGCCGAGACTATGACCGCGATTAGCACTCGGTCAAGCGGAGTGCCAATGCCCGCGGCGCGTCGCCGGGGTTTCCGGTCGACCGGGGGCTCGGGGGACGTCCCGGGGCCGCCGCCCCCGGACCCCCGCTTCGGCCTGAACGGCCTCGCTGTCCGTGCTCACAGGTAGTCCTCCAGGCGGGCCACCGCGTAGCCCTCGGCCGTGACCCTGTTCAGGAAGCGGCGCATGTCGTCGACCATCGTGCCGTCCCACTCGTCACGGCCGCGGAAGTGGGTGAGGACGATGTCGCCGGGGTGCAGGTCCAGGTCGTCCTCGCGGTACTCCCAGTGGTCGACGAAGACCTCCTCGTCCCAGATGGGCGCGTACTTGATGCCGCAGGACTTCGCGGCCATCAGGGTGTCCTGGTTGTAGTTGCCGAAGGGCGGGCGGAAGACGGTCGGGGCCTTGCCGAACTGCCTCTTCATGATCTTCTGCATCCCGCAGATCTCGTGCTTCTGCTCCCGGTACGACAGGCCCGGGAGGTAGGGGTGGGTGAGCGTGTGGTTGTTGAGGGTCACCCCCTCGGACTGCATCCGGCGGAAGTAGGCGTAGTCGTCCTTCACCGCGAAGTCGCTGAGGAAGGCGGAGTAGGGGATCTTCAGGTCGCTCATCATCCGCAGGAACGCCGGGTCCTTCTCGGCGCCGTCGTCGATGGTCAGGAAGACGACCTTCTGCCTGGTCGGAATGGTCGTGAAGACGGGCGGGAGGTTCAGCTCCTCCTGGTCGTCCACCTCGAAGCCCTTGCGTGCCCTGATCTCCGGCTTCTTCGCGGGCGGCGGCGGAGCCGTCAGCGGGACCCTCTTCAGGCCCCAGTGGCGCGCCGCGGCGGCGCGGGCGAGGTACGCGGAGCGCAGCCTGGTGGCGTACGAGTCGAGGGCGCGGGCCGGGGGCGCGTGCAGCGGCGGCTCCTGTCCGGGGGCCGGGCGCACCGGCGGGCCGCCGAACTGGGCACAGCCCGAGGCGATGGCCGCGACGGCGAGCACGGCGATCCCACCGCGGAGCCATGTCACCCCATAGGCACGATTTTTATCGTTTTGTACTACTACTCGCATGGTGCCGGATCATCGCAGGCCACCGTCCGGATCCCGGCCCGCCACGCGGCCGGAGGCGCACCGTCCACCGACTGGCCCACAATGGGCCGGTGAACGACCTCGCCGACCTGCTCACCCCCGAAGGCCGCGCCCTCCTCGACGAGGTGCGCGGCACGGCCCCCGCCGACGAGCTCGCCGTCGCCACCCGGTTGCGCCGCGAACACCCCGCCGAGCTGGTGTCGGCGGCGCTCGGGCAGGCGCGGTTGCGGCAGCGGGCGGCGGCCAAGTTCGGCGCCGAGGACGCGGAGCGGATGTTCTTCACGCCGAACGGGGTGGAGCAGTCGACGCGGGCGAGTGTCGCCGCCTACCGGGCCGAGCGGCTGAAGGCGCTCGGGGTCACCTCGCTCGCCGACCTGTGCTGTGGGATCGGCGGCGATGCCGTCGCGCTGGCCCGGGCCGGGATCCGGGTGCTGGCCGTGGACCGGGATCCGGCGACGGCGGCCGTGGCGCGCGCGAACGCCGCCGCGCTCGGGCTGGCCGAGCTGATCGAGGTGCGGGAGGCGGACGTCACGGAGGTGGACACGGGCGGCTACGACGCCGTGTTCGTCGATCCGGCCCGGCGCGGCGGGCGCGGCCGCATCTTCGACCCGGAGGCCTACTCGCCGCCCCTGTCGTGGGCGGTCGAGGCCGCCCGCAAGGCGTCCCGCGCCGCCGCGCTGAAGGTCGCACCCGGCATTCCGCACGAGGCCGTGCCCGCCGACGCCGAGTCCGAGTGGATCTCGGACGGCGGGGATGTGAAAGAGGCCGTGCTGTGGTTCGGGACGGACCCCGGGGCGGTACGGGCGACACTGCTCCCGGGACCGCGCACGCTGCTCGGGAAGGGACTTCCGGACCCTCGAGTACGGCCCGTCGGGCGGTACTTGTACGAGCCCGACGGCGCCGTCATCCGGGCCCATCTGGTCGCCGAGGTGGCCGAGCAGCTGGACGGCGGGCTGGTCGACGCGACCATCGC
Source organism: Streptomyces longisporus (assembly GCF_039532765.1). Classification (NCBI taxonomy): domain Bacteria; kingdom Bacillati; phylum Actinomycetota; class Actinomycetes; order Kitasatosporales; family Streptomycetaceae; genus Streptomyces; species Streptomyces longisporus. Next base: position 298,350 of record NZ_BAAASG010000016.1, read on the forward strand.
GTACATCACCGCCGACGAGTTGCGGCCGACGCCGTATGCGAGCTCGTACGAGATCACCGATCAACTTCCGTTCAACGTCAAGAAGTTGAAGGCGCTGCTGCGGGAGCGCGGGGTCGGGACGCTGACCGTGAAGAAGCGGGGGTCGGCGGTGGAGCCGGAGGAGTTGCGGAAGAAGGTCAAGCCCCAGGGGCCGGGCTCGGCCACCGTGTTCCTGACCCGGGTGGCGGGGGCGCCGACCATGCTTGTCGGGCACCCCGCCTGATCAGGACGGATCGGCCGCACGGCGCAGCAGCAGCTCCCGCTCCCGTTCGTTGCGCGCCAGCCCGGCCGCCCGTACGAACTCCTCGCGCGCCTCGGCCGTACGCCCCAGCCGTGCCAGCAGGTCGCCGCGCACGCTGGGCAGCAGATGGTAGTCGCGCAGGGTGGGTTCGGCGGCCAGGGCGTCGACGATCGCCAGCCCCTGCGCCGGGCCCTCCGCCATGGAGACGGCGACCGCGCGGTTGAGTTCGACGACCGGGGACGGGGCGCGGGCGGCGAGCAGGCCGTACAGCGTCGCGATGCTCTTCCAGTCGGTCTCCTCGTAGGTGTACGCGTGCGCGTGGCAGGCGGCGATGGCGGCCTGCAGGGCGTACGGGCCGGGGGCGCCGGTGGCCGTGGCGTCGGCGCGGTGGAGCGCCGTGATGCCGCGGGCGATGAGCATGCGGTTCCAGCGGCGGCGGTTCTGGTCCTTGAGGAGGACGGGTTCGCCGTCCGGGCCGGTGCGGGCGGCCGCGCGGGACGCCTGGAACTCCAGGAGGGAGGTCAGCGCGTGCACCTCGGGCTCCTTGGGCATCAGCCCGGACAGCACGCGGGCCAGGCGCAGCGCGTCCTCGCAGAGCGCTGGGCGCAGCCAGTCGTCGCCGGCCGTGGCTGCGTAACCCTCGTTGAAGATCAGGTAGATGACGTCCAGGACGGAGCCCAGCCGGGCCTCGCGTTCGGGGCCGTAGGGCACCTCGAAGGCGATGTTCCTGGTGGCGAGGGTCTTCTTGGCGCGGACGATGCGCTGGGCGACCGTGGGCTCCGGGGTGAGGAACGCGCGGGCGATCTCGGCCGTCGTCAGACCGCCGAGGAGGCGCAGGGTGAGGGCGATGCGGGCCTCGGCGGACAGGACCGGGTGGCAGGCGGTGAAGACCAGGCGGAGCAGGTCGTCGTCGATGTCGTCGGGGTCGGCGGGCTCCTCGGGCGGGGCGGTGGTGTCGAGGGAGCGGCCGATCTCCTGCAGCTTGCGGGCGTAGTTCTCGCGGCGCCGGATCAGGTCCACGGCGCGGTGGCGGGCGGTGGCCATGAGCCAGGCGCCCGGGTTGTCGGGCACGCCGTCGCGCGGCCACTGCTCCAGGGCGGCGACCAGGGCGTCCTGCGCGAGCTCCTCGGCGATGCCGACGTCGCGGACGAGACGGGCGACGGCGGCGATGACGCGCGGGGACTCGAGACGGAAGACGGTCTCGATGGCGTGGCGGGGGTCGCCGGGGGGCTGTGGTCTCACAGCCCCCCATTCGACACCCGCCCCGGCACAAGGCCAAGGAAGGGCGCTCAGCCCTCCGCGATCTCCCGGACCTCGCAGGTCACCGTCCAGTACTCCTCGTGGACCTTCACGAACCGCTTGGTCCACTCCAGGGCCTCGTCCATGTCCTTGCACTGCATGATGGCGTAACCGCCGATGACCTCCTTGGACTCCGTGAACGGCCCGTCCGTGACGGTGAGGTCCCCGCCCTCCCAGTGCACCCGCTTGCCCTGGGTGTGCGGGGTCAGCCCGGCCGTGTCGAGCATGACCCCGGCCTTGGTGATCTCCTCGATCAGCTCGCCCATGCGCTCCATCAGCTCGGCGCTGGGGCCCTCCGCGGGCACGGTCTTCTCGTCGAGCTTCACGATCGACAGGTAACGCGGCATGGTGACTCCTCGGACCTACGGGGCCGGTCCTTCCCGGCCTCTCACCAGTGCGTCGATCGGGAGAGGCCGGGATCGACAGACCCCGCGGAATTCTTCGGAGTTTTTTTCCGGAGCCCTGGCCTGCCGGAACCGGCTAGGACAGCTCCCGGCCGAACGCCGCCTTCGCGTTCGGCGCCCCGACCGTCCGCCCGCCGAAGGTGAACGCCGCGTCCGTCACGATGCCCGTGGGACGCCCCCGCAGGGACCAGACCGCGCCGTCGCCGGCGTTCTCGTGGGGCGCCGCCGCCGCGAGGTCCGCGTAGCCGTTGCCGTTGATGTCGAGGAGGCTGACCGCGCCGCCGAAGCCGTCACTCGTCTCGACGGCTCCGGGGACGCCCTCGGTGTTCTGGGTGAAGCCCTGGGCGCCCTTGCCGGTCAGACCGCTCCGGGTGCCGTACAGGACGTCGACCATGCCGGCTCCGTCGTCGTAGCCGAGTTCCTCGCCGGGCGCGCCCACGGCCACGTCGTCGTAGCCGTCGCCGTTGATGTCACCGACCGCCACCGCGGCGCCGAACTCGTCCACGCTCTCCTTGCCGCCGGGGACGCCGTCGGTGTTCTGGCTGTACGTCTTCCAGGTGGACTGCGGCTTCAGACCGGAGGCCGAGCCGAGGGCCACGGTGACCGTGTTGTGGTTCTCGGCGCCGCGGACGACGTCGGCGTAGCCGTCGTGGTTGATGTCGCCGAAGGCCACCCCGCCGTCGCCCTCGGGGGCCTTGGCGGGGGTGAAGGCGTCTCCGGAGGCGTTGGCCAGGTAGAACCGGGACGTGGAGGCGCCCTCGCCGATGTAGTCGGTCAGCGCGAGGTCGTCGCGTCCGTCGCCGTTGACGTCGCCGGCGGCGGTGTCCAGGACGTCGTCGTACTGGAGGTCGGTTGCACCGAAGGCCCTGGTGACGGCCGGCTTGCCGGTGGGGGAGATCGGGCCGGTCCAGACGGTGGCCGTGGTGCCCTCGGGGTCGTCGTGTCCGGAGCGGCCCCCGCGGAACAGGACGAGGTCCTGCTTGCCGTCACCGTCGAAGTCGCCGGCCTGGGTGACCGCGGCGGGCACGGACACCCCGCCGGACAGGCCGCTCCGACTGCCCCAGACGACGACCGCGTCGCGTACCGAGGAGGCCTCCCCGACGATCAGGTCGGTGCGCCCGTCGCCGTCCAGGTCGCCCTTGGACAGCTGGATGCCGAAGTTGTCGCCCGCCTGGGGGCTGCCCGGAATGCCGCTGGTGGCACGGCTGATGACCGTGCGCCGGTCCCTGCTCAGGCCGTGCGGCCCGCCGTACATGACGACGACTTCGCCCGCCCCCTGCCGGCCGCCGACGGTGGCGTTCGGGGCGCCGATGGCGAGGTCCTTGTAGCCGTCGCCGTTGAAGTCGTCCCGGACGGTCTTCGGGGCGGCGGCCGCGGCGCTGCCCGCCAGCGCCGGAATACCGCCGAGCGCCAGCACACCGGCGATCACCGGCACGGACCAAGTTGCTTTGTACGAACGTGAGATGGACATCTGAAATCCCCCTGGTTACGGCAATGCGGTCACCGCAGGAGACCCCCGGTATCACCCGATGGTTGTAGTCCGGCGGCTCACTTTCAGCGCAGGGATTCCCACAGCCTGCTCGCCGCCGGTTCCTTCGCCACCACCCGGTTGGGGTCCGAGGGCGCGGTGACCACCGGCATCATCACCGTCTTCACCCGGTCCGCGGACAGACCCTTCAGGCTCTCGCCGAGGCTCACCAGTTCGCTCAGCGAGTCCAGGCCGGTGTCGGTGGTCAGGCTGCTGGTCACGGCCTCGGCCACCGTGTACAGCTTGGCGGGATCGGTGAACAGGTTCGTCGAGGAGATCTGCTCCAGCAGCGCCTTCACCAGCTTCTGCTGCAGGCCTATGCGGCCGAGGTCGCTGCCGTCGCCTATGCCGTGGCGGGTGCGGGCGAGGGCGAGTGCCTGCTTGCCGTTCAGGGTGTGGGTGCCGGCCTTCAGGTGAAGGTGGCTGTCGTCGTCGTCGATGTCCTGGTCGGTGGTCACGGTGACGCCGCCGAGCGCGTTCACCAGCCTCGCGAAGCCCGAGAAGTCGATCTCGACGTAGTGGTCCATGCGGACGTTCGTGATCGACTCGACCGTCTTCACGGCGCACACCGCGCCGCCCACCGAATAGGCGCTGTTGAACATCGAGTTGTACGCCACCGCCGTCGACCCGCCGGACCTCAGCGGGCACGACGGACGCGTGACGAGCGTGTCGCGCGGGATGCTGGCGACGGTGGCCTTCTTCCGGCCCGCGTCGATGTGCACGACCATCGCCGTGTCGGAGCGGGCCCCGGAGCTGTCGCCCCCGCCGAGCGCCTTGTTCTCCTTGCCGCTGCGCGAGTCCGAGCCCAGCACCAGGATGTTCAGGGAGCCGGTCGGGAGGGGGGACGCGGACGGCGAGGGTGTGATCACCGCCTTCGCCGGGCGGTCGTCGCCGAGCGCCTGGTTGATGTCGACGCTCTTGATGTTGTGGTCCAGGTGCCAGTACGCCCAGCCCGCCGCACCCGCGCCCAGCACCAGCAGGCCCGCCATGGTGAGGCCGGCGATCTTCAGTGCCTTCGACCGCCGGCCCCTGGGTCTGCCCGCGTCCGCGCTGTCATCGAGTCCCGTCACGGACAGGAACGTAAGTCCGAATTATTAGGGGATTGTTAGTGACGACGGCGTGAAGCGGTTTTCTTCGGAAATTCTCACGCTCGGCCCAACGTCACCGTCGGCACCGGATTGCTGCCGCTCCAGGACCCGTTGAACCCGAAGCTCACCGAACCGCCGTCCGGCACCGAGCCGTTGTAGGAGGCGTTCGTGCAGGTGACCGCCGTGCCCGACTGACTGCAGGTGGCGTTCCAGGCCTGGGTGATCTGCTGGCCCGCGCCGAACGTCCAGTTCGCCTTCCAGGAGGACAGCGAGGCGCCCGAGCAGGCGATCGTCACCTGGCCGGTGAACCCGGTGTTCCACTGGCTGCTCACGCTGTACGTCGCCGTGCAGGCACCGGTGGGCGGCGGGGTCGTCGTACCGCCGAGGGCCTCCGCGATCGCGTGGTAGGCCGGTTTCGGCACGTAGTTCTCGTCGTACGGCGTCGCCGCCCCGTAGCCCGGGAACGTGCTCGGCACCCAGGAGTCGGAGTCGGTGAAGCCCCAGACGGTGACGCCCGCGCACCGGGTGACCGCCACACAGGCGTTCAGCACCGACTTGTAGTCGGCGGCCTGCTGCGCCAGCTTCGTGCTGTCCGCCGGAAGCGCCATGCGCACGTCCAGCTCGGTGATCGACACGTCGACGCCGAGGTCGGCGAAGCGCTGGATGTTCTGCTGCAGGGACGAGGGCACCTGACCGAGGATCAGATGCGCCTGCAGGCCCACGCCGTCGATCGGGACGCCGCGGCCCTTGAGGTCCTTCACCAGGTTGTACAGGGCGGTCGACTTCGCGTCGACGCCCTCGACGTTGTAGTCGTTGATGTACAGCTTGGCGGCCGGGTCGGCGGCATGTGCCCAGGTCAGGGCGTTGGCGATGTAGTCGGCGCCAAGAGTGTCGTACCAGAGGTCCGAGCGATAGGTGCCGTCCTCGTTGAAGGGTTCGTTCACCACGTCCCAGGCGGTGATCTTTCCCTTGTAGCGGCCGACCTCGGTGGCGATGTGGTTCTGGAGGAGGCTGCCGAGCTGGGCCGCCGTCCAGGTGCCGTTGGTCAGCCAGCCGGGGTTCTGGTTGTGCCAGACCAGGGTGTGGCCGCGCACCTGCTGGTTGTGGGCCTGTGCGAAGGCGACGATCTGGTCGGCCTCCGTCCAGTTGAAGCTGCCCTGGGTGGGCTCGACCGAGCCCCACTTCATGGCGTTTCCGGGGGTCAGCGAGTTGAACTGCGCCCCGGCGAGGTCGCCGTACGTCCCGGTGAGCTTGGATCCGGTCACCGCCGTGCCGATGACCTTGCCCTTGGCGGCGGCGAGGTCGCGCAGCGGGGTGTCGGCGGCGTGCGCCGCGGGCGCCGTGAACAGCAGCGCGGCGCCGGTGGCGAGAGCCGCCAGGAACGAGCCTGTTCTCAGAGAAGTGCGCAGAGATGTTCTCAGAGATCTCATCGCGGAGTGCCTCCGAAAGTTTCGGTCGTCCAACCGATTGGCTTCGGAGGAGTGTGGAGGCGGCCGTACCACCCGTCAATACGTCAACTTCCGGCCACCCCGGGCCCGTGCGTCACGCCGGTGGCGGCGCCGTGCTGCTGCGCACCACCAGGCTGGTCGCCAGTTCCACCCGGGTCGCCGCGGGCGCCTGGTCCTCCCGCCCCAGGTCGAGGACGAGCCTGGCCGCCGCCTCCGCCATCTCCGTCAGCGGCTGCCGTACGGAGGTCAGCGGCGGCCCCACCCAGCGCGCGACGGGCAGATCGTCGAAGCCGACCACGCTCAGGTCCTCGGGGATGCGCAGGCCCAGTTCGCGCGCGGCCTCGTACAGGCCGAGCGCCTGGAGGTCGTTGAGCGCGAACACGGCGGTGGGCCGGTCCGGGCGGCGCAGCAGCTCCAGGCCCTGCCGGTAGCCGGCCTCGTGGTGGAAGTCGCCGGTCGCGATCAGCGCCGGGTCGACCGGCAGCCCCGCGGTCTCCAGCGCGGCCCGGTAGCCGTCGACGCGGGCACGGCTGCACATCATGCGGGACGGTCCCGTTATGGCCCCGATGCGGGTGTGGCCGAGTTCGATCAGGTGCCGGGTGGCGGCCAGACCGCCCTGCCAGTTGGTCGCGCCGATCGAGGGGACGTCGACGCCGGGGTCGCCGGCCGGGTCCATCACCACGAACGGGATGGAGCGGCTGGTCAGCAGCGCCCGCTGGGACTCGTCGAGCCCGGACAGCACCAGGACCACCCCGTGCGGGCGGCGGGCGGCGACCTGGTCCGCCCAGGTCCGCCCGGGCGTCAGCCGCCCGGCGCTCTCGCTCAGCACCACGCTGAGGCCCGCGTCCCGGGCCACGTTCTCCACGCCCCGGATGACCTCCATCGCCCACGCGCTCTCCAGCTCGTGGAAGACCAGGTCGATCAGGGGCGAGCGGCTCGCCTCGGCTCGTCGGCGCCGGTAGCCGTGGGCGCGCAGCAGTTCCTCGACGCGGTTGCGGGTGGCCGGGGCCACGTCCGCGCGGCCGTTGAGGACCTTCGAAACAGTCGGCGCGGACACGCCGGCCTCGCGGGCGATCTCGGCGAGCGTCGCGGTCTGTGCCGACCGGCCCGCCGTCGGGGTTGTCGTCCGCGTTTCAACGGGCTCCGGGGGTGTCATGGCGGCGATCGTATCCCTGCACGACCTCTTGACGAAGCCTTCGGACCGGCCTAGGTTCCCGGAACATTCGATATACATAGCGAAACATTCGTCGCCAGAGTTTGCCAGCGTTCGTGAGAGGGCCCCACCCACTCGACCAGAGCAGGAGTTTCATGACCACCGCCCCCTGGCGTGACCCCGCCCTGCCCGCCGCCGTCCGCGTCGACGACCTCCTCTCCCGGATGACCCTCGAGGAGAAGACCGCCCAGCTGTACGGCGTGTGGGTGGGCGCCGCCACGGACGGCGACGGAGTCGCCCCCCTGCAGAGCGAGATGACCGCCGACTACGACTGGGACGAGCTGATCACCCATGGCCTGGGCCAGCTCACCCGCTCCTACGGCACCGCCCCCGTGGACCCGGCGCTGGGCGCGCAGGCACTGGCCCGCGCCCAGCGCCGTATCGCCGAGGCGGGCCGGTTCGGGATCCCGGCCGTGGCGCACGAGGAGTGTCTGGCCGGGTTCACGGCCTGGGGCGCCACCGCCTATCCCGTCCCGCTGGCCTGGGGCGCGAGCTTCGATCCGCCGCTGGTCGAGGAGATGGCCCGCGCCATCGGCGGCGACCTGCGCACGGCCGGCGTGCACCAGGGCCTCGCCCCGGTCCTGGACGTCGTACGGGACCCGCGCTGGGGCCGGGTCGAGGAGACGATCGGCGAGGACCCGTACCTGGTGGGCACGGTCGGGGCGGCCTATGTGCGCGGCCTGGAGTCGGCCGGGATCGTCGCCACGCTGAAGCACTTCGCCGGGTACGCGTCCTCGGCGGGCGCCCGCAATCTCGCACCCGTGCGGGCCGGCATCCGCGAGTTCGCGGACGTGACGCTGCCGCCGTTCGAGCTGGCGCTGCGCGAGGGCGGCGCCCGCTCGGTCATGGCGGCGTACACCGACACGGACGGCATCCCGGCCTCCGCGGACCCGTCCCTGCTGACGGAACTCCTGCGCGAGGACTGGGGATTCACCGGCACGGTGGTCGCGGACTACTTCGGCATCGGCTTCCTGGAGACCCTGCACCGGGTGGCGGGCTCCCCCGCCGAGGCGGCGCACGCGGCGCTGGCGGCCGGCATCGACGTGGAGCTGCCGACGCTCAAGTGCTACGGAAAGCCCCTGCTGGAGGCGGTACGGGCGGGCGCGGTACCGGAGTCGCTGGTGGACCGCGCGGCCCGCCGGGTGCTGCTCCAGAAGTGCGAGCTGGGCCTCCTGGACGAGGACTGGGACCCCGAGCCCGCCGCCGTGATCGACCTGGACTCGGCGGCGAACCGGGCCCTGGCCCGCCGTCTCGCCGAGGAGTCGGTGGTGCTCCTGGACAACCCCGACGGGGTCCTTCCCCTCCCTCCGGACACCCGTGTCGCGGTGGTCGGGCCGCGCGCGGCCGATGCGCTGGCGATGCTCGGCTGCTACTCCTTCCCGTCCCACGTCCTGGCCCACCACCCCGACGTTCCCATGGGCGTGGAGATCCCGACCGTCCTTCAGGCACTGCGGGCCGAACTCCCGGACGCCAAGGTGACGTTCGCTCAGGGCTGCGACACCTCGGACCCGGACCTGTCGGGGATCGAGGAGGCTGTGGCGCGGACCGCCGAGGCGGACGTGTGCGTGGCGGTCCTCGGCGACCGGGCGGGCCTGTTCGGTCGGGGCACCTCGGGCGAGGGCTGCGATGTGACGGACCTCCGGCTCCCGGGCGTGCAGGGCGACTTGCTGGACGCGCTGGTCGCCACCGGGGTGCCCGTGGTCCTCGTGCTGCTCACCGGCCGCCCGTACGCCCTGGGCCGCTGGCACGGCCGGCTGGCCGCGGTGGTGCAGGCGTTCTTCCCCGGGGAGGAGGGCGGCCCGGCGGTGGCGGGAGTGCTGTCGGGCCGCGTGAACCCCTCGGGCCGCCTCCCGGTGAGCGTCCCGCGGCTCCCCGGAGGCCAGCCGTGGACGTACCTCCAGCCCCCGCTGGGCCTCGCGGGCGAGGTCAGCAACCTCGACCCGACCCCGCTGTACCCCTTCGGCCACGGCCGCTCGTACACGACGTTCGCCTGGGAGTCCGAGTCCGCCGGGGCGGAGATCGGCACGGACGGCTCGTACGACGTGACGGTCACCGTCCGCAACACGGGCGAGCGCGCGGGCGCGGAGGTCGTGCAGCTGTACCTGCACGACCCGGTGGCCTCGGTGACCCGCCCGGACGTACGCCTCATCGGCTACCGGCGGCTGGAGCTGGACCCGGGAGGGGCGGCCAGGGTCGTCTTCCGCTTCCATGCCGACCTGTCGGCCTTCACGGACCGCTCGGGGGCGAGGGTGGTCGAACCGGGCGCGCTGGAACTACGGTTGGGGGCATCGAGCGCGGAGGTGCGGCACACGGCACGGCTCCGGCTCGCTGGACCCGTGAGGGTGCTGGGGACCGATCGGCGCTTGCTGTGCGAGACGGAGGTGTCGGCGGCGGACTGACCCCCGGGCCTCGGACACGAGGGACCGATGATCCGCGGCACGGGACAGAGCCCGCCGGTGCGCAGCGGAGCCCTCGACATGCTGGTGAGCTTCGCGCCCGGCTTCCTCGTGCTGTCCACGCTGCTGCGGGCGTCCCGACCGAGCGAAGCGAGAGGGGGGTCCCCCGAACGAAGTCCGGGGGACGGTCGGGCGGATACGGGAGTTCGAGGCCGCGGCACTTCTGCCGGACTCCGAGGAGGTCCGGCACCGCACCGCCTTCGCCCCCCGCCTGCTCGGCCCGGGCAAGGCGGTGGCGGGCGCCGGCTGGGTCAGTCCGACCCCAGCGACTCGAACCGCCACCGGTGCACCGCCCGCATGACCAGCTCGCCGTCCGGCTCGGGCAGTTCGGGCAGCTCCGCGTCGGGGGAGGCGTCCCACCAGGTGATGACGAGGACGCGGTCCTGCGAGGCCCGGAAGGTCTCCCGGCGCGCCGGTCGCACCGGGAGCTCCTGCGCCCGCGCCCAGGCGAGCAGCTCCTCGCCCCGGCCCTCGGCCGCCCGTGCCTCCCACATCAACGCGACCGTCATGAGTACAGGTTCTCCTTGCTGACCTCGTGGACGTGATCGTGGTCGTGCGCGGGCCCGGGCACATGCGCCTCGGTCACCGGCAGCGAGGAGTCCGCGGACAGGTCCCAGTTCGACGCCGCCCGGTTGCGGGCCACCAGTTCGGCGCCGAGCGCGGCCACCATCGCCCCGTTGTCGGTGCACAACTTCGGCCGCGGCACGCGCAGTTGGATGCCGGCCGCCTCGCACCGCTCCTGCGCCAGTGCGCGCAGCCGGGAGTTGGCGGCCACACCGCCGCCGATCATCAGATGCCCGACGCCCTCGTCCTTGCAGGCCCGTACGGCCTTGCGGGTCAGCACGTCGACGACCGCCTCCTGGAAGGAGGCCGCCACGTCCCGCACCGGCACCTCCTCCCCCGCCGCCCGCTTGGCCTCGATCCAGCGGGCCACGGCCGTCTTCAGCCCGGAGAAGGAGAAGTCGTACGCGGGGTCGCGCGGACCGGTCAGCCCGCGCGGGAACGCGATCGCCGAGGGGTCGCCCTCGCGTGCGTAGCGGTCGATGACCGGGCCGCCGGGGAAGCCGAGGTTCAGCACCCGGGCGATCTTGTCGAAGGCCTCGCCGGCCGCGTCGTCGATGGTCGCGCCCAGGGGACGTACGTCCGAGGTGATGTCCGTCGACAGCAGCAGCGAGCTGTGCCCGCCGGACACCAGCAGCGCCATCGTCGGCTCGGGCAGTGCACCGTGCTCCAGCTGGTCCACGCAGATGTGGGAGGCGAGGTGGTTCACGCCGTAGAGCGGCTTGCCCAGCGCGTACGCATACGCCTTCGCCGCCGACACACCGACCAGCAGGGCACCGGCCAGGCCGGGACCGGCGGTGACCGCGATGCCGTCCAGGTCCCTCGCGCTCACCCCCGCCTCCTTCAGCGCGCGGTCGATGGTCGGCACCATCGCCTCCAGGTGCGCCCGGGAGGCGACCTCGGGGACGACGCCGCCGAAGCGGGCGTGCTCGTCGACGCTGGAGGCGACGGCGTCGGCCAGCAGGGTGGTGCCCCGGACGATGCCGACGCCGGTCTCGTCGCAGGAGGTCTCGATTCCCAGGACCAGGGGTTCGTCAGCCATGGATCTCGGTTTCTCGTTCGGAAGTCGGTCCCGCGGCGGGGCCGCTGTCGGATTGCGTGGTCAGCCGCATCACCAGGGCGTCCACATTGCCGGGCTGGTAGTAGCCGCGCCTGAAGCCGATGGCCTCGAAGCCGAAGCGCTCGTAGAGCTTCTGGGCGCGGATGTTGTCGATGCGGCACTCCAGCATCACTTCGGCGCACTCGAAGGCGGTGGCGGCCCGCAGCAGCTCGGCGAGGAGCCGTCCGCCGAGCCCGGTGCCCCACTGCTCGCGGGTGACGGCGATGGTCTGGATGTCGGCAAGGTCTCCAGAGGCGGCGAGGCCCGCGTACCCCACCACCCGCCCCTCGCTGTCCTCGGCGACGACATAGCGGCGGGTCGCCTCGGGGCCGCGGGCGTGGGCGAGTTCCGACCAGAACATGCCGCGGGACCAGGCGTCCTCGGGGAAGAGGTCCTTCTCCAGTTCGAGCACGCGGTCGATGTCCCACCAGCGCATCTCGCGCAGTCGAGAGGTCACGGGTTCGGTCACTTGGGGGTGACCACCTTGTAGTTCTTGGGGACCTGGGCGTCCGGGCGGCGCAGGTACAGCGGCCGGGCCGCGGGCAGTTCCTCGCCCTTGGCCAGCCGCTCGGCGGCCAGCCGTGCGAGCGCGGCGGCCGACACGTGCTCCGGCTCGTGCACGTTCGGGAAGGTGTCCGGGTACAGCAGCGCGCCCGCGCCGACGGCGGGCAGCCCCGCCACCCGGTCGGCGATGTCGGCGGGCCGGTCGACGGCGGGGTCGGTGAGCCGGGTCCGGGAGTCGGCGTAGCGCGCCCAGTAGACCTCCTTGCGCCGGGCGTCGGTCGCCACGACGAAGGGGCCCTTGTCGATGTCGGCCGCGTACGCCAGACCGTCGAGCGTGCACACGCCGTGCACGGGGACACCGAGCGCGAGCCCGAAGGTGTCCGCGGTCATCAGGCCGACGCGCAGCCCGGTGTAGGGGCCGGGCCCGATGCCGACGACGATGCCGGTGACGGCGTCGAGCCCGAGCCCGGCCTCGGCGAGCACCCGGTCGACGGCCGGCAGCAGCAGCTCACCGTGCCGGCGGGCGTCCACCTGGCTCGAGGAGGCGATGACGTCCGTGCCGTCGTGCAGGGCGACGGTCACGGCTGGGGTTGCGGTATCCAGAGCGAGCAAGAGCACGCAAACAGCCTACGGCTCCCGGGGCCCGTGTCGGACGCCCCGTCGTCGCCCGGAGGGGCGGGCCCCGCGGTGCCATGGGGTGCCGCGCGAGGCGGTTCGAGCGTGGCGGACCGGTCGACCACAAACGGCGACCCCGCACCGGGCCCCACGGACAGGCGCGTACGGGCTACTGCGGCTCCGTCTGCGGGCTGCTGCAGCTCCCGGGACCCGGCCAGGCACCCGGCCCTCCGCCCACGGAGACAGACCCCTCGACGCCAAGGCGTTCCACGCAACCCTGTTCGAGCAAGGCGGACCGGTCGACCACAAACGGCGAGCCCGCACGGGCCCCACGGACAGGCGCGTACGGGCTACTGCGGCTCCGTCTGAGGGCTGCTGCAGCTCCCGGGACCCGGCCAGGCACCCGGCCCTCCGCCCGCAGAGACGGGCCCTCGACGCCAAGGCGTTCCGCGCAAGGCTGTTCGAGCATGGCGAACCGGGCGACCACAGGACGAGCCCGCACCGGGCCCCACGGCGCAGGCCGGGTGTCCGACACGGGCCGCCACCTCGGGCATCGCCACCTCGGTCAGGCGTGTACGGGCTGCTACGGTCGCCGCAAAGCATGACGTTCGAGGCGAATGGGGCAGGTGGCGACTGTGGCGAGGAGCAGCTCCGGATTCGTGTTCGGGCTCACCGTGGCCGCCCTGGCCACCGTCGCCTTCCTCGGCTACCGGGCCTCCGTGACCGCACCGGCCGGCTTCGGCAAGCCGCAGGCGAGCGCCTCACCCACCGCGGCCGTCCCGGGAGCGCCCGGCGCCCAGCGCAACCCCGGCCTGCCGCCCGCCGCGTCCGGTGCCGGGGAACGCGTCGTCTACTCGGTGGGCTCCGACCGGGTCTGGCTGGTCGACGCGCGCAACCAGGTCCTGCGCAGCTTCACGGTCGCCCCGGGCAATGTCGACCCGGCGCCCGGCGTCTACGGGGTCACCTCCCGCTCGAACTCCGCGATCGGCACCGACGGGACCGCCATCGAGCACGTCGTGCGTTTCACCAGCGTGGAAGGCGTCCCCGTCGGCTTCAGTGCGGCGGTCAGAAGCACGCCGGCGGCACCCGACCCGACCGTACGCACGGGCGGGATCCGCGAGTCCCGCAAGGACGGCGCCGCCCTGTGGGAGTTCGCCACGATCGGCGCACAGGTGGCCGTGATCCCCTGAGCGGCTCGGCTACGCGGCTTCCCGGTGCCGCGCCGGCGGCCCGGACACCTCGGGGTCCGGCAGTCGCGGCGGGGTCGAGACCGCGTCCGCCGCGGCGCACGACGCCAGTAGTTCGCGCATGGACACACCGGCTACGACGGCGTACGGCTTCTGCGGCTGCGCGTTGCTCTCGGTGGCCGGCATGGACGCCTCCTGAGGACCCGGGGGCAGGCGTAGTTAGGTAGACCTAACTACGAACTGGGTACCATGTGACCACGCACTAGACACCGAATGCAATATCTTGCCGACGTCTTGTCGGAACGTTCACGGAATGGTGGGCCTGCCGTACGGCCGTCAGGCGGACAGCACGCTCAGATCCACCGCCGACCACCGCTCGCCCAGGCCGGTCACCGTCATGTGCCGGACTTCATCCGTCGCGTCGCCCACGGCCCGGTGGATGACGACGTGCAGCCGGTCCTCGGTCAGCTCCTCGACCTTGCCCTCGCCCCACTCCACGACGATCACCGACTCGGGCAGCGAGACGTCGAGGTCGAGGTCCTCCATCTCGTCGAGCCCGCCGCCCAGGCGGTACGCGTCGACGTGCACGAGCGGCGGACCGTCGCCCAGCGACGGATGCACACGGGCGATCACGAAGGTCGGCGAGGTGACCGCGCCCCGCACGCCGAGCCCTTCACCCAGCCCGCGGGTGAGCGTCGTCTTGCCCGCGCCGAGTTCCCCGTTGAGCATCACGAGGTCGCCGGCACGCAGCAGCTTGGCCAGGCGACGGCCCAGGTCCCGCATCTGCTCGGGGGCGGTGACGGTGATCTCCACAGAAGGCATGGCGGACGACACGGAGGCCTCGGTCTCAGCCGGGTTGTGCGGTGCTGCGGGTGCTTCCATAGCCCCCCACGGTAGCTCCTGCCGGCACGGCACCCGCACGGGTGAGCAGGTCGGCCAGCCGGTCGGTGACCACCTCGGGGTGCTCCAGCATCACCAGGTGCCCGGCGTCCGGGACCAGCACCAGTTCGGCGTCCGGCAGCAGGTCGGCGATCGCCTCGCTGTGCTCGCTGGGCGTGACGAGATCGCCGATCCCGGCCAGCACCAGCACCGGCAGGTCGGCGAAGTGCACCAGCGCCTCGGTCTTGTCGTGCTCCGTAAACGCCGGGTAGAACTCGGCGACCACGTCGATCGGCGTGCCCTCGATCATCCGCTCGGCGAACCGTGCGACGGCCGGGTCGACGTCCCGGGAGGCGAACGAGTATCGCTTGATGATCCCGGCGAACAGATCGGCGGTCGCCCGCCGCCCCTTCTCCACCAGCGCGGCCTGCTGCCCCAGCGCCTTCAGCACGCCGGGGAGCACCCGCCGCACCGCGTTGACGCCCGCGACCGGCAGCCCGAAGTTGACCTCGCCGAGCCGCCCGGACGACGTACCGACGAAGGCGACGGCGACCACCCGGTCACGGATCAGCTCGGGATACTGGTCGGCCAGCGCCATCACGGTCATGCCGCCCATGGAGTGCCCGACCAGCACGATCGGCCCGTCCGGCGCGGCGGCGTCGATGACGGCCTTCAGATCGCGCCCCAGCTGGTCGATGCTGATCGGCACGCCGTCCTGCACCTGCTGCACGCCCCGCCCGGACCGCCCGTGGCTGCGCTGGTCCCAGTGCACGGTCCGTACGACACCGCGCAGGGCCGCACGCTGGAAGTGCCAGGAGTCCTGGTTGAGGCAGTAGCCGTGGCTGAAGACGACGGTGACGGGAGCGGGCGCCTTACGGCCGAACAGCCGGCGGCGGCGCTGCCCCAGCGCGGGCACGGCGTCCGGGTCGACGTCGTCGACCTCGTAGTACAGCTCGGTGCCGTCGTCGGCCGTGGCCTTGCCGGGCGTGCCGCGCAGCGCCCCGTACGGTCCGGTCGAGTCGAGCGCGAGCCGCGCCTTCTTCCGCATCCCGCGGCCCACGGTGAGCCGCTCTATGGCGACTCCGGCCGCCGCGCCCGCGGCGACCACGCCTATCGCGGCGCCCGCGATGCCGGTCGCCCTGCGCCAGTTCCCGGCCGCCCCCGTGGCGGAGGCGACGGCCGCGACGGCTGCGACGGCCTCCGCACTGCTCTCGCTCACGTACCGCTCCTCTTCGCCGGATCATCACTGCTGTTCGCTGGGTCGGGTGATGCAGGTGTTGCTTGTGTTACTCGTGTTGCCTGTTGATACCGCTGTCGATCGACTGCCCGATGTCGCCCGGCTTACGGGTGTTGCTTCTCTGCCGGTCTGTGGACGGTCGGGCCTCTGTGCGGTTACCCGCTTTGTTCTTCATTCACATAGACGCGGGGAACGCGCGTTCCGATCCGCGTGACGATCTCGTACGCGATGGTGCCCGCGGCCTGCGCCCAGTCCTCGGCGGTGGGCTCGCCGCGGTCGCCGGGCCCGAACAGCACCGCTTCCGTCCCGACCGGGGGCTCGTCCCCGCCGAGATCGACGACGAACTGGTCCATGGCGACCCGCCCGGCGACGGTTCGCCACTTGCCGCCGACCAGCACCGGGCCGGTCCCGGAGGCGTGCCGCGGAACGCCGTCGGCGTACCCGACGGGCACGAGTCCGAGGGTCGTCGCGCCGGGGGTGACGTAGTGATGCCCGTAACTGACGCCGTGACCCCCCGGAACGTGCTTCACGAGCGCGATGGAGGCCGACAGTGTCATCACCGGACGCAGCCCGAAGTCGGCGGGGCTGCCCAACTCGGGGCTCGGCGAGATGCCGTAGAGGGCGATCCCGGTCCGCACCAGGTCGAAGTGGGCCTCGGGAAGGGTGAGGGTGGCGGGCGAGTTGGCGATGTGCCGCACCTCGGGGCGTACGCCCCGGCCCTCGGCGTGGGCGAGCATCTCGCGGAAGCGGGTGAGCTGGAGGTCGATGGAGGGGTGGCCGGGTTCGTCGGCGCACGCGAAGTGCGACCAGAGTCCGGTGATGCGGACGGTCCCCTCGGCCTCGGCGCGCAGGGCGGCTTTGACCAGTTCGGCCCAGTCCTCCCCCGGCTGACAGCCGCCCCGCCCCAGCCCGGTGTCGGCCTTGAGCTGTACGCGCGCGGGGATGCCCGCCGCCCGGGCGGCCGCGGTGACCTCGTCCAGGGCCCACATTCCGCTCACCGACACGTCGATGTCGGCCTCGACGGCCTCCCGCCAGGGCCCGCCCGGCGTCCACAGCCAGCACATGATGCGTCCGGGCAGCCCGGCGGCCCGCAGTGCGAGCGCCTCCTCGGGCGTGGCGGTCCCCAGCCATGCGGCCCCCGCCGCGACGGCGGCCCGGGCGCACGGCACGGCCCCGTGGCCGTACGCGTCGGACTTGACCACGGCCATGAGGGCAGCGCCCGGCGCGAGGGCGCGCAGGGTCCGCACGTTGGCGCGCAGGGCGGCCAGGTCGATCTCGGCGCGGGCGCGCAGGGGCGCGGTCGGGGCAGCTGCTGTCTCAGTCATGGCGCCCCCAGTGTCTCAGAGGGGTCGGACACCCCCCGAGGCACCGGCCCCGTCCAAGCCGCCTACTTCCCGGGCCGGTGTCCCCACACATACACACGGTCGCCCTTCTTCAGCACCCGCCACAGCTTCCGGGCGTCGTCCAGCCGCAGGTTGATGCACCCCCAGGAGCCGAGGGTGGTGTAAATGCTGTCGTGGACGCCGTGGAAGGCCTGCCCGCCGCTGAAGAACTGCGCATAGGGCATGGGCGCGTCGTAGAGCGTCGACCAGTGGTTCTTGTGCTTCCAGTAGATCTTGTGCCACCCGGTCCGGGTGGCGTGCCCGACCCGCCCGCTGCGCATCGGGACGGGCCCGTAGACCACGTCACTGCCCTTCTGCACCCAGGTCACCTGCCGGTCGAGATCGACGCACGCGACCCGGTGCTTGCGCACGGGGCACTTGTGCTTCGCGTTCGGATCGTCCTTGGCGGAGATGAGCTGCATGGTGGCCCAGGTGGCGGGCCCGGCGAACCCGATCGCGGGCTTGATCCCGTGCTGCTCCTGAAAGTCCCGGACGGCCTTGCAGTCGGCGGCCGACTGCTTCCCGTCCGCCTTCAGCTTCAGCCACTTCTCGACCGCCCGCTGATAGGGCCCGGTCCGCCGGCTGCACTTCACCTTCCCGACGACGTCCTGGTGCGGCACGACCTCGACGAGGTCCCCGTCCGCTACGGCGTCCTCGTCGTCGGCGGGCCGGTGAACCGAGGTCGCCCTCGGATCCGGGCGCGGGGGCGCGGCGGAGGCCGAAAGGGCGCCGACAGGCAGGACCGTGACGGCGGCGAGCACGACCGCGACACCCTGGCAGGCGATATGCACAAAATGTCTATTGATCATGCAATCAGAGAAACGCGCAGGGCCGGCAGGCCGGGAGCGGCGCGCGGCGGGTTCACCCTTTCCGACGAGCGCCGCCCGGGGCGACGGCTCACACCTCCCGGCCTAGGCTGGGAACGGAGGTGGTGGAGATGCTGGCAGACACACCACTCAACGCCGTCATCCCGGCGACCGACATCGAAAGGGCCAAGCACTTCTACGGCGACACGCTCGGCCTCAAGCTCATCGACGACCGGCAGGACACCGCGCTCTTCGAGTCCGGCGGTGCCCGGTTCGTGCTCTACACGACACCGAGCGGCGGCCAGGCCGCCCACACCCTGGCCGGCTGGGTCGTCGGCGACCTCGACGCGGAGATGACGGAACTGCGCGGCCGCGGCGTGACCTTCGAGGAGTACGACCTGCCGGGCCTGAAGACGGTGAACGGCGTGGCGGAGGGCGCCGGCATGCGCGGCGCCTGGTTCAAGGACAGCGAGGGGAACATCCTCAGCGTGGTGGAGGACCTGCGGTAGGGCTTGCTGAAGAACGGCCGACCACCTGCCGACGGTCGGTCAGTTCCGCACGTCCCGCCACGCCCCCGGAATGGCCTCGGCCACGTCGTGCGCCCCGGCCGGCGCTCCGTCGGCTGCGAACCGCCCGGCCAGCCCGTGCAGATACGCCGCCGCGCTCCCCGCGTCCAGCGCGGACAGGCCGGACGCCAGCAGCGACCCGGCGAGCCCGGAGAGCACGTCCCCGCTGCCCGCGGTGGCGAGCCACGGCGTCCCGGTCGCATTGACCCGCACGACGCGGCCCCCCGAGTCGGCGACGAGCGTGGTGGACCCCTTGAGCAGCACGGTCGCCCCGTACCGCGAGGCGAGTTCGCGCGCCGAGGCCAGCCGTGCCCCCTCGACCTCCTCCCGCGCCACACCGAGCAGCGCGGCGGCCTCCCCGGCGTGCGGGGTCATCAACGTCGGGGCGCTACGAGCCCGTACGGCATCCCGTTCGGCAAGCCGCAGCCCGTCCGCGTCGACGAGCACGGGCACGTCCGCTTCCAGCACCTCGGCCACGGTCGCGGCGTCGTCCCCCGCGCCGGGCCCGACCACCCATGCCTGCACCCGCCCGGCCTTCGCCGGCCCCTGATCCGATACGAGGGTCTCCGGGAACCGCGAGACGACGGCGTCCCCGGCGGGCCCGACGTACCGCACGGCTCCCGCACCGCCCCTCAGCGCCCCGGACACGGCGAGGACAGCGGCGCCGGGATAGCGCGCGGACCCGGCGGCGATCCCCACCACCCCCCGCCGGTACTTGTCACTCTCGGCGCCCGGCACCGGCAGAAGCCGCGCCACGTCCGCGTGCTGCAGGGCCTCCAGCTCCGGCTCGGCGGGCAGCACCTCCCCGAGCCCGATGTCCACGAGCCGTACCGACCCTGCGTACTCCCGCGCGGGATCGATCAGCAGCCCGGGCTTGTGCGTCCCGAACGTGACGGTGAGATCGGCCCGGATGGCGGCACCGCGCACCTCCCCGGTATCGGCGTCGACACCGCTCGGCAGATCGACGGCGACGACGGCGGCACCGGATTCTTCGACGCACGCGGCCAACTGCGCGGCCTCGGGCCGAAGTCCGCCCGTCCCGCCGATCCCGACGATCCCGTCCACGACGAGATCGGCCCGAAGAATCGCCTCTTCTACGGCACCGACCCCGGCGGAGGCGGCAGCGCCGGCGCCCGCCCCGCTGCCTACGATCCGCCCTCCGGCGCGCAGCAGGGCGGCAAGTCCACCGGGATGGGCCCGCTCGGGTGCGAGCAGCACGGCCACGACCGCGGCCCCCCGCCGGGCCAGCCGCGCCCCGGCATACAACGCGTCACCTCCGTTGTCGCCGCTCCCGACGAGCAGCACGACCCGGCTGGCGTAGACCCGCCCGATCAGATCGGCGCAAGCGGCGGCGAGCCCGGCAGCCGCCCGCTGCATCAACGCCCCCTCGGGGAGCCGCGCCATGAGCTCCCGCTCCGCTGCCCTTACCGTCTCCACGCTGTACGCAGTACGCATGGGGTCGAGTCTGCCCTCAGCCCTCGGCGATCACCACCGCCGACGCCACCCCGGCGTCGTGACTCAGCGACACATGCCAGGACCGCACCCCCAGCTCGGCCGCCCGCGCCGCCACCGTGCCCCTCACCCGCACCCGGGGCTGCCCGCTGTCCTCGACGAACACCTCGGCATCCGTCCACAGCAGCCCGGCCGGCGCACCGAGAGCCTTGGCCAGCGCTTCCTTGGCGGCGAACCGGGCGGCGAGCGAGGCCACACCCCGACGCTCCCCGCTGGCCAGCAGCAACTCGCTCTCCAGGAACAGCCGTTCCGCCATCCCAGGCGTCCGCTTGAGCGACGCCTCGAACCGCTCGATCTCGGCCACGTCGATACCGACCCCGATGATGCTCATTCGGGCACTCTATTCGCCGGGAACCTCCGGGTCCTCGGCGAACAGGTCCTCGGCCGCTCGACCGTGCGGGATCGCTCCAGCCGGCCCGCTCACTCCACCGTCACCGACTTCGCGAGGTTGCGCGGCTGGTCCACCTCGTTGCCGCGAGCCGTCGCAAGTTCACACGCGAAGACCTGCAATGGCACCGTGGCCACCAGCGGCTGCAGCAGTGTCGGCGTCGCGGGGATCCGTACGAGATGGTCGGCGTACGGCACGACGGCCTCGTCCCCCTCCTCCGCGATCACGATCGTCCGCGCTCCCCGCGCCCGGATCTCCTGGATGTTGGACACGATCTTGTCGTGGAGAACGGACCGCCCCCGAGGCGAGGGCACAACGACGACCACCGGCAGATCGGGCTCGATCAAGGCGATCGGACCGTGCTTCAACTCCCCCGCCGCAAACCCCTCCGCATGCATGTAGGCGAGCTCCTTCAGCTTCAGAGCCCCCTCCAGCGCCACCGGATACCCCACATGCCGCCCCAGGAACAGCACCGTGTTCTTGTCGGCGAGCGACCTGGCCAACTCCCGTACCGGCTCCATGGTCTCCAGCACACGCTCGACCTCACCGGAGATGTGCGACAGGTCCCGGATGACGGCCCCGATCTCGTCGCCCCACTTGGTCCCCCGCACCTGCCCCAGATACAGAGCAACCAGATAACAGGCCACAAGCTGCGTCAAAAACGCCTTGGTGGACGCGACGGCCACCTCCGGCCCCGCATGCGTGTACAGCACCGCATCCGATTCCCTCGGAATCGTCGACCCGTTGGTGTTGCAGATGGCCAGCACCTTGGAGCCCTGCTCCCGCGCATGCCGCAGCGCCATCAGCGTGTCCATGGTCTCGCCGGACTGGGAAATCGCGATCACGAGCGACCGCGCGCCAAGAATCGGATCCCGATACCGGAACTCACTCGCAAGCTCCACCTCACACGGAATCCGTGTCCAGTGCTCGATGGCGTACTTGGCGATGAGTCCGGCATGAAAAGCCGTACCGCACGCCACGATCACCACCTTGTCGACTTCCCGCAGCTCGGCGGCGCTGATCCGGAGCTCGTCCAGCGTCAGCGAACCCCCCGCGTCGATGCGCCCCAGCAACGTGTCGGCGACCGCCTTGGGCTGCTCGGCGATCTCCTTGAGCATGAAGTAGTCGTAGCCGCCCTTTTCCGCGGCGGAGGCGTCCCAGTCGACGTGGTACGAGCGCACGTCGGCCGGGCGGCCGTCGAACCCCGTCACCGTCACCCCGTCGCGCCGCAGCTCGACGACCTGGTCCTGGCCCAGCTCGATGGCCGACCTGGTGTGGTCGATGAACGCGGCGACATCGGAGGCCAGGAACGTCTCGCCCTCCCCCACGCCCACCACGAGCGGTGAGTTCCGCCGCGCCCCGACCACCACGTCCGGCTCGTCCGCATGCACCGCGACCAGCGTGAACGCCCCTTCCAGGCGCCGGCACACCAGCCGCATCGCCTCGGCGAGGTCCGCGCAGGCCGAGAACTCCTCGGCGAGCAGATGCGCCACCACCTCGGTGTCCGTCTCGGAGGCGAGGTCGTGGCCCCGCTCCTCCAACTCGGCCCGCAGCAGGGCGAAGTTCTCGATGATCCCGTTGTGGACGACGGCAACCCGCCCCGCGTTGTCGAGGTGAGGATGCGCATTCGGATCCGTGGGCCCGCCATGCGTGGCCCACCGCGTGTGCCCGATCCCCGTCGAGCCCGTCGGCAGCGGCCGGTCCACCAGCTCCTTCTCCAGGTTCACCAGCTTCCCGGCCTTCTTCGCGGCCGCCAGCCCGCCGTCCGCCAGCACGGCGACACCGGCCGAGTCGTACCCCCGGTACTCCAGCCGCTTCAGCCCGGCCATCACGACATCGAGCGCCGACTGCGACCCCACGTATCCCACGATTCCGCACATGCGCCGCAGCCTACGATCCGACGGCCGCCGAAACCGCCCTCCGCTTGCCCGAATTCGGAAATTTT
Organism: Streptomyces longisporus; assembly: GCF_039532765.1. NCBI lineage: Bacteria > Bacillati > Actinomycetota > Actinomycetes > Kitasatosporales > Streptomycetaceae > Streptomyces > Streptomyces longisporus. The sequence continues at coordinate 320,747 of NZ_BAAASG010000016.1, forward strand.
CCACCGCGGCGTGAAGGCCTACGGCGATCCAGCCGAAGCGAAACCTTGTGCGATTTGGCGTGTACATGCCCGCCTTGGTGCTGCAGGTGCTGCAGATGCTGCTCACCACGGCGGTGCGCAGCCCCGCGTACGGCAGCGGCATGGCCGGTGCGTATGGGCGGCTCGCGGCCTGGCACCGACTGATTCCAGCAGCATCTCGACTGCACGTGAAGACGCCCCCAAGCGCTTGATCACGGAACAACGTGACCGACCCCACCCCCCACCCCGTTCAAACTCCGTTAACAATGGACTGTGATCTCTCCGGTCTCCTCGACGCCCCGGAGCGCCCACCGGCCCAGGCCGGAGGCGACTCCCTACGTCGACCTCACCCGATCCGAGTGGAGCGCGCTGCGTGAGAAGACGCCGCTCCCCCTCACCGCCGAGGAGGTCGAGAAGCTGCGCGGCCTCGGTGACGTCATCGACCTCGACGAGGTGCGGGACATCTACCTCCCGCTGTCCCGGCTCCTCAACCTCTACGTCGGAGCCACCGACGGCCTCAGAGGCGCCCTGAACACCTTCCTCGGCGAACAGGGCAGCCAGTCCGGTACGCCCTTCGTCATAGGGGTCGCCGGCTCCGTGGCCGGCGGCAAGTCGACCGTCGCCCGCCTCCTCCAGGCCCTGCTCTCCCGCTGGCCCGAGCACCCCCGGGTCGAGCGCGTCACGACCGACGGCTTCCTGCTTCCCACCAGGGAGCTCCAGGCCCGCGGCCTCATGTCGCGGAAGGGTTTCCCCGAGTCCTACGACCGCCGCGCCCTGACCCGCTTCGTCGCCGACATCAAGGCGGGCAAGGACGAGGTGACGGCCCCCGTCTACTCCCACCTCATCTACGACATCGTCCCCGACCAGCGGCTCACGGTCCGCCGCCCGGACATCCTGATCGTCGAGGGCCTCAACGTCCTACAGCCCGCCCTCCCCGGCAAGGACGGCCGTACCCGCGTCGGTCTCGCCGACTTCTTCGACTTCAGCGTGTACATCGACGCCAGCCCCGAGGACGTCGAACGCTGGTATCTCAACCGGTTCAAGAAGCTGCGTCAGACGGCCTTCCAGGACCCGCACTCGTACTTCCGCAAGTACACGCAGGTGTCCGAGGAGGAGGCCCTCGAATACGCCCGCACCCAGTGGCGCACCATCAACAAGCCCAACCTGGTGGAGAACATCGCCCCGACCCGCGGCCGGGCCACCCTGGTCGTCCGCAAGGGCCCGGACCACAAGGTCCAGCGGCTGCGGCTGCGCAAGCTGTAGACCCTCCTGTTAAAAAGGACCATGCTGCACCTGCGCCTGATCACGCCGTCCGACAGGACCGGCGACGTGGTCCGCCTGATAGAGAAGACTGTCGGCACCACGCATCTCGTCGTGCTGCCGGGAGCCGCCCGCAACCCCGCAGGCGATGTCGTGATGTGCGACGTCGCACGCGAGGCGGGCGACGAACTCATCGGCGAACTCAGGGCGTTGGAGCTCGACCGCACCGGATCCATCGCCGTGGAGAACATCGACCTGTCGCTGTCCAGGCGAGCCGACAAGGCCGAGGCGGAGGCACCCGGCGAAGGCGCGGACGCGGTCCTCTGGGAGCACCTCACCGACGCTACGCACGAGGAGTCCACGCTCTCCATCACCTACGTCGCCTTCATCACGCTCGCCACGATGATCGCGGCCTGCGGTGTCGTCCTCGACAACGCCATCCTGATCGTGGGCGCGATGGCGGTGGGCCCGGAGTTCGGCCCGCTGGCGGGTATCTGCACGGCGCTGGTGCAACGCCATCCGCGTCTCGCCCTGCGGTCAGTGATCGCGCTGCTCGTCGGCTTCGCCGTCGCCATGCTGGTGACGGTCGGCTTCACCTACTTCATGGACGGCGTCGACCTGTTCACCAAGGTCCGGCTGGAAGCCGAACGCCCCAACACCAACTTCATCTACCGCCCCGACGCGTTCTCGTTCGTCGTCGCGGTGCTGGCCGGAGCCGCGGGCACCCTCTCCCTCACCTCGGCGAAGTCCGGCGCCCTGGTGGGCGTGGCCATCTCGGTGACCACGGTCCCGGCCGCCGCGAACGCGGCAGTGGCCTTCGCCTACGACGAGTACAGACAGGCCTGGGGCTCCACCGAGCAGCTCCTGCTGAACCTGCTCGGCATCGTCCTGGCCGGCACCCTCACACTCCTGGCCCAGAAATGGCTCTGGGCCAGGCAGCGTGAACGCACGGCCAAGGCGGGCGGCGTCTAGGAGCGGGTTTCGCAGTCCGCGGCGACGCTGTCGCCGGGGTCGGCGAACACCACGTCGGAGCCGCCGTCACAGCTCACCGTGTCGACGGCGGGCGAGTCGCCGCTCACTCCGATCGTGTCGTTGCCGCTGCCGGTCGCCACGGTGTCGGAGCCCGTACCGGCGTCGACGAGGGTGGGCAGCGAGACGCTCGTCCCGTCGAAGCTGTCGTCCAGGTCACCCAGTCCGATCGAGAGCCGCGAGGTGCCGGCGACGCTGCCGCAGTCGACGCTGGTGGCGGTCAGCCGAACGCAACCCGGTCCCAGCGCGATGCCCGTGGAGTCCGTGAGGATCACACGACCGGTGGAGGTACTGGCCGTGACATGGTTCGCCACGCCCGAACGTGCGCTGAGCACCACCATGCCGAAGAGACGGAGCGCGGTGGAGCCGGGGGTCGCGGCCGCGGCCGGGGTGGCGAACGCGGGAACGGCGAGACTCACGGCCAGGACCGGAACGGCCATTCGCTTCAGGGTGCTGCTGACTGTCTTCATGCTGTTTCTCACTTCCGTCGGGGGCACGCCACGCATGGCGGCCTCGACGTCAGTGAAACAATCAGTAACCCATTCGGCACATTGTGTTACGACCTTCGAGTGACGCGGGTCGGCTCTAACCCAGCGCCGACTTCACCACGTCGGCAAGCCGCCCGGCCACGGCCCGGGCCTGGTCGATGTCGGCGGCCTCGACCATCACCCGCACCAGGGGCTCGGTCCCCGACGGTCGCAGCAGCACCCGCCCGGTGGACCCGAGTTCCCGCTCGGCCTCGGCGACGGCAGCCGCCAGCTCCGCGGAGGTCTTCACCCGTGTCCGGTCCACGTCCGGCACATTGATCAGCACCTGCGGCAGTCGCTCCATGACTCCGGCGAGGTCCTTGAGCGTACGGCCGGTCTCGGCGACCCGGGCCGCCAGCAGCAGCCCGGTCAGCGTGCCGTCACCGGTGGTCGCGTGATCGAGGATGATCACATGCCCGGACTGCTCGCCGCCGAGCGCGTACCCGTGCTCCTTCATCTCCTCCAGCACATACCGGTCCCCGACCGCCGTCTGGACCAGATGCAGCCCCTCCCGCTCCAGCGCCAGCTTGAAGCCCAGGTTGGACATGACCGTGGCGACGACGGTGTCCTCCCGCAGTACGCCCCGCTCCCGCATCGCGAGCGCCAGCACGGCCAGGATCTGGTCGCCGTCGACCTCCGCACCGGTGTGGTCCACGGCGAGGCACCGGTCCGCGTCCCCGTCGTGCGCGATGCCGAGCGCGGCCCCGTGCTCGACGACGGCGGCCTTCAGCAGGCCCAGATGGGTCGAGCCGCAGCCGTCGTTGATGTTGAGCCCGTCCGGCTCGGCGCCGATCGTGATCACCTCGGCACCGGCTCGCGAGAACGCCTCCGGCGACACCCCCGCCGCGGCACCGTGCGCCTCGTCGAGGACGATCTTCAGCCGGTCGAGCCGGTTCGGGAGCACGCCGATGAGATGCGCGACGTACTGGTCGAAGCCCTCGTCGTACGACCGCACCCGCCCCACGCCCGCTCCGGTCGGCCGCTCCCAGGGCTCGCCGTGCCGGTGGGACTCGTACACGGCCTCGATCTTGTCCTCGAGCTCGTCGGCGAGCTTGTGGCCGCCGCGGGCGAAGAACTTGATGCCGTTGTCGGGCATGGCGTTGTGGCTGGCGGAGAGCATGACGCCCAGGTCGGCGCCGAGGGCGCCCGTGAGATACGCCACAGCGGGAGTGGGCAGCACGCCGACGCGCAGGACGTCCACGCCGGCGCTGGCGAGGCCGGCGACCACGGCGGCCTCCAGGAACTCTCCGGACGCGCGCGGGTCCCGTCCGACGACCGCCGTCGCCCGGTGGCCCTCGAAGGTGCCCGCCTCGGCCAGTACGTGCGCCGCGGCCACGGAGAGGCCGAGCGCCATCTCCGCCGTCAGGTCCGCGTTGGCGACGCCGCGCACGCCGTCCGTGCCGAAGAGTCGTCCCACTTGTCCTCCTGAGGAAGCGTCAGTTGTCGCAGGCGTACCGGCAGCCCATCACACAAGCCTTCGAGGGTCTTGTGCCGTTATACGCCCCCGACAGTGATAAACGAACGCCCCGACAGCACTGAGGCGTGCCGCCGGGGCGTACGTACGAGCAGGCAGCGAAGCTTAGCGCTTGCTGTACTGCGGGGCCTTGCGGGCCTTCTTCAGACCGGCCTTCTTGCGCTCGACCGCACGGTCGTCGCGGCGCAGGAAGCCGGCCTTCTTGAGCGGGCCGCGGTTGTTGTCGACGTCGGCCTCGTTCAGCGCGCGGGCGACACCGAGACGGAGCGCACCGGCCTGACCGGAGACACCGCCACCCGCGATGCGGGCGATGACGTCGTAACGGCCCTCGAGCTCGAGCACCTTGAAGGGCTCGTTGACTTCCTGCTGGTGCACCTTGTTCGGGAAGTAGTCCTCGAGGGTGCGACCGTTGATCTTCCACTTGCCGGTGCCCGGGACGATCCGGACGCGGGCGATGGCGTTCTTGCGACGGCCCAGGCCGGCGGCCGGCTGGGGCTCGCCGAAGCGGGACGCGAGGGACTCCGAGGTGTACTCGCCCTCGACGGGGACCTCGGACTCGGTGGTGTAGCTGTCGATGTCGACGAGCTCAGTCTCTTCGACCGGCTGCTCAACGGTGGTCTCGGCCACGATTCTCCTCAGATTCTCTTCAGTCTTAGGGGGTGGCCGGACTTACTGCGCGACCTGGGTGATCTCGAACGGCACCGGCTGCTGGGCAGCGTGCGGGTGCTGGTCGCCCGAGTAGACCTTCAGCTTGGAGAGCATCTGACGGCCCAGGGTGTTCTTGGGGAGCATGCCCTTGACGGCCTTCTCGACGGCCTTCTCGGGGTTGTTCGCGAGGAGGTCGTCGTAGCGGACGGAGCGCAGACCACCCGGGTAGCCGGAGTGGCGGTACGCCATCTTCTGGGTCCGCTTGTTGCCGGAGAGGTGCACCTTGTCGGCGTTGATGATGATGACGAAGTCACCGGTGTCGACGTGAGGGGCGTAGATCGGCTTGTGCTTGCCCCGCAGGAGGGAGGCGGCGGTGGTGGCGAGACGGCCCAGGACGACGTCCTGAGCGTCAATGACGTGCCACTGGCGAGTCACATCGCCGGGCTTAGGGCTGTACGTACGCACTTCTCAGCCTTCTTCTTCAGGGATGGGTGCTGACACAAGGCATCCTTGAAGCGATCATGCAGCTGGGGGCGACAGAAGCCGGGCCCACTGCCCGTATGCCGCCCACTGGTAACTGCTCCAGGGAACCTACGTAAGGGCCTTCCGCCGGAGAGCGACCAAGCCAATACGCATAACAAACCGCAAGGGTACTAGCGCTGCCCCGGACGGGTCAAAACGAGGCCCGCGCCTTCCCGCACCACGCCACGGCAACAATACTCGGCCGAGATGTACGGCCCTGCCGGAAAGGTCCCCACAGGCCTCCACGGACCCTCACCGGCACCACCCGCCTCCCGTCTAAGATGCGCCCCATGAGCTTTGGGCAGCAGGGGGGACCGCAGTCCCAGTGGGACCCCTGGAAACCGCACTCGCAGCAGCCGTGGACCAGCGGCGGCGACGACGGCCAGACCCCGGACTGGGCAGCGCTCGCCGAGGCCTCCGAGACGCGCAACAAGAGGCGCCGGCTGCTGTTCATCGGCGGCGGCGCGGTCGCCACGCTCGCGATCGGCACGGCCGTCGCCATGGCCGTGGTCTCGGCGAACGGCAAGAACGAGGCCTCGGGCAACCCGTCCAACCTCCCCGCAAGCGGGTCGATCCCGAGCGGCAGCGCCTCGGCGCCCTCCTTCGCCCCGACCAGCGCCCCGCCCCCGCTGGACCCGAAGGAGTTCATCGCCAGCAAGGCCAAGGACAAGGCCCCGCTCAGCGTGCAGAACCTCTTCCCGCTCGCACAGCTGACCATGGAGTCGAACGTCTACAAGAGGGGCGCCACGGCCGACACCAAGGACTGCGCCTCGGCCGCCCAGGACACCCTCCCGAAGATCCTCACCGGCAACGGCTGCACCCGCCTGCTGCGTGCCACCTACAGCAGGGACGGTGTCGCGGTGACGGTCGGCGTCGCCGTCTTCGACACCGAGGCCCAGGCGGCCAAGGCCAGAACCCAGTCGAACGCGGCGGCCAAGGCACACCAGAAGGCCTTCGTCACCGCCCTGCCGGGCAACGGCGTGAAGGCCTTCTGCAACGCCGCCACCTGCCTCACGACGGCCAACTCCTACGGCCGCTACGCCTACTTCGCCACGGTCGGCTTCACCAACGGCAAGGACGTCACCAACCAGTCCACGTCCGTCTTCAAGACCGGCAACGACCTGCAGCTGTACACCTTCCGCCAGATCCACGCCCGCGGCGAGGCGCAGGCGTCGGCAGCGGCGAACCAGTAACTAGCAGCACCCGGCCCCGGGCAGCGTCCGCTTGTTGCGCGCCTCCTTGTTGCGCGCGGCGAGCAGCTCGTCGGCCGGGTAGCCGACCTCCTCCAGGGTCAGCCCGTGCGGCCGTACGACATGCACCGCCGAGTCCCGTACGCCGGCCGCGAGCACCTTGCCCGGCCAGTCCGGCCCCCGGTGCCCGTCCCCCACGAACAGCAGCGCCCCGATCAGCGAGCGCACCATGTTGTGGCAGAAGGCGTCGGCCCGCACGGTCGCGGTGATGATCCCGTCGTCCCCGCGCACCAGGCTCAGCTGCTGCAGCGTACGAATGGTGGTCGCGCCCTCCCGCTTCTTGCAGTAGGCGGCGAAGTCGTGCTCCCCCAGCAAACGCTCGGCGGCCTCGTTCATGGCGTCGACGTCGAGCGGCCAGTCGTGCCAGAGCACATGGCTGCGCAGCAGCGGATCGACCCCGCCCGGGTTGTCGGTGACCCGGTACGCATACCGACGCCAGACCGCCGAGAAACGGGCGTTGAAGCCGCTGGGCGCCTCCCTGAGGGCCCACACCCGCACATCCCGCGGCAGCCGCCCGGCAAGCCGCTTCAGCAGCTTGTCGTGGTGCGCACCCCAGACCTCCCGCGGCAGATCCACGTGCGCCACCTGCCCCCGTGCATGCACCCCGGCATCGGTCCGCCCGGCCACGGTCAGCTCATAACTCTCCCGAGACCGCGTGACCGTACGCAACGCATCCTCGATCTCCCCCTGCACGGTCCGCCGCCCCCCGGCCTGCTTGGCCCACCCGGAGAACTCGGAACCGTCGTAGGACAGATCGAGACGGACGCGCACATAACCGGGTTCTACTTCATCACTCACACAGGGATCCTCTCAGGAACACCAAAGCGGGCCCGCTCCTCGAAAGGAACGGGCCCACTGACGCGCCCCTTCAGGGGCGCGGGGAACTGCACGACCAGCCACAACGGACCGGCAGTCAAAAGACGGCCTTACGCGTCCTTCGACTCCTCGGCGGCCTCAGCCTCGGTGGCCTCGACCTCGGTCTCCTCGACCTTGGTCTCCTCGGCAACCGGAGCCGCGGCCTCGGCGTCCTTGGCGGCACGCTTGGTGGCGGCCTCGGCCTCACCCGTCGCCTGCTGCGCAACCGTCAGCGCCTCGACCAGCTCGATGACAGCCATGGGCGCGTTGTCGCCACGGCGGTTACCGATCTTGGTGATGCGGGTGTAGCCACCCGGACGGTTCTCGTAGCGCGGGCCGATCTCGGTGAAGAGCGTGTGGACGACGCTCTTGTCCGTGATGACCTGCAGCACCTGCCGGCGGTTGTGAAGGTCGCCCTTCTTCGCCTTGGTCACCAGACGCTCGGCGTACGGCCGCAGACGGCGGGCCTTCGCCTCGGTGGTGGTGATACGGCCGTGCTCGAACAGCGACTTCGCGAGGTTCGCGAGGAGCAGCTTCTCGTGCGCGGCGCTGCCGCCCAGACGGGCACCCTTGGTGGGCTTCGGCATTGTTCTTCTCCTGTGTGTCTGCCCCGGCCGTATCAGGTACCGGGGTCAGGAACCCGATGAGCGGATGCTCACCGGCAACGACCTGTCAGTACGGTCAGTACTGCTCGGTCTCCACGAAACCCGCGTCCGCGTCGTCGTCGGCGCCGAAGGCGTCGGCGGCGGCCGTGGGGTCGAATCCGGGCGGGCTGTCCTTGAGGGCCAGGCCCATGCCGGCCAGCTTCGCCTTGACCTCGTCGATGGACTTCGCACCGAAGTTGCGGATGTCCAGGAGGTCGGCCTCGGAGCGGGCGACGAGCTCACCCACGGAGTGGATGCCCTCACGCTTGAGGCAGTTGTACGACCGAACGGTGAGCTCCAGCTCCTCGATCGGCAGCGCCAGATCAGCGGCAAGGGCGGCGTCCGTCGGGGACGGGCCCATGTCGATGCCCTCGGCGTCGATGTTCAGCTCGCGGGCGAGACCGAACAGCTCGACCAGGGTCTTACCGGCGGAGGCCATGGCGTCACGGGGACGCATCGCCTGCTTGGTCTCGACGTCGACGATCAGCTTGTCGAAGTCGGTGCGCTGCTCGACACGGGTCGCCTCGACCTTGTACGTGACCTTCAGCACCGGCGAGTAGATGGAGTCGACCGGGATACGGCCGATCTCCTGGCCCACCTGCTTGTTCTGCACGGCGGAGACGTAACCGCGGCCGCGCTCGACCGTGAGCTCCATCTCCAGCTTGCCCTTGCCGTTGAGCGTGGCGAGGACCAGGTCGGGGTTGTGCACCTCGACACCGGCCGGGGGCGCGATGTCGGCGGCGGTGACGAGACCCGGGCCCTGCTTGCGCAGGTACATCACGACCGGCTCGTCGTGCTCCGAGGAGACGACCAGCTGCTTGATGTTGAGGATCAGGTCGGTGACGTCCTCCTTGACGCCCGGCACGGTGGTGAACTCGTGCAGAACGCCGTCGATGCGGATGGACGTGACCGCCGCACCCGGGATCGAGGAGAGGAGCGTACGACGCAGGGAGTTGCCGAGGGTGTAGCCGAAGCCCGGCTCCAGCGGCTCGATCACGAACCGGGAGCGGAACTCGTCGACGACCTCTTCGGTCAACGAGGGACGCTGAGCGATCAGCATGTTGCGTTCCTTCTGTCAGGGGCGCCCGCTATTTGACGCCCTGAGGTACTACAAGGGTACGGGCGATACGGCCCTTACAGAGCCGTACCGCCCGAAACCACTGCCTGCGAAGGCGACGCGTCAGACGCGACGACGCTTCGGCGGACGGCAGCCGTTGTGCGGGGTGGGCGTGACGTCCTGGATGGAGCCGACCTCGAGGCCGGTGGCCTGGAGGGAGCGGATCGCGGTCTCGCGACCGGAGCCCGGGCCCTTCACGAAGACGTCGACCTTGCGCATGCCGTGCTCCTGCGCGCGGCGGGCGGCCGACTCGGCGGCCATCTGCGCGGCGAAGGGGGTGGACTTGCGCGAGCCCTTGAAGCCGACGTGGCCGGCGGAGGCCCAGGAGATCACGTTGCCCGAGGGGTCCGTGATCGAGACGATCGTGTTGTTGAACGTGCTCTTGATGTGCGCGTGGCCGTGAGCGACGTTCTTCTTTTCCTTGCGGCGCACCTTCTTGGCAGCGCCCTGACGACCCTTGGGGGGCATCTACTAACTCCTACGGGGAGGTGGTCGGTCCTACAGCGAAGACCGCTGATGAAGCGTTGTCCGCTGAGGACTACTTCTTGCCCGGCTTCTTCTTGCCGGCGATGGCGCGACGCGGACCCTTGCGGGTACGGGCGTTGGTGCTGGTGCGCTGACCGCGGACGGGCAGACCGCGACGGTGACGGAGACCCTGGTAGCAGCCGATCTCGACCTTGCGGCGGATGTCGGCCTGGATCTCGCGACGGAGGTCACCCTCGGTCTTGATGTTGTTGTCCACGTACTCGCGGATCGCGACGAGCTGCTCCTCGGAGAGGTCGCGGACGCGGGTGTTGGGGTCGACGCCGGTCGCAGCCAGCGTCTCCTTCGAGAGGGTCCGGCCGATGCCGAACACGTAGGTGAGGGCGACCTCCACGCGCTTTTCGCGCGGGATGTCAACACCGGAAACGCGTGCCATTCAATGGCTCCTGGTGATCTTCGGAGGTCTTCCACAGAACCGGTTCCCGGCCGCCGTACGAGGTACGAACCGAGTCCCCGGCCTCCGAACCGGGGGTGTCAAGCCATGTCGGCTTGGGTCCTGCGTATGAACATATTCAGCTCGCGTCGCGCGAATCTCTGCGATATCGATGCAGAGGGATCGGTCGATCGTGCGTCAGCCCTGGCGCTGCTTGTGGCGCGGGTTCTCGCAGATGACCATGACCCGACCGTGACGGCGGATCACCCTGCACTTGTCGCAGATCTTCTTGACGCTCGGCTTGACCTTCATGGGATTGAGGTTCTCCGGGTCAGTGCCACCACCCCGCCGAAGCGGGATGCGGGCAAGATCTACTTGTAGCGGTAGACGATCCGGCCACGCGTCAGGTCGTACGGAGAAAGCTCCACCACGACCCGGTCGTCAGGGAGGATGCGGATGTAGTGCATACGCATCTTGCCGCTGATGTGTGCCAGGACCTGGTGGCCGTTCTGGAGCTCGACCTTGAACATGGCGTTCGGAAGAGACTCGACGACAGTGCCCTCGATCTCGATGGCACCTTGCTTCTTGGCCACGCTTCGCCCTTCGAATCGACTACCTTGATCGACTCCGTGCTTTTCCCTTACGGGCGCATGCGGACATGCGGGTGCACGAGAGCCGACGAGTCAGTCTACGTCAGCACACCCTGAAAGACGAATCGAGGAAGGATGCCCAGCCGGGGAGATCATTAAGCGGACCTCTGCCTGCGGCGCTACGCCAGCGGGTCCGGGGCGGCGGTGATCCCGTGCTCCGCCAGTTTCGCCCTGCCCCCGTCGGGAGCCGTGAGCACCAGCGGGCCTTCCTCCGTCAGCGCCACCGAGTGCTCCCAGTGGGACGACCACGTACCGTCGAGCGTGATGACGGTCCAGTCGTCGGAGAGGACCTCCGTCTTCGGCGTGCCGAGGGACACCATCGGCTCGATCGCGAGGCAGAAGCCGGGCACCAGCTTCGGCCCCTTCCCGCGACGCTTCTCGACGTAGTTCAGCAGGTGCGGGTCCATGTGCATCTCGGTGCCGATGCCGTGGCCGCCGTAGTCCTCGATGATCCCGTACTTGCCGCCGCCCGGCTTCGGCTGGCGGCGGATGTACGTCTCGATGGCCCTCGACACGTCCACCAGCCGGTTGCCCTGCTTCATCGCCGCGATGCCGGCCCACATGGACTCTTCGGTGACCCGGGAGAGCTCGATCAGCTCGGGGGCGTGGCCGGAGCCGACGAAGGCGGTGTACGCCGCGTCGCCGTGCCAGCCGTCGATGATCGCGCCGCAGTCGATGGAGATGATGTCGCCGTCCTTCAGGACGACGTCGTCGGACGGGATGCCGTGGACGACGACCTCGTTGACGGAGGTGCAGATGGTCGCCGGAAAGCCGCCGTAGCCGAGGAAGTTGGGCTTGGCGTTGTGCTCGGCGAGCACCTTGCGGGCGACCTGGTCCAGGTCCTTGGTGGTGGCCCCGGGCACCGCGGCCTCACGAGTGGCCGCGTGGATGGCGGCGACGACCAGCCCCGCCTCACGCATCTTGGCGATCTGCTCGGGGGTCTTGATCTGCACCATGGGTGGCCTGCGCTCTCCGTCACTCACGTCAACCGGTTACGTACACAACAGTACGGCCGTGACGCCCCTTCGGGTGCCACGGCCGTAACTGGGCTGACGGCTACTTGCCGTCGTCCTCGCGCTTGAGGGCTTCCAGCGCCCGCTGCGTGACCTCGCCCACCGGGCCGAGGGACGAGATCGTGACGACCAGGCCCTGCGACTTGTAGTAGTCGATGATCGGCTCGGTCTGCGTGTGGTAGACCTCGAGCCGCGTGCGCACGGTGTCCTCGGAGTCGTCGTCACGCTGGTACAGCTCGCCGCCGCAGACGTCACAGACGCCTTCCTTCTTGGCGGGGCTGTACGTCACGTGGAAGACGTGCGACGAGTCGTTGCGGCAGATGCGCCGGCCGGCGATCCGCTTGACGACCTCTTCCTCGGGGACCTCGAGGTCGAGTACCGCGTCCAGCTTGATGCCCTCGGTCTTGAGCAGCTCGTCCAGCGCCTCGGCCTGCGAGACATTGCGCGGGAAACCGTCGAGCAGGAAGCCGTTCTCCGCGTCGGGCTGCTCCATGCGGTCCTTGGCCATCGCGATGGTGACCTCGTCGGGGACGAGGTTGCCGGCGTCCATGTAGGACTTCGCGAGTTTCCCGAGCTCCGTCTGCTGGCTGATGTTGGCGCGGAACAGGTCGCCCGTGGAGATGTGCGGGACGCGCAGCTTGTCGGCAAGGCGAGTGGCCTGCGTGCCCTTCCCTGCACCCGGCGGCCCGACGAGGACGATTCGCATCAGCGGAGGAACCCTTCGTAATTGCGCTGCTGAAGCTGGCTCTCAATCTGCTTCACCGTCTCGAGGCCGACACCCACGATGATCAGGATGCTGGTACCACCGAACGGGAAGTTCTGGCTTGCCCCGAAGCCAACCAACGCCATCGTCGGTACGAGAGCGATCAGACCCAGATACAGCGAACCCGGCCAGGTGATCCGGTTGAGTACGTAGCTGAGGTACTCAGCGGTCGGTCGGCCAGCCCGGATGCCCGGGATGAAGCCACCATACTTCTTCATGTTGTCGGCGACTTCCTCGGGGTTGAAGGAGATCGCCACGTAGAAGAACGCGAAGAAAACGATCAGCAAGAAGTACGTGGCCACATAAACCGGGTGGTCACCCTTGGTCAGGTTGTTCTGGACCCACGTCTTCCAGCCGGAATTGCCGCCCGAGAACTGGGCGATCAGGCTCGGGATGTAGAGCAGCGACGAGGCGAAGATCACGGGGATGACACCCGCCTGGTTGACCTTCAGCGGGATGTACGTGGACGTACCGCCGTACGACCTGCGTCCGATCATGCGCTTCGCGTACTGCACGGGGATCCGCCGCTGGGCCTGCTCGACGAAGACCACCAGACCGACCATCACCAGACCCACGGCGATCACGGTGCCGAACTCGATCCAGCCGCCGGCGAGCTTGCCCTGCAGCTTGATCGCCCACAGGGCGCTCGGGAAGGTCGCGGCGATCGAGATGAACATCAGGATCGACATGCCGTTGCCGATGCCGCGGTCGGTGATGAGCTCACCGAGCCACATGACGACGCCGGTACCGGCGGTCATGGTGACGACCATGGTGATGGTGGTGAAGATCGACTGGTCCGGGACGATCTGGCTGGCCACCGGGCAGCCGGAGAACAGCGCACCACTGCGGGCGGTGGCGACCAGACCCGTGCCCTGGAGGATGGCCAGCGCCACCGTCAGGTAACGGGTGTACTGCGTGATCTTCGCCGTGCCGGCCTGGCCCTCCTTCTTGAGGGCTTCGAGGCGCGGGATCACCACGGTCAGCAGCTGCAGGATGATGCTCGCGGTGATGTACGGCATGATGCCGAGCGCGAAGATCGTGATCTGCAGCAGCGCGCCGCCGCTGAACATGTTGATCAGGCTGAACAGGCCGCGGTTCGAGCTGGCCACATCCATGCACTGCTGGACGTTCTTGTAGTCGACGCCCGGGATCGGGATGTGCGTACCGATCCGGTACACCACGATGATGCCGAGCGTGAAGAGCAGTTTCTTGCGCAGGTCGGGCGTCCTGAACGCCCGGGCGAACGCGGTGAGCACGGTGCCTCCTGCGACCCCCGCGCAACTGCGTCAAGGGTGACGGTCTTGAGGTTCGACGGATACAAAAAAGAACAGTGCAGGCTACCTTACCGGCGGCACGGCTCCCCTTGGAACGACCGACCGGGGATACCCCATTGTGAGGTATCCCCGGTCGGGACTGCTTACGTCATCGAGACGTCCGAGAAATTCAGACGAGCTCGGTGACGGTGCCGCCGGCGGCGGTGATCTTCTCCTTGGCGGAGCCGGAGACGGCGTCGACCGTCACCTGCAGCGCCACGGAGACCTCGCCCTGGCCGAGGACCTTGACGAGGCTGTTCTTGCGAACGGCACCCTTGGCCACCAGGCCCTCGACGGTGACCTCGCCACCCTCGGGGTAGAGCGCGGCCAGCTTGTCGAGGTTCACGACCTGGTACTCGGTCTTGAACGGGTTCTTGAAGCCCTTCAGCTTCGGGAGGCGCATGTGGAGGGGCATCTGCCCACCCTCGAAGCGCTCCGGAACCTGGTAGCGGGCCTTGGTGCCCTTGGTACCACGACCGGCCGTCTTACCCTTCGACGCCTCACCACGACCGACACGGGTCTTGGCGGTCTTGGCGCCCGGGGCGGGACGGAGGTTGTGGATCTTGAGCGGGTTGTTCTCCGCCATGATCAGTCGACCTCCTCGACCGTCACGAGGTGGCGGACGGTGTGCACCATGCCGCGGAACTCGGGGCGGTCCTCCTTGACGACCTGCGTGTTGATGCCCTTGAGACCAAGGGAGCGCAGGGTGTCACGGTGGTTCTGCTTGCTGCCGATGTAGGACTTGACCTGCGTAATCTTGAGCTGCGCCATGACTACGCACCCGCCCCGGCACGCGCACGCAGCAGAGCCGCGGGGGCGACGTCCTCGAGCGGCAGACCGCGGCGGGCCGCGATCTCCTCGGGACGCTGCAGACCCTTCAGGGCCTCCACGGTCGCGTGCACGATGTTGATCGCGTTGTCGGAGCCGAGCGACTTCGACAGCACGTCGTGAATACCGGCGCACTCGAGCACGGCACGCACCGGGCCACCGGCGATAACACCGGTACCGGGGGACGCGGGCTTGAGCAGCACGACGCCGGCAGCCTTCTCACCCTGGATCGGGTGCGGGATGGTGCCCTGGATACGGGGGACCTTGAAGAAGTGCTTCTTGGCCTCCTCAACACCCTTGGCGATGGCGGCCGGCACCTCCTTGGCCTTGCCGTAACCGACACCCACGGTGCCGTCACCGTCGCCCACCACGACCAGCGCGGTGAAGCTGAAGCGACGACCACCCTTCACAACCTTGGCGACGCGGTTGATCGCGACGACGCGCTCAACGTACGCGGTCTTCTCGGCGGCAGCAGCGCCGCCGTCACGGCCCTTCCGGTCCCGCCGCTCGCCGCCACCGGCACCGCTTCCACGGCGCTGGGGTCCAGCCATTGGATTACCTCTCTCTTTCCGCTAGCTACAAGCGGCTCAGAACTTGAGCCCGGCTTCGCGGGCGGCGTCCGCCAGGGCGGCGATGCGCCCGGCGTACTGGTTGCCACCACGGTCGAACACGACGGCCTCGACACCGGCGGCCTTGGCGCGCTCGGCGACCAGGGCGCCGACCTGCTTGGCCTGCGCGGACTTGTCGCCCTCGCCACCGCGGATCGAGGTGTCCAGGGTGGACGCCGACGCAAGGGTGTGACCCTTGAGGTCGTCGATCACCTGGGCCACGATGTGGCGGTTCGAGCGGGTAACGACCAGACGCGGACGCTCCGCCGTACCGTTGATCCGCTTGCGGATCCGGATGTGACGGCGCTTGATCGCGGCGCGCTTGTAGGCGTCGCCCTTGAGGATCTTCTGTCCGTATGCCATGGCTTACTTACCCGCCTTTCCGACCTTGCGGCGGATGACTTCGCCCTCGTACTTGACGCCCTTGGCCTTGTACGGGTCGGGCTTGCGCAGCTTGCGGATGTTGGCCGCAACCTCGCCGACCTTCTGCTTGTCGATGCCCTCGACCGAGAACCGGGTGGGGGCCTCCACCTTGAAGGTGATGCCCTCGGGGGCCTCGACGGTGATCGGGTGGCTGTAGCCGAGAGCGAACTCGAGGTTCGAACCCTTGGCGGTCACGCGGTAACCGACACCACTGATCTCGAGCTTCTTCACGTAACCCTGGGTCACGCCGGTGATCATGTTCGCCACCAGCGTGCGGGACAGGCCGTGCAGGGCCTTGCTCTGACGCTCGTCGTTGGGGCGGGTGACGTTCAGGACGCCGTCCTCACCCTTGGCGATCTCGATCGGCGCCGCGACGGTGTGGGTCAGCGTGCCCTTGGGGCCCTTGACCGAGACCGTCTGGCCGTCGATGGTGACGTCCACGCCGGCGGGAACCGTGATGGGGAGCTTGCCAATACGCGACATAGCTGTTTCCTCCGTTCCCTTCCGCTACCAGACGTAGGCGAGGACTTCCCCACCCACGCCCTTCTTGCCGGCCTGCTTGTCGGTGAGGAGCCCGTGCGACGTGGAGATGATCGCCACGCCGAGGCCGCCGAGCACCTTCGGCAGGTTGGTGGACTTCGCGTACACCCGGAGACCGGGCTTGGAGATCCGCTTGATGCCCGCGATGGA
Organism: Streptomyces longisporus; assembly: GCF_039532765.1. Classification (NCBI taxonomy): domain Bacteria; kingdom Bacillati; phylum Actinomycetota; class Actinomycetes; order Kitasatosporales; family Streptomycetaceae; genus Streptomyces; species Streptomyces longisporus. The sequence goes on from NZ_BAAASG010000016.1 coordinate 337,295, forward strand.
GCGCTCACGGTTCGGGCCGAACTTCAGCTCGAGAACGAGGTTCTTGCCGACCTCGGCGTCCTCGACCTTCCAGCCCGTGATGAAGCCCTCCTGCTGGAGGATCTCCGCGATGTGCGACTTGATCTTCGATGCCGGCATCGACACGGAGTCGTGGTATGCCGAGTTCGCGTTCCGCAGACGCGTAAGCATGTCTGCGATCGGATCAGTCATGGTCATGAATTGGCCTTCGGCCTCTCTCGCCGGGGTTTCCAGGTGCCCATCCCTCTCCTCGATCCGAGACGAGGCGGGTGCGGTGCGGTGGACCTACGGCGTAGTAAGTCGTACGGGCAGTCGTCAGACGCCCAACCCTCCAAGCCTAAGCCATGGAAGGGAGGGCGCCTGACACGCCCATTGCTTACCGAGAGCTTCGGGAATCCCTAAATGCGGGATTACCAGGAGCTCTTGGTCACGCCCGGCAGCTCGCCACGGTGAGCCATCTCACGAAGGCACACGCGGCACAGGCCGAACTTGCGGTACACGGAGTGGGGACGGCCGCAGCGCTGGCAGCGCGTGTAGCCACGCACGCCGAACTTGGGCTTGCGAGCAGCCTTCGCGATCAGAGCCTTCTTCGCCATCTCGCTCACGCCTCCTTGAAGGGGAAGCCGAGGTGACGAAGGAGCGCACGGCCCTCAGCGTCGTTGGTCGCCGTGGTCACCACGGTGATGTCCATACCCCGGACGCGGTCGATCTTGTCCTGGTCGATCTCGTGGAACATGACCTGCTCCGTGAGACCGAAGGTGTAGTTGCCACGGCCGTCGAACTGCTTGGGGGACAGGCCGCGGAAGTCGCGGATGCGCGGGAGCGCGAGCGACAGGGTGCGGTCCAGGAACTCCCACATGCGGTCGCCACGGAGCGTGACGTGGGCACCGATCGGCTGGCCCTCACGCAGCTTGAACTGCGCGATGGACTTGCGGGCCTTGGTGACGGCCGGCTTCTGACCGGTGATCGTGGTGAGGTCGCGGATGGCGCCCTCGATCAGCTTGGAGTCGCGGGCGGCGTCGCCCACACCCATGTTGACCACGATCTTGACGAGGCCGGGGATCTGCATGACGTTCTCGTACTTGAACTCGTCACGCAGCTTGCCCGCGATCTCCTCGCGGTACTTCGTCTTGAGACGCGGAGTGGTGGTGGTAGCCATCAGATGTCCTCACCCGTCCGCTTGGCAACGCGGATCTTGTTGCCCTCGTCGTCGAAGCGGTAACCGACACGCGTGACGACCTTGTTGCCGTCCTTCTCAACGACCAGCTGGACGTTGGAGACGTGGATCGGCGCCTCGGTCGTGACGATGCCGCCGGCCTGCGAACCGCGAGCGGTCGGACCGGCCTTGGTGTGCTTCTTGACCCGGTTGACACCCTCGACCAGGACGCGCTCCTCGCGCGGGTAAGCGGCAATGACCTTGCCCTGCTTGCCCTTGTCCTTGCCGGTGATGACCTGGACCAGGTCGCCCTTCTTGATCTTCATGCTTACAGCACCTCCGGAGCCAGCGAGATGATCTTCATGAACTTCTTCTCGCGCAGCTCACGCCCGACCGGGCCGAAGATGCGGGTGCCGCGAGGGTCACCGTCGTTCTTCAGAATGACGGCGGCGTTCTCGTCGAAGCGGATGTACGAGCCGTCCGGACGGCGGCGCTCCTTGACGGTGCGAACGATGACCGCCTTGACGACGTCACCCTTCTTCACGTTGCCACCGGGGATCGCGTCCTTGACGGTGGCGACGATGACGTCACCGATGCCCGCGTAGCGGCGACCGGAGCCACCGAGCACACGGATGCAAAGGATCTCCTTCGCACCAGTGTTGTCGGCGACACGCAGTCGCGACTCCTGCTGGATCACGTCTATCTCCTGTTTGTCTGCCGGTTCCCTCCGGGGGTTGACCCGGAGAGCCTGGCGGAACCGTCCTGCCGGGATACCCCCGCAGGAATTACTTGCCGACCCGGCCGGGCCGTGGGGCGGCTCTCGCGACGAGCGCGAGTGCCTCACGCACCTCGGCCGGGCTTCCCGGCGGCGGCTCCGTAAGTCGTTTCACGGAGCTCGCCGGGCGGCGGTCTTTCTTCGATCGGGCGAAACCTCGCCGGGAGCGCCCGGCCGGGCCGGGGCCCAGGGGCGAGCCCCCGGCGGGGGCAGCGGGGGCGAACCCCCGCTTGATTACTTCGCCTTCTCGAGGATCTCGACGACGCGCCAGCGCTTCGTCGCGGACAGCGGCCGGGTCTCCGCGAGGAGGACACGGTCGCCGACACCCGCGGCGTTCTGCTCGTCGTGCGCCTTGAGCTTGTTCGTACGGCGGATGACCTTGCCGTACAGCGCGTGCTTCACGCGGTCCTCGACAGCGACGACGACGGTCTTGTCCATCTTGTCGCTGACGACGAGACCCTCACGGGTCTTGCGGGCGCCACGTGCCTCGGTCGTCTGCTCTTCAGTCACATTGCTCTCGCTCATCAGGCGTTCTCCACCGTTTCGATGCCCAGCTCACGCTCGCGCATCAGGGTGTAGATCCGCGCGATGTCCTTGCGGACCGCCTTCAGACGGCCGTGGTTCTCGAGCTGACCCGTCGCCGCCTGGAAGCGGAGGTTGAACAGCTCTTCCTTGGACTCGCGGAGCTTCGCCAGAAGCTCCTCGTTGCCCAGCTCGCGCAGCTCGGACGCCTTGGTACCGGCCGACATCACGCTTCACCTGCCTCGCGCTTGACGATCCGGCACTTCATCGGCAGCTTGTGAGCGGCACGAGTGAGGGCCTCACGCGCAATCTTCTCGTTGGGGTACGACAGCTCGAACATCACGCGTCCGGGCTTGACGTTGGCGATCCACCACTCCGGAGAACCCTTACCGGAACCCATGCGGGTCTCGGCAGGCTTCTTGGTGAGGGGACGGTCCGGGTAGATGTTGATCCAGACCTTGCCACCACGCTTGATGTGACGCGTCATGGCGATACGAGCGGCCTCGATCTGACGGTTCGTCACGTACGCCGGGGTGAGCGCCTGGATGCCGTACTCGCCGAACGCAACCTGCGTGCCGCCCTTGGCAGCGCCGGAGCGCTTCGGGTGGTGCTGCTTGCGGTGCTTGACCCTACGGGGGATCAGCATGTCGGTCAGGCCTCCGTTCCGGTGCTCTCAGCCGGAGCGGCGGCGGGAGCCTCGGCCTTGGGGGCCTCGGCGCCGGCAGCCTGCTGCGGCTTGCGACCGCGCCCGCCACGCTCGCCACCGCGGCCACCACGGGCCGGGCGGTCGGCGCCACCACGGGCCGGGCGGTTACCCGCACGGGCCGCAGCGTTCTCGGCGCGGACCTCGGCGATGTTCTTGACGTCGCCCTTGTAGATCCAGACCTTCACGCCGATACGGCCGAAGGTCGTCTTGGCCTCGAAGAAGCCGTAGTCCACGTTCGCGCGGAGCGTGTGCAGGGGCACACGGCCCTCGCGGTAGAACTCCGAGCGGGACATCTCGGCGCCACCGAGGCGGCCACCGCACTGGATCTTGATGCCCTTGGCGCCGGCCTTCATCGCCGACTGCATGCTCTTACGCATGGCGCGACGGAAGGAGACGCGGGAGGAGAGCTGCTCGGCGACGGCCTGCGCGACCAGCTGAGCGTCCGTCTCGGGGTTCTTGACCTCGAGGATGTTCAGCTGGACCTGCTTGCCCGTGAGCTTCTCGAGGTCACCGCGGATGCGGTCGGCCTCGGCGCCACGGCGGCCGATGACGATGCCCGGACGAGCGGTGTGGATGTCCACACGCACACGGTCACGGGTGCGCTCGATCTCCACCTTCGAGATGCCGGCGCGCTCCATGCCGGACGTCATCATCCGACGGATGGCGACGTCTTCCTTGACGTAGTCCTTGTACAGCTTGTCGGCGTACCACCGGGACTTGAAGTCCGTGGTGACACCGAGCCGGAACCCATGCGGGTTAACCTTCTGGCCCATTACCGGGTTCCTTCCTTGCTGCTGACGACCACGGTGATGTGGCTGGTCCGCTTGCGGATCCGGTAGGCACGGCCCTGGGCGCGCGGCCGGAACCGCTTCAGGGTCGGGCCCTCGTCGACGTACGCCTCGGAGATGAAGAGGCTGTCGGCGTCGGTGTGGTCGTAGTTGTGCGCGGCGTTGGCGATGGCGCTGTCGAGCACCTTGCCGACGGGCACGGAGGCTGCCTGCGGAGCGAATCGCAGAACAGCCTGAGCCTCCGTGGCATCCATGCCACGGATAAGGTCCACCACGCGGCGGGCCTTCATGGGCGTAACGCGGATGTACCGCGCCTGGGCCCTGGCTTCCATGGTTGTCCCTCTCAGTTACTTACGTGTCTGAATGCGATCCGCTACTAGCGGCGCTTCGACTTCCGGTCGTCCTTGACGTGGCCCCGGAAGGTGCGCGTCGGCGAGAACTCGCCGAGCTTGTGGCCGACCATCGACTCGGTGACGAACACCGGGATGTGGGTCTTGCCGTTGTGCACCGCGATCGTGTGGCCGAGCATGGCCGGGACGATCATCGAGCGACGGGACCAGGTCTTGATGACGTTCTTGGAACCGGCTTCGTTCTGAGCATCCACCTTCTTGGCGAGGTGCTCGTCGACGAAGGGCCCCTTCTTGAGACTGCGCGGCATCTAAACCCGCTCCTAGCGCTTCTTGTTCGTCTTGCGGCGGCGGACGATGTACTTGTTCGACGCCTTCTTGGGCGAACGAGTACGACCTTCCTTCTGACCCCAGGGGCTGACCGGGTGGCGACCACCGGAGGTCTTGCCCTCACCACCACCGTGGGGGTGGTCAACCGGGTTCATCGCCACACCGCGAACGGTCGGGCGGACGCCCAACCAGCGCTTGCGGCCGGCCTTGCCCCAGTTGATGTTGCTCTGCTCGGCGTTGCCGACCTCGCCGACCGTGGCGCGGCAGCGCTGGTCGACCAGGCGGATCTCACCGGACGGCATGCGGAGGTGGGCCATCGAGCCCTCCTTCGCGAGCAGCTGCACGGAGGCACCGGCGGAGCGGGCGAACTTGGCGCCACCGCCCGGACGAAGCTCCACGGAGTGGATCGTCGTACCGACCGGGATGTTGCGCAGCGCCAGGTTGTTGCCGGGCTTGATGTCGGCGCCGGGACCGTTCTCGATCCGGTCGCCCTGCGTCAGGCCCTTCGGCGCCAGGATGTAGCGCTTCTCGCCGTCCGCGTAGTGGAGCAGCGCGATGCGCGCGGTGCGGTTGGGGTCGTACTCGATGTGCGCGACCTTCGCCGGCACGCCGTCCTTGTCGTGACGACGGAAGTCGATCACGCGGTAGGCGCGCTTGTGTCCGCCACCCTGGTGGCGAACGGTCACACGACCGGCGTTGTTACGGCCGCCCTTGCTGTGCAGCGGGCGGACCAGCGACTTCTCCGGCGTGGACCGCGTGACCTCGACGAAGTCGGCGACGCTGGAGCCACGACGGCCCGGCGTAGTCGGCTTGTACTTGCGGATTCCCATTTCTCAGTCCTCGTCCGATATCGGACGATCCGACCCGCTTACGCGGTCGGACCGCCGAAGATGTCGATACGGTCGCCCTCGGCGAGGGTCACGATCGCGCGCTTGGTGGCCGCACGCTGGCCGAAGCCGGTGCGGGTCCGCTTGCGCTTGCCGATGCGGTTGATCGTGTTGACCCCGGTGACCTTGACCGAGAAGACCGCCTGGACGGCCTGCTTGATCTGGGTCTTGTTGGCACTCGGGTCGACGATGAACGTGTACTTGTTCTCGTCGAGAAGCGCGTAGCTCTTCTCGGAGACGACCGGCTTGAGCAGCACGTCACGGGGGTCCGTGTACGACTTGCTCAGCGGGGTCTCGACGGTGTTCTTGCCCTCGGCGGCGTGGCGACGCGCCTTGGCGACGCGCGCGGCCTTGGCGGCCTTCGCGGCCTTGGAGGCAATGCTCGGGTGACGCGTAGCCATCAGGCCTCGCTCCCTTCGGTGTCAGCGGCCTTGGGGCCAGACACGAAGGACTCGAAAGCGGCCTGGGTGAAGACCACGTCGTCCGAGACGAGAACGTCGTACGTGTTCAGCTGGCCCGGCTCCAGGATGTGGACCTGGGGCAGGTTGCGGGCGGACAGCCACGCGGCCTCGTCGGCGCGCTCGACGACCAGGAGCAGGTTCTTGCGCTCCGAGATCTTGCCGAACAGCGTCCGGGCGGCCTTCGTCGACGGGTTCTCACCCTCGACGACGCCGGAGACGACGTGGATGCGGTTGTGGCGGGCCCGGTCGGTGAGGGCGTGACGCAGCGCGGCAGCCTTCATCTTCTTCGGGGTCCGCTGCGAGTAGTCACGCGGCACGGGACCGTGCACGACGCCACCACCGGCGAACTGCGGCGCACGGGTCGAGCCCTGACGGGCGCGGCCGGTGCCCTTCTGGCGGTACGGCTTCTTGCCGCCACCGCGGACCTCGCCACGGGTCTTGGTCTTGTGCGTGCCCTGACGGGCAGCGGCCAGCTGCGCGACGACGACCTGGTGGATCAGCGGGATGCTGACCTTCTCGACGTCGAAGATCTCCGCGGGGAGTTCGACGGAACCGGCCTTGTCGCCCGCCGGCGAAAGGATGTCAACAGTGCTCATCGGTTACCTCAGGCCCCCTTGGCCGCGGTGCGGACCAGGACGAGGCCGCCGTTCGGACCGGGAACCGCGCCCTTGATGAGCAGCAGACCCTTCTCCGCGTCAACGGCGTGGACGGTCAGGTTCTGGGTGGTGACCCGCTCGTTGCCCATGCGACCCGCCATGCGGAGGCCCTTGAACACACGGCCCGGGGTGGCGCAGCCACCGATGGAACCGGGAGAGCGGTGCTTGCGCTGGGTGCCGTGACCGGCGCCGAGGCCACCGAAGTTGTGGCGCTTCATGACACCGGCGAAGCCCTTGCCCTTGCTCTTGCCGGTGACGTCGACCTTGACGCCCGCCTCGAACACCTCGGCGGTGATCTCCTGGCCGAGGGTGTACTCGCTGGCGTCAGCGGTACGGATCTCGACGAGGTGGCGGCGGGGGGTGACGTCGGCCTTGGCGAAGTGGCCCTTGAGGGGCTTGTTCACCTTGCGCGGGTCGATCTCGCCGAAGGCGATCTGAACCGACTCGTAGCCGTCGCTGTCGTTCGTACGCACCTGGGTGACGACGTTCGGGCCGGCCTTGACGACGGTGACCGGAACAACACGGTTGTTCTCGTCCCACACCTGCGTCATGCCGAGCTTCTCGCCCAGGATGCCCTTGATCTGCTTAGCCATTCTCAGATCACCGGCCCTCAGAGCTTGATCTCGATGTCGACACCGGCCGGGAGGTCGAGTCGCATCAGAGAGTCAACGGTCTTGGGCGTCGGGTCGAGGATGTCGATCAGGCGCTTGTGCGTGCGCATCTCGAAGTGCTCGCGCGAGTCCTTGTACTTGTGCGGCGACTTGATGACGCAGTACACGTTCTTCTCAGTGGGCAGCGGCACCGGGCCCGCGACCGACGCACCAGTGCGGGTCACCGTCTCGACGATCTTCTTCGCCGAGGAGTCGATGACCTCGTGGTCGTAGGCCTTGAGCCGGATGCGGATCTTCTGTCCCGCCATGGCTACTCAGTAGTCCTTTGTCTCTTCACGCTCTGGAACCCGGCCCTCCGTACGCTCGTTCGCCGACCCACGCGGTCGGGCGTGTCGCGCTTCCGCTGACACAGATGTCCCTTGTTCGAACATCCCTTGCCTGGGAAAGAGGTTCACCCGGGTGCCTGGCCAGTGCCGCACCGCACTTCCCGGAAGATTCCCGTACGTCCGCCCCAGTGCTGCCTTACGGCAGTTAGGGCGACGAGTACTGTGGGACTCGCTTCCGGTCCCCCCGGCGGGAGGCGCGCAGCATCAACACTCGACCGAGCAACTCCGACAGTCTGCCATACGGGGCAGGGGCCTGGCCAATCGAGCCGGAGAGAATACCCCCAGGGTGACGCAGGTCAAACCCGCACCCTCGACACCCCCCGGACGAGCCCCGCACGAACCCTCGCCACAACCGGGCCTTTGTTCATGTCCGTGAATAAGAATCAAGCACCCAACTATTGACGCGTCCATAGCAAGCGCTTACGTTCCCCTTCGGCACCATCGGAAAGCGCTTTCCCTTGCACGGCACCCCTGGTCACGGACGAACCCGGAGGCACCACCATGCAAGTGAGACCCGTCATCGCGTGTGTCAGCCTGCTGTCCGGCGCGCTCGTCGCCCTGTCCGGCACCCCGGCACAGGCCGCGAGCACCACGCAGTACGTGTCGCCGAGCGGCACCGCGAGCGCGGCCGGCACACAGTCCGCCCCCACGACGCTCGCCACCGCGATCAGCCGCATCGCATCCGGCGGCACCATCTATCTGCGCGGCGGGACCTACAACTACTCGTCGACGATCACCATCCCGGCCGGCAGCAACGGCACCTCGAGCGCCCGCACCACCCTGTCCGCGTATCCGGGCGAGACCCCGGTGCTCAACTTCTCGGCGCAGAGCGAGAGTTCGTCGAACCGCGGGCTCCAGCTGAACGCGAACTACTGGCACGTCTACGGCCTCACCGTCGAGCACGCCGGCGACAACGGCATCTACGTGGGGGGCAGCAACAACGTCATCGAGCGCACGGTGACGGCGTACAACCGCGACACGGGCCTGCAGCTGGGCCGGATCTCCTCCAGCACCCCGAGCAGCCAGTGGCCGTCGAACAACCTGATCGTGAGCTCGGAGTCGCACGACAACATGGACTCCACCGGCGAGAACGCCGACGGCTTCGCGGCGAAGCTCACCACCGGCACCGGCAACGTCTTCCGCTACGACGTGTCCCACAACAACATCGACGACGGCTGGGACCTGTACACCAAGTCCGACACGGGCCCGATCGGCCCGGTGACCATCGAGTACTCGCTCTCCTACGGCAACGGCACCCTGACCGACGGCACCCGGAACGCCAACGGCGACCGCAACGGCTACAAGCTGGGCGGCGACGACATCGCCGTCGACCACGTCGTCCGGCACAGCATCGCCTACCGCAACGGGCATCACGGGTTCACGTACAACAGCAATCCCGGCACGATGGCGATCTCGAACAACGTCGGCATCGACAACGCCGAGCGCAACTTCTCGTTCGACAAGGGAACATCCGTGTTCCGGACGAACACCTCGTGCCGCTTCAGCGTGAGCGGTTCGAACGACAAGACCGTCGGTGACGCGGACAGCTCCAACCAGTTCTGGACGGGCACGAACGGCTCCCGCTGCTCGTCGTACTCGGGCGCACTCGGCTGGTCCTTCGCCTCGAACGGCTCGCTCGCCGTGACCTTCGGCGGCAAGGTGGTGACGCCGTGACCAGGGGCCTCTGACTCCCCTGGGGCTTCCCCCACCCCGATACACCGGCTCGCCGGATGGTCCGGGGGAAGCCGCCCCGGCCACGGTGGTGGCACAGCCCGCAGCCACCGGAAGGACACCTCGTGCGCATCGTCACGGCCACCGCCGTCATCCTGACCCTGGCGGCGGGAGCCGCACCGGCCACCGCGGCCGACGCCGGCCCATCCGGTGCGGACGGCCTGTGGCGGATGGACGGCTACGGCACCGTCCTCGCCCTCGGCCACGGGGTCTACCAGGAGTACCAGACCACCGCGGTGAGCTGCCTCAAGGGCGACACCGCGCGCCAGACCGGTCCGGGCACGTACACGGCGGACGGCACCGTGCTGACCGTACGCCTCGGACGGGACCGCGATCACGCCCGGCTCTCGGCGGACAGTTCCGTGGGCCACCGCCGACTGCGGCGGATCGCGGCGCTGCCCGTCCAGTGCACCCGGCCGACACCCACGGACCCCCGTACCGCCTTCGACGTCTTCTGGCAGTCCTTCGAGGAGAACTACCCGTTCTTCGCCGCCAAGGGCACCGACTGGCACGCCGTACGCGACCGCTACCACCCGCTGATCCACAAGGACACGACCCGCTCGCAGCTCTTCGACGTCTTCAGCCGGATGGTCGCCCCGCTGCACGACGCCCATGTCGCCGTACAGGACGGCGACCGTGTCTTCGCCCAGGGCCGCCCAGGCACCGAGACACCCACGGAGCAGCTGGACGCCAAGGTCAAGAAGTTCACCGTCGGGCGCGATCTCGCCCGGGCCCCCTACCGGCGGGACTTCGCCGCCGGGCGCATCACCTACGCCGACCTGCCCGGCAACGGCCCCGGATACCTGCGCATCTCCGGCTTCGGCGGGTACACGACCGCCGACCACGGCTCGTACGCCGCCAACCTGGCCGAACTCGACAAGGCGCTGGACACCGTTCTCACCGCGGAGCGCACCCGGCGCCTGCCGGGCCTGATCATCGACCTGCGCATCAACGGCGGCGGTTCCGACGCCCTCGGCATCCACCTCGCCGGACGCCTCACGGACCGGCCCTACACCGCGTACGCCAAGCGCGCCCGCAACGACCCCGCCGACCCGACCCGGCACACCCGCCCCGAGCCGGTACCGGTCCTCCCGGCCCCCGCCCCCCGCTACACCGGCCCGGTCGCCGTCCTGACCGGCGGCTCCACGGTCAGTGCGGGCGAGACCTTCACCCAGGCCCTCATGGACCGCCCCGGCAGGACGATCCGCATCGGGCAGTCCACCCAGGGCGTCTTCTCCGACGTCATGTCCCGCACCCTCCCGAACGGCATGACGGCCTGGCTCCCCAACGAAGAGTTCCTCACCCACGAGGGCCACACCTTCGACGGCACGGGCATCCCGCCCCAGATCACGGAGCCGGTCTTCACAAGGGAGGAGTTCGAAGAGAGCCGGGACTCGGCATTCGACCGCGCGGTGAGCCTGCTGCGCCCCTGATGGGGCGCAGGGCTGTGTCGATACACGGCTCCGCCGCGCCGGACGGTGGACGCCGGGCAAGCGAAAGGGCCCGTACGACCGAAGTCGTACGGGCCCCTTCAGGAGCTCGCGCTGGAGCTACCAGGTCAGATCAGCAAGCTCACTTGTTGATCTTGGTGACCTGGCCGGCGCCGACCGTCCGGCCACCCTCACGGATGGCGAACTTCAGGCCCTCTTCCATGGCGACGGGCTGGATGAGCTCCACCTTCATCTCGGTGTTGTCACCCGGCATGACCATCTCGGTGCCCTCGGGGAGGGTCACGACGCCGGTCACGTCCGTCGTACGGAAGTAGAACTGCGGACGGTAGTTGTTGAAGAACGGCGTGTGGCGGCCACCCTCGTCCTTGGACAGGATGTACGCCTGGGCCTCGAACTCCGTGTGCGGGGTGACCGAGCCCGGCTTGATGATGACCTGGCCGCGCTCGACGTCCTCGCGCTTGATGCCACGGAGGAGCAGACCGACGTTCTCACCGGCCTGGCCCTCGTCGAGCAGCTTGCGGAACATCTCGATGCCGGTGACCGTGGTGGTGGTCTTCTCGGTCTTGATGCCGATGATGTCGACGGTCTCGTTGACCTTCAGGACACCACGCTCGATACGGCCGGTGACGACCGTACCGCGACCGGTGATCGTGAAGACGTCCTCGATCGGCATCAGGAAGGGCTTGTCGACGTCGCGCTCCGGCTCCGGGATCGCGGTGTCGACGGCGGCCATCAGGTCCAGGACCGACTGGCCCCACTCCTTGTCGCCCTCGAGCGCCTTGAGCGCGGAGACCTTGACGACCGGAACGTCGTCGCCCGGGAACTCGTACTCGGAGAGCAGCTCACGGACCTCGAGCTCGACGAGCTCCAGGATCTCCTCGTCGTCCACCATGTCGGCCTTGTTCAGGGCGACGACGATGTACGGAACGCCGACCTGGCGGGCCAGGAGCACGTGCTCCTTGGTCTGCGGCATCGGGCCGTCGGTGGCGGCGACCACGAGGATGGCGCCGTCCATCTGGGCAGCACCGGTGATCATGTTCTTGATGTAGTCCGCGTGACCCGGGCAGTCGACGTGCGCGTAGTGACGCGTCTCCGTCTGGTACTCGACGTGCGCGATGGAGATGGTGATACCGCGCTGGCGCTCCTCGGGAGCCTTGTCGATCTGGTCGAACGCCGAGGCCTCGTTGATGTCCGGGTACGCGTCGTGCAGCACCTTGGTAATGGCGGCCGTGAGGGTCGTCTTACCGTGGTCGATGTGACCGATGGTGCCGATGTTGACGTGCGGCTTAGTCCGCTCGAACTTCGCCTTCGCCACTGGGGTCCTCCTGTGGAGTGGTTCTGTACGCCTTACTTCATCGGCGCCAGGTGATCTTTGCTGTTAGTGCCCGGGCCCCGGGGCACCACTCGCAAACGGTGACGAATGCGGGTGAATGCCTCGGGAGGCTCCGGAGTCAAGCCTAAGGCGTGTGAACGCAGTGCGTTAACGCAGTGCGTTACTCGCCCTTGGCCTTCGCGATGATCTCCTCGGCGACGTTCCGCGGAACCTCGGCGTAGGAGTCGAACTGCATCGAGTAGCTTGCGCGACCCGACGTCTTGCTGCGGAGGTCTCCGACGTAGCCGAACATCTCCGAGAGGGGCACGAGGCCCTTCACGACGCGGGCACCGGCCCGCTCCTCCATGGCCTGGATCTGACCACGGCGGGAGTTGATGTCGCCGATGACCTCACCCATGTAGTCCTCGGGCGTGGTGACCTCGACGGCCATCATCGGCTCGAGCAGCACGGGGCTGGCCTTGCGCGCGGCCTCCTTGAAGGCCTGCGAACCGGCGATCTTGAAGGCGAGCTCGGAGGAGTCGACCTCGTGGTAGCCACCGTCGATGAGCGTGACGCGGACGCCCGTCATCTCGTAGCCCGCGAGGATGCCGAACTGCATGGCCTCCTGCGCACCGGCGTCCACCGAAGGGATGTACTCCTTCGGGATGCGGCCACCGGTCACCTTGTTCACGAACTCGTACGAGGCGTCGCCGCCCTCGATGGGCTCGATCGCGATCTGCACCTTGGCGAACTGACCGGTACCACCGGTCTGCTTCTTGTGGGTGTAGTCCACGCGCTCGACGGCCTTGCGGATCGTCTCGCGGTAGGCGACCTGCGGCTTGCCGACGTTGGCCTCGACCTTGAACTCACGGCGCATACGGTCGACCAGCACCTCGAGGTGCAGCTCGCCCATGCCACCGATGATGGTCTGGCCGGTCTCCTCGTCCGAGTGGACCTGGAAGGACGGGTCCTCCTCGGCCAGGCGCTGGATCGCGACGCCCAGCTTCTCCTGGTCGCCCTTGGACTTGGGCTCGATGGCGACCTGGATGACCGGCGCCGGGAAGTCCATGGACTCCAGGATCACCGGGGCCTTGTCGTCGCACAGCGTCTCACCGGTCGTGGTCTGCTTCAGACCCATGACGGCGATGATGTCGCCGGCGCCCACCGCGTCGATCTCCTCACGCTTGTTCGCGTGCATGCGGTAGATCTTGCCGATGCGCTCCTTCTTGCCCTTGACGGAGTTCAGCACGGCGGTGCCGGACTCCAGGCGGCCCGAGTAGACCCGGACGAAGGTGAGCTTGCCGAGGTGCGGGTCGCTCATGATCTTGAACGCCAGCGCGGACAGCGGCTCGTCGTCGGACGGCTTGCGCTTGACGACCTCCTCCGGGTCGTTCACGGCGTGGCCCTCGATGGCCTCGACGTCGAGCGGGGAGGGGAGGTAGCGCACGACCGCGTCGAGCAGGGGCTGGACGCCCTTGTTCTTGAACGCGGTGCCGCAGAACACCGGGGTGACCGTGGTGTCCTTGGACTTGCCGGACGCGATGGTGATGCGACGGATCGCGGCGTACAGCTGCTCCACGGAAGGCTCGGTGCCCTCCAGGTACAGCTCCATGATCTCTTCGTCGTTCTCGGCCACGGCCTCGAGCAGCTTGCCGCGGTACTCCTCGGCAGCCTCAGCGTGGGTGTCCGGGATGTCGACGACGTCGTACATCTCGCCCTTGGTGGCCTCGGCGGACCAGACCAGGGCCTTCATCGTCACGAGGTCGACGACGCCCTTGAAGTCGGCCTCGGCACCGATCGGGAGCTGCATCACGATCGGCTGAGCGCCGAGGCGGTCAGAGATCATGTCGACGCAGCGGTGGAACTCGGCACCGGTCCGGTCGAGCTTGTTGACGAAGCAGATGCGGGGGACGCCGTAGCGGTCCGCCTGACGCCACACCGTCTCGGACTGGGGCTCAACGCCGGCGACGCCGTCGAACACCGTCACGGCACCGTCGAGCACGCGCAGGGAACGCTCCACCTCGACGGTGAAGTCGACGTGGCCCGGCGTGTCGATGATGTTGATGGTGTGGTCGACGTCTTCCAGCGGCCAGTGACAGGTGGTGGCAGCAGAGGTGATCGTGATGCCACGCTCCTGCTCCTGCTCCATCCAGTCCATGGTGGCAGCGCCGTCGTGGACCTCACCGATCTTGTAGGACACACCGGTGTAGAACAGGATCCGCTCGGTGGTGGTCGTCTTGCCCGCGTCGATGTGGGCCATGATCCCAATGTTGCGGACCTTGGCCAGGTCAAGTGAAGTGGTAGCCATAAGGCTTCAGTCTTCTCTCGGTCTCGATGTGGGTAGCGACTACCAGCGGTAGTGCGCGAAGGCCTTGTTGGACTCGGCCATCTTGTGCGTGTCCTCGCGCTTCTTGACGGCCGCACCGAGGCCGTTCGAAGCGTCGAGAAGCTCGTTGAGCAGACGCTCGGTCATGGTCTTCTCGCGACGGGCGCGGGAGTAACCGACCAGCCAGCGCAGCGCCAGGGTGTTGGCGCGGCCGGGCTTGACCTCGACCGGCACCTGGTAGGTGGCGCCACCGACACGGCGGGACTTGACCTCGAGGGTCGGCTTGATGTTCTCGAGAGCGCGCTTCAGCGTGATGACCGGGTCGTTGCCGGTCTTCTCGCGCAGGCCCTCCATGGCGCCGTAGACGATGCGCTCGGCGGTGGAGCGCTTGCCGTTCAGCAGCACCTTGTTGATGAGCGACGTGACCAGAGGAGAACCGTAGACCGGGTCGATGATGACCGGGCGCTTCGGGGCGGGGCCCTTACGAGGCATTCTTACTTCTCCTTCTTGGCGCCGTAGCGGGAACGGGCCTGCTTGCGGTTCTTGACACCCTGGGTGTCGAGGGAGCCACGGATGATCTTGTAGCGAACACCCGGCAGGTCCTTCACACGGCCGCCGCGCACGAGCACGATGGAGTGCTCCTGCAGGTTGTGTCCCTCACCCGGAATGTAGGCCGTGACCTCGATCCCGCTGGTCAGACGCACACGCGCGACCTTACGCAGGGCCGAGTTCGGCTTCTTCGGGGTGGTCGTGAACACACGCGTGCAGACGCCACGACGCTGAGGGGAACCCTCGAGTGCGGGCGTCTTGTTCTTCTCGACCTTGTCCTGCCGGCCCTTACGGACCAGCTGCTGGATCGTAGGCACTACTTCTCCGGTTTCTGTGTGCCGATGGGTACAGCTAACCTGGAACGTCGCCGACCCACGCGGTCGGGTGTGTCGAATCCGGCGGACTCCCGCCGCGAGGCGAAAAGAGCACAGATTACGGTGGCCGCTCACAGCTCGCGATGCGGTTGAAGGCACGCACGAGAGCCAGGGCACACCCCAGGCACAAGGTCTGAGCGTACCTACCTCATACGCTGCGGTCAAAACAAATGGGCCGCGCCCGCATCGCCATGCGAAGCATGTCAAGACCCTACGCCGGACATGATCTTCGAATTCACGTTCCCGACACCTCGAGGGGCTACGTCACCGCAGCTCACCCGGGGTCATGCGGAGGCCAGAGCCGCGGCGATGAGGATGGTGATGACCAGCGCCCATCCGGCGACCGACAGCCAGCCGAGGACCAGGCCCGTCATGGCGAGACCCTCGCCGCGCTCACCGGTGCGCTGCATTTCGCTGCGGGCGGAGTGACCGAGGATGACCGCGGGGAGGCCGGTGAGCCCCGCGGTGAAGAACGTGAGGATCCCGCAGACCAGGGAACCGACCGCCTTGCCGTTGGTCGGCGGCGGGGCCGCCAGGAAGGTCGCGGGCACGGCAGGAGCGGCCTGGTTGACCGGCACGGGGCCCTGCGGCAGGTCGGCGACCAAAAGGGCCAGCTCCCCCACCGTACGGGCCGCGTACGCCCGCCCCACCCGCCGGTCGAACTCCCCCTTGTCCAGCCGCCCTTCCCCGTACCCCGCCCGCAGCACGTCCACGGCACGCTCGCGGTCGGCGTGGGAGGCGAGCAGGGACGGAGCGGTCTGCCCCTGCCAGGTCTGCCCGAAGCCCTGGACCGGCGGTGAGCTTCCCGGCCACGCCTGAGGCAGACCGGCCTGCTGCCAGGGCCGCCGGGGCACGTCCTGCCCCGACTGCGGCACATCCTGCGCCCGCTGCGAGTCCCCCTGCCCGGACTGCCACGGCTGCCACGACGGATTGGACACGAGTACCTCCCCGAACCCCCGAGTCACTCCATGATGCGCCGAAAGGGGATTTCCGGCACAGACCGCCGCCGAATGGTCCTTGCAACGCCGAAGGGCGGCCACCCCCCAACGGGGGCGACCGCCCTTCGGCTCAAGCTGCTCGCTTACTGGTTGTACGGCCCGTAGTCGTAGTCCTCCAGCGGGACGGCCTGGCCGGAGCCGGTGCCGAACGGCGAGTAGTCGATGTCGTCGTAGCCGACGGCCGAGTACATCGCGGCCTTGGCCTCCTCGGTCGGCTCGACCCGGATGTTGCGGTAGCGGGACAGACCCGTACCGGCCGGGATGAGCTTACCGATGATGACGTTCTCCTTCAGGCCGATGAGGCTGTCGGACTTGGCGTTGATCGCCGCATCCGTCAGGACTCGGGTCGTCTCCTGGAAGGAGGCGGCCGACAGCCAGGATTCCGTCGCCAGCGAAGCCTTGGTGATACCCATCAGCTGCGGACGGCCGGAGGCCGGGTGGCCGCCTTCCTGGACCACACGACGGTTCTCGACCTCGAACTTCGAGCGCTCGACCAGCTCGCCGGGCAGCAGCTCGGCATCGCCGGACTCGATGATCGTCACTCGGCGCAGCATCTGCCGGATGATGATCTCGATGTGCTTGTCGTGGATCGACACACCCTGCGAGTTGTAGACCTTCTGGACCTCGCCGACCAGGTGGACCTGAACGGCACGCTGGCCCAGGATGCGCAGCACGTCGTGCGGGTTGGTGGCACCCACGGTGAGCTTCTGGCCCACCTCGACGTGCTCGCCCTCGCTGACCAGGAGTCGGGCACGCTTCGAGATCGGGTACGCCGTCTCGTCGCTGCCGTCGTCCGGGGTGACGACGATCTTCTTGGTCTTCTCGGTCTCCTCGATCCGCACGCGGCCGGAGGCCTCGGAGATCGGGGCGACACCCTTCGGGGTACGGGCCTCGAAGAGCTCGACGACACGGGGCAGACCCTGGGTGATGTCGTCACCGGCCACACCACCGGTGTGGAAGGTACGCATCGTCAGCTGGGTACCGGGCTCACCGATGGACTGGGCGGCGATGATGCCGACCGCCTCACCGATGTCGACCAGCTTGCCGGTGGCCAGCGAGCGGCCGTAGCACATGGCGCAGGTGCCGACCTGGGACTCGCAGGTCAGGATCGAGCGGGTCTTGACCTCCTCGACACCGTGGTGCACCAGCTGGTCGATGAGCACGTCGCCCAGGTCCACGTTGGCCGGCGCGATCACCTTGCCGTCGATGACGACGTCCTCGGCGAGCATACGGGCGTAGACGCTGGTCTCCACGTCGTCCGCCTTGCGCAGCACACCGTCGGCGCCGCGGTTGGCGATCCGCAGCTTCAGACCGCGCTCGGTGCCGCAGTCCTCCTCGCGGATGATGACGTCCTGCGAGACGTCCACCAGACGACGGGTCAGGTAACCCGAGTCGGCGGTACGCAGAGCGGTGTCCGCCAGACCCTTACGGGCACCGTGCGTGGAGATGAAGTACTCCAGCACGGACAGACCCTCACGGAACGACGCCTTGATCGGACGCGGGATCGTCTCGTTCTTCGCGTTCGACACCAGACCACGCATACCGGCGATCTGACGCATCTGCATCATGTTGCCTCGTGCACCCGAGTTCACCATCATGAAGATCGGGTTGGTCTTCGGGAAGTTGTCGTTCATCGCCTCGGCGACCTCGTTGGTCGCCTTGGTCCAGATCGCGATGAGCTCCTGCGTGCGCTCGTCCTTGGTGATCAGACCGCGCTCGTACTGCTTCTGGACCTTCTCGTCCTGCGCCTCGTAGCCCTTGACGATCTCCTTCTTCGCCTCGGGAACGACGACGTCGGAGATGGCCACGGTGACACCGGAACGGGTCGCCCAGTAGAAGCCCGCCGCCTTCAGGTTGTCGAGCGTCGCCGCCACGATGACCTTGGGGTAGCGCTCGGCGAGGTCGTTGACGATCTCGGAGAGCTGCTTCTTGCCGACCTCGTAGTCGACGAACGGGTAGTCCTCGGGCAGCAGCTCGTTGAAGAGCGCGCGGCCCAGGGTCGTCCGCAGCCGGAAGGTGTCACCCTGCTGCCACTCCGGCTCGCCCTCCTCCTGCGCCGGCGGGGTCCAGCCGCGCGGCGGGATGGTGCCCACCGGGAAGCGGATGTCCACGCGCGACTGCAGCGAGAGCTCGCCGGCGTCGAACGCCATGATCGCCTCGGCGACGGACGCGAAGGAACGCTCCTCGCCCTTGACGTTGCGCATCTCGCCGTCGGTGGTAAGGAAGAACAGACCGAGGACCATGTCCTGGGTCGGCATCGTCACCGGACGGCCGTCGGCGGGCTTGAGGATGTTGTTCGAGGACAGCATCAGGATGCGGGCCTCAGCCTGCGCCTCCGCGGACAGCGGCAGGTGCACGGCCATCTGGTCACCGTCGAAGTCCGCGTTGAACGCGGTGCACACGAGCGGGTGGATCTGGATGGCCTTGCCCTCGACCAGCTGCGGCTCGAAGGCCTGGATGCCGAGGCGGTGCAGGGTGGGAGCACGGTTCAGCAGCACCGGGTGCTCGGCGATGACCTCTTCGAGGACGTCGTACACGACGGTGCGGCCACGCTCCACCATGCGCTTGGCGCTCTTGATGTTCTGCGCGTGGTTCAGGTCGACCAGGCGCTTCATCACGAACGGCTTGAAGAGCTCCAGCGCCATCGCCTTCGGCAGACCGCACTGGTGCAGCTTCAGCTGCGGACCGACGACGATCACGGAACGCGCCGAGTAGTCCACACGCTTGCCGAGCAGGTTCTGACGGAATCGACCCTGCTTGCCCTTCAGCATGTCGCTGAGGGACTTCAGCGGGCGGTTGCCGGGGCCCGTGACCGGGCGACCACGACGGCCGTTGTCGAACAGCGCGTCCACGGCCTCCTGGAGCATGCGCTTCTCGTTGTTCACGATGATCTCGGGCGCACCGAGGTCGAGAAGCCGCTTCAGGCGGTTGTTGCGGTTGATCACACGGCGGTACAGGTCGTTCAGGTCGGAGGTCGCGAAGCGGCCACCGTCCAGCTGCACCATCGGGCGAAGGTCCGGCGGGATGACCGGGACGCAGTCGAGGACCATGCCCTTGGGGCTGTTGGAGGTCTGCAGGAAGGCAGACACGACCTTCAGCCGCTTCAGCGCACGGGTCTTCTTCTGGCCCTTGCCGGTGCGGATGATCTCGCGGAGGCGCTCGGCCTCCTCCTCCAGGTCGAAGGACTCCAGGCGCTTCTGCAGCGCCGCGGCACCCATCGAACCGTCGAAGTACGTGCCGAAGCGGTCGCGCAGCTCGCGGTAGAGCAGCTCGTCGCCCTCCAGGTCCTGGACCTTGAGGTTCTTGAACCGGGTCCACACCTCGTCGAGACGGTCGATCTCGCGCTGCGCACGGTCGCGCAGCTGCTTCATCTCACGCTCGGCACCCTCGCGCACCTTGCGGCGCACGTCGGCCTTGGCACCCTCGGCCTCGAGCTCGGCCAGGTCGGACTCGAGCTTCTTGGCACGGGCCTCCAGGTCGGCGTCCCGGCGGTTCTCGACCTGCTGGCGCTCCACGGAGACGTGCGCCTCCAGGGAGGGCAGGTCGCGGGTACGGCGCTCCTCGTCGACGTACGTGATCATGTACGCCGCGAAGTAGATGACCTTCTCCAGGTCCTTCGGGGCGAGGTCGAGCAGGTAACCCAGCCGCGACGGAACACCCTTGAAGTACCAGATGTGCGT
The DNA here is from genome assembly GCF_039532765.1 of Streptomyces longisporus. Lineage (NCBI taxonomy): Bacteria > Bacillati > Actinomycetota > Actinomycetes > Kitasatosporales > Streptomycetaceae > Streptomyces > Streptomyces longisporus. The sequence goes on from NZ_BAAASG010000016.1 coordinate 357,359, forward strand.
GACGGGAGCGGCCAGTTCGATGTGGCCCATCCGCTCACGGCGCACCTTGGCGCGAGTCACCTCGACGCCGCAGCGCTCACAGATGATGCCCTTGAACCGGACACGCTTGTACTTGCCGCAGTAGCACTCCCAGTCCCGGGTCGGACCGAAGATCTTCTCGCAGAAGAGTCCGTCCTTTTCGGGCTTGAGGGTGCGGTAGTTGATGGTCTCGGGCTTCTTGACCTCGCCGTGGCTCCACTGACGGATGTCGTCAGCGGTGGCCAGGCCGATCCGGAGCTCGTCGAAGAAGTTGACGTCGAGCACTATGCGTCAATCCCTCTCAGGGTTGTAAGTCTTTGGTCTGATACGGGGGTCCTGGGGCCGGCCGGAGGGTCCTCACCAGGTCCTCCGGCCGGACTCCCGTCAGACCTCTTCGACGCTGCTCGGCTCGCGCCGGGACAGGTCGATGCCGAGCTCCTCCGCAGCGCGGAAGACATCCTCGTCGGTGTCACGCATCTCGATGGACATACCGTCGCTGGACAGCACCTCCACGTTCAGGCAGAGCGACTGCATCTCCTTGATGAGCACCTTGAAGGACTCGGGGATGCCGGGCTCGGGGATGTTCTCGCCCTTGACGATGGCCTCGTAGACCTTCACGCGGCCGGTGACGTCGTCGGACTTGATGGTCAGCAGCTCCTGGAGGGCGTATGCGGCGCCGTAAGCCTCCAGCGCCCACACCTCCATCTCGCCGAACCGCTGGCCACCGAACTGGGCCTTACCACCCAGCGGCTGCTGGGTGATCATCGAGTACGGGCCGGTCGAACGCGCGTGCAGCTTGTCGTCGACCAGGTGGTGCAGCTTCAGGATGTACATGTAGCCGACCGAGATCGGCTCCGGGAACGGCTCACCGCTACGGCCGTCGAACAGCCGCGCCTTGCCGGACGGGAGCACCATGCGCTCGCCGTCGCGGTTCGGGATGGTGTGCTGCAGCAGACCCGCGAGCTCGTCCTCGCGCGCACCGTCGAAGACGGGGGTCGCGACGTTCGTGCCCGGGTCGACCTGGTCGGCGCCGATGGCCTGCAGGCGCTGCGCCCACTCGTCGGCGAGACCGGAGACGTCCCAGCCACGGCTGGCGAGCCAGCCGAGGTGGATCTCCAGCACCTGTCCCGGGTTCATTCGGGACGGCACACCCAGCGGGTTGAGGATGATGTCGACCGGAGTTCCGTCCTCGAGGAACGGCATGTCCTCGATGGGCAGGATCTTCGAGATGACACCCTTGTTGCCGTGGCGGCCGGCGAGCTTGTCACCGTCGGTGATCTTGCGCTTCTGCGCCACGTACACGCGCACCAGCTGGTTCACACCGGGGGGAAGCTCGTCGCCCTCCTCGCGGTCGAAGACGCGCACACCGATGACCTTGCCGGTCTCGCCGTGCGGCACCTTCAGCGAGGTGTCACGGACCTCACGCGCCTTCTCACCGAAGATCGCGCGCAGCAGGCGCTCCTCCGGCGTCAGCTCGGTCTCACCCTTCGGGGTCACCTTGCCGACGAGGATGTCGCCGGCGATGACCTCGGCACCGATGCGGATGATGCCGCGCTCGTCGAGGTCGGCGAGGACCTCCTCGGAGACGTTCGGGATGTCCCGGGTGATCTCCTCGGGGCCGAGCTTGGTGTCACGGGCGTCGACCTCGTGCTCCTCGATGTGGATCGAGGAGAGGACGTCGTCCTGCACGAGGCGCTGCGACAGGATGATCGCGTCCTCGTAGTTGTGACCCTCCCACGGCATGAACGCCACGAGCAGGTTCTTGCCCAGCGCCATCTCGCCGTTCTGGGTGGCCGGACCGTCGGCGAGGACCTGGCCCTCGATGATCCGGTCGCCCTCGTTGACGATGACCTTCTGGTTGACCGAGGTGCCCTGGTTGGAGCGGGCGAACTTGGCCAGGCGGTACGTGATGTACGTGCCGTCGTCGTTGGCGGTGGTGATGTAGTCCGCGGAGACCTCCTGGACCACACCCGCCTTCTCGGCCTTGACCACGTCGCCGGCGTCGACGGCGGAGCGGTACTCCATGCCGGTGCCGACGAGCGGGGACTCGCTCTTGATCAGGGGCACGGCCTGGCGCATCATGTTCGCGCCCATGAGGGCACGGTTGGCGTCGTCGTGCTCGAGGAACGGGATCATGGCGGTCGCGACCGACACCATCTGGCGCGGCGAGACGTCCATGTAGTCCACGTCGTCACCGGCGACGTAGTCGACCTCGCCGCCACGGCGGCGGACCAGGACGCGGTTCTCGGCGAAGCGCATGTCCTCCGAGAGCGTGGCGTTGGCCTGCGCGATGACGAAGCGGTCCTCCTCGTCGGCCGTCAGGTAGTCCACCTCGTCGGTGACCTGACCGTCGACGACCTTGCGGTACGGCGTCTCGACGAAGCCGAACGCGTTGACACGGCCGTAGGAGGCGAGCGAGCCGATCAGACCGATGTTCGGGCCTTCGGGCGTCTCGATCGGGCACATGCGGCCGTAGTGGGACGGGTGCACGTCACGGACCTCGAAGCCGGCCCGCTCACGGGAGAGACCACCCGGGCCAAGAGCCGACAGACGGCGCTTGTGGGTGAGACCCGACAGCGGGTTGTTCTGGTCCATGAACTGCGACAGCTGGCTGGTGCCGAAGAACTCCTTGATGGAGGCGACGACCGGCCGGATGTTGATCAGGGTCTGCGGCGTGATCGCCTCGACGTCCTGGGTCGTCATGCGCTCGCGGACGACGCGCTCCATACGAGCCAGACCCGTGCGGACCTGGTTCTGGATGAGCTCGCCGACGCTGCGCAGACGACGGTTGCCGAAGTGGTCGATGTCGTCGGTCTCGACGACGATCGTGCCGCCGCTGTCGCCGGTCGTCTCGGTCTCGCCGGCGTGCAGCTTGACCAGGTACTTGATCGTCGAGATGACGTCCTCGACGGTCAGGATGCCCGCGTCGAGCGGAGCGTCGGCGCCCAGCTTCTTGTTGACCTTGTAGCGGCCGACCTTGGCGAGGTCGTAACGCTTCGGGTTGAAGTACAGGTTCTCCAGCAGCGTCTGCGCGGCCTCACGGGTGGGGGGCTCGCCCGGACGCAGCTTGCGGTAGATGTCGAGCAGCGCGTCGTCCTGGCCCTGGGTGTGGTCCTTCTCCAGGGTGGCGCGCATGGACTCGTACTCGCCGAACTCCTCCAGGATCTGCTCGGTCGTCCAGCCGAGAGCCTTGAGCAGAACGGTCACGGACTGCTTGCGCTTGCGGTCGATGCGCACACCGACCATGTCGCGCTTGTCGATCTCCATCTCCAGCCAGGCACCCCGGGACGGGATGATCTTGGCGGAGAAGATGTCCTTGTCGGACGTCTTGTCGATGGAGGAGTCGAAGTAGACACCGGGCGAACGGACCAGCTGCGACACCACGACACGCTCGGTGCCGTTGATGACGAACGTGCCCTTGTTCGTCATGAGCGGGAAGTCGCCCATGAAGACCGTCTGGGACTTGATCTCGCCGGTCTCGTTGTTGGTGAACTCAGCCGTCACGAAGAGCGGAGCGGCGTAGGTGAAGTCGCGCTCCTTGCACTCGTCGATGCTGTTCTTCGGCGGCTCGAAACGGTGGTCGCGGAACGTCAGCGACATCGACCCGGAGAAGTCCTCGATCGGGGAGATCTCCTCGAAGATCTCCTCCAGACCGGACTTGGTGGGGACGTCCTGACCGGACTCCAGAGCCGCCTCGACCCGACTCTGCCAGGCGGTGTTCCCGAGCAGCCAGTCAAAGCTCTCGGTCTGCAGCGCGAGCAGGTTGGGAACCTCGAGGGGCTCCTTGATCTTTGCAAAGGAGATGCGCAGCGGGGCGGTGCTGGCACCGTTGTTCGTATTCGCGGTCGAGGCAGTGCGCGAGGCGGCCAAGAGGGGGTCCTTCCGAGGGCTCGGACTCACTACGCGCGTACCGGTCCCTCTCCCGCACACAGAGACAGGATTCCCCGATTTGGCCGAAAGGCCAGGTCAGGGACGTTCCGATCGTCGGTGTTCAAGCGAGGGCATGCCCCTGGTGACGGGCAGGGGACAGCTAACAGGCAGCGCAAAGGGTCAGTGTAGCCACTCGGCACACTGATGTCCAGCCCCGATTTCTGAGACCCTCGTCGTCCTCAACACCTGCAGCAAGCCCACGCCCTCAATGCACGTTGATACTGCCCTCTTCGTCGCCGATCCATGCCTCGGATTCGGATCCTTGTGACGACGCGTCCTGAGAATTGCGCGCTGCGTGCGGTTCGTCAAGGCCCCCATGGCCCAAACCACATACCACCTGGGGTGCTTGGAGCCACGACGAAGATCACCATACTCCGCACACCCGAGGGTGCAAGGCAGCCACCACCCGGCACCCAGGAACGCCGAAGAGCGACCACCCGGATGGATGATCGCTCTTCGGTGCTCAGGCGTTACAGCCCCTTGCGGGGCCGAGAGACCTTACTTGACGTCGACGGAGGCGCCGGCGCCCTCGAGGGCCTCCTTGGCCTTGTCCGCGGCGTCCTTGGCGACCTTCTCGAGAACGGGCTTCGGGGCGCCGTCCACGAGGTCCTTGGCCTCCTTCAGGCCCAGCGAGGTCAGCTCACGCACGACCTTGATGACCTGGATCTTCTTGTCGCCGGCGCCGGTGAGGATGACGTCGAACTCGTCCTTCTCCTCGACCTCGGCGGCGCCACCGGCGGCACCGCCGGCAGCCGGGGCGGCGACGACGGCCGCGGCAGCGGCGGTGACGTCGAACTTCTCCTCGAACGCCTTCACGAACTCGGAGAGCTGGATGAGGGTCATGCCCTCGAACTCGGCGAGCAGTTCGTCCTGGGTGAGAGCCACGATGGCTTTCCTTCCACTAATTTCGGCTGGTGCCGGATGTACATGTCTGGCGGGCGTACGTTCGGCCCGCTGTGACCGCTCCTTGGGCGGGGAGCCTCAGGCGGCGGTCAATGCGCGAGCCGAGTTACTCGGCACCGCCCTGCTCGTCCTGCTTGGCGCGAAGGGCGTCCACGGTGCGGACGAGCTTCGTCGGAAGCGCCTGGAAGAGCTGTGCAGCCTGCGTCTGCTTGCCCTTCAGGGCGCCCGCCAGCTTGGCGAGCAGAACCTCGCGGGACTCGAGGTCCGCAAGCTTCTTGATCTCGTCGGCGGACAGCGCCTTGCCGTCAAGGACACCGCCCTTGATGACGAGGTTCGGGTTGTCCTTGGCGAAGTCACGAAGACCCTTCGCCGACTCCACCGGGTCACCGGTGACGAAGGCGACCGCCGTCGGACCGTTGAACAGGTCGTCGAGCGTCGAGATCCCGGCCTCGTTGGCCGCAATCTTGGTCAGCGTGTTCTTCACCACGGCGTACTGGGCGTTCTCACCGAGCGAGCGGCGCAGCGTCTTGAGCTGCGCCACGGTGAGACCCCGGTACTCGGTCAGCACAGCGGCGCTCGAGCTGCGGAACTGCTCCGCGAGCTCGGCCACCGCGGCAGCCTTGTCGGGCCTTGCCATGAGCGTCGGCCTCCTTCCGGGTGATGACGACCGCTCGGAAGGGGCTGGAGCAAACGAAACGCCCCGGCGCAGGCGCACGGGGCGTAGCTCGACCGGATCATCACAGCGCCAGCTGCGAACTCCGGGAGCACTTCCACAGTCACCTGCGCGGGTCGTCCGCGGTTCAGCGGATCCTTCGGCCACCGCACCCTCCAGGAGCGCACGGCAACGACCAGCGGTCTTTGGCTTCCCCAGGAGGGTACGTGACCGGATCGCTGTCAAGCAAATCCGGTCCTACGGCTCAGCTCTGGGCACCCTTCATCATCTCGGCGAGGTCGGCGGTGTCCTTGGCCGGCGGGGCCGTGACCTGCACCGGCTTGTTGATGTCGAGGAAGGTGATCGTCAGGTCGAGCGGACCCTTGTCGGCCTCGCCACGCATCCGGAACTGCTTGGTGTGGTCGTCGCCGTCGATCCACGCGTCCATGGTGAACGAGTCGACGCCCATCTTCTCGAACTGCTCGAGGCTCTTCTCGCGCTGTTCCCGGACGGTCTTGTCCTTGTCCTTGAACGAGGCCCTGAGGTCCTCGACGGTGACCTTGCCCTCGTAGTGGGTCGTCTTCACGCCGTCGACGGTCTCGATGCCGACCTTCTTCACGTTCTTGGAGCCGGTGAGGAAGGTGGAGTTGGCGGCCGGGTTCTGGTTGGCCTGGCCCGCGCCCAGCTGATCCGCGTTCAGCCCCTTGCCGCCGCCGAGCGCCGACATGTCGAACTTGATCCAGCTCTTGCCGTCCATCTCCTTGGCCATGGAGGCGTTCCCGCCGATGTACATGGCCTTGCCGACGAGGCGGATCTCGACCGGGCCCTTGATCGCCTGGTTCTGAGCGGTCATTTTCATGCTGATGGCCAACGGCTTGATGCTCACCGCCGCCTCGGCGGAAATCCGGCCCTGCCCCGGGACCTGGCCCGTCATCCTGTAGTGCGCGGACTTGATGTCCTCGCTGTTCTTCGCCGCCTTGGCGACGGCCGCCGCCGGTGTCATGGCGGGCGACTCGGCGGAGTCGCTCTTCTGGCAGCCGACCGCTCCCCCGGCGAGCAGCAGGGCGGCGAGGCCTGCCCCCGTCGCTTTACGGCGCGCCGAAACCCGTACGGAAGTCCCCATTGATTCCCCCCATGGAATGCATGGCTGATACACAGCAAGGAGGCGAGCCTAACCTCAGGAGGCTGCGGGAGTCTTCCGTATTCCCCGAAACATCAGCAGCCCCGCCGCCTCAGGAGCTGCTGCCTGATCCGCTCGCGGTGTCGCCGCTGCCCGGGGTCCAGCCCTGCTTCTTCATCAGCTGCTTGAAGTCCTGGGTGTCGCCCGCCGGGGGCTTGGTGGCGGAGACCTTCACGCCGTAGTCGCTGTAGTAGGCGGTCTGGGTGTACTCCCCTGCCGACATGCGGCCCTTCTCGACCTTCTTGACCAGGAGGTTCTGGTCGTTGACCCAGATGTCGACGGACTCCGTGCTGACACCGGCCTGGGTGAGCTGCTTCTTCAGGCCGGCGAGCTGGCTCGCGGTGAGGTTGGAGTTCTTGCGGGCGAGGTCGGCGACGTCCACCGTGCCCGAGTAGTGCGTGGCCTCGACACCGCGCACCTTCTCGGTGCCGACCTTCTTGACGTCCCCGGAGGCCAGCAGCAGCTTCACCGACTGGTTGGGGGTCGTGTTCTGCATCTGGTCCTTGAGGTACGCGCCGGAGCTGCCGCCGAGCGCGGCGAGGTCCGCGTAGCCGTACCGGAGCCAGTGCTTGCCGCCCGCCTGCTGGGCGAACTTGTCGCCCATCTTCGCGTAGTACGCGTCGGGCAGATAGCGGGCCTCCATGGAGGTGGTGCCGAGCCGGCGCATGGTGTCCGCGATGGTGCCGCTGGTGTACGTGATGGTCATGTTGCCGGTGAGACCGTCCGCCCAGCGCAGGGCTCCGTCGCCCGTCATGGACATCAGGGAGCCCATCGTGGTCGTGGACTCCACCTTCGCCGAGTCGGCGCCGTCGGTGGACTTCTCGGCGGTGCGCAGGGCCGCTATGGGGCTGACGCGCGTCGCGCCCTTGCCGGATGCCCCCTCGCCCTTGCCGGAGGAACCCGAGGACGTGCAGGCGGCCACCCCCGACAGCGCGGTCACCGCTGCGATCGAAAGGCTCACCCGGCGCACGGTCGTGCTCTTCATCGGTCCCCCACCCCTATGCGATTGCTGTGCCCGCACGCTAACGCAGAGCACTGACACCCGTCCGGGAAAAGGGACGAGCCCCGCACCACGGAGGTTGCGGGGCTCGTGCGAGAAACGCGTACGCGCGACTGCCGTCAGGATCAGACGGCGGCCGGGTCCTCCTCGACGAGGAGGTTGCGGGTGCGGTTCGGGTCGACCGGGATGCCGGGGCCGATCGTGGTGCTGATCGCGGCCTTCTTGATGTAGCGACCCTTGGCGGCGGACGGCTTCAGACGGAGGATCTCCTCCAGCGCGGCGCCGTAGTTCTCCACCAGCTTGCTGTCGTCGAACGACACCTTGCCGATGATGAAGTGCAGGTTCGAGTGCTTGTCGACGCGGAACTCGATCTTGCCGCCCTTGATGTCGTTGACGGCCTTCGCCACGTCCGGGGTCACGGTGCCGGTCTTGGGGTTCGGCATGAGACCACGGGGACCGAGCACACGGCCGAGGCGGCCGACCTTGCCCATCAGGTCCGGGGTGGCGACGACGGCGTCGAAGTCCAGGCGGCCCTTCGAGACCTCGTCGATCAGTTCGTCGGAGCCGACGATGTCGGCGCCCGCGGCCTCCGCGGCCGCAGCACGGTCACCGGTCGCGAAGACCAGGACCCGGGCGGTCTTACCGGTGCCGTGCGGAAGGTTCACGGTGCCACGGACCATCTGGTCGGCCTTGCGCGGGTCGACACCCAGACGGAAGGCGACCTCGACGGTGCCGTCGAACTTGGTCGTGGAGGTCTCCTTGGCGAGACGGACGGCCTCGAGCGGGGCGTAGAGCTTCTCCCGGTCGACCTTGGCGTCCGCAGCGCGGAGAGACTTGCTGCGCTTGCTCACTACTGCTCCTGGTGATTCTTAGGAGTCGTGGTCCGGGCCGAGCAGGCCCTGCCACTTCTGCTTGTTTACGGGGGAGTTGGGGCTCAGCCCTCGACCGTGACGCCCATGGAGCGCGCGGTACCGGCGATGATCTTCGCGGCGGCGTCCAGGTCGTTGGCGTTGAGGTCGGGGAGCTTGGTCTGGGCGATCTCGCGGACCTGCGCCTCGGTGATCTTGGCGACCTTGGTCTTGTGCGGCTCGCCGGAGCCCTTCTCCACACCCGCGGCCTTGAGGATCATCTTGGCGGCCGGCGGCGTCTTGGTGACGAAGGTGAAGGAGCGGTCCTCGTAGACCGTGATCTCCACCGGGATCACCCAGCCACGCTGCGACTCGGTCGCGGCGTTGTACGCCTTGCAGAACTCCATGATGTTGACGCCGTGCTGACCCAGCGCGGGGCCGACCGGCGGAGCCGGGTTCGCCGCACCGGCGTTGATCTGGAGCTTGATGAGCCCCGTGACCTTCTTCTTCTTGGGAGGCATTGCTCTCCGGGTCCTTTCGATTGAGGCGTGCCCCCACCCGGGTCGCGTCCCGGATGAAGGCATACCGCACAACGATAACGGGTATAGATGCGCGGCTAAAAACCGAGCAGGTCAGACCGGCTACGAGAGCCCGCCTGACCTGCGTGGAAGCGGTCCGTCCAGAAGCTGCTAGTTCTTCTGGATCTGGTCGAACGAAAGCTCGACCGGCGTCTCGCGTCCGAAGATCTCCACCAGACCCTTGACCTTCTTCGAGTCGGGGTTGATCTCGTTGATGGTCGCCTGCAGCGTGGCGAACGGGCCGTCGGTGACGGTGACCGAGTCGCCGACCTCGAAGTCCAGCACCTGGACCTCGACCTTGCGCTGCGGAGCGGGCTTGCCCTCGGCCTCGGCGGCCTCGCGGGCGGCCTTCTCCTCGGCCTCCGGGGCGAGCATCTTGACGATCTCGTCCAGGGTCAGCGGGTACGGGTCGTAGGCGTTGCCCACGAAGCCGGTGACGCCTGGGGTGTTGCGGACGACACCCCAGGACTCGTTCGTCAGGTCCATGCGGACGAGGACGTAGCCCGGGAGCTTGTTCTGCTTGATCGTCTTGCGGTCGCCGTTCTTGATCTGGACGACCTCTTCCTGCGGCACCTCGGCCTGGAAGATGTAGTCCTCGACGTTCAGCGAGACGGCGCGCTGCTCCAGGTTGGTCTTCACGCGGTTCTCGTAACCGGCGTAGGTGTGGATGACGTACCACTCGCCGGGCAGGGAGCGCAGCTCCTCGCGGAGGGCCTCGACCGGGTCGACCGGCTCGGGCTCCTCCTCCGCGATCTCTTCCTCGGCGGTCTCGTCCGCGGCGGTCTCGTCCTCGTCCACGACCTGCAGGGCGGCCTCCTCGGCCGGCTCCCCCGCCTCGGCCTCGGCAGCCTCGAACTCGTCCTGCTCGTCCGCGCCCTCGACGATGTCGAGCTCGTCGTCCACGGACTCGTCCGGCTCGATGGCGTCGTCGTTCAGGTTCGTGTCAGACACGGTGGCTGCTTCTTCCTGGATACATAGGGGTGGAACATGCGAAAGGGGCGCCGGGTACCTCGGCGCCCTTCGCTCTCGGCTCAGCCGAAGACGTACTTGGCCGCGTGGTTGAGCCCATAGTCAATCACGGTCACCAGGGCGATCATGACGGCAACGAAGAAGATCACCACGGTGGTGTACGACGTCAGCTGGTTACGCGTAGGCCAGACGACCTTGCGGAGCTCGGCGATGACCTGACGGTAGAAGAGGGCAAGCCTCTTGAACGGGCCTTTCTTGGCCCGCTTACCGCCCTTGCGGGCCTTCTTCTTCGGCTCCTGCGCCTCGTCCTGGGCATCAGGCGTGTCGATGGAGCCCACGGCGTCCGCCATTCGTCCTCACCTGTTCCCGGGTCGTGGCCGTGCCGCGCCCGGTCTGAGCCGCACGGCGTTGCATTGCTGTACGTACATGCGCACACATCCTGGCGAAGGTGTGTGTAGCAGGGCCGGAGGGACTTGAACCCCCAACCGCCGGTTTTGGAGACCGGTGCTCTACCAATTGAGCTACGACCCTTTGTGTGTCCCCCAACGTACCGCATCCGACCGGGTGCTCGGTGTGCACCGCCTGCGGCGCGGCTGCTGATGGCCAACGAGGTGAGAGTGTACGTGGTCCGGAGCGCATCGTCGAACAGAAAGCGCCCGTAGGGGGCTTGGCGGAGGAAGATCGCCGGAAAGCCGAGGGAAGATCACCCAGGCCACCGGCTGATTCCGGACAGGTGTTCAGTGGTCGACCCACACATGTTCAGTCTGTGAAACCCGCGTGCCGGGGTCGTTTCCGGTCTGAAACGATGGGGCCCATGAGCGCTGCAACCCCTCCCACCGAGCGCCGGGTCTCCGCCCGAGTCGGCGCGATCTCCGAGTCCGCCACCCTCGCCGTGGACGCCAAGGCCAAGGCCCTCAAGGCCGCCGGGCGTCCGGTGATCGGCTTCGGCGCCGGTGAGCCCGACTTCCCGACCCCGGACTACATCGTCGAGGCGGCCGTCGAGGCCTGCAAGAACCCGAAGTACCACCGGTACACCCCGGCCGGCGGTCTGCCCGAGCTGAAGGCCGCGATCGCCGCGAAGACGCTGCGCGACTCCGGCTGGGAGCCCGACGTCTCCCAGATCCTGGTCACCAATGGTGGCAAGCAGGCCATCTACGAGGCCTTCGCCGCGATCCTCGACCCGGGCGACGAGGTCATCGTCCCGGCGCCGTACTGGACGACGTACCCCGAGTCGATCCGTCTCGCGGGCGGTGTCCCGGTGGAGGTCGTCGCCGACGAGACCACCGGCTACCGCGTCTCGGTCGAGCAGCTCGAGGCCGCCCGCACGGAGAAGACCAAGGTCGTCCTGTTCGTGTCGCCGTCCAACCCGACCGGCGCGGTGTACTCCGAGGCCGACACCGAGGCGATCGGCCGCTGGGCCGTCGAGCACGGCCTGTGGGTGCTGACCGACGAGATCTACGAGCACCTGGTGTACGGCGACGCGGTCTCCGTGTCCCTGCCCGCGCTGCTGCCCGAGCTGCGCGACAGGTGCATCGTGGTCAACGGTGTCGCGAAGACGTACGCGATGACGGGCTGGCGCGTGGGCTGGGTCATCGGCCCGAAGGACGTGGTCAAGGCGGCCACCAACCTGCAGTCGCACGCCACGTCGAACGTGTCGAACGTCGCCCAGGTCGCGGCGCTGGCCGCCGTCTCCGGTGACCTGGAGGCCGTCGCGAAGATGCGCGAGGCCTTCGACCGGCGGCGCAAGACCATCGTGCGGATGCTCAACGAGATCGACGGCGTGGTCTGCCCGGAGCCCGAGGGTGCCTTCTACGCGTACCCGTCGGTCAAGGGCCTGCTCGGCAAGGAGATCCGCGGCAAGCGGCCGCAGGACACCGTGGAGCTGGCCGCGCTGATCCTGGAGGAGGCCGAGGTCGCGGTCGTCCCGGGCGAGGCCTTCGGTACGCCGGGTTATCTGCGACTGTCGTACGCCCTGGGTGACGAGGATCTCGTCGAGGGTGTCAGCCGGATCCAGAAGCTGCTGGCGGAGGCTCAGGACTGACCTGCTCGCACGAAAAAGCGGATCCCCTCGTGCGAGGGGGTCCGCTTTTTCGTGCGAGCAAGACCACGTACGGGGAATCCGCTTCCGGGACGGCTGGGGCGTACGGCAGGATCCTGGAATGCTGAGCTCTTCAGGGGGGCACCCCCCGAACCCCCCGCGTGTACGTGATGTCTCTGAGCTGCCGAAGGCCCATCTGCATCTGCACTTCACCGGGTCGATGCGGCCCACCACCGTGCTGGAGCTGGCCGACAAGTACGGTGTGCGACTGCCCGATGCCCTGACCGAGGCGCTGACCAGCGGGGAGCCGCCGAGGCTGCGGGCGACGGACGAGCGGGGCTGGTTCCGCTTCCAGCGGCTGTACGACGCGGCGCGCTCGTGCCTGAGGGAGCACGAGGACATCCGGCGTCTGGTGCGGGAGGCCGCCGAGGAGGATCTGAAGGACGGCTCGGGGTGGCTGGAGATCCAGGTCGACCCGACCTCGTACGCGCCCCGTCTGGGCGGTCTGATCCCGGCGCTGGAGATCATCCTGGACGCGGTGGAGACGACCTCGCGGGAGACCGGGCTCGGGATGCGGGTGCTGGTCGCCGCGAACCGGATGAAGCATCCCCTGGACGCGCGGACGCTGGCCCGGTTGGCCGTGCGGTACGCGGACCGGGGTGTGGTCGGCTTCGGGCTGTCCAACGACGAGCGCCGGGGCATGGCGAGGGACTTCGACCGGGCGTTCGCGATCGCCCGCGAGGGCGGTCTGCTGTCGGCGCCGCACGGCGGGGAACTGACGGGTCCTTCGTCGGTACGGGACTGTCTCGACGACCTGGACGCGAACCGGATCGGGCACGGGGTGCGGGCCGCGGAGGACCCGCGGCTGCTGAGGCGGCTCGCGGAGCGGGGTGTGACCTGTGAGGTCTGTCCCGCTTCGAATGTGGCCCTGGGCGTGTACGAGAAGCCGGAGGACGTTCCGCTGCGGACGCTGTGGGACGCCGGTGTCGCGATGGCGCTGGGCGCCGACGACCCGCTTCTGTTCGGGTCCCGGCTGGCCGCGCAGTACGAGATCGCCCGGCACGCCCACGGTTTCTCGGACGCCGAACTCGCCGAGCTGGCCCGCCAGTCGGTCCGAGGCTCGGCCGCCCCGCAGGACGTCAGGGCACGGCTGCTGGCCGGCGTGGACGAGTGGCTGGCCCGCCCGCCGGCCTGAAGTGGGCGTAGGGCGGATATGCCTTGAAGCAGATCATCACCTCGACCGGATGCCCGCCGCCGGGCGGGTCGACGGGGAGGATCGATCCCAGGCACGCCATGTGCCCCTCGCCGACACCCTTCTGAAGTGGCCCGTGGCCCGCCGCGTGGGCGAGCCGGACCGCGGTGTCGGCGAACAGGTCGCGATCGCCGAAGAAAAAGAGCGTACGCGCGTGCGTGGCGTGCCTCAGCGCGTCCTGGGAACCGGTCCGCTCCTGGCGTGCGCGCCAGGCGGCGGCGTACCGCGCGGTGCGCGCCTCGTCGGTGCGGACGGTGAGCGGGGTGCCCTGCCGCAGCCTGCGCCGCAGTTCGGGCCACTGGCCGGCGCGCAGGCCGAGGCTGTGGTGGACCAGGACGAGGTCGACCAGCTCGCCGACGCCCTGGTCGGGCGGCACGCCGTCGCGCAGCGGCACATGGACGACGGTGTGCCGGGAGCAGGCGGCGAAGGAGAACAGACCCGCCAGCTTGCTCAATCCGTCGTGGTCGCCGAGCAGCAGGCCGATGGGGTCGGGAGCGCGCAAGGAGGTGTGCCGCAAGGGGCGCCGGGGCTGGACGACCCGGTATGTATGGGGTCCGGTGCGGGGCCGGAACTCGCGCAGCCTCAGCCGCATGCCGTGCTCCACCGGGCGGCGGTCCGGCTGCTTGTCATGCCCCCAGCGTGAGGTTCACGCGCGCGTGGGCGCAACGGAGATTCCGCCCAGCAGTGCCCTCGCAAGCCGTGCGGCGAACGCGTCGACCGGGGGCCGTTCCCCCGTGTCGGTCATGTCGTAGGCGAACGCGCGCTGTGCGCAGGCGCCCAGCAGCAGGGAGGCCGCGGCGAAGGTGTCGGCGTCGGCGCGCACGCGGCCGAGGGCCTGTTCGGCTCGCAGATAGGCGTCCAGGTCCTCGATGGGCCGGTGCGGACCGGCGCCCAGCGCGCGCAGGGCGTCGTCGTGGCGTCGTTTGAGCTGGGGCTCGGCGTACAGGGAGGCGGCGATCGGGAAGCTCTGCTCGTAGAAGAGCGCGGCCTCGCGGGCGATCCCGGTGAGGTTTGCCTCCAGGGTGCCCTGTCCCGGTTCGGCGGTGAGGCCGGCCAGGAGGGGCGTGAGCCGGGGCAGCCGCTCGGCGAGGACGCGCACGAACAGCTCCTCCTTGCTCTCGAAGTACTTGTAGAGGGCCGCTTCGGAGCAGTCGGCCGCCCGGGCGATCTCCTTGGTGGTGGTGCGGGCGAGTCCGACGGTGAGCATGAGCTCGTGGGCGGCGTCGAGGATGCGGACACGCGCCGGCTTCGGCTCCATGGGGCGTCCAATCGGCTTGACGAGTGAGTGAGTGATTACCCACTCTAGGAGGAAGCAGCGGTGAGTGAATACTCACCCACCCATCCCGAGCACGGGAGCACTCATGAACCTCACCGTTTTCGGCGCCACCGGCGGCATCGGCCGGGAGATCGTGCGCCAGGCCCTCGGGGCCGGCCACCGGGTGACCGCGGTGGTCCGCGATCCGGCCCGGCTCGACGTCACGGGGGACGCGCTGGAGGTCTTCCGCGCCGACCTCACCGACCCCGACGAGTTGCGCGCCGCCGTCAGCGGCCGGGACGCCGTCCTCTCCGGCCTGGGCGCGCGCAGCCGCAAGGACGCCGGGGTCGCCACCCGGCTGACCCGTACGGTCCTGCGGGCCATGGAGACCGAGCGCGTACGCCGACTGCTCGTGGTCAGCGCCGGTCCGGTCGGGCCCGCCGCCGACGGCGACGGCGCGTTGGACCGTGCGATGCGCGGCCTGGTGTCGGCCGCCCTCAAAGACATCTACACCGACCTGCGCGGCATGGAGGCCGAGCTGGCCGGCAGCGCCACGGACTGGACGTCCGTACGGCCACCGCGCCTGCAGAACAAGCCGCTCACCGGCCGCTATCGCACCGTCGTCGGCGGCTTCCCGCGCAAGGGCCGCTTCATCGCACGCGCCGATGTCGCGCACGCCATGCTGGCGATGATCGACGACGAGCGGACGGTGAAGCAGGGGGTGGGACTCGCGTACTAGGCGTACGCCCTGTGCCCTGCCCGGCCGCCCGGGCCGGGCCGGCGCTACAGGCTGACGCCGACCGTCACCGGCTCGTTGACCAGGGTGATGCCGAAGGCCTCACGGACGCCGGTGACGACCTCGCGGGCGAGTGCGAGCAGGTCCTCGGTGGTGGCTTCGCCGCGGTTGGTGAGGGCGAGGGTGTGCTTGGTGGAGATGCGGGCGGGGCCCGTGCCGTAGCCCTTGGTGAAGCCCGCCTTGTCGATCAGCCAGGCCGCGGAGGTCTTGGTGTGGCCTTCGCCCGCCGGGTAGGCGGGGGGCTCCACGCCGTCGCCGAGCCGCTCCTGCACGCGCGCGTGGAAGGCGGCGAACTGGGCGTCGGTGAGGATCGGGTTGGTGAAGAAGGAACCGGCCGACCAGGTGTCGTGGTCCTCGGGGTCCAGAACCATGCCCTTCCCGGCGCGCAGTTTGAGGACGGTTTCGCGGGCCGCTGCGAGGGGGACGCGGTCGCCGGGCTCGACGCCGAGGGCGCGGGCCGTCTCGGCGTACTTGATGGGGCCGGAGAGGCCGTCGGCGTCCTCCAGTTCGAAACGGACGCGGAGGACCACGTAGCGCTCGGGGTCGGCCTTGAAGCGGCTGTGGCGGTACGAGAAGGCGCAGTCGGCGTTCGGGACGGTGACCGTTTCGCGGGTGTGGCGGTCGTAGGCGATCACCTCGGTGATGGTCGAGGAGACCTCCTGTCCGTACGCGCCGACGTTCTGGATGGGGGTCGCGCCGGCCGAGCCCGGGATGCCGGCCAGGCACTCGATGCCGGCGAGTCCGGCTTCGACGGTGCGGGCGACGGCGTCGGTCCACACCTCGCCCGCGGCGAGCTCCAGGCGTGTGCCGTCGAGGTCGAGGCCCTTGGTGGCGATGAGGAGAGCGGTGCCGGCGAAGCCCTTGTCGCCGATGACCAGGTTGGAACCGCCGCCGATCAGCAGGAGCGGGGTGCCGGTGTCGTCGGCCTCGCGGACCGCTGCGATCACCTCGGCGTCGGTCGTGGCGGTGATCAGCCGGGTCGCGGGACCGCCCAGCCGGAAGGTGGTCAGCGGGGCGAGGGGGGCGTCGTGTCGTTCCTGCACGGGCTCAAGGGTACGAGACGGGGGGTGGGCGGCAGGGGTGCGGATGCCTGCGGCGCTTGTGCG